>JAVKEP010000073.1:0-1542 GCA_040221375.1 Cryomorphaceae bacterium
GGTCATCACTACCCCTAGCTACAGCGGATTCATCTACGTATTCGATGCTAGCTCTTCTCCTTACTTGACTTCTACGAGTACTGTAAACTGGAACTTTGGTGCTGGAGCAACTCCTGCTACTTCTACCAATGTGATGGAAACTGTGGTTTACCCATGGTCTAACCCATCAAATCCTACGACTTACTCTGTGAGCTTGGAGATCAACAATGGTTGCGGTGTTGACATCGCTACTAAGATTGTTGGCCCAACCGTAGGAATCGAGGACTTGAAAACCGGAGAGTTTGCCATCTTCCCTAACCCTGCGAACGATGTAGTAACCATCGCGACCAAGGACGTTGATGCTGGAAATATCCTCATCCTCGACATGAGTGGAAGAACCGTAGCTCAGGCTCCGATGAGCGCTGGAAGCAACAACCACGAAATCAACGTTGCTGGCCTTGCGGCTGGTGCGTACATCGTGAAGGTTGTTACCGATGCTGATTCACAAATGAAGCAGTTGATCGTACGATAATCAACTTCATCATAGTTCTATAGAAAGCGCCCCCGTTTGGGGGCGCATTTATTTTTCGAACAAATTGACTCATAGATGAATGCAAGGTTTCATTAGACTAAACGCATTTAGTAGCAAACCAAAGGACAATTGTTACGTCTATTGATTAGCTTTGTATTCTTAATTAAAATCATACTATATGAGAACATTTACTTTTATACCTCTTTTCCTACTTACTGTGATATTCTCGCTCAGTGCTAGTTTTAGCCACGCGCAGGTTTACACGGTAGGTTCAGGTACTACTGTTACCGGTTCTGGTAACGGAGGTACTGGTGACACTCCGTTTGGAACTTGGTACATGGATGACCAGACCCAGATGCTCTACTTGGCGAGTGAATTAAGTGCTGCAGGTGCTCCTACAGGATTTGTCAATGCCATTGGCTTCAACGTAACGCAAGTTGGTAGCCCAATCATGCAAAATTTCAACATCAAGATTGGCTTTACTACTGCGACTTCTATTTCCAACCTTCAGTCTACGGTTGCTTACACCACGGTGTATTCAAGCTCTGCTTACCAAACGACCTCAGGGTGGAACACGTTTAATTTCACAACGCCTGTGCTTTGGAACGGAACAGACAACGTAGTCATCGATGTATGTTTCGACAATAGCTCTTACAGCTATAATTCGCACACTACGGCAGACTACCTTCCTGGACGCGTGGCTTGTTACTATACAGACAACTCAGGCGGCTCCATTTGTGGCGTCTATTCTGGATACAGCTATTCTTACCGATCACAGGCTGCATTCACGATTTTGTCTCCTTACGCGGATGATGCTGGAATCGGTGCTATTCTTAGCCCCTCTTTACCGACATGTGATTTGGATTCTGTAGATATTCAAGTTGTAGTTCAAAATGCAGGTACGGATACATTGACATCTTGCGACATCAAGTGGCAAATTGGCACTGGAACGCCAACCAGCTATAGCTACTCTGGTTCTGTTAATCCTCAAGGAGGAACGGATACGGTTACGATTGCAAACTACTCTTTCT
>JAVKEP010000074.1:0-26569 GCA_040221375.1 Cryomorphaceae bacterium
AACTTTTTCGACGCCTCCTCTTGTTTCTTGGCGCGGCTATAACCCACCGTGATCAAGGTGATGGCGAGGATCATCATGGTGACGTGTTCGACCGCATAAAAACGCATGGTGTCGTTCTTCATCACCCCCTCTGTCGTAAGCCAAGCAAATCCTTTTTCACCCAAGAAGTAAAGCAACAACCCCACAAGTCCTTGGATGTGCGCGAGAATCAACCCGCCCAATGCAAATAATTTGCTTGATTTTGAATACACCTTTCCGCTTCTCATACCGATGATCGCATCCAACAATGCGAGCAGAAGAAACAATAAAACGAAGTATCGGAAAGAGCTGTGCAGATGGTTTAGGCCGGTGATCATGCGCTTGGTTTAAGGTGCAAAAGTAAACGGCTGGATCGTCAACGCCAAAGCGCAATCAACAAGGTATTTCTCAAAGCATTTTGAATCCACTCAATTTGGTCAACGAAGGCAATTAACTTTGGCGCCGTAAAATGAAACGCTACCTTTTTTTTCTACTTCTCGCATTAGCATCTGGCCTAGGCCTTGCTCAAGAAACCTACCCGGTCAACGGGGTGCATGACATTCGCGATGTCTATCACGCCTTCATCAATGCTCGGATTCATATCGCACCTGGTAATACCGTAGATTCTGCAAGGCTCATCATGCACAAGGGCAAGGTGGTTTTTTGTGGCCGAGCGGTAGACGTTCCTCCTGGATCGGTCATTCACGACTGTACAGGCCTGACCATTTACCCTTCTTTCATCGACGCCTACGCGGGCTTTTTGTATGAAAAGCCAAAAAAAGGCGCGAAAAAGGAGCCTTCAGTCGTCAATACGGCTACGAACTGGAATCCGGCAATCCATCCTGAGCACGAGTACAGCCTGTCTTTTCCTGTCGATAAGAAAATCCGCGAAGACTGGTTAGCGGGGGGAATCGGCATTGTGAACCACCATGATAGAGACGGCATCATGCGAGGAACCGGGTCCTTGTTTTTTATTGGTTTAGAGCAGGCAAACCAGGCGTTGATTCTACCTAAAAGCAGCGCTCATTTCAGCTTTAACAAGGGCTCAAGCACCTTCGACTATCCGAGTTCACACATGGGGGCCATCGCCTTGATTCGTCAAACCATGTACGATGCTCAGTGGTATGCCCAGGCTGCGGACCGATCTGAAGTAAATGCATCGCTCAATGCGATCAATGAGCTTGATCATGCACCCTCCATTTTCGAGTTAAACCATCCACTATCGTACAGAAATGTCGAAGATCTATCTGCCGAGTTTGGCACTCCATTCATCCTAAAAGGAACCGGCAAAGAATACTTGATAGCGGAGCACTTAAGTGGGCCAACGCGTTTTATTTTACCGACAGATTTCCCTCGCCCTTTCAACATTGCCGATCCTTTCGATGCGCGAATGATTTCGTTGCATGAGCTCAAACACTGGGAGGCTGCGCCTTACAATCCGTACTTTCTCACCAAGGGTGGACATCAAATTGCGCTCACGCGCGACACGATCAAAAGCCACAAGGCGTTTCTCGCTGGCCTGAAAAAAATTGCCCGTTCAGGCCTGATCCACGATCAAGTTTTGGCCGCTTTGACCACAACCCCAGCAACATTTTTGGGGGTTGAACGGCGCCTCGGAACCTTAGAGGCAGGCAAATTGGCATCTTTTTTCATCTCTGAGGGTGATTTTACCAGTAGCGGTTTCGAGGTGATTTCTCATTGGAGCAAAGGGGAGCGGGTCTATAATATAGAGCGCGTCGACGCCTCTTTGATTGGGGCCTATAACCTGGTCATTGAAAAGGCTGATTACCTTTTAGACATCACCTCGGTCGGTGCAAAAGGGGTAGAGGCCTCCATCAAAAAGAAAGGCGATGATTCCAAATTAAAAGCCTCGGTTACCATCCAGGATGAGTTGATTACCCTCGTTATCATGAACGGCGAAGAAAATCGCAGTCTGTTGTATCAACTCAGCGGCAAATTCAGCCTTGGCGGGACGTTGGTAGACGGCACCGGAACAGACGCTCGGGGCGCTTGGCATTCGTGGGCGGGTGTAAAAGATCGGAATTCGGACGTTAAAAAAAGCTCCAAAACTGCCGGCGCCATAGACTCGTTGGTTTATTACCCACGCCTGCGTCACCCTAACGTTGCATTTGGGTGGGATAGCTTGGTTGGAAATAATTCATTTGCTATCACCAACGCTGTGATTTGGACCTGCGCAGATACTGGCAAGCTAGAAGGCGCTGATGTTTGGGTGGAGAACGGTAAGATCAAGCGAGTAGGAAGCGGTATGTTGTACCCTTCTGGGTTAAAGCGAATTGACGCCAAGGGCCGACACCTCACTCCGGGTATGATTGATGAGCACTCCCACATAGGTCTGAGAGGCGGGGTAAATGAGTGGGCTCAAGCATCGTCGGCTGAGGTCAGGATCGAAGACGCGTTAGACCCGTGGTCAGCCCATATTTACCGCCACAGAGCTGGAGGTGTAACGTCTGCACAGCTTCTACACGGCTCAGCGAATCCCATTGGCGGGCAGAGCGCACTCATAAAGCTCAAGTGGGGAATGGGGGCAAAAGACATGCTTATAGGTGGTGCGGACGGTTTCATCAAGTTCGCGCTCGGTGAAAATGTCAAACGCGCCAATTCCAAGGACAATAAAGGGCGGTTTCCCCTCACCAGAATGGGGGTGGAACAATCGTTTATCGACGCCTTCACCCGGGCTCGAGAATACGACGTCGCGACTTCCACTGCTGATATTCCAGCGCGTAAATCGCTCTCCAAAACCTCAGCCAGGCCTGTGCTGCAAAGAAGGGACCTAGAACTTGATGCCTTGGTTGAAATACTGCACCAGGAACGTTTCATCACCTGTCATTCATACGTGCAGTCTGAAATCTTGATGTTGATGTCGGTGGCTGATTCGTTTGACTTCAAGGTAAATACCTTTACCCACATACTTGAAGGGTATAAGGTCGCCCCTCAGTTAGCCGCTCACGGGGCCTCGGGTTCGACTTTTTCGGATTGGTGGGCCTACAAATTTGAGGTCAACGATGCCATACCGTATAACGCTGCCTTAATGAGCCGCGCTGGAGTCAACACGTCAATTAACTCTGATGACGCAGAAATGGGCAGGAGACTCAACCAGGAGGCGGCAAAGACGATGAAGTATGGGGGGGTGAGTGAAGAAGAGGCTTTGAAAATGGTAACCATCAATCCCGCGCGCATGCTTCACCTCGACCATCGGGTGGGTAGCATCGAGGTAGGAAAAGATGCTGATTTTGTGCTGTGGAGCGGCCCCCCGCTTTCGGTTTACGCACATCCCGAACAGACATTCATTGAGGGTGTAAAGTATTTCGACGTCAAAGAACAGGAAGGCTTAAACGCGGATATTGCTGCTGAACGAGCTCGACTCATCGAGAAAATGCTCCAAGAAAAAGGGGAGAAGAAGCGGGCGATCACTGCAAAAAAAGAACGGGAATATCACTGCGACACCATCCTAGAAAATTACGACCAAGAATGAAGTCCGGGATCCATATTGTGTTTTTCCTCGTGATACCCGCTTTTGCGATGGCTCAAACCTCAGGTCCTTCTGCATCACTGAAGCATCGAACACTCATTCGCTACGCGGTGGCGCATGTTGGCGATGGGACCATCATTGACAACTCGTACATCGAGATTCAAAACGGTGAGTTCACCCGTGTGGTGGATGCAAACAAAACGCGGATCGATGATGTAGATTACGATACCATCATCGACGCGGAAGGCATGCATGTGTTTCCTGGTTTCACGATCATGGACAGCCGTCTCGGCCTCATTGAAATAGGACAAGTAAAGGCAACGCACGACTTCGATGAGGTGGGCGCGTTTTTACCGAATGTGAGGGCTTTACCTGCGTTTAACGCTGAGTCGATGATCATTCCAACGGTAAGAAGCAACGGCGTTCTCATGGCGCAAATTGCTCCAGTTGGCGGCACGATTTCTGGCAGCTCTTCCTTTGTTCATTTGAACGGGGGGAACTGGCAAGAGGCCTCTGTTCGCGGTGACGAGGGAATTTATATGAATTGGCCCGCGCGTTATCGCGCTTCGGGTTGGTGGGCTGAGCCGGGACCCATCAAAGCAAATAAGGAATATGAGGGCCGCGTACGGTCCATTCACGACTTTTTCACGGAATCAAAAGCTTATAGCCAACTGGAAAGTAGGGTGACAAAAAACCTTCGTTTCGAGGCCATGCGGGGAGTGTTTTCTGATGATACTCGGCTCTACATTCGCGTAAACTGGGCCCGTGACATTTTGGACGTGGTTCAGTTTGTTCGGAAATTCAAGTTGAAGAGGGTTGCAATTGTGGGTGGTGCTGAAGCCCACTTGGTTACCACTGAATTACGTGAAAACAACATTCCTGTAATCATCGATCGAGTCCATAAGCTGCCCGTTCATTCGGACTCACCTGTTGATGAACAGTACTTACTAGCGTCGCGGCTTGTCTCCGCGGGCATCGACGTGGCCTTCGCCACGAGCGGTGGTATGGAGGCCATGATCAGTCGGAACCTGCCCTTTCAGGTTGGCACAGCGGTTCACTACGGCCTGCCATACGAGGCGGCGATTCGCTGTTTAACGCAGGTTCCTGCTAAGATGGCGGGGATCGACCACAACTATGGAACGCTTGAGCCAGGAAAGGTGGCGACCTTTTTTATCACTGCCGGAGACCCGCTCGATATGAGCACGAACGAGGTAATCCACGCCTTTGTAGAGGGATTACCGATTGACTTAGGAAATCACCAAATCGATCTCTACGAAAAATTCTCCCAAAAGCATGGGCTCGGGGGTCAGTAACCCAGAACGTCTCGAACCCTTTTCAGCGTTTTTGAGCTTACTTCACGTGCCTTTTCGGCGCCTTTTTTGAGTTCGGCGTCCAGCGATGCGCGGTCGTTCATCCATCGATCAAACTCCACTCGTTCTTTTGAGAACTCATCGAGTATCAACTCAAACAGAGCGCTCTTTGCGTGGCCGTAGCCAAAGCCCCCAGAGGTATACTTCTTTCGCATCTCAGCCACTTGAGCATCCTCAGCTAATAAGGCATACAGTGCAAACACATTGCATACGTTTGGGTCCTTTGGTGCTTCAAGGGGCGTGCTGTCGGTAATAATGCTCATCACCTGTTTTTTCAGCTGCTTTTCTGGAAGGAAAACGTTGATGAAGTTGTTGTAGCTCTTGCTCATCTTTCGGCCATCCGTACCAGGTACGATCATCACTCGCTCGTCAAAAGAAGGCTCAGGTAAAACCAGCACCTCACCGTACTTATGATTAAAGGCTCCGGCGATGTCTCTCGTCATCTCAAGGTGCTGTTTTTGGTCTTTACCTACTGGAACGAATTCAGCATCATAAAGAACGATGTCGGCAGCCATGAGCACTGGATACGTGAAAAGCCCGGCGTTAACATCGCTCAAGTTTTCGCTCTTATCCTTAAAGCTATGGGCGTTGCCAAGCATGGGAAAGGGGGTGAAACAATTGAGGTGCCACATCAATTCTGTTACTTCTGGGACGTCGCTTTGTCGGTAAAACACATTCGTCTCCGTGTCGAGTCCAAACGCAAGCCACGCGGCCGCAACGCCATATGTGTTTTCTTTTATGCGTTCAGCATCCTTGATTGCGGTTAGCGAGTGAAGGTTAGCGATGAAAAAAAACGCCTCGTTCTCGGGTTGGTTTGCCATGGCAATTCCGGGCTTGATTGCTCCCAGTATGTTGCCTAAGTGGGGTACACCTGTCGCTTGAATGCCTGTAAGTATCCTGGCCATCGCTTAAATTTTGGCCAAATGTAAAGGGGATGGGTTGAATAAAGCCTCACCGCCTTGGGAATCAAAGTAAAACTTGCGTTTCTCCCATAATAATCCAGCTACCTTTGCGCCGATGTACTATGTGTTGCAACCCTTTCGGGTCCTGTGGAAAGTGTGGTTCTTTGTGTTCTTCGCCGGCACGATGATCTTGCTGTATCCGTTGCTGAACTGGGCCTTGAGCAAAGAGGAGCGGTGGCCCAGGGCCTTTAAGATCATGCAGCGATGGGCTTGGTGGTTATTGAGTATGCCGGGGATATGGATGGATGTAAAAACTCTGGCGCCTCTGCCCGACAAACCGTTCATCATTTGTCCCAATCACAGCTCTTATGTCGACATCATTACGATGTATCGGACGTTCAGTGACTATTTCATCTTCATGGGTAAAATGGAGTTAAACAACTGGCCTCTGTTCCATATTTTTTTCAGCAAGGGAATGAATATTTCTGTGGATCGTGCGAGCATCACCGGGGCGAAGACCGCATACGATCGGGCAAAAGATGAGTTGGACAAAGGCCATAACATCGTCATTTTCCCGGAGGGCACCATTCCTCCTTCCGCCCCGCGATTGAAGATTTTTAAAAGCGGCGCCTTCAAATTGGCAATGGAGAAAAACGTTCCGATTGTTCCGGTAACATTCTTGAATAATTTTAAGCGTCTTCAGGCGGGTCCCGCGCTAAAAAACATGGGCGGGCCAGGGCCGTCACGGGTAATCATACATCCGGCGATTTACCCTGCAGACTATGCCGATAAGACTGTGAATGAATTGCGTAGTGATACCTTTGCTATAATCGAACGCCCCTTGAATGAATTGTATGGAGGTAAATGATAAAATGATCGATAAGCTTTCGGAACTTTCTCGGCTTCGTTTTGATGGTGCAGAGAAGGAAAACATTAAGCGTGACCTCGAGAAAATGCTTGCGTTTGTAGAGCGATTGAATGCCGTCGATACTGCAAGCGTTGAGCCGTTGGTTTACATGACAGATGAGCCCCTTCAGCTACGAAAAGATGAGGTGGGTCAAGAGCTGTCTCCTGCAGAGGCGCTGAAAAACGGACCTTCTCACGATAGCGACTATTTTAAAGTGCCTAAAGTTTTAGACAAATGAAGCCTCTTCCACATAGATCCGGGCGCGGGTCGTTTTCTCTTTTTAATTTCGCAAAATAAACTTGAATCATGGGCAGTATAGGACCTTGGCAAATCGTGTTGATCATAGCAGTTTTACTGCTACTTTTTGGTGGTAAAAAGATTCCTGAACTCATGCGCGGAATGGGTCGTGGGATGAAAGAGTTCAAGGACGCTACCAAAGACGATTCCGAACCAAAGGATAAGCTGAAAGACTAAGCGCAGGCTAACCTTGGAGGAATACACATTCACAAATCTATCGCAAACGCGGGCAGACCTCATTTCTGGGAGGACCACCGCTGAAGCCCTCGTGCGTCAATACAGCCAACGGGCAGTTTCGCAAGACAAATACAACGCCTTTCTCGAGGTCTTTGAAGCGTCTGCACTTGCTTCCGCAATGGTCATAGACCAAAAACTCGCAACCGGTAAGTCGGTTGGTAAACTGGCTGGGGCAATCATTGGTATTAAGGACAATATGTGCTACCGGGGTCACAAGGTCAGTGCGGCGTCGAACATTTTAGACGGCTTTGAATCCGTTTACACCTCAACGGCTATTCAGCGTTTGATTGATCAGGATGCGATAATACTCGGACGGCTGAATTGCGATGAGTTTGCTATGGGCAGTTCAAACGAAAATTCAGCTTTCGGAAATGTGAAGCATCCCTTGAATACTGACCTCGTTCCTGGGGGCTCCTCTGGGGGAAGCGCCGCGGCGGTCGCTGCGGGACTTTGCATGGTGAGCTTAGGTTCCGACACTGGCGGGTCTATTCGTCAGCCGGCGGCGTTTTGCGGCTTGGTGGGCATGAAGCCAACCTACGGAAGGGTTTCTAGGTATGGTCTGATCGCCTTCGCTTCCAGTTTTGATCAAATCGGCCCTTTTGCGACGAATGTAGAAGACGTTGAACTCGTTTATCAGGTAATGGCAGGCAAGGATCCGATGGACGCAACCAGCTCTTCTCAACCAGTGCACGACGCGCCTTCACGTGGTGAAAAATTCACTTTCGCTTATTATAACGAGGTAATGAACAGCCCGGGGTTACACCCCAGAACGAAGGCTTTGTTTGTTGAGAGAATCGATCGTTTGCGGGCTCAGGGCCACGAGGTAATCAGTGCTTCGTTTCCGTATTTGGATCATTTAGTTCCGTGCTATTATGTGCTGACTACGGCTGAAGCTTCTTCCAATCTCGGCCGCTATGACGGGGTGCACTACGGGAAGCGGAGCGAGGCATCACAAGACATCCCAACCACCTATACCAACAGCAGAACGGAAGGGTTTGGGCCAGAAGTAAAACGAAGAATCATGTTGGGCACCTTCGTCCTGAGCTCTGGCTACTATGACGCTTATTACAACAAGGCACAAAAAGTTCGTCGTTTGATTAAAGATGCCACCGATGAGATCCTAGAGTCGGCAGATTTTTTAATCTCGCCCACAACCCCACATCCTGCTTTTCGTGCAGGAGAAAAAGCAAACGATCCTATCGCTTTATACCTCGAAGATATTTTCACAGTACAGGCCAATCTCTCTGGTAACCCCGCCATCTCTGTGCCAATGGGCACCACTGAAGAGGGGCTTCCTTTGGGGGTTCAGTTGCTCGGGCGCTCTTTCGATGAGGCAACATTATTCCGCGCTGCCGCGTTGATCTAAATACCAACTAACACTTTTTCGTTGATAAGGGTAACCTTTCTGTCCCTTTACGCGGATAATTGATAACCATCTTTGAGTTTAGGCATATCATGTCTTACACACTTGTACAATGAAACAAATGACCTCTTTATTCTCCGCATGTCTCTTGACAGGGCTTTCTTCCTTTTCGGTGCTAGGAATTACCGTTGATAGCACTGGTGGAACGACGAAGGACTCAACGTTGGTTTTACGCGATGTTGAAGAGGCGGCTCGCATTGATAGCGCTATTCTTTGCTACTATGAAGACCTCGTGATGTTTAGCAATGAGCCCCTTACAACAACGGACCTTCTTTTACCTGACTCCCTTCCTGTTTTTACCGGCGAAGAGTACCGCCTACGATTGGGTCAAATGGACGAGCGCACGCCCTTCGACCTAACTTACAATAGTGTGGTGGAGGCGTTTATCCATTTGTACATGTCGAAGCGCCGTGAGTTAAGTGCCAATTGCCTCGGTCGGTCTGAGCAGTATTTTCCCCTTTTTGAAGAAACATTTGATCGATATGGTCTCCCGCTCGAATTGAAATACTTAGCGGTGGTAGAATCCGCCTTGGACCCTAAGGCCCGAAGCCGGGCGGGTGCTACAGGGTTGTGGCAATTCATGTATGGAACGGGGAAAGTTTTTGGGCTGGAGATCAATTCATACGTCGACGAACGCTCCGACCCGGTTAAGTCTACCGAAGCGGCGGCTAAATATCTGTCCTATTTACACGAAATGTTTGGGGATTGGAACCTCGCGTTGGCGGCTTATAACTGCGGGGAGGGCCGTGTAGCGCGCGCAATTCGTCGCAGCGGGGGTAAGAAGAGTTACTGGGACATTTATCCTTTTCTTCCCCGAGAGACGCGCGGCTATGTTCCTGCGTTCATTGCCGTAAACTACTTGTTTGAACACGCAAGAGATCACTACATCTTCGCCCAGTCGGCTGGATACAAATCGTACGAGGTTGACTCTGTACACGTTCACCAGCAGATCGCGTTCAGCACCATCGCTGAGCTACTTGATGTGGATGAAGAAACCGTTGCTCAACTCAACCCTTCGTATCGGTTAAACGTTGTTCCTGGTTATGACGACTTCACTGCGCTCTACCTCCCGAAGGAAAAGCTCAATCTTTGGGTGGCGAACGAAGACACGCTAACCGCCTTGATAGCCTCACGAATTGAGAAGAGCGAAGCACCCCTCGAAGCTCCAAAAGACATCATCTACTACACCGTTCGTTCCGGGGATTATCTCGGCCGCATAGCGAATCGATACGGCTGCAGCGTCAGGCAGATTCAATATTGGAACGGGATGACGGGCACCTCCCTCAAACCAGGTCAAAAGATCGTGCTTTACGCTGATCATGTGAACGCTCCCGCCGCCCAACCTAAGCCCGCGCCTGCGGTAGTGGAAGAAGACGGCGACAATATTTATTACAGTATTCGTCCGGGAGACACATTGTGGGACATCGCCAAAGCTAGAGGCTTGAGCATCGCGGATTTAAAGCGGTGGAATAGTGCCGTGAATTTCAACAACATGAAGCCTGGTCAACGCATTGTTATCGGCAAATCTTCGTGATGAGAATCTGGTACGTCGTTTTCATTTTATGCGTTGTGCTCTCTGGTTGCGGCGAGGCTAGTAGATCCAATTTGTTGCCCGGAAACTCCGGAAACAGTGGGGAAGTAATCGTGGTCGCACCTTCTGAGGTGTGGTCAACGTCGTACGCCGATGTCATCGGCAACGCAATGGGGGAAACCTTTTACGGGCTTCCCCAAGACGAGTTACTACTCAAGCGGGTTGAGCTGAAGGAAGCGGGTTTCAATGATATGTTTCGTACCCATAGAAACGTTTTAAAAATTGAAATACACCCCGACAAAAAAACTTCCGTCCAGGTGAGGCGTGATGTATACGCGCGTCAACAACTTTACATCCTTATCAACCTGAAAAGCCTGGAAGAACTCCCTGCTGTATTGGAAGGTCGCATGGGGCAAATCCTGCGCCTCTTTCACGAGGCGGAAATCACCCGCCTTATCAGTAGAAATAAGGCGTTTGGCCAACAAAAATTAAACGATCAAATTAAGGACCTTACTGGTTTAGGGGTGATCATGCAAGACAAGTTTCAGGTGGCTGTAGAGTCTCCTGGGTTTCTATGGTTGCGCCTCGACCAGTCCAAACCGCTAGGTGGTTACCAACATTCCATCAGCCAGGGCGTCATGATTTACTCGCGCCCCTATACCGATACGGCAGATTTTTCTGATTCAAGTATATACGCATGGAAATCTCGGATTAATAAGGCTTATGTAAAAGGGCCGAAGAAGAGCTATATGAGCATCAGCGACCGCTTCTTACCTCCAAAGTCAGAACTCATTACGTATCAGGGTTTAACCGCTAAAGAAGTCCGGGGGTTGTGGAGAATGGAGGGATACTTTATGGGCGGCCCTTTTTACGCGCTCATTTTTTACAATCCTGCCAACGGGCTGCAATACATGGTTGAAGGGTATGCGTATGCGCCACAGTTTGACAAGGCCCCGCTGATTAGAGAAATCGAGGCCATTGCAAAGACCGCTACTCCGGCGACCGCGGAATGATTGCTAAGGCAATTGGGTTAAGTCGACGTTTCCGCCCGTAATGGCCACCACAATTTTCTTCCCTTTAATCTTATGACTTTGCTTATCGAGAGCGGCAAACGGAACAGCACTAGAGGGTTCAATAATCATCTTGGACTCTTCCCAAATGCGGTACATCCACGGCACTATGTCAGCTTCATCAGCAAGCCAAATATCTGCCACACTCTCCTTAATAATGGAAAAGGGAATCTCGCCCACAGTTGTTCTCAGTCCATCCGCGACTGTATCTGCTTTGACGTTTTTCTCTCTGACCCCACTCTTATATCCTAGGTATCCATCCTTCGCTTGCTCTGGCTCTGCTCCTAGCACCAGGGTATGAGCAGAGAAGTACTCTGCCGCTAACGCGGATCCCGCCAATAAACCACCACCACCTAAGGGCGCCACAAAAATGTCTACGTCCGTCGTTTGAGAAAATACCTCCATTGCACAAGTGGCTTGACCTGCAACGATCCATTCGTGGTCAAAGGGCGGAATAATCAACCCTCCTGTTTCATCTGCTATCCGATTAGCTTGAATCAATCGGTCCTCGATCGTTGCTTTACAAAGCGTGATTTCCGCTCCCCATTTTTCCGCGTTTTCAAGCTTAAGCTTATTCGAGTTTTCGGGCATTACGATGTGTGCCTTAGTCCCTAGCTTATTCGCCATATAAGCAACGGCTTGCGCGTGATTGCCTGAGCTGTGGGTTATCAATCCTCTACTCAATTGGGCTTCTGTCAATTGCAAAGCAAAATTCGCAGCCCCTCGAATTTTGAACGCGCCAATCTCCTGCAGTTGATCACATTTCATGTACACATCTGCGCTCCATCTTCTACTTAAAAAGTGGAGTTTCAGTAAGGGGGTAACCTTTCTATATCCTATCGTCCTCGAATAGGCGCGACTCAAGTCTATGGCTTGGAGAATCATAGATCTACCAACAGATCAGCAAGGAATCTTATCAATGCGCCGCTGGTGTCGTCCTCCTTCGTACTTCGCTTCCATGTAAGCTTTGGTGATGTTCCACCCCTCTTGAGGGGAAATAAACCGCGCTGGCAAAGCAATGACATTGGCGTTGTTGTGTTGCTTAGTCAAGGCTGCAATCTCCGGCAACCAACAGAGTCCGCAGCGGATATCTTTGTGCTTATTAGCCGTCATAGCCATCCCGTTCGCGGTTCCACAGATCAAAATTCCAAAATCAACTTGTTTTCCTTCTACGTCGTTGCAAACGGCGTGTCCAAAATCTGGATAGTCAACACTTTCAGAACCATTGGTTCCGTGGTCCCTGACCTCAATTCCCATTTTGTTGAGTTCTATCACGATAAAATCCTTCAATTCATGTCCTGCGTGGTCACAGCCAATAGCTACTTTCATAAATAATTCGTCTTATATCACAAAGGTATCCTTCCCAAACCGTTCTAAAAACTTGTTCATTACTGTTCACTTCTAAGCATAAGATTTTTACGCTATGTCATCGAATTGATTAAGGTAATTGGGTATCGAGAATAGCAACCTAAACTTGTTGTTTTTGCTAACCTACTTTATGAACCTCCTAATTCATTTTACGGATAAAATCTTATGCCTTGATCGAACGTTATAGCTCTCTTAACAGGTTGTCAATAAAATGGTAAATTGCCGCGTTACCTAGCTTTCTTTTGTTCATCCGTTGTTCATTTCAAATGAAAACTAACTCCACCAAACAATTGCAAATAATTCTTTGCACAGGTCTAACAGCCTTTATAGTAGTAATAGATTATTTTAAAGATTAGTAGTTATTGTATTCGTGTATAAACAAAGTACTACACCTTTTCTCTTGGCAGTTTTGCTGGGACTACTTTTGAGCCATGAAGTCGAAGCTCAAAATATTCCTGTGGATCCGAATGGGTACAATCAATTTTATTTTGACAGCGGGGTACTTTCCAGTGAGGGAAATTTAGTGGATGGAAAACCAGAGGGGTATTGGAAAAATTATTTTGAGTCAGGTGTTCTCAAATCGGAGGGAAACAGAAAGGGACACGCCCTAGATAGCATCTGGAAATTTTATGGTGAAGATGGAATCCTCAGGGAGGAGATAAGCTACGCCAACGGAAAACGAAACGGTAATACCAAGAAGTATGGAAAGGACGGCTTCCTAATCTCTAACATTCCATACGCAGAGGATAGAAAGCAGGGAATAGGATATACCTACTATTCCAATGGTGCTGTACGAACAGAAACTCCGTATGAACAAGGAGCAGAGAATGGGGAAGCATACGAGTTCAATGAGCGCGGTGAAATCATCACCATTACGACCTACAAGAATGGGATTTTCATCAAGCAAGAAAAGGTAAATAGGAAGAATGCGAAAGGGGAGAGAGAAGGTTTGTGGAAAGAATTCTATGAGGACCGAACGATAAAATCGGAAGGACGTTACTCAGCAGATAGGAAGGAGGGATATTGGAAAGATTACTCAGAGAAGGGAATGTTGGAGGTAACGTATAAGTTCAACAAGGGAAAATTAATTGCCAATGCTGAGGAATTAGCAAACTTGGAGGTGAGAGAAAGCTATTACCGAGACAGCGATGGAAAAATAAAATTTAGAGGTACGTACAGGGAAGGCAAGGCACATGGAACGCATATTTGGTATGCACTCAATGGAGAAATAGACAGCGTCAAGATTTTCAGAAATGGTATACGGACGGCTGAGGGAGATATGACCAACGACGGACTGCGCATAGGCGCATGGCGAGAATACTATTTTGACGGTGGACAATTGAAGTCAGAAGGTGACTACAAGTCGGGTTATAAAGCAGGTCAGTGGGTATACTATTTTCAAAACGGAACGGTTCAACAAAAAGGAAGATACACGGATAAAGGAGAACCTGATGGAGAGTGGAAGTGGTACTATGAAGAGGGCAGTCTATTGAGGGAGGAATCGTTTAGAAATGGCCAAGAGCACGGCCGGCTGGTTGAATATTCTGACAGCGGAAAGGTCATCACGGAAGGGGAATACACCAACGGCCTGGAAGAGGGAGCTTGGTTTGTGGAAGTGGGCGATCATCACGAAGAGGGAGAATATGAAGCGGGGATGAAACAAGGCGTGTGGAAGCATTATTACATTTCGAATGGGAACCTGAGGTTTGAAGGTGCTTACTACGATGATTTACCTCAAGAAAAACACGTCTGGTACTATGATACTGGCGTAAAAATGCTCGAAGGAAAGTACGTCTCAGGAATAAAAGAAGGAGAGTGGCGACGGTACAATCCTGACGGATCAATATTTGTAAATATTGAGTACAGTTCTGGGGTTGAAATAAAGGTAGATGGAATCAAATTGAAAGTGAAAGGATCCGAAGCAGAGTCAAATGCAAAGTGAACGAGCAGCTCCAACCGAAATATTTATATCTTTTGCCCTCTAAAACCGCCTAATCTTTAGCATGGACATCCTAGTAGTAGAAGACGAGAGTATTGTAGCCAAAGACATCCAAGTTTGCCTTAGAAAATTGGGGTATGAGGTCGTTGGAATTGTTTCTTCTGGAGAAGAAGCTATAGAGAAAGCGCGAGAAGTGGAACCGGATCTAGTGATGATGGACATCATGCTCAAAGGAGAAATGAGCGGAATCGATGCCGCAAACAGCATTCGAAAAACCCAGGACATCCCCGTTATATTCCTTACAGCCTATACAGACCGCGATACGGTAGACAGGGCGAAAGAATCGGAGCCGTATGGCTACATCATCAAGCCATTTAAGGAAATTGATATTCAGACGGCAATTGAGATTGCGCTCTATAAGCACGGCCGAGAAGCCGAAGTGAAAAAAGAGAGAGACCTCTATTACAGCATGGTTGAGAAAAGCGACTCACCAGACATGATGTTCGTAAAGGCAAATCAACGCCTGGTGAAGATTCGTTATTCAGACATTTATTTCATCGAAGCATTGAAAGATTACGTTGTAATCAACACAAGTGAACGACGGTATACCATTCATTCTACGATGAAAGACATAGAGCGAAAAATGCCGGAGAAAGATTTTATTCGAGTCCACCGTTCATTCATCGTTAGGATGGATAAAATCAAAGAAATTGACCACTCCAACGTACTCTTGGAGAATGATAAAAAGGTCATTCCGGTGGGTGGATCCTACAAAGATTTGCTGCAGCAGCGACTCAACCTCATCTAAACGTTAGACAAGCTTTAGATCTATCCTTCTATTTTCTAAGTCCGCCGACTCCACTCTAATCCTGACTTCTTGACCTAGTGTGAACGTTTTCTTCGTTCGCTGCCCTTCGATTCGCATGTTCTTTTGGTCAAAGAAATAGTAATCGCCGTCAATATCCCGTAGCCGAACTAAGCCCTCGCATTTGTTGGATTTAATCTCCACAAATACCCCCCATTCGGTCACTCCACTGATGATTCCATCAAAGGTTTTTCCGACAGAGGATTGCATATAGATGACTTGATACAACTTAGTAGACTCTCTTTCTGCTTCGGTGGCCTTGCGCTCCATCAAGCTACTGTGTTTGCACAGCTTTTCAACGCCGGCCTCACCAACAGAATTTCCATCGTTGAGGTAACTGAACAATAAACGGTGAGCAATCATATCAGGATAGCGACGGATCGGAGAAGTAAAGTGGGAGTAATGGCGAAACGCCAACCCAAAATGTCCGATGTTTTGCGTAGAATATTCAGCCTTAGCCATCGTTCGAATAGAGAGCATTTCAATGATGTTTTGTTCAGGCTTTCCTTTGACTTCGGATAACAAGGAATTTATTGAAGCAGCCACTTTATCGGGCGTGTTGAAATCAACTCGGTACCCAAATCGCTTAATAAAATCCGACAGATCTTTTAACTTGGTTGGGTCGGGCTGATCGTGAACCCGGTACACAAACGTTTTGGCGTGATCACGACCTGAATTTTTCTTTCCAACCTTCAACGCGACGGCCTTGTTTGCGAGAAGCATGAATTCTTCAATGAGTTTATGGGCGTCCTTCTGAACTTTAAAGGATACATCCACGGGCTTTTTGTCATCATCGAGTTTAAACTTAACCTCGCTTTTTTCGAATGCGATCGAACCCTTTACCATGCGCTCTGCTCGCAACCGCTTTGCGAGGTCATTGACGTTGAAAAGCTCCTCCTTATACGGACCAGGGGACGTATTTTCCAATACGTCTTGAACCTCATCGTAGACGAAGCGGTGGTCGCTGTAGATAACGGTTTTACCGATCCAGGTATTGAGCAACTCTGCCTTTTGATTCATTTCGAAGACGCAAGAAAAAGTGAGCTTTTCCTCCTTTGGCCGGAGGGAGCAAACCTGGTTTGATAGCATTTCCGGAAGCATAGGAATAACTCGGTCTACCAAATAGACGGATGTGGCCCGGTTTTGTGCTTCTTTTTCTAGAGCAGTGTTTTCACGTACATAATGAGTGACGTCTGCGATGTGAACGCCGATTTCATAATTGCCGTTCTCCAATACGCGGTACGAAATTGCGTCGTCGAAATCTTTTGCGTCGGCTGGATCGATTGTAAACGTCAGCACCTCGCGCATGTCTCGACGTTTTGCGATTTCATCGGTTGTAATTTCCACAGAAAGGTTTTTACACTCCTCTTCCACATCTGCAGGAAAGCGCAAGGGAAAGCCGAATTGAGCCAATATTGCATCGCCCTCGGCACGCATGTCACCCGGCATTCCTAGAACATCCGTAACACGCGCCTTTGGATTCATGCGGAGATTTTCCCAATCTACCAGCTGAACAACGACCTTTTCACCCTCCTTCGCGCCGTTCAAATCATCGGTTGGGATGAAAAAATCAATGGCGATTTTTGGATTGTCGGGCATGGCAAAAAAGCGACCCTCGTTTTTAAACAAAATGGCCGGAAAGGATTCATGCGCTCGTTCGACGACCGAAATCACCTTTCCTTTAGGACGACCACCAGAATTCTTACCGCTGAGCAGCCGTATCTGAACCAAATCCCCGTCGAGCGCTCGGTCTGTGTGGTGCTCGGGAATGAGTACATCCCTTGTGTAGCCCGGAATTTCAACGAAGGCCATGCCGGACCTATTGAAGGAAATCAATCCCTCCAATTCATCCAGCGGACCTGACCAGCGGTATTTGCCGCGGTGTTCTTCGGCGAGCAATCCATCTTTGATCATGGACTCGATTACGGATACAAGGATTTGTTTTTCTACCGCATCCGTTATGTGGAGGCGCGCAGAAATTTGTTTGTGATTAACAAGTGAAGTGGGGTTTTCCCTGAAGAACCGACTCAATTGGTTGCGGAACTTCTTGACTTGTTTACTTAGTTTCTTTGGAGTTTTTTTAGACATGTTTCTAAAGCAAATGAAGCTGTTTTAGAAGCTATTAAGAATGATTATATTTTAAAATTACATTGATCATGAAACGTAGGCGCTCGAATTAAGCGCATAACTTTGACCCAAATTGAATTTATTATGCTGACAAAAAGAGTGGAAGAGGCTTTAAACGAACAGATAAAAATGGAGGGGTTGTCGAGTAATTTTTACCTCGCAATGGCTTCTTGGGCTGAACAGAACGGCTATGCCGGAGTTTCGGGGTTTCTGTATAAGCATTCAGATGAGGAGCGATTCCACATGCTCAAGCTGATCAAGTACATGAACGAAAGAGACGGCAAGGTAGTCATTCCGTCTTTTGAACAACCGAGATCCGACTATAATAATGTCAAAGAGTTGTTTGAAGAACTCTATAAGCACGAAGCTGCGGTCACATTGAGTATAGGTGAGATGGTGGGAATTTGCCTCGAAGAAAAAGACTTCACAACACACAATTTCCTTCAATGGTACGTGAGCGAGCAATTGGAAGAAGAAGCCCTAGCAAAAACGATCATCGATAAGATTAAACTGATGGGCGACGACCAAAGCGCATGGTATCACTTTGATCGAGACATCATGGGCTTAACTGTAACGAGTGTCGCCGACCAAGGCGCCGGCTGATTGGTAAGGCCACAGCAGATTATAAGGCCCAACGTCGATGCGTTGGGCTATTTATTCAGCAACCAGCGAGTCAAACAGGGTAAAATACGCGCGTTCAAACTTCATGTACCGATCCCCACCCGTCGCCGGCCCATTGAAACCGGTGTGGATTTTGACAACGTCATGGTTGCGATCCAGAACGATCAGCGTGGGATAGGAGAATACCCCGTTCAACGAGGGCAACAACGTAGAGGCCCTTTCTTTCGTGGTTGCGAGAGAGGCTAATAGGACGGGATAGGGAACCGCAAGGCTCTTTATATGTCGCTGAATATTGGTTTGCGCTACCAAAGAATCGCTGACCAACTCGAAATCTAAGGCCACAATTTGCAGGTCAGTTTCAGCATAACGTTCGCGTACTTTTTTGAGGAATAGGGTTTCGTCCAGACAGTTTGAGCACCACGTACCCATGATGGTGACCAACGTAACCTTATCGCGAAATCGATCATCAGACAGCGCGACGATTTTCCCATCTTGATCAGGAAAAGAAAAATCAAATCGACCGGAGGATACTTCTGTAATTGTCTCAGCGGACGGAAGAGAGTGGGTTGTTCCCAGCTTCGCCAACCAAGGTTGTTTTGTCGATTGGCCTACACAAAACACACCCAGAATGCTGTCGCTCCGGATTGCCCCCTGAAAAAGGTAGGCGTGGGTTCCGTCCATGGTACTTAAAAACATGGAATCACCCCTGACAACACCCTCCAAAAAGCGATAATCGCCGGTTTCAGTCATGATGGACCCACTGATTTCATGCTCGCTTTGATGGATAATGAGCACAGCGGAATCGTTGAACACACCCTCGTGATCAGCGAATAGCATCAGGTGCTCTCCCTGGATGTCACGCGGGGCACTCTCGCCCACTTGAAAACGAAACGGCACGCCGCGCGTGAACCGGACGGGGGTTGTCTTTTTTATGTCACGCTTTTGGTTTACCCAACGCCCAACCATGTTGTTTTCATCGGTACGTAGGAGCTGGAAGTATGCGTTGAAAAAACTAGATGAAAACACAACCGAATCACCTCGCAGCCCAGTTTTTGGAAACCGTAGGAGCTCTCTTCCATTTTTTACAATGAGGACACTATCTTGGAGAAGGCACTGAACGGGAAGAGGGTCGCCACCAAGGTCAAAGACCGCCCGCCAAAGCACCCCACGAGGAACGATGGAGCCGTGGATGAATTGATTGTTTTCGAAGAACCAGTCGATGTTCTGTTTTATCGAAAGGCTGTACTCGCCGTCATCGAATCGAAACATTTGAGAAGACGAGGATAAAAAGTTCGACCGGTCTTTGACCAACTCAAACCCACTGAGTCGCCCAGACCGGATGACGTACTTCATTTTACGGACCTCCTGCCCGTCGCTGAGCGCAAGAAACGTAACGGTGCGCAAGCCATCATCCACGGTGTCTGAAACGGAATACGCATCCTTATAGCGCAGGTGATTTACGTCGTCTTGTAAAAAGGCGGTAAACTCCCGACTCCAGTCCACATCACTTTGAAAAACATGGTCTACCCGACCCGACTGTACGACCCATTTGAGCGCTGCCGCACGCTCGTTTTGCAAACTATCTGCAATGTCTTTCATCGTAGGAAGGTCTTGCACCAACACGGGGTCTTCAGCTTCGGGTAAGCTGACGCAACCCGCAGCTAGAAGCGAAAAAAACGGAATGATGAAAGTTGCCCAGCGGATCAAAGCGCGGATTGAAATTGCTTAAGGAAACGAACGTCGTTTTCGAAAATCATACGGATGTCAGGAATTTGAAATCGCTGCATCGCGCTGCGTTCTAACCCCATTCCAAAAGCAAACCCAGAGTACTTTTCGGGATCGATGTTTGAACTTTCGAGGACGGCGGGATCAATCATTCCACAACCCATCACCTCCAACCAACCCGTGCCCTTTGTTATGCGGTGGTCCAGCTCGTTTTCTAATCCCCAGTAAACGTCCACCTCAGCGCTTGGCTCGGTAAAGGGAAAGTAAGATGGCCTAAGGCGGATCTTGCTTTTACCAAAAAATTCTTTGGCGAAGTATTCCAAGGTTTGTTTCATATCAGCAAAGGTCACCCCCTCATCGATGTACAAGCCCTCAATTTGATGGAAAATACAATGAGAGCGTGCTGAGACGGCTTCATTTCTAAACACCCTGCCCGGCGCAATGATTCGGATAGGGGGCGCTTCATTTTCCATCACCCTGACTTGAACACTTGAAGTGTGGGTTCTCAACACATGATCTTCGGTGCCATTGGGGTTCTTTACGAAGAATGTGTCTTGCATGTCTCTAGCGGGATGCTCGGGTGGAAAGTTGAGGGCAGAGAAATTGTGCCAATCATCTTCGATTTCGGGTCCTTCAGCAACGGAAAACCCAATACCATGAAAGATGTCAATGATTTCCCGCTTGATGATTGATATAGGATGTTCAGCACCCAAGTCGTTGAGCATTCCAGGCCTTGAAAGATCGACCTGTGCTTGACTTCCGCTTTGATTGTTGAGCGTAGCTTTCCATTCAGCAACACGCGCCTCGGCGTACGTCTTCAATTCGTTCAGCGGCTTTCCTAGCGCCCGCTTTTCTTCCGTAGAGACGGATTTAAACTCGTTAAAAAGTGCTTTGAACACGCCCTTTGAGCCAAGGTATTTAACCCGTAATTTTTCAGCCTCATCTATGTTGGCCGCGGTGGCACCCTTCAACTCTGCCTCCAGTTGACGTAATCGTTCAGAAAAATTCATCAAGCGAAATTAGGGTTATTCGATCACCCGCACGGTCATGCGGATCGGAGGATTGGGGCTGGAACCCTCTTTCTTGCACGAGGCAATTTTATCGACCACATCGAGACCCGAAACCACTTCTCCAAATACGGTGTATTGTTGATCCAAATGAGGGGCGCCCCCGAGGGTTGTGTAAACTTCACGTTGCTCTTCTGAATATTCGAATTTCTTTTCACCCATCCATGCGTCGATCATGGGGTTAACCTCATCCAGCACTACCTGCATAGCATCTTGATTACGCTCTCGCTGCGCGCCCTGGACCCGGGCTAAGTATTCTTTGTTTTCCTCCGCGGCGAAAAATGCTTGCATCGCGCGATTGCGCATGTCTTGATTAGCCCGCTTTTCAAACATATCTAAGTCTGCAACTGTGAACTGTTTACCATGCACGATGTAAAATTGACTGCCAGAGCTCGCCCTTTTTGGATTCACATTATCGGGCTGTCGCGCGGCACAAAGGGCACCCTTTTTATGAAAAAAAGCACTGTGAAGCTCCATAGGAACGGTATATCCCGGGCCATCATTTTGACCTTCAGCCCCTTCCTTGGTAGATGGGTTGCCCCCCTGAATCATAAACTCCTCCATGACACGATGAAAGGTGGTGCCATCATAAAACGACTCTTGCGCTAGTTTGATGAAATTGTCTCTGTGCGATGGGGTTTCGTTGTATAGTTCAACGGTAATTTCACCAGAATCAGTAGAAATGACCAACCGCGTTCTTTCACCTTCGTCTTGTCCTAGAACAAGGGTATATGAAAGAAGAATGGAAGTGAAAATCAGTAGCTTTCTCATTTTTAGAACCAATAGAATTGTTGGGTTGACAAAGTTTAGTGAAAAATGCGACTTATAATTATGTTATTTTTGACGGTCCTTAGAAATCGGGTTATGAAAACAACGCTTCGAGTTTCCTTTGCTGTACTAGCTTTTATTGCAATCACGCTTTCTGCGTGTGATCGAACTCCAGACCCAGGAATCGCTGAGATTAAGGTGATCGACCAGGCGGGTGATGCGCAAAGCGCGATCCATGTTACATTGTATTGCACAGAACCAAACTGCGTAGTAACCAGGAAGGGGCGCACCAATAGTTTGGGGGTGTACACAGAGTCATTTGACCTGCCTGTAGTTTTACGCGTCCGTGCTGTTCGGTATGATACCACGACAAAGACGCAAGGCCTACCGCCGAACCAGATTACCACGGTTAAGGTTGACTCCCTTTGTGGAGAAGGCTTTATTCAAATAGAGAATGACGACATCTCAAGCGAGACGGTCACCATTCTTGAATGTAACTAAGAACAGCCTCCTTCATCAGTTTTTCCTGTTCGGCAGCACCTAGTTTCGGAAGTCGTTCCGTGCGCTCAAAGTGTGGCCACCCTTCTTTGTCTTTTCCAACGAATTGGTAGTATCCATACGGCTCAAGCAAGCTGCAGACGGCTACATGCATCACGTCTATTTTTTGATCTTTATTGAATCGACGCGGCCCCTGCCCGAGCTCATTCACACCAATTACGTACAATAGGGACTGCAAATCCATGGGTTGGTCAAAACGCGCTTCCACGCGCCGCATGGCCTTGTTCCAAGCTTGTTCAAAATCCTGTTCATTCATCGCGTCAAATGTACTCAGGACCGCGGGCACGTGGTACTAACTTTGAGGCATGGATTTCAATCATTGGGACATCATTTTATTCCTACCTCTTCTCTACGCCGTGTGGAAAGGGTTTCAAAAAGGCTTCATCATTGAGGTGGCCTCCATCGCAGCGTTGATTGCAGGCGTGTACATCGCGGCAAATTTCAGCGAAGTCACCGCTGCCAAACTCAAAGAGTGGCTAGACATAAAAGGAACGTGGTTGGGCTATGTGTCGTTCATCGTAACGTTTATCGCGGTCGTTTTCGGCGTTTACGCCCTCGCGAAGGTCGTAGAGAAGGCCGTGAACCTAGTGGCCATGAAGCTGGTCAATAAACTCGCCGGCGCGCTGTTTGGCGTGGTCAAAATCACCCTCATTCTGTCGATCATTCTAAACCTCTTGGGTTGGCTGAATCGCTACGTGCCGATTCTTTCTAAATCGGAACCTCAAAAAAGTTTGATGTTTAACCCGATCAAGGCCTTCGCTCCGATGACATTGCCGGTTCTTACCGATGCAGAATGGCTTTCAGCCGCAGAAGACTGGTTGGCCCCCCAACAAGACGAGTCATAGAAGAAACCTACTCGCCCGCGATGGCCGCGACACCGGGGAGCGTTTTCCCCTCCAGCAATTCGAGCAATGCCCCGCCACCTGTTGACACATAACTCATCTGATGGGTCAGGCCGAATTTCTTCACAGCGGAAACCGAGTCTCCACCGCCCACTAAGCTGTAGCCAGGACTCGCCGCGATCATCTCTCCAAGCGCCCTGGTTCCAGCCTCGAAATTCGAAAATTCAAACACGCCTAACGGCCCATTCCATAAAATGGTTTTACTGGATAAAATGACGGAACGATAGGCTTCAATTGCAGCCGGCCCAACATCCAGCCCCATCCATCCCGACGGAATTCGATCTGAACTAACCACCTTCCGGTCTGCCGTATTGCTAAAGGCGTTGGCCACAAGACTGTCCTCCGGAAGAAAGACACGTACGTTCATTGCTTTGGCATTGGAAAGGATGCTGAGGGCTGTGCTTAAATGATCGTCTTCCACGAGCGAGTTACCGACCTCTCCTCCCGACGCCTTGATGAACGTGTATGCCATACCACCACCGATGATGAGGTTGTCAATCTTTTCCAATAAACTCGTAATGACCTCAATCTTGCTACTGACCTTTGCACCACCGATGATCGCGGTATAAGGGTGCTCGGCGCTTTTCAATACCCGCATTCCGTTTTCCACCTCAGCGTTCATCAGGTATCCAAACAGCTTTTCGGACATGAATTGCGCTACCACAGTAGTGGACGCGTGAGCACGATGGGCGGTCCCGAAGGCATCATTTACATACACATCACCATGGGTTGAGAGCTGTTGGGCAAAGGATAGATCTCCCTTCGTTTCTTCTGTGTGAAAACGCAAGTTTTCTAGCAAGAGCACCTCCCCAGGCTTCAGGCTCGACGACAGCTCGGACGCCCCATCGCCCACACAATCTCCGGAGAATTTGATGGGCAAACTCAATCGGTCGGATAAAGTCGGAAGAACATGCCTCAACGAAAAGCGATCTTCAGGACCCGACTTGGGCCTTCCCAAGTGCGACACATGCACGACGGATCCCCCACCGGCAATCACTTTTTTGATGGTTGGTAGGGCGGCAACAATACGGGTGTCATCGCTCACTTCGAACGCATCAGTCAAAGGCACATTGAAATCTACGCGGATAAGCGCCCTTTTATTCGAAAAATCAAAAGAATCTATGCTTGTCATGGTGTTACATTCAGCGGCAAAAGTAATTTTAAGGCCGAAAGAAGGAAGCTAGAAACATGCGGAGAGACGACATTCCAAGCCAAGACGAATTGAAGGGTGTGTTCACAAGAATGGTGGACCAACACAAACTTCCACACGCGCTTCTCATTCACGGCAATGAAGGTGGAGTATCCCTGTCGCTCGCACTTTTCTTAACGACCTATTTGATGTGCGACAACCGCTCCGAGGGCGACGCGTGCGGCACCTGTCCGAGCTGTGCCAAAATGAGCCACTTCACGCATCCGGATGTACATTTCATTGTGCCTGTGAACAACACGAAGACGGTGCGTAAGGAGCTGGCAAACACCGACCGGTTCATCGATGAATGGAGGGAGGTGATGACAACCAACCCGTATTTATCGCTTCGAGATTGGTATGAGCGGATAGGAATCGAGCGCAGCCAAGGATTCATTGGTGACCGTGAGGGCAAGGAGCTCCGACAAAAGCTTTCACTAAGGGCATACGAAGGCGGGGCGAAAGTTTTTATCATTTGGCATGCCGACCGGATGAACCCTACGTTCGGCAACAAGATTCTTAAAAGCCTTGAAGAGCCCAATGATGAGACTCATTTCATTTTGGTAACCGAACAACCCGCGCAACTTCTCACCACGATTTTGTCTCGGACGCAGCGTTTCCAAGAGGATTTCATTTCGGATGCCGAGCTCGCCGAGTTTTTACAAAACCGATACAACATAGCTAAGCAACGTGCAGTCAATTTGGCCTTCAGAGCAGAAGGCAATGTGCACGCGGCGATAAAGGAGGCGTTGAATAACGATGATCCGTGGCTCCTAGAATTCAGGGAGTGGATGCGACTGTGCTATAAAAAAGATTTGATCGGCCTATTCAATTGGAGTGAAAAAATGGCGAAGCACAACCGGGACGCGCAGCGCTTGTTTGTCGGAGGGGCGCTAAAAATGCTGGACCGGTGTTTTAGGATGGGGTGGATCGAGACGCCCATTCCAATGGAAGGAGATGAAGCGGCTTTCTACAAGGGCTTTGCCCCATTCATCAACGCGTCGAATGTGCGCCAATTCATGGATCTACTCGAGGAGGCTTCGTTTCATGTTGAACGGAACGTAAATGAAAAAATCGTCTGGTACGACAGCAGCATTAAGGCTGTAAGATTCATGCACGCAGGCAAGAAGGCGACTGAACGCGTATAGTTCAATTTCCATGTAGATTTGTAACGATAAGCAGAGAATTATGGGATGTGGAAATTGTGGAAGCGGAGGATGTGGGACCTTGCCAGGTGGGTGCAAGAACAACGGCAATTGCGGAACGTCGGGCTGCAACAAGCTGGATGTATTTGACTGGCTCACGGGGATGGAAAGAACCGCAACAGGAGAGAGTGAATACATTGAGGTGCGGTTCAAGAATACGAGAAAAGAAATCTTCAAGAATTCAGAGCACCTTTCACTGGGTGTTGGAGAGGCGGTAGCTGTGGAGGCGATGACGGGCTTTGACGTAGGGATGGTTTCATTGACGGGCGAACTGGTCAAGTTCCAGATGAAAAAAGCGGGCCTATCGACCAAAAGCCGCGACATCAAAAAAATCTACCGAAAGGCAACGGAGGAGGACCTTAAAAGCTTCACCGAGGCCCGCGGGTTGGAGCACGAAGCGATGATCAAAGCGCGCAGCGCTGTCAGGGAATTAAGCCTCGACATGAAAATATCAGACGTCGAATACCAAGGAGACAAAACGAAGGCTACGTTTTATTACATTGCCGATGAGCGAATTGATTTTCGTGGGCTCATCAAGGTACTCGCCGACACGTTTCGATTGCGCATTGATATGCGGCAGATCGGCGCACGTCAGGAGGCCGGGCGCATAGGCGGAATTGGGTCTTGTGGACGCGAGCTTTGTTGCAGCACTTGGTTGACAGATTTCAGGTCGGTTTCTACGGCGGCAGCGCGGTATCAACAGCTCAGCATCAACCCAATGAAGCTTGCTGGGCAATGTGGAAAATTGAAATGTTGCCTGAACTACGAGCTGGACTCCTACATGGACGCGATGAAGGATTTCCCAGATTACAGAAAGAAGCTGAAGACCAAGAAAGGCGTTGCATTTCACCAGAAGAGCGACATTTTCAAGGGCATGATGTGGTACAGCTATGCCGACAACTTGAGTGAGTTCATTCCCTTAGAAATAGACCGAGTACGAGAAGTGATTGCTCTCAATGAGGATGGAAAATTGGCCGATGACCTCACGTTGAT
>JAVKEP010000075.1:0-48728 GCA_040221375.1 Cryomorphaceae bacterium
CCATGCGCCTCAATTCATCTTGAACGAATTGCTTTTGCTTGAGGAACTCAAGATCTTCTTCAATGATCTCAACCTCATCTTTGGAGAAATGTCCAAGTAACCAAAGCACTTTGTCAAGTACTTTATCGCTGATCTGTATTCGAAGTGTTGCCATCAATAGCGAATATACGTAAAACGGATTTTCGTCAGATTTTTACATTGCACACAACGTTCAGTATAAGAGCAGTAGCGGATAAAAACCACTAGATTTTCAAGCCTCAAAATACTTGACTAATACAAAAAGTGGTTTGAGATTTCTTCCAGACCGCTATTGCTTTTATACATTCTTGTATGCCGATTTGTTCTTTTTTCCAATAAATCGGGTCACTTTCCCTCTCCCATAGTGAAAATTCCCTTCGTTTAATTCCACTTCAACTTCTTCTAGTTTAAGAAGTTCAAAATCTGGAAAATCATTTCTGATTGATTCATGTAAGCCTGAAAATAGCGTAGACAAAGAGGATTAATCCACCAAGCAGTCAGGGTATTGTCTGATCCACGATTTTGAGTCGTAATCGTCGAGAGTAGGCAGTATTTATTCATGGGGCGTTGTGTGATTGTTAACCCGTGATTATGATAAGATGAACCAGTGCGTGATCTGGTCGAATCAAATTGGTAAAACCAACCCCACCCAATCACCTACTGCCAATATAGCATCACGTCGAATATAAACTCAACCCACTTCCCTTGTTCTCTTAACAATAGCTCCGGTTTTACATAAATCAGTATTGGTTTCTACTTAACCTTCCACATACTATTTCGGCGGTCCTTTGCAGCAAAGAATGAACCGATGAAATCGCCTAAAAGAAAAATAGACGTAGTAGTAATCTCAGATGTACATCTCGGCACTTATGGATGCCACGCCAAAGAGCTTCTGACATACCTCAAGAGCATCGATGCTAGGACAGTTGTGCTTAACGGAGATATAATCGACATATGGCAGTTCAAGAAACGGTATTGGCCTAAATCTCACATGCTTGTTATCAAGCATATCGCTGGTTTGATTGCCAATGGAACCACCGTCTATTACGTTGCGGGTAATCATGATGAAATGCTTAGGAAGTTTGTGGGCTTCGGATTGGGTTCCCTGAAGATTGCAAACAAGGTGATGCTCAACCTGGACGGTAAGAAGGCCTGGATATTTCATGGAGATGTTTTCGATGTGACCATGCAACACTCCAAATGGCTGGCGAAGTTGGGTGCAGTAGGATACGACATTCTGATCGTCTTGAATCGCTTCGTCAACTTTCTCAGTGAAAAGATGGGTCGAGGACGGATATCCCTTTCGAAACAAGTTAAAAATGGAGTGAAAAGCGCGGTAGCATTCATCAATAATTTTGAATCAGTTGCGGCATCAATCGCCATTGACAAGGGTTATGATTACGTCATCTGCGGTCATATTCATCAACCAGTAATCAAAAAAGTTACTGATGATAAAGGCAGTACGATGTATTTAAACTCTGGGGATTGGATTGAGAATTTGACCGCATTAGAATATAACCAGGGCAAGTGGTCTATCTATCGGTACCACGAAGACTTAATTGTTAAACATGTTAATCTCAATGCTCATGATAGCACTATTAAGAACAATCAGGAGTTATTCAAAAGTTTAGTCACGGAGTTTCAATTATTGGCATCATGAAAATTCTTTACGGTATACAAGGAACAGGGAATGGACACATAAGCAGAGCTATGGAAATCGTCCCTGCATTAATGAAGAGAGGTCATGTCGACACTCTTATTAGTGGGACTGACAGTGAATTGCACTTACCATTTCCCATCAAGCATAGGTATTCCGGACTCGGATTCGTGTTCGGGAAGAATGGTGGAATAGACTTGCTTTCAACGTACAAGAAGAACAGGCTAAAGCGATTCTACAATGAGATAAGAACATTGAATTTGGACTCTTATGATTTGATAATCAGCGACTTTGAGCCAGTAACAGCCTGGGCGAGTATGCTCAACAAGAGATCTTGTGTAGCTCTCAGTAATCAAGCCTCACTGCTTTCATCAAGAGTACCAACGGTTAACAATGAAGATTTCGTTGGCAAGTTTATCATAAGGAATTATGCACCATGCCCTATCAACTTTGGTATTAGCTACGCGCGATATGATGACAACATTTATACCCCGATAATCAGAAAGAGCTTAATTGAGTCGGACGTGAGCAACCAAGGGCACTTCTTAGTGTACTTACCGGCCTTTTCTGATAAGAAAATCATTCAATTTCTCTCTCAGTTCAAAGGCGTTGATTGGAGAGTATTCTCTAAAAGAACAAAGTCGAAATACCAGACACTTAATCTCAAATTTTTCCCACTTGATAAGAATGAATTTGAGCGAGAGTTTTTGTCGGCAGCCGGGATTGTCACAGCAGCTGGTTTCGGCACAACGACTGAAGCTTTGCACTTTGGGAAGAAGCTGCTCATCGTTCCTCAAAAACACCAGTACGAACAAGCCTGTAACGCAAAAGCCCTTGAGCAGATGGGAGTAGCTCGAATTCCGTCCATTAAGGACAAGTACATGGAGACCGTAAGACCATGGCTCAGAAGCGCTAGCCCAGTGCATATTAAGTATCCGGATGTCACTGAGAAGTTGATCGATGACATACTCTTGTCGTACCCTGAAGGAGGTGACGCATACCTCGACTATTTGACTTACGAGCAGTATATGCTCCGAACAGCTTGACGTCCTTGGTTATTGCTGAAGCCAAGCCGAAGCATTTATAATAGATTCTAAAGTAGAATAAACAGTAGAAGCTGGTTGCAACGGTTCTGGCTAAGAAACGTGCGGCTTTCAAACCGTAAATTTCATCGCCAAGATGAATTTGGTTTGAAAGATAATATGTGAATGTTTACCGTTCACGGAGCATGTTTGCTTAGCCTATGTTGGCAACCGTTTTTTTATTTTTTACAAAGTCAATTATCATTCCGAGTATTATAAAGAGTCCACTGCTAATTGGAAAAGTTTCAAACGCTCCGAACATGAACTGTCCGTCACCTGAGCTTCCTGAATTGTCGAAAGCCCATATATAGAAGATTAATGGATGTAATACTATTAATTGAAGTCCAAAGTATCCCCAAAACCGAACCATATTAAGAGTTCTGTCCTCTTGTCGGTCCAATATCATGTGCTTAAAGAAATAGTAGGAGGAAAGTCCAAATGCGATTGTTAGTCCGAAAAGAACAAGAAGCGCTGTCATTGCATAATCTTCAAAGAGTCCTTGTCCTATTACTTCCAATGGAAGAGCAATTGGTAAGAAAGAAAGTATAGGAATAAACATGAAAATCATCATGTCCACACTTATAAGCGTCAAAAGTCCTGGAATGGCGAATCCAAGTCCGACTAATGTTCCTATGTACTTTGATTTCATTTTTTAATGTTTGCCAACGGCATTATAACAAAAATAAAAGTTCTCATATCCCGAAAATCGAGCGGCATAAACAGCCAAACGATCGTCGATAGTCCGTAACCTTTAGAAGCCACCAATCCATCGAAGGTGGTATGCACTTTCTTCAATAGTAAGAAATGTACCGAAGAGTAGGAACGGTTTTGTTCAGGGAGCTCGGGAGGCGAGGATCTACCGACTTTAGCCAGCATTAGCCTCAGCCGCCTTTAAGCAGCCATCAGCCATGGGTCGGCAATGCTATATCTCAAAACCACGGCCTGTGCACGAGGCTGTTGCTTGTCGCGGGAGTTCATGCGCTCACTTGGAGCGGATTTGTTCCGCTTTGCGGCACTCTGCAGTTGGATTGAAGCGGATCCATGACCGCGCCTCAATCGTAGACAGAACGTTCTACCTTGTGTTTTATGGCAGGAATGGTTTGGAGGTACTCAAATATAGCTCCGGCTTCTTTGTCGGTGAGCAAGGAATAGGGCGTCATGGGATAGGCAAGCGCTGGTTCACCTTTTTTGAGCCCGTACTTCACGGCTTGGATAAATTCGTCTTTCGACCAATTGCCAATCCCTGTTTCCTTATCGGGCGTGAGGTTCGGGGTGAGCATTACCCTTCCTTCCATGTCCAGCGGTTTGTTTCCTCCTGCGAAATAGCCTACGCTCAACTCCGGATGCATGAAATCATTGCTTTTAAAATCGGCCGAATGGCAAGAGAAGCAATCGAGGTTTTGAGCCAAGTAGCCACCGAGCTCAACCATGTTATTGGTATCCGGCATTGGAATTTTTTCGGTGGGCATGGGAAAGGGGGTAAAGGCAACCCGACAGAGCACTTTGGTCAAGAGAGAGGGTTTACAAGGCTGATCGGGCGTTGGGTCGGCAGCAACCATTACGTGGTCTGATCGCAAGAAGGCGATGATCGCTTCCAGGTCCTCGTCAGCCATATGGGGCACTTTGGCCATATAGGGTGGGGCGTATTGTCCGTCTTTCTTGATGCCTGTTCTCAATAAGTACAGCAACTCGCCGTCGGTCCAATCTCCGATGCCATGCGTTTTGTCTTGGGTGATGTTCTGTGAATAGATCTCTCCAAATTCTGGCGGAGCATCGGGCATTTTGACGCCCGTAAGTTTTCTCGTTTCCCGATTCATGTGGCAATTTGCACACAGCATCATGGTCAGTTTCTCGCCGCGCTGAAGTAACTCAGGACTCTGCCTAGCCTCGAATACGATGGGCTCCACTTCGTAGGACGGGATAGCACTGACCTGTAAATAGAGTAAGGTCATTCCGATGATCACAACAATTACGAGGACCCCTAGGCCCAATATTTTGGCTGCTTTTTTCATTGTTTTTAGTATTTCGTGATTCAGCGCATCGCGTCCATGCGCCTTACCATCCGTTTCATGCTCACTGGGCATGCGAATTGCAGCATGCCTGATTGAGATGCTTTAATCCTGCATCCCTGGAGTTTCGGTACTTGTTTTGGGTGTGGTTTTTTGGAGTAGGTAGGCTGCCCGTGAGGCGTAGGTTTTCATTTCTTCATGGATCTCCATGAATTGGGCATCGCTCAAGTCAGCAGTGGTTGATTTTGCGTTCAATCCCAGGAACCAATGGTAGTAGCAATTGCCGAGATTTTGACTGAATTCCAAGTTCTCTGGATCCTCAGCAACGGCTTGTTCAAGGTAGTTAATGGCGGCGTAAAAATTCTGGCGTGTATTGCAATCGGGGTATTCCTGCATCAACTGCAGGATGGCGCTGCCCGCGTCATTCAATGCGCGCGCCTTCTTCGATTCTTGGCCAAAGCCCAGCTGTGAAAAAAGGAGAAGCAAGACGGTGAGTATTGTCTTCATAATGAGGTGGTTGGTCGGTTTGCGATTGAAAATTATAAAATATTCTCGAAAGACAAAATTTCGCTGTCTTAACCTGGCCTTCGAGGAAGCCTCAGGCTGTCGTTTCCATGTCTATATCCTGACGAGTGATCAAAACGCTACGAGCGCAACCCGCATTGCAAGGCTCGCAGGATATCCTCCGGCAATTCGGTGAACATCTCGGCTAGACAGTGGTTTCGCGGTTAGGAGCGGTAGTAAAAATAGGCTCCTAGAACGAAGAGTGTGATCCCAAGGGCGTATATGGCCCATCCCGCGTACATCGCAGTTTTGGCCTCGCGCGATTTTCGCTCATAGCCCTTCGCCGCATAATCCGCGGCACGTCCCCACGATTGCTCCCCCCAGCAAATCAAAACGAACATGAGCTTCTCCTTTACAGCCAATGGTTCTTCGGATTTAATCCCCTGCGCGCGTACGCGCTCTTCGTGCATGTCTGTCATGGTTGCTGGTTTAGCCGAGGTTCGGTGATGCGCCTTCTACTAGGTGCGGTTTGTCAATAGTAGGAAATGCGATGGAGATGGGGGTAGAGGACTTCTCAAGGCAAGCAGGTCTGCTTTCAGCGAAGAATCCCTTTAGGACGTCGAGCTGTAAGAACGCCCATCAAAGCCATAATTCAAGCCACAAAAGACACCAGCATCAGCCCATGGGCCGAGTTCGGTCTTAACACTCCCACTTCTCGATGCTGAGGCTTCCGCCTCGGTTCTTGATCAGGAAGGGGATAACCTCAAACGTGCATCGGGGTTCTATGGTGAAGGTGACTTTACCACCCGCGTCAAAATCCTGCTTTGCTTCGATGTGCAGCACACGGCGATAGGTTGCGCGTTCTTTCAGCCAATTGACAGGGTCGTTGGAAAACAGGTCGACCGACTGGATGGAGCGTGGGCTTTCATCGATGGCCTCGTCCAATCTTACTTGTGGATTATCGTCCATGGAGGTAGTTAGCAACCCGGTGAAGTCGTTGTTGGACAAGGGAGATGCGGTGTAGCTGCCGTTGAAAAAATCGATGGTCGTGACGAGGTAGTACGCGTCCCCATCTTGCTCAATGCGCAACTCAAGTTCGTAGAGGTCCTCGGTGACCGTAAATGCGTCCGGCATTTTACAGACGTTGCCGTTTCCAGGATATTCGAAAGGGCGGGGGAGGTCATCGCCGCTGAATGGAATACAAACCAGGGGCAAAAAGAAGAATAAAAACGTTTTGCTGATCATCATGACGTGTCGGTATTAAGGTGGATGTTGCATTCCTCTTATGAGGACATTTGAGGTTGAATGTAGGCTGAAGCCGTTGCTGCCTGGGTTAACCGAGTGTAAATGAATGTAAAATGACTTCAATGCTTCGTTTGCGTGCCCTTTACCAAATAGCTTTGTACGATGCTCAGACGCGTTTCATTCTTGCTTCTATATGGACTCCTTTGCTATGGTACTTGCATCGCCAATGGAGCTGCGTTAACGCCGAGCGAGCAGAGCCACATGGAGGTGAGCCTTCGGATGGTCGGACATCAAGTATTGCTCAGCGCCGGGAACCGCTCCTCCGTTGTGTTGCCGATCGACAAACGGGGCAAGCAGTACCGCGTGCGCTTTGAGGCACCGTTCGCCTTCGAACCCGAGGCAGTGGGCCTGAAGATCGACAGCGTGATCGGCGCTACCCGGCTTTCGGCCAACTACATTGTTGAATTCGTTGATTGCGATTCGCATCGGGTGGTGCACAGCTATGAAATCGGCGCCCAAAACGACGTGATGGCCTGCCAAGGACGTTCCCAGCCCGAAGCGTGCTACGAACTATGGATAACCTTTCTCGATTTGGGATCCCATCCATCCGGCTCCATCTTCCAATCAGGATCGAGCGGCGCCGGTGGTGAAGGTGGTACGAAATCCTTCCTTCTCGCTGTGCTCGCCGTTGCCGCTGTTACAGCCATAACCGTTTACCTGTTCATGCGCAACACAAAACCGAAGCTAGACTCGAATGAAATTCGGATTGGCGCGTTCAAGTTCAACAAGCAAACAATGGAACTCTCCATCCACGATGATCGCATCGAATTGACTGGGAAAGAGGCAGATTTGCTTCAATTGCTTTCTGAATCCGCCAACGCCACGATAGAACGCGAAGACATCCTGAATGCAGTTTGGGGCGACGATGGCGATTACGTCGGGAGAACGCTAGACGTCTTCATTTCCAAACTGAGAAAGAAGCTCGAGGCCGATGCCAATGTACGGATCGTCAATATCCGAGGAATCGGTTACAAGCTAGTTCTGGCCGATGCTTGAAGCAGCTGACACCACTTAGTACCTAGCACGTATGAGCCATTGTGACGCTCGGAGTCGCTTTGTACTTCTTCCATGACCCTTGCGCTAATCGGTGCTTTTTTTTTGGCAGCGGTATTCGCTACGAAACGTGTCCAGAAAGGCATTGCGCATAGGTGTTGTTGTGTGCTGTTATTTATTCTTTTCAAATTTCCGGGATAATCCACCCATTCCCATTGTAATATAGAATGACGAACCTTGGTAGAACTGTGGGAATTTCGGAGTGCCGATATTGTTCATTAACCCAAAACTTAATCTAAAACTTGTGTAGCTCTCGTCCTCATTGTTAATTCTCACGTGTTCTTGTAACAAGACCAACGATTTGAAGTCTATGTACATTCCAACTTTAAAATGAGGTAAAAATGCATCGTGCTCAACGTTTGGGCTATGGTGCGTGTCCCAACGGGCATGCACTATAGCCTTTGTTGTGCGTAGTATTTTTATTTCATATCAGGTTTCCCCGCATCCTTGAGTTTTGCATTTAAGGCATCACGCTTTTTTTGCACTAGTGCTGGTCTAACAAATAAATAGTCGAACATCATTTCGAGGACATCAAGATTCCAATCAGCTTCATTTGGTTCTACTTCAACAATCTCTCCGCTACTTGTGCTTTTTATCGGATGTGCAGCAAAATTTCCAATGTTTCTTATGGCATCAATACTGTCAAGAATGTCACTTGGAAAAAGCTTATTGTCGATGACTTCCTGTATTTCTTGATAGAGATCTTTTTTCTTAATACTTAATTGTTCTCTAATAATGTTTTGCAAACATCTTCTACTCAAGGCAGCACTTGCTTTAGGGCTATCATCAATTACGTGGCAAGCTTCTATGTAGTCTGTTGAGAATTTTTGAGGCACTTCAGGTGGACAAGGCGGTCGATTGGCAATCTTAGGTCTTATTAGTCTTTCAGAAATTTCAGTTCTTATTTGCCGATTTACCATTCTTCCACCCTGATTTAACATCTTGTTCTCCAATTGGTAGTTTGTCAGGTGAAGAACCAATTTCTTGCAGCTAGGGCATGTTCGACTCTTTATTTCATAATTTCCTTCAATGTCGTTTCCAATTTGGATTTGTCCGACATTATCGTGAAACTCTACTAAGCAGTGTGGACATTTCATTTTCTGTTTTTTATATTACGCACAACTCCATTATAAAAATTCAAAACAGTGTCGTTATCCCGGGAAACCTAGGGATATTCCACCTTGTGATCATGGTTAGTACGAACCGACGAATTCCCTTCTATTCCACCCGAACAGGAGCTGTCCTCAGTCAATAGTAGTAAAAGAGATGAAATTGAGAACTAGCGGTTTTCAGCCATTTTTTAGAGAGTCAGGTTGGGTTTTCCGCCGAATGGCTATCCATACTTTCCAAAGGAGGCGAGGCCGTTTTTGACGTGGGCTAAATGATGCCTGCAATGCCAAGCATAGCTCCCTACGGTTTCGGCCAGGTTAAACCGCTTGCCGTGCTCGGGATGAAAGTATTCCAATTGAAGCTGTTCTTTGGTGAGTCCGCGCAAGAGCCCCACCCACTTGTGGTGCAAAGCTTTGAGAAATGCCAAAGACGCCGAGAGGTCATCATCGTGGGAGTCAAGCAGCTCTGCCCAACGCGCTTCGTAGTACGGCCGAATCGTGGGTACGTCTTCCGTCATGGCTAGCTTGAAGCGTGAGATGCTGTTTAGGTGGCTGTCGGCGCAGTGGTGAACTACTTGTTTGACCTTCCATCCATCAGGACGGTATTTCCAGTTCAAGGCCTCCGCAGAAGCATTGCTTACGAGGGCTTCCAATTCGGATGGAAAGGATTCAATGTCGTTGATCCATGTATCGAGGAGGCTAGGGTCCGGTTGCTTGACCGCCTTGTACTTTCCTATTGGGTATTTTAATTCTTCTTCTTTGATCATGGCGATGGATGAATGGTGATGCGCACTAATATCTGCATATCCAACCAAATGACCAGTGCATTTTCCTTGATCGGAAAAACTTTCTCGAAGCACTCACATCCCATAATGAACGCAAGCATATTCCAGCGTCCAATGTGGTCGAAGACAAAAGAGGTAAACCAGGAATCGTTCAACGAATTTTTTCAAAAAGAATCAGAACGACGTGTTCGCCTTCTTTAATGATCACTTTGTGCTTCTCCGCATCTCCTTCTTGGATCCACAATCCATCGCCCATTTTATATGCCTTCATCGTACCGTTGAAGTTTACCGTCATTGTCCCTTCAAGCACATATCCGATGTGACCGTGTTGGCACCAATCCTCTTCAATGAAATCATCATGAAAGCGCAACATTCTCATCCTGCTTTCACCGTAATCATGGATTTTTTGCTCGGCTCCTCGGCGAAACGGTTCCCAATCCAATGCGTCAAACTTGATCAGTACGTTGTCCATGGCAATGCAAAGGTGAATTTACATTTTGATGACTGTCCTTATGAAAACCTCTTCACGACAAATAATGCGCAGGGTGTAGAGGCCAGGAGGTAGCTGCTCCAAATTGATTTGAAAAAACCGTTCGCTGGATTCTTTAGTAATCAATAACTCCGAGGTTGCTGAGCGAATTTCAGCCAGATACTTTTCGGGAGTACGTGTTTGGATGAATAACTGTGAACGCGTGGGATTTGGGTAAACCAGGATACCCGGAAGCGAATGAGACCGAGAGCCAACATTTTGAATACTATGACATGAAGTCGTGTCAATGCACTCACTTGAGCCTAGTACCACCGCGTAAGACCCGTTCTGAATCGGAACGAGGGTGTCGAACGTATCGCCAATGAGAACAATATATCCCGCAGAATCGCATTGTAACCATTGATAGCTTAGGTTAGGAGGAGCAATGAGCATTGCTCCGAATTGCTGAACTACGGTGTCTAACGGAAGGATGGTGAGATCTAAAGTAACAAGTGAGTCACATCCATTTAAAGTCTGAAAAAGTGTGTCGTATTGGCCTGATGAAGTATAGATACTTCCATTGACCTCCCATGTGTAGGTCTGACATGATTCATCCGTAAATAGGGTGTCTTTACTATGGTGAATAGTCAGATTAATGGTCGTCGCAGAATCACATCCTGACTGGTTCAATAAGGTATCTACATAGGTTCCACTTTGGGTGTATACTTGAGCATTGGCAGACCATGTAAAGGCATCGCACGCCACTATGGTATCATTGCTCGCTGAACTGTTCAAAATGGACAGTTCAAGGGTAACGATCGAATCACATCCGTTGGCGTCCTCTGCAAGCCCGATATAGCTTCCGGATTCTTGATAGGTCATGTTGGTTAGAGACCAATAATATGTTTCACAAGCTGCAATAGAATCGGTAACGTATTGAATGTCGCATTGAATCAATTTGTGCAGAAATGCCCCGTCTTCATTGAGAATGTAACTCCCGATTCCCGGATCAAAATCTACCCCTTGTCCAGCGGTCCTTCCCACACAATACACATCGAAATCATCGGTTATGGCTACTGATTTTGCATAAGAATAATTGTTATTTCCGTAGGTGGTCACCCATTCAAAGACTCCATTGGAATCAAGTTTCAAAATATAATGGTCGTAAAAGCCCTGACTTGTCCTGATCTCGGTTCCGATACCCGGATCAAAATCTAAAGAATCTCCAAATCTTCCTACGATGTAGTGATTACCCTCCATATCACGACGCGTTTCCCAAATTTCGTCATGACTGCTTCCGCCAAATCCCTTTGCCCAGATGTATTCGCCTTGAGCGTTATATCGGGCAATGAATGCGTCACCTAATCCGTGAGGAGGAAGTGCGGCCCAACCAGATCCAGGATCAAAGTCCACATTTCCTCTATAGATCCCAGACAAAGCGAACTGGCCGTTTTCATCGACGATGATTTCAGTTGAAATATCAGAATTCGATCCGCCAATAGATTTGACCCATTGGAATACTCCATTGGGCCCTAGATGCAATACATAGATATCAGAGTACGGCCCAGACGAGGAAGCAAGATTGTAACTAGAAGTGTCAGGATCGAAATCTACAGACCCACCATAACCACCTGTTGCATAGACATTTCCATCTCCATCTGTAGCTATGTCAGTTCCTCTCACTGAATACGAACTGGTTAGTCCAAAACCCCACACCAGCTGTGCGTTTGAGTCGTACTTGATCACAAACCCATCTGTATACTCATCATCTACTGGGTATAAGTAGTAAGCCGTATTGGAATCTGGATCGATGTCTATGGTATCCTGATAAAACCCAGTAATCAATACGTTTGATGAGTCATCGACGTGAAGCGCGAGAATACGCTGTGTTTGCCACAAACTACTAGGAGGTTCTGCGGAGGCAATGGAGAGGCCCCATACGTATGTCCCGTCGTTGGTCCATTTAGTTAAGAAACCAGACATGTCGGTACCATTAAAAATAGCTTCGCTTGTATCTGGATCCAGATCAACGTAAGAATGCTGGTATAATCCACTGATGTATAGGTATCCGTTGTGGTCTACCTCCATATCGGTAACAGACTTTGTTCCAGACAATCCTGTGATTTGCTTTGCCCAAATGAATTGATCATTCGAGTCCAGTTTGATAATCAAGATATCTTGTCGGTAGGTAGTGCTGTTATAAAGATATGAACTGACCATATAGCTTCCGGTATCGGGATTTGCGTCCATGGTACCTGTAAAGCTGATGGCCATATAAACATTTCCTACATCATCGAATGCAACTGCGTCACCACTACTAGGAGTTGGACCTCCAATAGAATTGCCTGAATTGGCAAATTGACTAGTCCAATCATGACAAGCCTCTTGAGCACACGCGAAGGCACAAGTGAGAACAACGCATGCAGTAATCAACACGAACCGTAAGAATCCCTCAATACCGGACATACACCAAATTTAACCAATGTTGGAACAGTTGCGTCTCTTAAAGAGATTTACTAAGCTACTCGATTACCAGAATGACTGGAAACTCCGCGCCAGGAGAATCGCTGCGTCACGCGAAGCGTTCAGATCTGTTCAATCCAAAAGCTTTCACTTGTGTCAACAACCATACTTCTTTGGGGGAGGGTTTGTCGACTTATCTGACCTCAATGACATCAAGCTTTCATGCTTAATTAGAGATTGCTTCTTTCATATTGAAATTGCTATCCTGACACGAATTATCTAGCTAGACTATTGAGAGGTCAAAGCTAAAAACTAAAATCACCAATGCTATAGACATCTCCTTAGGCAATCAAAATGGACAACACACTAACAGCAACTATGGACTAGCTTTAGCGTTCCATTTAGGCACCCAGTGTTCTCAGTTCATGATCAAAAGGCTCGTTCTACTTCTCTTCTTAATGCATTACACGGCTTTTGCGCAAAAGCCAACACACATCTCATATACCATTGATAACGGCCTCCCAAGCAACGAAGTACACGATGTGGAGCTCGCTGCGGATGGGCACTTATGGTTAGCCACCAACCGAGGGGTGACTCGGTACGATGGTCGGCGCTTCGAAAACTTCACCACCGAAGATGGACTGGTAGACAATACCGTGCATGAGATCGTAGAAGATGCCAATGGGCGCATATGGTTCATCGGGTATTCGCTGCTTTTAGCGTACTACGAAGACGGAGAGATTCATCCGTATGATTACAACCACATCATCGCCGAACTGGTCACCCCACGCAATCTCTACCTCGATTTTTTTGCGTCTGCTTCAGGTTCCATCACCTACTCCTTAAAAGGAACAAGATCCTTTGAGATCGCTCCCGATGGTGCCTTGCGTTTTCTTGAAAACCTTGCGGACTCTTGTGGCGTTGATTTGCAGCTTCGGGAAGGTAAAACCCTGTTCTACACGAATTCCTGCGGTGAGAAAAACTACTTAAGAATCGATCATGACGGTCTGACAAAGCAATTCAATTTGGAGAGGGATCGGCGCGAGTACGCCGCCGTCATCAGCGACCAACAATGGGTGTTTAGCGTCAATGGACAAGATCTGTACTTCAGAAATGCCGACGAGTTCACCTTGCTCCATCGATTCAAGACGAGCTTGGTTTCTGTGTTCTGGGACGGAGAAGCTATCTGGGTTGGAACTCCCGAAGGACTCTGTCGTATTTCGCTTTCCACCGGAAAACGGCAGTGGTACCTGACAGATGAGTTCATCTCTGGGATCGAAGGTGACGGCAAGAATGGATTATGGGTAACCACACTCTACAACGGCGTTTTTTACATGCCCAATACACGGATCACGGTGTTTTCAGCAGGGTATGGATTGGAAGACGAAAAAGTATCAACGCTATTTCAAGACTCGAAGGGGAGAATTTTTGTCGGTGGATTTGACGGCGGAGTCAGCATCATTGCGGACGGCAAAGTGGTGCGTTCCTTTAGCGGATATCCCGATCAACAAAACGTGGTACGAGGGTTTGTAGAAACGGAGGACGGGCAGATCTACTTCGTTTCAACGGGAATGTGTCTGCACCGAATTCTCGATTTGGAACCACCTCAATCCTTGTGCACAATGCTCGGGAGTAGAAGTACTATGAGGAAGCTGATTTACTCGGAAGACGAGATCATCATCGGCGCTAGCGGTGGCCTCGATAGATTAATGCTGAAGCCGACGTTAGGACTGAGCACCTTTGTGAAGGATCTTAAACTCAACGTCATCAGTCTTTGCCGACGAACAGCTTCTGAGCTGTTGGTAGGCACCAACGGAGCTATATTTTCAGTCAACCTGAATACGCGGGAGCGGCGTGACCTCACCAATGAATCGGTCTATTTCCGCAACCGTATCGTGGAGATGAAGCCGTTTTCTAACGAAATGGCGGCGATGGCTACCGAAGGGTCTGGATTGTTGCTCTATGACGCCGATACTGTGATGCGCATATCGCTCCAAGAAGGGTTGAGAAGTGCCAACTTGACCTCAGTAGATGTGAATGGCTCTTCCATATGGTTGGGATCTGAACGAGGACTCACGCGCGTAGATGTCTATTCTATATCCCCGTTCATTTATACAATGGAACATTACACCAAGCATGACGGCTTGGCATCGGATTACGTCAATTCCATTTCAGCTTCGGATTCAACGGTGTGGGTGGGAAGCAACGACGGAGTAACGGCCTTTAAGTGGCACTTGGCGCGTGCTAAAATGGAAGCACCACAGGTCTTGATTTCAGGCGTCACAGTCAATGGTGACGAGCTAGGCGCTACGGATAGCCTGGCATTTGCATCCGATCAAAACCGCGTAGGTATTCGATTCAAAGGCCTTTCCATACGCGGACTAAACGATGCATTCTATAAATACAAGTTGATGGGCATGTCAGAAGATTGGGTGACGACCAAAGAAACAGAGGTCTTGTTTGCTGCACTGGCTCCCGGAGATTATCGATTCGAAGTATTGGCTTGCAATGCAAATGAGGAGTGTAGCCCATCTCCAGCGGTCTATCATTTTTCCATAGACACTCCGTTCTACCTAAAATGGTGGTTTATATTGCTCGAAGGCTTGGCAGTGATTAGTTTAATGGCACTTGTGAGTTTCATTCGTGCAAGGGGAATCAAAGAACGCATTCAGCAAAAGGAATCTGCGACAAGGTTGAAGTTAGAATACGAACTCAAAGCATTGCGATCCCAACTCAACCCGCATTTCATTTTCAATGCCCTCACTTCCATTCAGGACTACATCCTGCGCGGAGACATCGATGCTTCCAGTCAGTACCTCGCAAGGTTTGCCCGCCTGATGCGCAGCATTCTCGACAGTTCACGCACAGACCGTGTGACCATAGAAACAGACCTCAACGCCACACGAGCCTACTTAGACTTGGAGCGACAGCTGTTTGACGGATTGTTTGACTATGCTATTGATGTGAAGGACGTGGATGTGGAGCATTGGATGATTCCGTCGCTCTTGATTCAACCCTACGTGGAAAACGCCATCATGCATGGCCTAAGGCCACTCAATAAAGGAGGCTTCATTTCGATCCGACTCAAAAAAGAGGGCGACTGGGTGCTGTGCGAAGTGGAGGATAACGGGGTGGGGAGGTTGCAGTCTACCGAACGGAATGCACGGAGCAGGCATGCACATGTATCGCACGGCTCAGACATTGGTAATGAACGCATCCATTTGCTGGCTCAGCTGCAAGGCAAACACATCAATGTGGACTACGAAGACCTCAAGGACGAGAAGGGTTCGTCCATCGGTACCTTGGTAAGCATCCGTTTTCCGATATTGCTGGGCTAAATGAGCTCTTTTTCCGCCATAGTTATAGATGACCATTCATCAGCCCGCAGCGCATTGACATCTCTGTTGGCAAGCTATTGTCCTCAGATCAATGTACTGGCCGAAGCCGAAGACCTCACGGACGGAATTCGAGTTCTGCTTGCGCATCGTCCGCAGATCGTCTTTTTGGACGTGGAATTGAAAGGTCATACTGGATTTGACATTCTCAAGAAAATTGATGCCAAGGACTTTGAAGTAATCATGGTGACTGCCCACGCCACTTACGCCTTTGATGCTTTCAAGCACGATGCTCGGCAGTTTCTGCTCAAACCCGTGGTTCCAGAAGAACTGATGATTGCCGTGCAAAAAGCATGCGATAGCATTGCACTGAAAAGCATCAACAAGACTGCTGCAGTTCCCAGCAGCCGGTTGTCTATCCCCACCAGCAACAGCATCGTATACCTCGATTTCAATGAAGTGGTGTACTTACAGGCAGATGGTAGCTATACCCACGTTCATACAACGCATGGAGCCAAGCATACGGCGAGCAAAAATCTGGGTGAATTCCAATCAGAACTGCCTGAGAATCAATTTTTTCGGTGCCACCGGTCTTATTTGATCAACCTCTCCTTTGTGGTGCGGTTAGTAAAGTCGACGGAATGGTCGGTCATTGTATCGACCGGTCAAGAGATCGATGTAAGCCGGGCACACCACGCCGATTTGCTTCGATTGCTCGGCTGAGTGGTTCTTACAGCCAAAACCCCCATTCAAGCATCCTGAACGTCATTTGTAAATCACGCCTAATCTGGCCTCTTTGAGACTGTACTTTTCATCAAAATCCTTCAAAAAGGATGGCGAATAAACCTTTATTAAGTACTAACATCAAATGCTATGAAAACGAAAAATCTCACACGGTTCTCGAGGATGAACCTATTGGCTGGTTTGGCTGCATTCGCATGCGGAACGGCTCTCTCGCAAACTCCTTTTTCCTTGAATGACAATTTCTCAAATCCAGGTCCATGGACCCAAGTGGGAAACAACGTCACCATCAACAATGGGGTAGTAAACTACCTCAATGGCGCAGCAGATGGACAAGAACGGCGCGTACACAGAATTATTGGTCCCACCTTGGATGCCGAAGACACATGGAAGGCATGGATAGATTTCGCTCCTACAGCCGTGGGCGCGAATGTGAATACTGGCCACAACATTTTGGCACTCACGGCCGGTGATCTGGAGCCCATTTCACAATGCCAATTCCCAAACAATTGTACCAACAACACGAACCAGAACCAAGATGGAATCATGGTCAACTACATCACGGAAAATCCTACCAACGGCAACATACATTTTCGATTGATTGCCAAAGATGGCGTGGGGGAAATTGGAGTGAATACGCAAAGCGTTGCCTTACCACCCAGTAATTTCAGGGTAGTGATGGAGCGAACTTGCTTGTCGACTATTGACCTCATGGTGTATACACTCAATGGAAGCACCGTTGGCAATTTAGTTGCCAGTACCAGCATAACCCTTCCGGTTGGAACAGATATCTCTGGACTGACACATGTGCAACACGCCAACGTAGCCAGAGGGATGACAGCACGGCAATTGACCGGGACGATCGATAACTTGAACATAGAAGCGATGCTTTGGGAAATTCCTGACTGCAGTCAAAGCGATCTTTCCGAAGATTATTCGAGCAGTGCAGGGTGGAGCACTGTAGGGAGCAATGTGAACATCAGCAATGGCAGCTTCAACTATATAAATGGTGCTGCAGATGCAACCGCTCGTCGCATGTACAGGCCGATCGGCAGCATCTTGGATGAAACGACCACCTTCTCGGCGGCTTTTACTTTCATGCCAACTTCCGTCGGCTCTGGCGTCAACACAGGCCATGCAGTTCTATCGTTAACGGCTGGAACCAATGAATCGATCTCTGACTGCCCGGGAACGGGGTCCTGTGTGAACCCACCAAATTCAGTACAGGACGGGATAGTAGTAACCTATATTACAAAGAATCCCTCAACATCAGATATCTACTTCAAGCTATTGATCAACGACGACGGCACACACTATCAATCAGATTACAGCGATCCGGTGAATACCTTGCCGGCGAGTTATCGGGTGATCTTACGTCGTGAAAGCGCGCATGACTTCTCTTTGCAAGTCTATGATTTTACGGGTGGGACACTGGGCAATTTGGTGACCTCCCTTTGCCACAGCATCCCTACTTCAGCCACGGTCAATGGGCTGAGTTACATTCAACACGGTAACGTAGCCAGAGGAATGGCAGCGCGCCAATTGAACGGCTCCATTGATGACCTGTGCATGAGTTGGAATATGGCAGTGAATTCACCAAACGTTTGGGCGCACAAGTCCAACGACAACGCTATCAACAGCGCTATAGGATCACCAACTGAACATACAGGCATCGCCATCGCACCTGACGCCTCTGGATCTACGTTGATGAAATTCACCGCTGCCGTATGGGACAGTCCAATCACTGGCTCCTACGAAATCCAGTGGTACGAAGACAATACAGCCTTGCTGTGCGCTTTCCAAGTGGAAGGGACCGATCCCGATGTGGCGTATTACGCAAATCCCGATTTGGTGCATGTGTGCAGAACACACAACAATGAAGTGTACGTGGATGCCTATGCTTTGAACAGTACCACAGGAGTCTACGATGCCATGTATAACGCCTATGTTGACGATGGCATCTACCCCAACATCGACGCAAATAGCAATGGCGATGGAATCCTTTGCTGGGAAAATGGAGGAGAAATATACATCCAACCCGTAGGCGGCGTGAGTTCCTTGTTCACCGGCTTAAAGGAAAACGTCGGGCCAGGTTCAAGTCCAGATGTGGTGCTTTCAGACAACGGAGTGGACGTAATCGTAACGTACATCAACAGTGGAAACTTAGAGATTCGGAAGTACGACTACACAACGATGTTTTCGCCATTCGGTCCTCCAGTACTCACAGCGTCGCACTCGATTCCTTCCAATGGCGATAACTACGATTTCCCTCGGATAGCTTCGCCTAGAAACAGCAATTTCTACAATCAATACGCCGACTACACTATCGTGGCCGAGCGTAGCAGCGGAACCGATGAACGCATCGAAGCGGTGTCGGAAGTGGGCGGAACCCTTTCGGCTCCATACTTGGTCAACGGAGGTTTCGAAACATGTTCGAATAGCTTTCCTGTAGTTACATACAACATGGAAACCTTGGTCATGGCTTGGAGTTCAAATTACGGCGGATGCGCAAACACGCTCAACATCATGGGCACACCACCAGAGGAGGATGTGATCATGGTGGAGTACGATCCAACCAACTTAACTAGTTTATCTGGAGATTTCTATGAAGTAAATGCCAACCAATCCGGATTTGGCAGTGGAAGACCAGCGTTGAATGCCACGTATGACGGAAACTACGGCGTGCAAACAGGTGACGCTCGCGAAGCGATGATTTTTTACAACAGCAGCGATGTTTACTGGAAAAAGCGTGGCGCTGGAGGTAATTATAAATCAGATCAAGCAAACCAATCTTTCGCTGAATCCATGGAGACATCGTTTGCAAGATTGCTGACAAATCCAGTGGAAAACGAAGCCATCATCACGGGCAGCGACCTTTCGAGCACGCAGGTGATGGTCAGCGATGTAACCGGAAGAATCGTGGATCTAAACACCCGTAGAACGGAGCAAAACATCACCATAGAAATGGCTGGGTTGAAATCTGGGGTTTACTTGATCACTTGTTTTAGAGGCTCAGAACGGATGACTTTTAAAGTTCTGAAGAATTAAGCCAACTACCGATGAGAGGTTGCCCGGTCGCTTTATGCGGCCGGGTTTTTTTCATTCATGACTTCGGCTTAGAACTGTGATGTGATGTTCAATCTATAGGTATATGGCTAAACCTAGTCGCCAGCTCCTCGGATGACATAGAGCTGCTGGTTTTCGACGGGCATTCTTCACACTCTCGTCTCTACATACGCCTTAAAATTCCCCAGGATGGCTTGCCATCCTTGCCGCTGTTGTTCATCTGTATGGCTTCCCTCGGTTTCGAAGGATTCCGTTAGGCGAACGCCGTCAGATTCTTCGTGAAAATGAATTTGCACATGGCGCCCATCGCCGAGTTGAGACACGATGGATCTTCCAACTTCGACAAGTTCATAGGTTCCTGTAAAGTCAAAGCCCACGCTTCCATCTTTGGCTTCCATTCTCCAGTTGAACGATCCGCCTGGCCGCAGGTCGTTGCTTGCTGATGGGCAACACCACTCGTCGCTTGCAAAATTCCATTGGGTGATGTGTTCAGGTCTCGTCCAGCACTCCCAAACGGTATTGAGCGGTGCGTTGACACTTATTTCTACGGTGATCATGGTATGTTGAATTGCTTATGTATTGCTGTGTTTTTTCATGCCTAAATAGCGATCCCTCTCTGAGCGGTCGAGCTTTTCGATGGCGTACCTCAGCATGATCCTCGGCATCGTAGCCGCGTGGCGCTCTAGGAATGCCTCGAGCCGTTGTTCATCCCTTTTTCCGGCTTCCCGGATCCAACTTCCAACGGCCTTCTGTACGTATTCATCCTGATCGTCGACTAGGATTTCAGCGATGCCGAAGCTGTCTTTTACGTCGTTCTTGCGGATGAAATAGTAGGTGCTGACAATCGCCGTTCTCCGTTCCATGGCATGCTCTGATTTTGCCAATTCGTACAAAGGATCCCGAGGCTTGTCGTACAAATATCCACCCACCACATACGGCGCCGCACGGTCCACCATTCCCCAATCATCGATCCACGCATGTTGCTCGATGTACGTTCGATAGATCGCCTCTCGTTCTTCCACCGAAGTTTTCTTATCACGCGCCTTCCAGTCCAATATGGATACGGCCCCAAGGCGATGGTCGGCGGATTTAGTTTGAAGTAATTTGATGACCTCACTTACGGGCATTTGCTGAAAGGCCCTTGCCAAGGCAAATACCTCACGCTTCGGAACGCTGCTCGCATGCTCACGGCTGATCATCTCAAAGCAAGAGACAAATGCTTTCGCTGTTACATCGTCTGAGGGTTTGGGGGTCATGGTCGTCTCGGTGTTCGCTGCGCACTGGGTCAAGCCGCTTCGCTCGCAGCAGCTATTTTTCTACTCGCTGGTCGGAAGTACCATGAAGTTACGATGAAGATGAGCTGAAAGAGAGGGCCGAAGACTGCACTCCCTTCGTCTCCCATGAATAGATGAGAAACAAGCGCTCCCGACATAAGGAAAAAGAATCCAGCATAGGCCCATTCTTTGACCAAGCCGAACTTGGGAATCAATATAACCACCACCCCGAGGAGTTTCCAAACCCCGATGATGTACATGATGTAAGAGGGATAACCCAAATGCGCTATGATACCGGACATCTCTTCCAAATGGAGCAATTGGGCAATTCCGCTGCCGGTCATACCGAATACCACGAGGGCTGTGGTGACCCAGTAGATGATTTTGTTTCTTTTTGACATGTGCTGAGCGTTGATGGTTGGTGATTGCTGTCGAGGCCCAGTAAACCTCGTTGTAGTTTTAGACAAACAATGTTAGCATTTCACCTTTAATTTCAAACCGAGCTGCAACCTAAAAACTAAGGAGATGGCCTAGATTTTATGCATGGTAAGACCCGGGGTTAAGAAATCTTTCGAGCGACGACGGATAATCCCGGCTCTGTGAGACGCAGCGATTGAACGACATCGTTTTGCACGTCGAAAGTAACCTTCACAGATGGCGCACCGTTGTAAGTAAATGTTTGATCTCCAATCCTGTACAAGGCGCCGCCAAAGCCTCCGATGGGACCTAGAGACATCATTTCGCGCATGTTCAATTGAATGCTGAAGCCTTCGGTCTTTTCAGAACCGTATTGATAGTCGCCCAAGTATTTTTTCTGCTCTTCCTGGCTCACTTCCATGAACGTAGGTCCACTTGCATCGCCGAGGGTTTCAAGATACTCTTTGGTGCGCTTGAGGTTGTCGCGTTCGGCGGTACTCATTTCATCTTGCATTCGCTCGCCCGCGTAGGCGTGATCGAGCAAACTGATTCCGTGCGGTCCGCTCGTTCGTTGGATGCCCGGGGTGGATTCTACCGCTGCCTTTACTACTTCATATGCGCCCAGCATAGCGAAGGTAAATAGGGTAGGGCGGGCGCCTTTTTCAAGCAAGTAAAAAACAATGTCTCGCCGACCCACATGTGAGGCCGCGCCAATGGCCGATTCGAAATCGCCAAATCGCCATTCCAGCACAGATCTCGCTAACTCAGGCCTTGGGTCAACCAACTCCTTCACGCGCTCTAGGTTGAAGTGCGATTTACCTACCACTTCACCAACTATTTCTGGGTCGATGTTTGGAAAATGCGGTGGGATGCTGCCCATCTCAGTTAGGTCGCCAAATTGGAGGGACGGACTGTTCGCTAAAAGTAAACTGGGAAAAGACAGGCCCATGAATACCAGTGAGGAGGCTTTCAGAGCGGTTCTTCTGTCCATTTTCTTGTGATCGTGTTCCATGGTATTATCAGCTTGGAGATTGGAAAATTCGTTTGGATGAGTGCTGCTAATGGACCTAGGTTCAAAGTCAAATCATCATTCCACTCGGGTCAACCATTTGACCATCCCGCCGAAAATGATTCCGTGGAATGGCAAAACCGAATACCAATATAGCCTACCGAGCACTCCCAACGGACGAAAGGTTGCTGTTTGGACCAATTTATTTTCGATCACCCTGAATTCGAGCCAAGCTTCACCCGGCAATTTCATTTCGGCAAAGAGTAACAGCCGACCTTCGTTTTTATCGGCGTACAAGACGCGCCAAAAGTCCAGGGCATCGCCTACGTTGATGTCGTTCTCCGACGTGCGGCCCCTTCTCAATCCCACACCTCCAACCAGTTTGTCGATGAATCCGCGTACCCGCCACAAGGCGTTGGCGTACCAGCCTTTTTCTCCACCGATGCTCCACACGTTTTGTACGCAAGCTGCGCGGTTGACAAGCGGACTCTCTTTGACATCTGTAAAGCATCCGTAGGTAGGCACGTGTAGAAATTCGGATATATCGAAATCAGAATTGCTGCTGATGAAGGCGTCTTTCCAGCTGGAAACTACTTCGTTCCGTTCAATTTTGCTGAAGGCTCTCTCCAGCGACTGTCGGTAGCTCATGGGTTGTATGCCCAAGAGACCGTTGATTTCGTCGTTGCGACAAATCACTTCGATCTTCATGCTGTCGACCAACGCGATGGCCAATTTGTAGGACGTAGAAGTTACAAAGTAGAGCCAATACGAAGAAATCCTGGGTGTCATGACGGGAACGATGAAGATGTAACGCTTCAAATTCCTGGCGGCGCCAAATTCCAATAACATGTCCTTATATGAGAGCACATCAGGCCCACCGATGTCAAAATCTCTATTGAAGGTCGACGACTTGAGGATCGTTTTTGAAAGGATCTGAATCACGTCTGATATGCCGATCGGTTGGCATTTGGTATTGAGCCATTTCGGCGTTACCATGACGGGTAGTTTCTCGACCAAATCCCGCATGATTTCAAACGATGCACTCCCAGACCCGACAATTATGCCAGCCCTCAATGTCGTCAGTGCAAACTTGCCTTTTCCAAGCTCAACTTCCACATTTTTTCGAGAGGCTAGGTGTGGAGATAGTTCCGATTCATTGATGATGCCGCTCAAATACACAACGTGTTGCGCCTGGGTTTTGTCGATCGCTTTCCTGAAATTGACCGCAGATTGCTTTTCAAGCGCGAGGTAGTCAGAAGAAGCCGACATGGAATGAACCAAGTAAAATGCACCGTCAATCTCATTCGGAATAACGCTCAACGATGCTTCTTCGAGCAGGTCGAGTTGCAGCACTTCTACCTTGGATAGGAGCGAGGTGGGAAGGGCGAATCTCTTTGTATCCCTGACACAGCAAATTACCTGATGACCTGCTTCAACCAATACCGGCAGCAATCGTTTTCCGATGTATCCGGATGCACCGGTGAGTAATATTCTCATTTTGTATTATAGCGAAGACCCAACCCGGTGCTCCAGATGAGGCCGAGTAATTTACCGTTCAAACCCTTAATCCACCTCATTGTTCAAAAGGGTTCACATTCAGTTTGTCAGCGAAACCTAGCATTGAAAGATAGATGTTCTTCCTAAGCGATCAGTTAAGCTATACCTCTCGCCGAGCTATTGACCGCCTTCAAGTGATTTCCTAACAACTTCTGCGATGCGCTTGTGGCGCGTCTCGGGCCGTTTTGCCATTACGATCGAATGGAGGAGGATCTTTCGAGCTGATTTGCTCAAAGCGAGAAAATGCGCTTTGGAGGTTGGCGATTCAGCGAATGCCTCCTCGAGATCAGGGGGGATTTCTAGGTTTTCTACACTGTCTAAGCGTGTCCATGATCCGTTTTGTTTAGCCACCTCAACGCTTTTCAAGCCGGCGGTAGTCATGGCTCCTTTTTGGGAGAGTTGTTCAATTTTTTCTTTGTTAATCCTCGACCATGCACTGTTTGTCTTCCGCTTTCCGAAGTACTGCTTAAACCGTAGGTCGTCCACTGACCTTCTCGTGCTGTCAATCCAACCGAAACAAAGCGCTTCATCAACAGCATCGTTCCACGTCAGGTTTGTAGTGGGAGCATTTTTCTTGAATATGACCAGCCAAACCGCCGAATGTTGCTCGTGATGGGCAGAAAGCCAATCCCTCCATTCTTGCGCGTTTGCAGGACAGAAATGTTCAATGTCGTCGCTGATCACATTGACTGGATTGTAGCCAGAGGCGATTGAAGAGTGGACTTCGAGGGGTGAATTATGGCCATATTAAGTAGTTGCTGCGGGGATGGGTTTGACGCCCATACCGACCAACCAAAGGATAAAGATTAACTCTCCAAACGTCATGAATTCTAGAATGGAAGAGGTCAGCGAAAGCTCTGGAGCCACAATGGTTACAAAGGAAGAGAGGAGGTACCCAGCACTGGCGACCAGCACGGAGATTCCGATGAACTTGGGGAAGAACCCAGAAGTGTAGGCCAGCCAACCCAAAGGGGTCAACCACAAGCCCCAGAAAATGGAAGAAATGGTCATGCCGTGATGGTAGCTGTCGAGGGCGTCCATCACTTGATTGGGCGTATCGAGAAGGCTGAGGATATGTAGCTGGTGGGCTTCGTTGAGCATCGTAATTGGTACACTGACCAATGCGAAGACCAGCATCCATGTGGCCGCGCGCTTGTCAACGTTTTCGAACAACCGGTAGAGCAACATCGGAATGACGATATACAAGAGTTGCGTCAGCAAACTGCCGGCAATGCCGAGTCGAAACAGCAATGGATGATTGGAAATGTTGGCGGTTGTAGCAACGGCATCGCCCGATTCGATCAGGGAAGACGGAACGTACAGCATGCTGAAAATTCCCATCACGACCCAAAGGGGATAGAGAATTCGGAGGTTCCGTACCGTTTTGGATTGACTCATTTCATTCATAGTAGGATTAAATATATTGTTCTTCAATTAGGTTTCAACGAACGTGTTGCAAAATTGAGAATGTGCTTTGATAAATATCATGCATGCCATTCCTCCTTCGGCCAAAGGAAAGCGTTCCAAACGATTACGGCCGTTAACGTACTTTCCACGATGGCCAAGAGCACATAAAAGCTGTACCAAGGAGTGAGGCTCCCCAGTGCAATGAGCAGCATCATTGCAGTGAACAGCGATCCAAAGGCGACGTTCAACCATTTATTCCATTTCGGCGTGAGCAAGATGGATAAACAGACCATCAAAGGCGGTATCAACATGATCAATGACGCAATCAAAAGTGCCATGGGACTGTTGAGTACGTGATCGCCGTTGAGCAGGCCTTCGACCTTCCCGGGTGTGTACAGTTCAAAATAATCTCCGTAGAGATAACAGAAGGTAGCGGAGGTCCACAGTGCCGCGAGTTTCAATCTGGGATTCATAGGGAGGTCTTGCATCGAGCTTTTTTTAGAATAGAACCTAGGCGAGGCTCGCATTTGGAGTACGACGCCCGAAGCGGCAAAAGGTTACAGCCTGGGGTTGCAGAAGCGTTTCATTACGGTTTTTAGCAAAGGAGGTTCCGTGGTTGTTTGCACAAGGTAGATAGCTCTTGTCCATGCGTTCGATCGCGTCATTTCTTTTTAGATGCGACTAATTGCGAAGTTTTTCCTTGATCGGATCGATCGTTTTCTGTGATCGTACATCCATCGCAGAGCGTACATGCTTAAGGAGTTGAAATCGGATTATTGAGGCTAGGCACATAAGGTTAGCAAATCAAAAGGTCCGATGCAAGCGTGCCGGATTTGCCTTAATCTCATACCACTCAAAGTGCTAAGCTTTTTGAGTACGCACATTGGTTTGGATGCTTTTTATCGAGTTGAGTAACCAGATTCGTTACGTTAGATAGACGTGATTAAATTGCATTTTATTTTGAAGCGATTATTTTTGAATCACCTACGAATCAAGTTTAACATCGGATATGAGCGGAGAGAGTGAGCTAGTCAAGAAGAACCACTTGCTAAACCTTGCTGAAAAAATGGTCATGATCGGCCATTGGCAATGGTTTCTCTCAGACAATTCGGTGCTTTGGTCTGATAATCTATATACCCTATTTCAGCACGACAGGGCAAAAGACATTAGCTACGACACGTACTTTGGATACGTTCATCCTGATGACAAAGAATACGTGACAGAATGCGTAGAAAAATCCATTGCTGACAAAGAGTTTCATGGGTTTTACCACCGCATTTTACTCCAAGACGGTTCTGTGAAAGAAATCCACCTATTAGGAACCATTTATCTCGATGACGAAGGCAACGTCAGCGAAATGATAGGAACTTGCCAGGATGTTACCGCTCAAAAAGAAGCAGAAAGCAAGCTTGCAGAGTCGGAAAATTTATACCGGTACCTGTATGACCATGCACACGCGATGCACTTCTCGGTTCGACCTTCGGATGGAGTTATTATAAAGTGCAACGAGACGCTTTGCAATACGCTCCTCTACGACCGAGAAGAATTGGTCGGCTCGTCTGTGTTTCGTCTTTTTCCCGCTGGACAAATAAAACAGTCGATTGGAATGTTCAAAGAATTTCGTGAACGGGATATGGCGCAGAACAAAGAGTTTCGCATTGTAAAGAAAAATGGCTCTATCATAGACGTTCTTCTCAGCGCTTCCTCCGTTAGGGATTCCAACGATGACATCTTATATCACCGCGTGAGTTGCATTGATGTTAGCGAAAATGTGAGCACCGCCAAAAAATTAAAAATTCAGAATCAACGACTGAGTGATTTTTGCAGCATCATATCGCACAACTTAAGAGGACCATTGACGAACATATCGATGATCAGCGACTTTCTAGGATCTACCTCACTCGACGATAGCCAACGAGAAATCGTGGATGAGCTGCATTCGGTAGTTGGCCATTTGAATGAGGTCTTCAACGAGTTGGTCGAATCGATATCGGTTCAGTACGATACCGCAAAGACGCGTGAAAAGCTGGATTTGAATCATGAGTTTAATGGTGTTAGGGATTCATTGGCAAATCGAATAAAAGCGTGCAATGCAGAGATAGAAGTAGACTTTACAAAGGCGCCGAATGTTTATTTCCCAAAGGAATACGTTAAGAGCATTTTTTCAAATCTTCTCAGCAATGCCTTGCAGTACAGGTCACCCCATCGCCCTCTTGCTATTCAAGTACGATCAGTATCAAGACCAGGAAGTGTGGTGCTTTCGATGCGTGACAACGGCCTTGGCTTAGACGTGGAGACCCACCGACACAACCTATTTAAAATCCGCAAAGTATTTCACGACCACCCTGATGCGAAGGGTTTTGGACTATTCATGACTCGAATGCAGTTAGAAGCAATGGATGGAAGCATTTGGGTTGAAAGTAAGCCTGACGCTGGGGCAACTTTTTACGTATCTTTCCCGAACGAAGCCCTATGAGAACCGTACAACGCCTTTTTTTTATTGACGACGATGAGCTTTTTGTGCGGATTGCACTTAAGATCGTTGAAGGAACGAAATTGGTTCAAGATGTATCGGTGTTCGAAAACGGTCAAACAGCCCTCGACTATTTAATAGAGCACGTGAATGATTCGGCTAAGCTTCCTGAAGTTATTTTTTTGGATTTGTCAATGCCTGTGATGGATGGCTGGACCTTTTTGGATAAAATCGTCCCACTAAAGTTGACTACGCATAAAAAAATCGAGATTTACATCTGTACTTCATCCATATCTCCTGAAGACGTAGAAAGGGCCAAAGCAATAGAAGCGGTTTCTGATTACGTAATCAAGCCTTTCACTCGTGACAAATTTGCCAGCATCGTTGAAAACCTAGTCATGAACCGCGATTGAAAAATCGCGCGCAGCGTTGATTGCTCGACTGGTAGAGCTATTCAACGCGTTAAACCATTCTCTAATAAAGCAAGGCAGTAATCTTAGACCTTAGATTGGCATCTAAGGAATTTATCCAATCCAGGATTATCTGAATGAAACAAGGATCTCCACACAAGGCGTTTGCGGTTGTGCATGCTCGTAGTAGAGGTCATGCAACTCAGCGTCTTCCCCAATCCAAGTGATGAAAAATCGAGTATCATCGATGGGGTGTAGGGCGTTGATCCTGTGAAACACCTCATACGCCCGCCTTTCTGATAGCAACTTGTTATATGTTTCAGAGCCAGCAGTAGTAGCGTAGCCAACAATTTTCATGTAACTGAAATCTGCTCGTTGAATCTGCTGAGAAATCAATTCGATATCACGATCGTGCACTTCCGCGAGCTCGCTGGAGTTGATGGCAAAGCACAGTCTATACGCATCGGTCGATTGGCCTAAGCCGAACGAAACGTTGAGCGCAAATAGTAGAAGGAGTGCCAGTCGCATAATTGCTGAGGTGGTAAAGTTTGAATTCGGTGCAATAGGATGGTTTCTTGTTCTCGATGGCTCATTCAGGACTGCTGGTCACTACGAAGGTATGCGCAAGCTTGCATCGTCGAGCAAGGCGTCCTACATCGGTAAACGCTGGGTGACTTCGACGTGAACTACAACATGGCATTTTGATCCCTTCGGATGCGTGTCAAAAGATCGAGAGTTGGGATCTTGTCGTAAATGCTTCAAGAAATTTCATTCCCTTATATGAATTGCCTTTTTCATTCAACCTTGGGCTCCAAACGGCAATGGCATACTGATCGGGATGGATGGCAATGATTCCTCCACCCACGCCGCTTTTCCCAGGTAGTCCAACCTTAAAAGCAAACTCCCCAGATTCGTCATAGAATCCACACGTCTGCATCAGTGCGTTGATTCTTTTGGATTGACTCTCGCTTAGTATTGAATTATCTCCGTGTACGCTCCGACCGTTGTCCGCTAAGAATAAGAACAGCTCCGAAAGTTCTTTGCAACTCATCTCCAAGGAACAGAGGTTGAAATAGAAGTCGAGCACTTCCGAAGGTTCATTTTCGATGTTTTCAAGTGATTTGATGAAATTACACAGCGCAACATTTCTGTACCCTGTAGCCTTTTCTGACTCGGCAATTCTGCTGGAGTAGGTCAATGAAGGGTTGTCAGATATTCCCCTGACATAGTCTAAGAAGTCTGCTTTCGGGTTCTTCAAGTTGCTGAGTAAGATATCCGCGACTACCAATGCTCCCGCGTTTAGGAATGGATTTCTTGGTTTACCATGGTCGGCTTCAAGCTGGACAAGCGAATTGAACGAGGTTCCCGAAGGTTCTACACCGACCCGGTCCCATATTTTACCGCCTAGAATGCCATAGGCCATACTCAATGAAAGGACCTTCGCGATGCTCTGAATGGGGAATTTTTCATCACAGTCGCCAGCACCGTAGTGAACGCGATCGATCGTAGATAGGTGCACGCCAAACTTCTCTGGATCTACTTGTGCCAATTCTGGAATGTACGAAGCTATTTCACCGTTATTGGCTGTGCTATGAACCTTTTCATAGCATTCGCGCATTACTTCTTCTAAGTTCACTGTCTGTTGCTTTAATACCCAACGGCTCCGGTAATGAGCGGCCTAAAACGAATTCACGCAGCAATCGTGCTGCTTCCTGCCCGCTCATTTCCGTTCCCGGATGAAATGGGTTTGAAAGATAAAGCCTTATCCTTTACGTAATCGGCCTTTCCATTTGTGCTTGGTTCTCGGTGCCTCGTTCAAGAAAGCGGAACGAAGACGAGGAATCAAGGTTGCCACCTTTGCCAAGTCACGATACTATACCCCAGAGGACGCACGGTGCAATGAAAGGAATGGCCTGAAGGTTAAGGCCACGAGCCAAACTGTTAAATGCCCTTGGAAGTCCTTCCTTACAGCTCAATCAAGCGTGGGTCATTCCACTGTAAAGAATGCTAAGCGGGTGAAGCTACCGACTTATTCTTGCGAATGATAACATAGGCAACGATTAGGTTTGGCACCCAAGATAACCAAGCAACGATACGGTAGGCGGGCAGAAATGCACCGAACATTTCAGTTAGCAAGGGCAACCACACACGGAGGGTTACCGCGGCAAAACATACAGCATAACTATAGATCATCCATTCTTGGTGGAGTTTTATTTTCCCTTTTAATACCGCTCTGTATGCTAAAAGCGTCGTAGCCAGCCAAATTATTCCTAGGCATGTAAACCCGACAATGCTAACGTACCCACCGGTCGCAAAATGGGCTATGTACACCCCGCAAAAACCACTGATTAAGACAGATGTCACGTACGTCTTTCCTATCCTTCTGTGCAGTCTGAGATGTTCATTTCTCAGCTTGGCACTAAATTGTATCCATCCAATACACAAAGCAAGGCCACCAAGCACGATGTGTCCATAAAACGCCGCATTCCATAAAACATCAGCCAATAATTCACTGGACTTAGATGCCAGCAACCCAAAATTCCGATCGATTAAAAAATATAGGATTGGGTAAAAGCCGATAAGGGTGGAGGAAATCCCCAATAAAATCCAGAAGAAGCGCTTCATAGTTCGAGTAATTGGCGAGCGGAATTAAGCTTTTTCGTTGTAGAGCTCATCTAAAAACTTGAATAAATGTAGGGTACTCTTTTGAATGGTGACAAGGGCCGACCGAAGTAGGGTGCCGAAGGCGTAGGAATGCTTAGACGAAAACGCTGCGTGATATCACACCTGTTACAAGAGCCACCTGAGTGCACAAAGCCAATCAACTCAGCAAGGATGGCCATTGCTTAGCAGAGCCGAAATTCTTAATGCAATAGAGAATCACCAATGGATACATCTGTGTTGTTGTTTAACACACATTCGAAATTCCCAAAGGACAAATCACCAAAAACCCGCGCCAATTCCCCACATTTGCACCCCCAAATGAGTGAGGAAAAAACAACACGCGGCATTGCCATCTTAGGTTCCACGGGCAGCATCGGTACCCAGGCATTGGAAGTGATCGAAGCACATCCGAGTCGATTTACGGTGGAGGTGCTTACGGCTGGTCGCAACGCCGACTTGCTCATTCAACAAGCGAAAAAATTCAAACCCAACTGCGTGGTCATCGGAGACGAGAGCCTCTACAAAACAGTGAGCGACGCGCTTTGGGAGGACGACGTCAAAGTGTACACGGGCGCAGAGGCCCTGAAACAGGTAGTGGAGATGGAGAACGTCGACATCGTGCTTACTGCGCTTGTCGGTTTTGCCGGACTGAGACCCACCATGAAGGCCATTGCGGCTGGAAAGCATATCGCTTTGGCTAACAAGGAAACATTGGTGGTGGCAGGGGAGTTGGTCACCAAGGCGGCCTTGAACGCTGCCGTCAACATCTATCCTGTTGATTCGGAGCACAGCGCCATCTTCCAATGCCTCGTGGGCGAATTTCACAACCCGATCGAAAAGATCTACCTCACCGCATCCGGAGGTCCGTTTCGAGGACAGGGCAGGGCAGAGCTCGCCCAAGTGACCAAAGCCCAAGCGCTCAAGCACCCCAATTGGGACATGGGCGCCAAAATCACGATCGATTCAGCCACCATGATGAACAAGGGACTCGAAGTCATCGAAGCCAAGTGGTTGTTTTCTCTCAGGCCTGAACAGATCGACGTGGTGGTGCATCCACAGAGCATCATCCATAGCATCGTACAATTCCAAGACGGTAGCATGAAGGCTCAAATGGGACTGCCCGATATGAAGTTGCCAATCCAATACGCCTTGGGATACCCCGACCGCTTAACCAGCGATTTTCCGCGGTTCAACTTCATGGACTACCCTTCACTCACTTTTGAGCAGCCGGATAGAGATACCTTTGCTAACCTTGCACTCGCTTTCACTGCAATGGAGAAGGGCGGAAGCCTACCCTGCGTGCTGAATGCAGCCAATGAAGTCGCCGTGGCGGCATTTTTAGACGATAAAATTGGATTCCTCGACATACACAGGTTGAATGAAGAGGCGATGAACGGGGTGGGTTACGTTGCGCATCCCACGCTTGAAGAATACATGGACATTGACGAGAAGGCGCGTGCCTTCACAAGAGAATTGATACACTGATATGGAGGTATTTCTAATTAAGGCGGCCCAACTGATTTTGAGCCTTTCCATCTTAATCGTCTTGCACGAATTGGGACACTTCATCCCCGCAAAACTGTTCAAAACGCGGGTTGAAAAATTCTACCTCTTTTTTGATCCTTGGTTCTCGCTCTTCAAAGTGAAGAAAGGCGATACCGAGTACGGCATTGGCTGGCTGCCGCTGGGCGGGTACGTCAAGATATCGGGCATGATCGATGAGTCGATGGACAAAGAACAAATGGCAGAAGCTCCCAAACCGTGGGAATTTAGAAGCAAGCCGGCATGGCAGCGCCTGATCATTATGGTGGGTGGGGTTACCGTCAACCTGATCTTGGGATTTTTAATCTACAGCATGGTGCTCTTTACCTACGGAAAAGAACGCCTGCCTTTGCAAAACCTGACCTACGGCGTGTACGTCGACTCCACGCTTACCCAATTTGGGTTCAGAGACGGCGATAAGATTGTCGGAATCTTGGATGGTGATGTGCAGTACTACGAACAACTCGGCAAGGAAGTGCTCATCAACGGCGCCCGAAAAATCGAGATCGAACGCGATGGACAGCGCCAGGTCATCGAATTGCCCGAAGACGTGGATCAAACCCTCCTGGCCAATGAAGTAAAGTCGCTGTTTTCGGTGCGCTATCCCTTCTTGATCGATAGCGTAAGTCCGGGTAACGCCGCCTTCGACGCAGGATTCAAAAAAGGCGATCGCATTGTAGGCGTTAACGACGCGCCAGTATTTGGCATCGTTGAGGGCGTAAAAGCCATCCGCGCAAACAAGGGTAAGGAGATATCGGTAAGCGTTCTTCGCGATGAGCAAACGATCGAACTGGGAGTAACGGTGTCTTCAGAAGGCAGGATTGGCGTAGGAATGGCTCCGGCAACCCACTTCATCGAGACGGAGACTTATAAGTACGGATTCTGGCAAGCCATTCCGGCCGGAGTACAAGAAACTGGAAATATATTGGGCAGCTACATCACCAGCATGAAGTTGGTCTTCACCAAAGAAGGTGCTTCCCAAATTGGCGGCTTCGGCGCAATCGGTGGACTCTTTCCAGCCACGTGGGACTGGCAAACCTTCTGGAGCATGACGGCCTTCTTGTCGTTGATCTTGGCCTTCATGAACATCTTGCCCATCCCTGCCTTGGATGGGGGACACGTAATGTTCTTGCTCTACGAAATCGTCACAGGACGCAAGCCCGGCGACAAGTTTCTGGAATACGCGCAAACCGTCGGGATGCTGCTCCTCATCGGACTTTTGCTCTTTGCCAATGGGAACGACATCCTTAGAGCATTCCGATAAAAGCGCTTTGCTTATCCTATTTTTACCGATGTCATAGTCAATGAACCTGCCACGGCTTTGTCGTTAAACAATCTCAGCTCGTCTTTCTCATCTTTCAAAGCCAGTGTATAAAGTAAAGGCAAGTAATGTTCAGCTGTTGGAATGGCCAAATCAAACGCCTTTCCTTGTGAACGGAAATTGATTAACTGCTGATGGTCTCCACTAAGCATATACTTTTTCATTTTCTCGTTGGCTTCAATAGCCCAGTCAAAGCCGAAAGTATCATTCAGTCGTCTCCATTCCACCAGCCTCAGATTATGAACGATGTTTCCACTTCCTATAATCAGCACACCCCTTTCACGAAGTGATTTAATCTGTTGGGCCAATTCGTAATGGTATTGTGGTGATTGACTATAATCTAGACTCATTTGAAAGACCGGAATATCTGCATTGGGATACATGTGCCTGATTACACTCCATGCTCCATGGTCAAGTCCCCATTTATCATCTAAACCGACTTCCGTTGTAGTAATGAGCGATTTGGTCTCCTTTGCTAGGTCGGGGCTACCTGGTGCAGGATAGTTTACTTCATAGAGTTCTTGAGGAAAACCACTAAAATCGTGTATAGTGGGTGGGTTTTCCATTGCTGTAACCAAGGTACCTTTCGTTTCCCAATGTGCTGACACGCAAAGTATTGCATTCGGCTTTGAAATATCCTTCGCTATATTTCTGAAACCCGCTACAAATTCATTTTCTTCAATGGCATTCATTGGACTACCATGCCCGAGAAATAACACGGGCATTTTTACCGTCTTGCCCAACCCTTCGGTCATTTTATTTAACGCTTGTAATTTCATAGCCGCTCCCGTTAATGGTAAGAATGCAAGTGATTTTATGAAAGTTTTTCTGTCCATTCACCCAAGTTGCTCAGAGTGGTTCAATTCAGTCTATACTTTTCTCGGTATTCTGTGGGACTGATACCCACTTTCTTTTTGAAGAGACGTGAAAAATAGGGGGGATATTCAAAGCCTAATTCGTAGGCGACTTCTGCTACGGACTTTTTGGGGCCCAATAGAATATTCTTGGCTTCGTCTATCAGGTAGAGTTGCAAATGCTCGGTGCTGGTCTTGCCCGTTTCTTTCTTGAGCGTGTCACTGAGGTAGCGTTGTGAAACCGCTAGTTTTCCCGCTAGTTGTTCAATACTTGGAATGCCGTTTTCTTGAATTTGACCTGAATCGAAGTAGTTTCCTAATTGCTCATTGAACAGCTCCAGCAGGTTGGTTGACAATTCTTTCCTGTTTAAAAACTGCCGTTCGTAAAATCGGTTGGCGTATTTTAAAAGCGTGCTGAGTTGAGAAATTATGATGTCTTTACTAAACTCGTCTTGGTTGTTTTGGTATTCCTGATCGATGCTTTCTACAATGGATTCCAGCTGCCTTTCTTCTTTAGGTGAAAGGTGCAGCGCCTCGTTAGCCGAGTATGAAAAGAAGCCGTACTTCTTGATCTGATGCGCCAATTCGGTACCCTTGATAAAATCTTCGTGAAAGTTGATGGAAAAGCCTTTTTGGTCATAAACCAAGCTACTGTCCCATTGAATGACTTGCCTTGGGGCAATGAAAAACAAGGTGCCATTGGTAAAATCGTATTTAGTCCGGCCGTAGGTAAAATCGCCTTTTACGATCTTTTTGAAGCTGATTGAATAACAGTCGTTGGTAATGGGAGGTGAGCTCTCTTTTGGACAGGGTAGGAATCCATCGCCCATGGCGGTAAACACGCTAATCATGGGGTGTTCCGGTGGGGGTAGTTCCAAATATGCGATGTATGCCGAAAGGGTCTTAAAATGCTGCATGTTACTTTTTAATTTCCTGTTGTGCTTTCAGCAACTGGTGGTAGTATGAATCAATGCGGGCGTGTGCCAAACCATCGATGAACAGAATTACTGCTAGCATGGCGATGCTCGTTATTAAGCTGGCGCGCCAAATGGGTGCATTCACAAAGAAAAGTACCACGGCACAAATGATGATAATGATGGGAATACCCGTAAAAACCACGTTTTTATATTCCTTTAACGTGGCATCGGCACGCGCCAATTCTGAATCTACAAAAGACAGCACACTTTCCTGGTAGGCAGTGTCAAACTGGGTGATTCTGGCTTTGTTGGTAAAGAATAGTCCGACACCGATAATCACCAATAAGGCACCAGCCACTAACGTTGGAATGATGTAAGCTTTGGCTAAATCGGTTTTGCCAACTTGCCAAAACCCTAGGCTGATGGCTAAAAATAGCAGACCTGCTAGTATAAAAAACGGGGTCGAAACCAATTCAGCTTTGGCCCAATCGGTAGATGCTTTTAAAATGTCCATGGTCATGATTTTACGTGTTTCCAATTTAAATATTCCACACTACACCGGTCTCATTTTCTGAAAGATCCCAAAGTTTTTTGGCTACCTCCTTGTCCTTGGCGTGTGGTTTTAGTTCATGCGCTCCTACAGGTCCAACCCAATTGCTGCGACCGGTTGGTCCATAAAAAGCGGTTTGGTCTAATTCGGGTTCGGTAGCGCACATCAATTCTGGAAAAGCTCCGTTTTCGGCTGGCTGCGTAAGGGGCGATAATTTCATCAGACCAAAAATCATTTTCATCATAAAGCTACCACTGGTGCTGATGAGGCTTGTTCGGGAAGATCCCGGATGACAAGCATAGGCTTTTACATCTGTTTTACCTGCTTTGGCCAATTTATCTTGCAGTTCATAGATGGACATGATCTGAGCCAACTTGCTCTGGCTGTATGCATCGTTTGGAGTGTAGTCTTTATCCCAATTTAAATCATCAAACTTGATGGTTTTGATGCCCATGTCGTAGCCCAGGCTGCCCACGGTTACAATGCGACCTTTCGATTTTTCTATCAGTGAAAAGAGCAAGGCTTGTAACGTAAAGTGACCGAAATAATTCACGCCCATCTGGCTTTCCCAACCGTCTGTTGTGATCTGTTGCTTGGGCACTTGCGCGATTGCGCCATTACACATTAAGGCATCAATGCGATCTACTTTTTCTAGTACTTCGGCGGCGGCTCTTTTGACAGAAGCCTGCTCAGCGAGGTCCAGCTGGATATTAATGACGTCAATGTGATCCCCAAGCAGATGTTTTAATTGAGTCGCTGTGTCTGCTGCCTTCTTTGGGTTTCGGTTAAGCATGACCACTCGGGCGTTTTTAGAAAGTAAGATGCGCGCAGCTTCAAACCCCGTACCGCTGGTGGTACCAGTTATCACGAAGGTCTTTCCTTTTAGATCGTTTATTCTATTGGGCGTCCAGCCTTGTTTGCCAAATTGATTTTCAGTATTCATATCTATCTTATTTTGTTGAGACAAAGATGAATACAGCCCGTGCCCACCATGTTATACACATTTTCGAATGGTGTATACTTTTTGGTTTTCTTTAGTTACATACAACACCGAGTATACGACACGTCGAAGCCGCCTAGAATGTGCAGCAGTGTCGGCCTTTGCCTTTAGCGATGGCACGAAACATGACGTGCCCGCAGCCTCACCGAGACGTATGTTTGCGAGGCAAATCACGAAAAGATTGCGGTGGACGAACCTGTCCACCTCAGACGGAATCAATGCTCTATAGCCGCCAGTTGTGGGCGATGTTCTTTGTTTTACGAAGCGTATGGTCAGTTAGGTATTCGGCCAGTAATATGATTAGAATCTGTAGTATACCGAAAAGAAACACCCCGCTCAATAAGGCTTCCATTGTGTAATGAAAAGTTGCAGGGATGACCTGCTCATATAGCTCTGCTAATTGAGACATAAGGCTTAACACACCTGCATTGATAGGATCTAGGATTTCTCCGACAAAAGACCCATCCGGCTTAGGTGGAACCAGAAATTCATGGATAGGCAATAGAGCGAACAATGAACTTCTAAGGATTGGTAGGCGATAACGATTCGCTATGCCGATCGGTAGAAATGCCAAACTCGATTCGGGAATCGCAGAGTCACTGAAAAATTAAATTGAAGCGGTAGCCCTCCTACACCAATAGGATTTAGATCTCCATCAACCACGCCACCGCAGCGCGCTCGCTGTTGAAAGTCTTGAACTTGGTGTTGTTGTCCAAGTTGAGCCGCTCGTAAAGTTTGGAAAGGGTAAGGGTCAGCGGATTGGTCGTGAATACAGCTGCTCGCACTGATTCGAAACGGGCGGTTCCTCGTTTCGTCTCCTTGGAGAAGAATAGGAGGTCCTTCATCTTCAACGAACTTCCGGTGGTTCCAACGTGGTGGAGAACTTTTAGGTGATCTGGCAGCCGCTTGTCAATGGCAATATGATCTATGTAGCGCATGCCATCGGCCTTTTCTATCATTCCCGAATAAGAAACTTTTAGGATGCCGGTCTCGTCATCATAGTGAATATTGACCATTTCTTGCGAATTGTTTGTTTTGTGGTGATTAAACGAATTGACCCGACCTACTCAAAGCGCCATCGAACCCATACAACCAAGCTTCATATTTGTTCTAAGCAAGGGCAAGGTTATGGATTAATTCAACACGATTCAACCGATAATTACCCAACGGCCGTGAACACTTATCAGCCGTGTTGGGTGCCATATAACGCGTGAAGCATGACTATTCCAGGAGCCGTTCCACCCGAAGAGCAAGCCGCTACAACCGAACGAGTAGGGAACAAAAAAAGGCGCCCGATGAGCGCCTTGAGTGCCATGAAATAACGGGCCTACACCAATTCGATGATCATGGCGCTGGCGCCACCGCCTCCGTTACAGATGCCCGCTCCGCCGATCTTTCCGCCTTGTTGGCGAAGTACGTTGATCAGCGTTACGATGATCCTACTTCCTGAGTTTCCGAGTGGATGTCCCATAGAAACCGCACCGCCGTGTACGTCTACTTTCGCGGGATCCAATCCCAAAATTTTCATGTTGGCAAGGCTGACGACCGAAAAGGCTTCGTTCAGCTCCCAGAAATCTACATCACCCACTTCCAAGTTTGCCCGCTGTAGTGCTACAGGAATTGCCTTAGAAGGAGCCGTGGTAAACCATTCACTGCTCTGGGCCGCGTCTCCGAATGAACGGATCTTGGCGATTGGTTTCAATCCCAATGCGGCTGCTTTTTCAGCACTCATGATGACCAAGGCAGATGCCCCGTCATTGATGGTGGAGGCGTTGGCCGCGGTGATGGTTCCGTCTTTTTCAAAGACCGCGCGTAACTGAGGAATCTTCTCGAACTTGACGGCCTTGTATTCTTCATCTTCTGCAAATACTACAGGGTCTCCTTTGCGCTGAGGAATCTCCACAGGAACGATCTCATCCTTGAACCAACCGTTTTCCCAAGCTCTGGCGGATCGTTTATAGGATTCAATGGCGAAGTTGTCCTGGTCTTCACGAGAAAAGTTGTGCTCCTTGGCGCAAAGTTCCGCACAGGTGCCCATAAGCTGATTCGTGTACACGTCCATCAATCCATCGTTGACGATGCCGTCAACCATGTTGGCATTTCCGTACTTATGGCCATTCCGCATGCCTACGTAATGAGGCGTTTGCGACATATTCTCCATTCCTCCTGCCACTACAATGTCGTTCATCCCCGCCATGATAGACTGGGCACCGAGCATGATAGACTTCATCCCAGAAGCGCATACTTTATTGATGGTCGTACATGGTACTTCATCGCTCAATCCTGCGCCCATGGCCGCTTGCCTAGCTGGAGCTTGTCCAACTCCTGCTTGGAGCACGTTGCCCATGAATACTTCTTGAACGCTCTGAGGGTCGATGCCAGCACGTTCTACAGCGCCTTTGATGGCGATTGCACCCAACTTTGTTGCTGGAATGCCAGAAAGACTGCCCATGAAACTGCCCATAGGCGTTCGTACGGCGCTTACGATTACAACTTCTCTCATCTTCTAATCTATTGTGTTTGTGATTCTTCCATTTCGCGCTGCGAAGTTAGGAAATAGGGCGGAGCTGCAGGCCGTATGCCCTCCACCATCGCAGACCGTTTTGGACCGTTCGTTCGTTTTATGTATCGGGCAGAAGACAGTTACTGAGCAAGTACCAATACTGCAAACAGATTTCCCCCGTGAAACGACAGAATCTTACATTCGTTTGCTGTGAGATACTCTTGGAAAGATCGGATTCGAAATTACGCATTGGTGCAACGCTCGTTGGCGTATTTACTGACGCTTTTCGTCGTCTTTTTATTCTTTCCCCAAGAAGACCTTTTTAAGTTTGAATACCAGCTCAATCGACCATGGAAGCACGATAAGCTGATCGCGCCCTTCGATTTAGGGGTGCGCAAAACGGCCGAAGAGATTTCCGACGAACAAGCCGAAATGGCGAAGGCGCAGCCGCCTGTTTTCTCCATTTCTGTGGAAACGGAGCAATCCATCCTGACGCGGATGGACGATGATTGGGAGGCGTCTGTAGACAGCGTCCATACATGTGACTCGCTCCGATCATTGAGCATGCAGTTTGTCGCCGATGTCTTGAAGGTCGGTTTGGTACAACAAGGGGTGGCAACCAAGGACCTTACGCCGCACGACGCCATCATGATCGACCGCGGTGGAACGCTTCGACAAATAGCGCTACGGGATGCGCACGTCTTACCGGAAGTAATGGACTCCATTCTGGTACTCCTTGATTCCTTGCCTGAAGGCCCTTGCACGCAAGCCTTCGCTACCATTATCCGAGAAAACATCGCGTCGAATGCGATTTTCAACGACAGCCTCACCCAAAAATTGATCAAAGGAAAATACGAAGGCATTTTAACAATTGAAGGCAAGATCAACCGGGGTCAGGAAATCATCGATCGGGGTGAAATCGTGAGCGATGAACGATTTAAGGCCCTGGAAAGCTTGCAACACGAATACGCAGAACGAACGATCTCCGAGACTGGATTTCATTGGTCCTTGGTAGGGGAGATGTCCATCATGGCCTTACTGCTTGGCTTGTTGGTGCTGTTCATTTACCTCAACCAAGACAAGCTGTTCAACGATCCACGTCCCATTACCTTGGCATTGTCGCTGGTGGCTATCGCCTTTGCGGTAAGTGCCTTGGCCTATTCGAGCAATACCGTCAGCGTCTACATCATTCCCATTGGCATTGTGCCCTTGCTGTTGCGGATGTTCTTTGATTTCCGTGTGTCGCTGTTCAGCTTCATCATCTTGGTGCTCATGGTGGCGCTCTTCGCCTCGAATCCGCTGGAGTTTATCTTGGTCCAACTCAGCGCCATTTCCTTTGCTACCTTGTACCAATCGTCGTCTACCAAGCGTTCGCGCATGCTCGGAACGGCTGCGTTGGTCTTCATTGGATACTCTACCATTTATGTTGCCATCAGTTTGGCGCAGCACGGTTCGTTCAGCGGAATTCAGACCGAGAACTTCGGTTGGTTTGCCATCAATGGACTGCTTTGCACCATGGTTTTCCCACTGATTTACGTGGTAGAAAAAGTGTTTGGATTCATTTCGGAAACGACGCTCTTGGAATTGTCAGATAGCAATCAACCCTTGTTGAAAGAACTGGCGGAGAAAGCGCCGGGTACCTTCCAGCATTCCATGCAAGTGGCTAACTTGGCTGAAAAGGTGGCAAGCAAAATAGGGGGCAATGCCGTTTTGCTCAGAACCGCGGCTATGTACCACGACATAGGCAAGATGAATGAGCCCCAGTTTTTCATAGAGAACCAATTGCCCGACAACAACCCCCACGACGACTTAGATCCGGAGGAGAGCGCTTCGATCATCTTGTCGCACGTGCCTTTGGGCGTGGAGAATGCGCGGAAGCATGCTTTACCGATCGACATCATCCAATTCATTCAGACCCATCACGGTACCAGTACGGTACGGTTCTTTCTGAAACGGGCGAAAGACAAGGACCCTAATACCGATCCCTTGCGTTTTACCTATCCGGGACCCCGGCCCAGTACCAAGGAACAAGCGATTTTGATGATGGCAGACTCCATCGAGGCGTCTTCGCGTAGTTTGAAACAATACGACCGCGAGAGCCTTGACGGATTGGTGGATCGAATCATTGACTTTCAGCGCGCCGAAGGACAATTTGAGGAAGCACCAATCACCTTTCGTGATATAACTGAGGCCAAGGCGGTACTAAAGACGGCACTCAAGGCAATCTTCCATCAGCGCATCAGCTACGACTAAAACCAAGGCAAAGAGAAGGCCCCAACTACCGATGGAAATCGGAGTCGGGGCCATGTGTTCCAGATCTATAAGCCGGATTCTGTTTCCCTCCTCCGAAGAAGAAGGACTTCTGCCATTTATCTACGCGACCTACCCTCCTGGGCTTCGTCAGACGAATCAGACGAGCAGCCTTCAAACCCAGGTTTACATGGTCTTGCAGCCCGCAAGGTTTACCCAATGTGCCGTTACCGACACAGCGCGTGAGCTCTTACCTCACGTTTTCACACTTACCTGCTTCTACCGAGGCAGAAACATAGGCGTATTGTTCTCTGTGGCACTTTCTGATAGCCCTCGCTTTCGTTTGGGCCACCCCCGGTTTCTCGGGGTGCGGTGCTCTGAGCTGTCCGGACTTTCCTCCATCCCGCCTAGGCGAGACAGCGACAGAACGATCTGGAGTACAAAGTTAAGCTTAATCAGCGATGAATGATGACTTCAGTAGCGCCGTAGCCGTAGGTCCTGTACGGCGCATCGTGGTATTCGAGGTGAGATTGCTGGTCGAGGTACTTGTGGATTTCGTTTTTCAATACGCCTTCACCCACGCCGTGGATGAGCACGATTTTCCCAAACCGCTTGTCCATCGCTTCGCGCACAAAACTGCGGCATCGGCCCATTTGGTATTGAAGGATCTCACCGTTGCTCATATTGGCGTAGTGATCCAGCAATTCGTGGATGTGCAGGTCCAGTTCATACACCGCTTGCGACTGAGGCTCGAGTTCGCGAAGCTTTTCGCGGCCTTGGCTACGGTGGAGCTTGTCCTTCGCAGAAAGCTCTGGGTGATCTTCTATGTTGGTGATGAGGCCGTCGTGCTCCACCTTCACCAATTGATCTGTGGTAAACGGAAGGTCCATTCCGTCGATTTCTACCATCGCATCCTTACCGGTCAAAGCCGTAACAATGCCCTGTTCGGGATCATCGATCAAGCGAACCGTATCTCCTACTTTTATTTCCACAGCCCGAATTTACGAAAGCCGAAGTGCATCTGGTAGAAGAACAACCCTGCATGGGCTATTTTCGTTTATTCAGTAGATGCATCGATTCGCAAAAGCATACGAAATCCTGGAGCTGACTCCTGAGGCCACGATCGAACAGGTAAAAAAAGCCTACCGAAGGCTTGCGCTACGCTATCACCCTGACTTGAACAAGGCCAAAGATGCCCACGAACGATTCCTGCACATCCAAAAAGCCTATGAGATCATCCTTACGGCCGACAAGAAGTGGAGCGATGAAGACCTCGTCATCCGTTCAGCTCCATCCAAATCAGCACGGGAACGGGATAGAGCCAAGATGTCGAGGGAAGAAGCCATCCGAAGGGGACGCGAAACAGCGAGGAGGTTCGAAGCCATGCGCATGCAGCGCGATGCTCAAGTATTTGCGCGATTCAAACGATCCATCTACTATCCTTGGACCATAGCCATGAGCTATTTGTCGTTGGTTGTCTTTGTTATGATCCTCATTGACGCATTCAGTGTAAACCGCCTGCATTCTGGGTATGTGGTAAGTAAGGCACCCATTGAAATCGAGGCCATGGGACTTGAGATCACCTTGGGATATACCTTTAAACTGGCCAACGGAGACGAAGTCAGCATGGGGGTAAGCCCAGCGAGCCAGTTGTCTGAGGGCACCTATATCAGCCTTGCGGAGACGATGATTTTTAGGGATATTCCGAAAATACATGTTGTCAATGCCGAGTTCAAATCTTTTGAAGTGAACGGGTTCAACAAACCTCCGTACCTGTTTTTTCTGCTCTTCATCGGCGTACCCATTTTTATTTTATGGGCAGATAAACCGAGCGCTGTATTCTATTCAGCAGGAGCCTATGCTCGGTACGCGGTAATCATCTTCATCCTCGGCTTCGTGATCTTTTAAGGCGCCACACCCTGCATTAACAGGCCACAGATATAAGCGCCGTACGTACCCAAGGCGTACCCGAGTACGGCGAGCAATACACCCACCGGCGCCAAACTGGGATGAAAGGCGGCAGCGACTACAGGGGCAGATGCGGCACCACCGATGTTGGCCTTAGAACCTACGGCCAAGAAGAAGAACGGCGCGCGAATCATCTTCGCAACAACGACCATCAAAGCGACGTGAATCGCCATCCAGAGCAGGCCTACCAAGAAAATTGCTGGGTTAGAGAAAATTTCCATGACATTCATCTTCATGCCGATGGTTGCTACCAAAAAGTAAATGAATACCCCACCGATCTTAGATGCGCCTGCTCCTTCGTAATTCCTGAGTTTGGTAAAGCTTGCGATCAATCCGAAGGTCGTAGCCAGTACAATCAACCAGAAAAACTTTGAGTCAAGGCTGAATTTTTTCAAGCTGGGCAAGTGCTCCGCAATGTAGGGCGCGAGGTAATCCGCGATTAAATGCGCACCTCCAGTTGCAACGAACGCGATACCGAGGATGATGAAAAAATCGGTCATACTGGGTATGCGCGCCATACGTTGGCTGAATTCGTGCATCTTGTTCTTGAGGTTTTCTACGCTCGAAGCATCTGCCTTGAAGAAGCGATCGATGGCATCGGCTTTACCCACACCAAAAAGCAAAAAAGCCATCCAGATCTCCGCAACGATGACATCTACTGTGATCATTACCGAGTACATGGTAGAACTGGGTTGAAATACTTCGTACATGGCAGCTTGGTTCGCCCCACCGCCTATCCAACTACCCGCTATCGTTGTCATTCCGCGCCATACGGCTTCTGGACCCGCACCACCAACTACATCCGGTGCGAAGTAAGAAAACGCCAAAATCGCTAGAGGTCCACCGATGATCACGCCAAAGGTTCCTGTAATGAACATCACCAAGGCCTTTGGGCCCAGTTTAATTAATTCAGGTATGCTTATGCTCAAGGTGAGCAAGACCAAACTCGCCGGTAGAAAGTACCTAGAAGCCGCAAAATAGAGCATGGACTGACGCTTGAAAGATCCTAGGTCGTCTGCAGTCAGTCCCAAGGCGGCCACTCCAGCTTCGAGGTCTGATGCGCTCCATTCTGCCGGAAGCCTGTGGCCAAGTAATGCCAAATAATCCGCCAACGACGATAGATCGTACCATTGAGGCGCAATGATTCCCAACGAAGTGAACACACTCGGCAAGAAATAGCAGAGAAGCAATGCCGGAATGTAGGTGTAAAACTTCCCCCAGAATCCTCCTTTGAAGGAGTTGGTGTAAAAGATCGCTGCGAGCAATCCCAATAGGATGCCCAACACGGTAGCGTCGTTGGTTATAAGTGGTTCGTGAATGTGCATAGGGCGCAATAATAGGAATCTTGACAGAGTTGCCAATCAGTTGATTCCAGCATTCCTGCGATTAGAAGGTTTTCAAGAGAAATGGCGTTGAATCCTCTCAGGAGCAATCCAACCCCTGCGCCTTGCGTAGCTTACCTAGTCAGGAATTCCTTGCAAGTTGTTGATTCCCCATTGTGCCAGTTCTATTTCGCTCCAGAGGCCGGGGAAGAAAATGCGCTTTTGGTATTTTGGATGCATGTACTTCTGCCATTCGCTGCCTCCCGTTGCTTCCGCTTTGGTGGCGCCGCTGTTCAGGTACTTTCCAGCGGCTTCGTAATGGGCCATAACCCATTTTACGTTGACCGTATGGTCGTAATGACGCATGGCCTCGATCAGGTCCTTGTTTGCCTGGGCCTCAGCTGGCAGTTCCTGAAACCGGGTCCAAAGATTGCAGGTGTTATACCGCTGCATGAAAACAATAAAGTCATCGAGGTAACGGTCCTCAAAGAGTTGGATCAAGGTGCTTTTCTTACCCGTTTTGTGGTCTTTTCCTGCTGCTTGCCAGTACAAATGATCATAGGCGTGCTTGAACGGCGTTTCGCGATCGATGGTGGCGCGGAATCGGATGTCGATCAGGTTGATCAATTCCGTTGAGGCGAACTCGATCATCCGGTACTGCGCACTCTGAAACCCGCTGGCAGGGGTGAGGGTGTCCCTAAATTTCATGTACTGACTTACTTCCATGCCATCTCCCATTACGTCAAATGAGGAACTGAGCATATCGAAATAACGGCTGATTCGTCCGAGCTTCTCAGCAAAGAAATCTGCGGTCAAATTCGCCTGTTCAGCCACCTGGTCAATTTCCCATAAGATCATCTTAAAGAGCAACTCGTTTACCTGATGGTACATGATGAACACCATTTCATCGGGTAGGTTCGTGCGCTTGGTTTGCAGGTTGAGTAAGGCATCGGTTTGAATGTAATCCCAATACGTAATCGGCGTAGAATGAAGAAGTCCGCTTAGGTGGGTATCCAAGTTTTGCCCGATTCCTTCAAACTTTTCTTCCAGTTGCTTCAGCAGCGTGGCTCTCTTTTCTGTCATTTGTCGTGGATTGTGGTCGCAAAGATGATGCAGGGCTTTGGCAAATCCAATGACCAACCTCATTCTCCATCTTCATACCTTCTAATGATTACGCTGGAGGTAAAACGAGCATCCCATCTGCACTTTGGTCAGTCGATGATGAGGGAAGGAGACAATTTGACCTTTGCCTTTATCCATCTACGCCAAATTGGCTTGAAATCAGGAAGGTAAGTCGCTTGGATCGCGCTTTGTTCTATGCCCATGGTCAGCGTTCGACTCTCCATCGATAGGCTTCCTGACGGTCGAAGGTCGACTGCTGACTTGTACCATTAAAACGCATAAGAGATGAATTTCAACAAGTTTACCATCAAGGCGCAAGAGGCAGTGCAGCAAGCACAGCAGATCGCGCTCGGCAGAGGTCACCAGAGCATTGAACCGGTGCATTTGCTCAAAGGCATTTTGGAAGTCGATGAGAACGTAACACCCTATCTCTTTAAAAAATTGGGCGTGCAACAAAACGCGGTGGCGCAAGCCCTCGAACGCATGGTGGACGGCCTCCCCAACGTAGAAGGAGGTGAGCCATACTTCAGCAAAAAAACTGCGCAGTCCCTTGCAAAAGCCCAGGAAAAGATCAAATCGCTGGGCGACGAATTCGTCTCCATAGAGCATATCCTTTTGGGCTTGCTCGAAATCAATGACCAGGCGGCTTCGCTCTTGAAAGACAGCGGCGTCCAATCGGGAGAACTGATGAAGGCGATCGATGGGTTGAGAAAAGGAGGGAAGGTTACATCGCAAAGCGCAGAGGATACGTACAATGCACTGAGCAAATATGCCATTCACTTGAACGAACAAGCGCGCAATGGAAAGCTAGATCCGGTGATTGGCCGTGACGAAGAAATACGCAGGGTGTTGCAAATCCTCTCCCGAAGAACCAAGAACAACCCCATTCTTATGGGTGAACCGGGCGTAGGAAAAACAGCCATCGCAGAAGGGTTGGCCCACCGAATTGTCAATGGAGACGTTCCAGAGAACCTAAAGGACAAAGAGCTATACAGCCTTGACATGGGTGCACTCGTCGCAGGCGCTAAGTACAAAGGCGAATTCGAAGAACGCCTCAAATCCGTCGTAAAGGAAGTCACTGGCAGCGATGGACACATCGTATTGTTCATCGACGAGATCCATACGCTGGTAGGCGCTGGTAAAAGCGAAGGTGCAATGGATGCGGCCAACATATTGAAACCCGCATTGGCGCGCGGAGAACTCAGGGCGATCGGTGCCACTACGCTAAGTGAGTACCAGAAATACTTTGAAAAGGACAAAGCCCTCGAACGACGCTTTCAAACGGTCATGGTCGATGAACCTGCTGAGGACGACGCAATCAGCATACTCAGAGGACTCAAAGAACGATACGAAACCCACCACAAGGTGCGCATCAAGGATGAGGCAATCATCGGTGCGGTGCAACTGAGCCAACGCTATATCACCGACCGGTTTCTTCCAGATAAGGCAATAGACTTGATAGATGAGGCGGCTTCTAAACTAAGGCTTCAGATCAATAGCATGCCGGTAGAATTAGACGAAGTAGGGCGAAAACTGACGCAACTGGAAATTGAGCGCGAGGCCATCAAACGCGAAAATGACAAGAAAAAACTGGATGAGCTCAACAGGCAAATTGCAGATTTAAAAGAGAAACGCGATGGCCTGAAGGCAAAATGGGAGACCGAGAAAGTGGTCGTAGAAGGCATCCAGTCCCAAAAGACGTTGATCGAGGAACTGAAGCTGGAAGCTGAGCAGGCAGAACGTGTTGGTGACCTCGGAAGGGTTGCTGAAATTCGGTACGGCAAGGTTACGGAAGCCGAATCCAAATTGAAAGACCTGGAGCGCCAGTGGAGCGAAATGGAATCATCGGGTTCCCGCATGATCAAGGAAGAAGTGGATGCCGAAGACATCGCAGAAGTAGTGGCTAAATGGACGGGCATACCCGTCAGTAAAATGCTCCAGAGCGATGCAGAAAAGCTGCTTCACCTCGAAGAAGAATTGCACAAGCGCGTGGTCAGTCAAGATGAGGCCATCGAAGCGGTAGCTGATGCCGTTCGACGAAGCAGAAGTGGCTTGCAAGACATGAACCGACCCATTGGGTCCTTCATCTTCCTCGGAACTACAGGGGTAGGTAAAACAGAGCTAGCAAAGGCCCTAGCGGAGTACTTGTTCGACAATGACAATGCCATCACGCGCATAGACATGAGCGAATACCAAGAGAGCCATGCGGTGAGCAGGTTGGTGGGAGCGCCTCCCGGATATGTAGGGTACGACGAAGGAGGTCAGCTGACCGAGGCCGTTCGAAGGAAGCCATATTCGGTGATACTCCTTGATGAAATCGAGAAGGCGCACCCGGACGTTTTCAATATTTTACTCCAGGTGTTAGACGATGGCCGCCTGACCGACAACAAAGGACGCATCGCGAACTTTAAGAACACGATCATCATCATGACGTCGAACCTGGGTTCCGACATCATCACCCGAAATTTCGATGGCATCACTGAATCGGAGATGGACATCACCTTAGCCAAGACAGAGATGGAGATGCTCGAGATGCTCCGACGTACGTTGAAGCCTGAGTTCTTGAATAGGA
>JAVKEP010000076.1:0-21297 GCA_040221375.1 Cryomorphaceae bacterium
ACACCAAACGGAGACAACAACAACGACCTGTTTGAGTGGACGATTGAAGGCATCGAAGAGTTCAACATCAAGATCTACAATCGATGGGGAACCAAGGTCTTTGAGACCGAGGATGCGACCGAGTACTGGGACGGTGGTAAGGAGCCAGATGGCACTTACTACTATGTGATGACCGGACGAGAACAAACGCTCGATGCAGAAGAAGTAGAGTGGAGGGGAGACCTGACACTGATTAGAAATAAAGAGTAATCGAACCCGATCGATTCATCGCATTCAAACCCCGATCATCCGGTCGGGGTTTTTTTATTTCCGTGAATTGAACAGCGTACTAAGTTTGCAGCGTGATTTGTGTAGCAGATAGCGGTTCTACGAAAACCGATTGGAGTGTGGTGGATTTGACGAACGGATTGCAGGCTGAATTCCACACCATTGGACTGAATCCGTTCTTCGTCAGCGAGAACATCGTAGCTGAAACCGTCAATGAAGCCAAACCTCCGGGCTTGAGCAAGGAGGTTACCGCGGTATATTTTTACGGAGCTGGCTGTTCAAGCCCCCGACGCAATCAAGTCATCGAACGCGGTTTGAAGGAAGTGTTCTCAAATGCCCGGATCGAAGTATTCCACGACCTGCTTGGTGCCGCCAGAGCCTGTTGCCAACATAGCGAAGGCATTGCCAGTATTTTGGGGACGGGTTCCAACTCTTGCCATTACGACGGTGATAAGATCATTGACAATGTAACCAACCTTGGATATGTACTGGGGGATGAAGGCAGCGGAGGTCATATAGGCAAGGAGTTGATCCGAGCGCGATCTTATCGCGAAATGCCGACCGAGATTGAAGAGGATTTTGACGCCACGTTTAATTACCAGCACGAGGAAATGTTACAATCGATCTACCACAATCCGCTTCCCAATCGATTTTTAGCATCCTTCGCGCCATTCTGTGGCAAGCACAGGGATCATCCTTTTACCCAAGCCTTACTCAAGCGGGTTTTTGACGCGTTTGTGAAAAAGCACTTGGTGAAATACCAACAAGGTTCGCTTCCCCATCATTTTTTGGGGTCGATCGCCCAAGCATTTGCACCGGAACTCGAGCAAGTAATGAAAGCGCATGGATTGCACATGGGCTCCGTTATAAAAAAACCCATCGAGTTATTGACGCAATTTCATCGAGAAGCAAATGGAGTTTGAACATTTCCTGAGCAGGCTCGATGCATTCAAGGCAGCTCAGACGGATGGTAAGGCGGCGCATGACGAAATACTACCCATACGGGCAAAAGAACGCGAAGCTGCTTTCAACAATGACCCTGATCCGAAAGTGAGCGCTGTGGCCGCCACCATTTTCCCAAAATACAACCAGGCGCATATTTTATTAATCGAACGCCAAGCGTATGAAGGCGTGCACAGTGCACAGGTCGGATTTCCTGGCGGAAAAGTTGAAGAAGCAGACGCAAGCTTGCACGAAACGGCTTTGCGAGAAATGGAAGAAGAAGTCGGAATTGACCGCAATGTGCCATTGTTTGTCCGAGAACTTACCCATTTATACATTCCGCCCAGCAGGTTTTTGGTGCATCCCTTTGTCTTTTGTTTGACGGAGCTTCCAACGCTTGAAAAGGACCCGCGTGAGGTCAAAGAGATCATCCATATGCCCTTGGCCCATTTATTGGATGCAAACAACATCGTGGAAGGAAAGATTGCGATGAGTCATGGAGTTGCGATCAAAACTCCGTACTTTGAATTCGAAGGGTTCAAAATCTGGGGCGCCACTGCCATGATGTTGAGCGAAATGAAGCGATTATTGATGTCCTCCTTATGAAGCACCTGATTTCCATATTCATCCTTGCTACGTGGTCAATCGGCCTGTTTTCCCAGCCTCCGTTGAGTAAGCGTGACCAACAGCGAAAGGCCGAATTCGAAGCCTTAATCGAGGCGGAAGAGAACTATGAAACGACGGTAAACAGAGCAGAGCAGGCTTTTATCGATCGACGGTACGTCGAAGCTCGCATGGCCTATGAGGAGGCGATTCAATACAACCCAGAAAAAGAACAATGGCTCGTGTCTAAAGTCAAGGACCTCGATATCTTAATGGCGAGGAATGCCGCTCGAGCGATCGATTCGATTGTGGTTACGGCGCCAAAATTGGCCGCGACAGCGCTGCCCACACCAAAAAGTCATCAACCAGATACGCGAGAAGTGGAGTTGTTGAATCCCCAAGTCGTAGGCGCCAACGAAATAGATTCGGCGCAGGCCTTAGCTGAGGCGATTCAACCCCCTAAAGTCGAGCCGAAAGAAGCGATGGCCGAAGATGAAAAGGTGGCGCCGACCGCACCCAACCATACGGTCACTTCGCGCGACATCCAATTGACTCCCAGCCCAAAGCCCGCTGGTGATGAACGGACCAGCAAAGTCAAGGTAAAAGAAGACTTCGCATCATTCGATAATGGAGTTACGGAGGAGACGTTTACCTTGGATCACAGTGCCGTGCTAAGGGTAGTGGTCAAGGAAGGAATCGACGTGATCGTTTTCAAGAGGGTCAAGCATAAATGGGGTGGCGAATTCTTCTTCATGGACGACCAAGATGTCACTCGCAGGTACTGGGAAGAGCAAGTTCGAATGTACCGCCTTAAATATCCTTCAAGCCAAGAGTAAAAAACAAGCCCCTAGATTGTATTTCTCCTACTTTTGCGCCACAATTCACAGACTACACAGATACTTAACCAGTTCACAATGAGCAATTATCAATCGCAGATAGATGGCTTCATGGATTCTGTAAAGGCCAAGAATCCGAACGAGACCGAATTTCTTCAAGCAGTTCACGAGGTCGCAGAGACCGTTATTCCATTCATCGCTGACAAAAAAGAATACGCAGATGCGAACATCCTGAACAGGATTGTTGAGCCAGAGCGGGTGATCATGTTTCGTGTTCCATGGATCGACGATAAAGGCGAATACCAAGTCAACCGAGGATATCGAATTGAGATGAACTCTGCGATTGGACCTTACAAAGGAGGGCTTCGTTTCCATCCGTCGGTTAACCTAAGTATTTTAAAATTCCTTGCCTTCGAGCAAGTCTTTAAAAATTCACTCACTACCCTACCCATGGGGGGAGGCAAAGGAGGTTCGGATTTCAACCCAAAAGGAAAGTCTGACAATGAGGTAATGCGCTTTTGCCAGAGCTTCATGTTGGAGCTCTCCCAGCACATCGGACCTGATACGGATGTACCTGCAGGCGATATTGGCGTTGGTGGACGAGAAATTGGATACATGTTTGGCCAGTACAAGCGCATCCGAAATGAGTTTACCGGAGTGCTGACTGGAAAAGGAATTGAATTTGGAGGAAGCCTCATCCGTCCGGAAGCTACCGGATATGGAAATGTTTATTTCGCTCAAAACATGCTCCGCACGAAAGGAGAAGGATTTGAAGGAAAGACCGTAATCATTTCGGGTAGTGGAAACGTAGCGCAATACGCGTGCGAGAAAGCGACAGAGTTGGGCGCAAAGGTGGTCACCATGTCAGACTCAGGAGGGTTCATCTACGATAAAGAGGGAATCAATGCTGAAAAGCTAGCATGGCTCATGGATCTCAAGAACAAACGAAGAGGACGAATCAGCGAGTACGCTGAAAAATTTGGAGCCGAGTACCATGACGGACAACGTCCATGGAGCGTGAGGTGCGATATCGCGCTTCCTTGTGCTACGCAAAACGAGTTGAATGCAGAGGAAGCAAAGGCATTGATCAGCAACGGTTGCATCTGCGTAAGCGAAGGTGCCAATATGCCATCTACACCAGACGCGATTGAAGTATTTACGAACGCGAAGATTTTATTCGCGCCAGGAAAGGCTTCGAATGCTGGCGGTGTTGCGACCTCCGGTCTTGAGATGAGTCAAAATTCGCTTCGCCTCAGCTGGACGCGTGAAGAAGTAGATGAAAAATTGCACGGCATCATGAACAGCATCCACGAAGCATGCGTGGAGTATGGGAAGGACGGAAGTGGTTATGTCAACTACGTGAAGGGCGCCAACGTTGCAGGTTTCATCAAAGTTGCCAAAGCGATGATTGCTCAAGGGCACGTCTGATGGCCACAACGAAATAGTTTTTGTAAAAGCAGCCCATGAGCGGCTGCTTTTTTATTTTTCGCCAAATTATCAAAGCAGATGTACGGTAAAATCAAACAGCAACTTGAAGCAGAACTGAAGTCAATACAGGATTCCGGATTGTTTAAAAAGGAACGCGTAATAACATCGGTGCAAGGAGCGTCGATCCAGATCAGCACGGGCCAACAAGTCTTGAATTTTTGTTCGAACAATTACCTGGGGCTTTCCTCGCACCCGAAAGTCGTGCAGGCAGCCAAGGATGCGTTGGATACACACGGTTTTGGAATGTCGTCTGTCCGGTTTATCTGCGGCACGCAAGACATCCACAAAGCGTTAGAGGCTAAAATTGCGGACTTCTTAGGGACAGAAGACACCATCTTATACGCAGCAGCTTTTGATGCCAACGGCGGGGTATTCGAACCATTGCTCGGGCCTGATGATGCGATCATCTCTGATGCCCTGAACCACGCTAGCATCATCGATGGTGTGCGGCTTTGCAAGGCACAGCGCTTTCGGTATGCCAACAATGATATGACCGACCTTGAGGAACAACTCAAAGCTGCGTCTGGCGCGCGCAATAAGATCATCGTTACCGATGGAGTCTTCTCCATGGATGGCTACGTAGCACAGCTGGACAAGATCTGTGACCTCGCCGATAAGTACGATGCCTTAGTCATGGTAGACGAGTGCCATGCCACAGGGTTCATTGGAAAAACGGGGCGCGGAACCATCGAGTTGAAGAACGTCATCGGCCGGGTCGATATCATTACCGGAACCTTGGGCAAAGCGCTTGGAGGAGCCATGGGTGGTTTTACCACGGGCAAGAAAGAAGTCATTGAAATGCTTCGGCAACGGAGTCGCCCCTACTTGTTTAGCAATTCGCTTGCACCGAGTATAGTCGGAGCATCGATGGCGGTATTTGATTTGTTGAGTGGCACAACCGAATTGCGGGATCGGCTCGAAGAGAACGTACTGTATTTCAAAAAAGGCGTCAAGGCTGCCGGCTTTGATATCAAGGATGGAGATTCGGCCATTGTTCCGATCATGTTATACGATGCGGCGCTTTCACAACGATTTGCAGATCGCTTGTTGGAAGAGGGTATCTACGTAATTGGTTTCTTCTATCCCGTTGTGCCCAAGGAGCAAGCTCGGATCCGCGTTCAGCTTTCCGCCGCGCATACACGTGAGCATCTCGATGTAGCAATCGAAGCATTCACGAAAGTGGGGAGGGAATTGGGCGTGATATCGTAGATAACCCTAAGGATAAAATCTTTTTGTAACTGTTTGACGCAGTTAAAAATAGTTCTATCTTTGCGCCCCTTTTTGAGGGGAATAAAACTATTGGAACAGTGAGTCAATTGAGTTACAAGACCATTTCAGCGAACAGTGAGACTGCCGATAAGCGGTGGGTGGTCGTTGATGCGAAAGATCAAATCCTTGGTCGTTTTTCTTCCAACGTAGCATATTTGTTGCGTGGCAAGCACAAGACGAATTTCACGCCACACGTGGATTGTGGAGACAATGTGATCGTGATCAACGCCGAGAAAGTTCAACTTTCTGGAAACAAAATAGAGACAAAGAAACGTCTGTGGCACACAGGTCACCCAGGTGGTCAGCGTTCACGTACGGCGGAAGAGACATTGGAGCGCAAGCCAACCGACCTTGTTGAATGGGCGGTAAAAGGCATGCTTCCAAAGAATAAGCTCGGAAGTCAGATGTTTCGAAACCTGTACGTCTATGTAGGATCTGAGCATCCACATGAAGCGCAGCAACCAAAGACAATCGATATCAACGCAATAAAGTAAGATGGACATTATCAATGCACTAGGTCGCCGAAAGGCTAGCATCGCTAGAGTTTACCTGAAGAAAGGAAAGGGTAATATGACCATCAATGACCGAGACTACAAAGACTATGTAGATACGGCGTTCATGCATCACAAGCTTAACCAACCCTTCGAGACGACGGAGACAACAGGTCAGTACGACGTAGTTGTTAATGTTGCCGGTGGGGGTATCAACGGCCAAGTAGAGGCAATTCGTCTCGGCATTTCGCGCGCGTTGGTGAAGATCAATGAAGAGTACAAGCCAGCACTTCGAGCAGAAGGTTTCATGACGCGTGATCCGCGGATGGTGGAACGTAAGAAGCCTGGTCAGAAGAAAGCACGTAAGCGCTTCCAGTTCTCTAAGCGTTAATTCAGACCATACATTAATAATTGTTTAGGATCTAAATCGGCGAGACTTCTTAGGAACTACCCGCTGATTGATTTAAAAAGAAGGTAAACATGTCAAGAACAAACTACAAAGAACTCCTGGATGCCGGTGTGCATTTCGGGCACCTAAAGAGAAAGTGGAATCCAAATATGGCTCCGTACATATTCATGGAGCGCAACGGAATCCACGTTATCGATCTTCACAAGACCGTAGCTAAAGCAGAAGAGGCGGCTTCCGCCCTCAAGCAAATCGCAAAGTCTGGAAAGAAAATTCTCTTCGTATCAACCAAGAAGCAGGCAAAAGAGTCCATCGACTTCCGCATCAAAGAGGTGAACATGCCTTACGTGACGGAGAGATGGCCCGGAGGAATGCTGACCAACTTCGTTACCATTCGAAAGGCGATTCGCAAAATGGCTTCGATCGATAAGATGAAAGCGGATGGTACGTTTCTTACCATGTCAAAGCGCGAACGACTTCAAGTAGACCGTCAGCGCGAAAAGCTAGAGAAGGATTTTGGATCCATAGCGGATCTTACACGCCTTCCTGCGGCGCTGTTCATCATTGACATCAACAAAGAGCATATTGCTGTTCGAGAAGCCCGCAAGCTGAACATCCCAACGTTTGCCATCGTTGATACCAATTCTGACCCTCGTTCCGTTGATTTTGCCATTCCAGGCAACGACGACGCTTCCAAGTCGATCGACAAGATTTTGGAAATCATGACAGGCGCCATCAAAGAAGGATTGGCCGAGCGCAAATCAGACCGTGATAAGGTGGTGAAGGAAGAGAAGGAGGCGGAAGCTAAGGTGGAAGAGACCGAAGCTGCTACCGAAGAGACTGCAGAGGTAGCTGAGGAGTCAAAAGACTAATCAACAATATCACAATAGAAAGAGTAATGTCAAAGATCACAGCAGCAGAAGTAAACAAGCTCCGTCAAATGACCGGCAGCGGAATGATGGATTGTAAGAAGGCACTCGTAGAGGCGGAAGGCGATTTTGATAAAGCGATTGAAATCCTTCGGAAACAAGGCCAGAAAGTAGCTGCAAAGCGAGGTGACCGTGAAGCAACGGAAGGACTTGTCTTTGCTAAGACGGATACATCAGGAAAGAAAGGCGTGATTGCAGTATTGAGTTGCGAAACAGATTTTGTCGCCAAGAACGCGGAATTTGTTGAGACCGTTGAAAAGATGGTAACCATCGCGTTGGAATCAGGTTCATCCAATGCAGATGAACTCAAGAATCAATCCTACGAGAACGGTTTGACCATTGCTGAGAAGATCACAGAGATGATCGGTAAGATCGGCGAGAAAATCGAACTCAGCGCTTTTGACGTTGTCGAAGCCGATACCGTAGTTGCATATAACCACCCAGGAAATCAAGTTGCCTCAATGGTAGGATTGAACGGAAATGGCGAGCGTGTAGCAGAAGCGGGACGTGACGTTGCGATGCAAATCGCAGCCATGAACCCTGTATCACTAGATAAAGACAGCGTGCCACAAACAGTGGTAGACAAAGAACTCGAGATCGGGATGGACCTCGCGAGGCAAGAAGGCAAACCAGAAGAAATGCTTGAGAAGATTGCGCAAGGCAAGCTCAACAAGTTCTTCAAGGAAAACACTCTCTTGAGCCAAGCGTTCATCAAAGACAATAAGAAGTCGGTAGAACAAATGCTGAAAGACATCGATGGTAGCCTTACCGTTACTGCCTTTAAGCGTCATGCACTCAACTAACGACATGAACAGAACGAAAAAGCGATGATCACTCATCGCTTTTTTTTTGCTCGATTTGTTAGAAAGATGCTATTCGACCCGATTTAGGTCCGGTGTCGTTGGAGGAAAAAAATTACGTTTGCCCTATGGCTGAATTGAAATACAAACGCGTTCTTCTCAAATTAAGCGGAGAAGCATTGATGGGAGATAAACAGTACGGAATCGACAACGTACGGTTGATGCAATACAGCCATGAGATCAAGGAGATATCTGAACGAGGAATAGAGGTAGCCGTCGTTATCGGAGGAGGCAATATTTTTAGAGGAATTCAAGCGGATGGCTCTATGATCGATCGCGTACAAGGCGACCACATGGGCATGCTGGCCACGGTCATCAATAGCCTTTCGCTCCAGTCGGCGTTGGAATCAATCGGATTAAAAACACGGCTTCAAACGGCCATTAAGATGGAGCAAATTGCCGAACCGTTTATCCGGCGCAAGGCAGTGCGACATTTGGAAAAAGGACGGGTAGTCATCTTTGGAGCCGGAACCGGTAATCCTTACTTTACTACGGATACCGCGGCCTCCCTCCGCGCAATTGAGATCGAAGCGGATGTCATTCTCAAAGCAACCCGTGCATACGTGATCTACACATCCGATCCTGAAAAAAACGATGATGCCGTCAAGTTCGACAACATCTCCTTCACCGAGGCGATTGCTAAAAACCTGAACGTCATGGACATGACGGCCTTTACACTTTGCCGCGAAAACAATGTACCGATCATCGTATTTGACATGAATCGACCGGGAAACCTTCGCCGCGTAGTAGAAGGTGAACAAGTTGGTACCTTGGTTGAGGCTTAAACGCTTCGGATTCGTTTATTTGCAGATATTCTCAAAGAGATGGAAGAAATTGAAATGATCTTAGACATGGCCCGCGAATCGATGAGCGCGGCAATTGACCACCTGATGAAGGAGTTGCTAAAGATCCGCGCCGGAAAGGCTCACCCTAGCATGGTAGGCGGGGTAATGATCGATTACTACGGTACCCTGACGCCCCTCAACCAAGTAAGCAACATCAACACGCCTGATCCACGTACCATTTCTATTCAACCTTGGGAAAAAGCAATGCTCGAACCCATCGAACGGGCCATCATGATGGCCAACCTAGGCCTGAATCCGCAAAACAATGGAGAATTGATTATGATCAATGTGCCGCCTTTGACAGAAGAGCGAAGAATTAACCTCGTAAAACAGACGAAGGCAGAAGGCGAGCACGCGAAGGTATCCATCCGAACCGCGAGGAAGGATGCGAACGACGAAATCAAAAAGCTGCAAAAGGAAACGATCTCCGATGACCTTGCAAAGGATGCAGAAGACCGAGTACAAAAATTGACCGATACCTATGCTACGAAGGTTGACGATATGCTGGCTCAAAAAGAAAAGGATATCATGACCGTGTAAGCGGCCAGTCGTAACCTCAAGCCGTCCAGACTTCGGTTCCCTCAGAACAATTCTTGCACATTTCTACTTCGCTCCGACTCGTTAAGATGCTCGAACGAAATTGGCGGTAGCCATCCGATTGCCAGATTTCTGAAAAGGTCGCGTCTTTCAGTTCACCCATACTGTAGTGCGCGTCTTTGTCGAAGCAGCAGGGAATGACTTTTCCGTCCCAAGTAATCACGGCCCCTGACCACATTCTCCAGCAATGGTCGTCCATCGGGTTTTTAATGGACCAATTTCCAGGAGAATCCTCCTTGTACCTTGAATATTGATCGATGGACGGAATCAGTTCATTGCCATGTTCAAAATCGTAGATCTGCGCCGTCTTCAATTTAACTTCATCAACGCCAAGCTCCTTTCCGATTTTTCGCACCTCATCTACTTGGTGCTCGTTGGGTTTCACCACCAAGAATTGAAAGATGACATGCGGCGTACGGGAGTTGAGTTCTTTTTTCCAGAGGAGCACATTTTTGGTTCCTTCGATCACCTTTTCCAGACTTCCTTCCTTGCGGTAACTCTCATAGGTTGCCTGTTCTGTCCCGTCGATGCTGATGATCAGCCTGTCGAGCCCCGACTCCACGGTTTTCTTTGCGCGTACATCATCCAGAAAATGAGCATTCGTACTTGTAGCGGTATAGATCCCCGCTCGATCGGCCCGTCGCACCATTTCGAAAAACTGGGGGTGTAAATACGGTTCGCCTTGAAAGTAGAAGTTGATGTACGTGCAATGGTCTTTCACGTCGCCAAGGATTTTATCCAATAGCGTCAATTCGAGCTTGCCCGTCGGTCGTGAAAAACTGCGAAGGCCACTTGGACATTCTGGGCAGCGCAGGTTGCAGGCCGTTGTGGGTTCGATCGATAGGCTCATCGGATAGCCCCAGTGATTAGAGCTGCCGGTGATTCTGCCCCAGTAGTAACTCGCTAAGGTCAAGAGCGCATTAACTGCCTTTCTTGGTGTCCAGTGCTTGAGTATTTGAAAGGAGTCAGTTAGCGTCATTCGCTTCCAAAAATAACGCTTAGCTTCATTGCGGTTGGTGCCTATTCTCGTAACTTCGACGTCGCTCTAAAATCCCCCTATATGTGGGCTGAACTCGCCCGACTCATCATACGCTATAAGCTAGCCATCATCATCGCGTTGGCAGTTTTTACTGCTGGCATGCTTTACCAGGCGACCGGAGTGAAGTTGGCGTATGGGCTGCCGCAGATGTTGCCGGAAGATTCGCCTACCATGATCGATTGGCACGCCTTCCAAGACCGGTTTAAGGAAGAGTCTACAGTGTTTGCCATCGGCATTGAGGAGGATTTGTTTCACGATGTCGAACTATTTAACGCGTGGTACCACCTCGGAAGAAAGGTCGCGAACATAGAAGGAGTGGATACCCTGCTGTCCATCGGAAGCGCGTTTGATATTGTCAAAGACACTAGCAGAAAGGTTTTTGCGGTAGACCCTTTGGTCAAAGGTCCCGTATCGTCGATTGAAGAATTGGATTCACTGCGGAGGAAGTACGAATCGCTTCCTTTCTACAAAGGCTTGCTCTACAACTCTGAGAACAACCATAGCATCATGGCCATTTCGATGGACAATGAGCGCTTCAATTCCACCGAACGAACCGAATTTTTTGGGAGCGTGCTCGAAGTTGTCGAGTCGTTCGAAGTCGAAAGTGGCATCAAGATCTACTATTCTGGGATGCCGTACATCAGGGAGAATCTAAGCGCTCTGGTCAAGAAGGAACTGAAGACCCTTTTGATGCTGACCATCCTCATCACCATCACGATCCTGTTGATCTTTTTCAGATCGATCAAGCCCGTGCTGATATCCATGACGGTAGTTTGCATGGGCGTGATTTGGTCGTTGGGTACGTTGAATATTTTGGGCTACGAGATCACCATCCTCACCAGTTTGATCTCGCCGTTGGTGATCGTCATCGGAATTCCGAATTGCATCTACCTCATCAATAAATTCCACTCGGAACTCAACGAACACGGAAACAAGGCAAAAGCATTGGTTCGGGTAGTCTCGCGCATTGGAAGTGCCACTTTCATGACCAACGCTACTACGGCAACGGGATTCCTCACTTTCGTATTTACCGAAAGCATCCTGTTGGTAGAATTTGGCATCGTCGCCTTCATCTCTATCATGTTCTTGTTCTTGTTGTCGATCTTGATCATTACCATCACGTACAGTTATTTGCCACCGCCGACGGGCAAGAAAACAGATCATCTCAATCAAGGTTGGGTCGTCGGATTGGTAAACTGGTTTGGCAAAACCATCAACGAACATCGACCCGCGGTGTACGTGATTACCGCAGTCGTGGTGCTCCTTTCCATCAATGGGATGCGACAAATTCAAACGACGGGAAACATTGTAGATGACTTACCCAAAAACCACAAGGTGGTCAATGATCTCCATTGGTTCGAAAAGAACTTCGGTGGAGTCGTACCGTTTGAAATTGAGATCGACACACGTAAAAAACGCCGGGTGAGCCAAACGAAGGTGCTCGAAGACATCGATGCCACGCAAGAACTTTTCAGGGGTGATCCCAATTTTTCGAAGAGCATTTCCATCGTAGATGCCATGAAATTCATCAAGCAGGCATTTTACAACGGTGATCCGGAGCGATACGAGCTGATTTCGTCACGAGAGCGCGCGTTTTTTAGCGATTACGTCGACAATTCGAACGCAGATAAAAGCCTCTTGAATACTTACGTGGACTCTACCCAACGGTACGCGCGCATCAACCTTCAAGTAGCAGACATTGGAACCATAGAAATGGACAGCCTCCTAGCCGCCTACCACCCGAGAATTGATTCCATCTTCAATCCGAAACGCCGCTACCAAGATTCACTGCTGGCCGTGATTCGCAACTCAGGTGATGCGCACATGGTAGACTCACTCGCGTTCCGATTGCTAAAGAGAAATGCTTCGGCAAAGCGGGTGTTTAAGGCATCGTTGCCCCAAAGCGACTCGGCATCGTCCGCAGATTTGGAGTCCGTGAAGTTTTCCGGTGACACGGCATTGATTGCGTCGCTTCACCGAGCGGTAGACTCTACCTACACCGGAATCTTGATCACGGGTCCTAGCATCACATTCCTCGAAGGAACCAATTATTTGGTCAGGAACTTGTTCATCAGCCTCAGCATTGCGATCCTCATCGTCGCACTTCTCATGGCCGTAGTATTTAGCTCGCTGCGCATGATCATTATATCGGTCATCACGAACTTGATTCCTTTGCTGTTTACCGCGGGCATTATGGGCTATTTTGGGATCAATATCAAACCCTCTACCATACTCGTTTTCAGCGTAGCATTCGGTATTTCAGTCGATGACACCATTCATTACTTAGCGAAATACCGGCAAGAATTGCGTCTTACGCGCAATGACATCGGACGTTCGGTTCGGTTGGCTCTGAAAGAAACAGGCGTTAGCATGGTCTACACTTCCATCATTCTCTTTTTTGGATTTGGTGTGTTCGCGTCTTCAGACTTTGGAGGTACCCAAGCACTAGGAATCCTCGTCTCATTGACCTTGATGGTCGCAATGTTCGCAAACCTAATACTCCTTCCTTCCTTCCTCATGTCGTTTGAGAAGGCCATGCTTACCCGTTGGTTCCAAGAACCTTTCATGACCCTTTTAGACGAGGAAGAAGACTTGGAATTGGACGACCTCGACTTCAAAGAAGAGAACGAAATAGAATTCGAAGAACCATGAAAGGAATCATTCTAGCTGGCGGGGCCGGCACTCGCCTTCATCCGCTCACCTTGGCTATGAGTAAACAAATGTTGCCCGTTTACGACAAGCCGATGATTTATTATCCGCTGTCAGTGTTGATGATGGCTGGTATACAGGAAATATTAATCATTTCAACTCCCCAGGACTTACCCAATTTTGAACGATTGCTTGGAGACGGAAGTGATTTGGGATGCGAGTTTTCCTATAAAGTGCAAGAGGTGCCTAATGGACTAGCCCAGGCGTTTGTCATCGGGAAAGAATTCATCGGAGATGACAGCGTAGCACTGATTTTAGGCGATAATATCTTCTTTGGTAACGCCTTCCATACACTTGTGCAATCGGCAAAGAACCCACAAGGAGGCGTAGTATTTGCTTACCACGTTCAAGACCCCGAACGATACGGTGTAGTGGAGTTTGACAAAGACCTAAAGGCCATTTCCCTCGACGAGAAACCGAGTCAACCGAAGTCAAATTATGCCGTACCGGGGCTTTATTTTTACGATAACAGGGTGGTGCGCGTAGCAGAGGAATTAGAACCCAGTGCGAGAGGGGAATACGAAATCACCGACGTGAATAAATGGTATTTGGCCAACGGCGACCTCGAGGTACGTGTCATGGGTAGAGGATACGCATGGCTTGATACCGGCACCTTTCACTCACTCATGCAAGCAGGTCAGTTTGTGCAAGTGATCGAAGAACGGCAAGGGTTGAAGGTCGGTTGCATCGAGGAAGTGGCCTACCGAATGAAATTCATTACCGCAGAGCAACTAAAAGCCTTGGCGAAGCCATTGCTCAAAAGTGGTTATGGCGAGTACTTGGTCAACTTGATCAAATAGGATGAACAATTACCTAGAGGTGCTTCGAGCAGAAGTCGAGAAAGAATTATCGGCACTTGCCATTCCCGTTGAGCCCAGTCATTTGTATGAACCTATGCGCTATATACTGGGGCTCGGAGGGAAACGCATTCGTCCTGTACTCGCACTCATGGGCTGCGACCTGATGGGCGGAGATCGAAGTAAGGCCATGCCTCAAGCCATCGCCGTAGAAGTGTTCCATAACTTCACCTTGGTTCACGATGACATCATGGATAGTGCGAAGGTGCGAAGAGGTCTTCCTACGGTACATAAGAAGTGGGATAGCAACATAGCCATCCTCAGCGGCGATGGAATGTTAGTCGTCACCTATCAATACCTAGCGAAGGCAGATCCCATGCACCTGCCGAAGTTGAATCATATCTTTTCTACTACTGCCCTTGAAGTCTGCGAAGGCCAGCAATTAGATATGGATTTCGCCCATCGATCGAGCGTAAGCATAGAGGAATACACCTACATGATTCGGAGAAAGACGGCCGTTTTACTCGGTGGAGCCATGCAATTGGGCGCAGTAGTGGCTGGCGCAGAGGAGCAAGACCTGCAACGGATCAAAGCGTTTGCGGAAGACATGGGGTTGGCATTTCAGCTGCGCGATGACTACCTGGATAGTTTTGGAGACCTCGAATCATTTGGAAAAGAAATTGGCGGTGACATCAAGGAAGGTAAACGAACCTGGCTCACGATTAAAGCCTATGAATCAGCAAATCAAGCGCAAAAGGATCGCTTGGATCGGGCCTTCGCGGATCAAGATATGGATGCGCGGATCAAAGAGGTGATTGCGGTGTACGAAGAACTGGACGTGCGCGACCAGCTCGCCTTAGAAATAGAGCGCTACTCAAATCGATCGGCAATTACCCTAGACTCCATCAAAGGAGATGAAGCGATAAAAGTTCAGTTGAGAGACCTAGTGGCCTATTTGATAGGAAGAACGACCTAGTCGTTGTAAATGTGCATCAACGCCGAATTCAGCGTAGGATAATCGAATTCAAATCCCGTGGCCAAAATCTTATTCGAAGACAGCTTTACTCCCTTGAGAATGATGTCTGCCTTCCTGCCATAGATCATCCGAATCACGAATTCGGGAATGTTAGGAAGCAAGATAGGTTTCTCCATAACGTCCGCCAAGATCTGCATGAATTCCTCGTTGGTGATGGTGTCTGGCCCTACCGCGTTGTACACTCCGTTCAGGTCGTTGTCAATGCTGTGTTGAAACATTCTACACGCATCTTGAATATGAATCCACGACATGGCTTGTTCGCCTGACCCAATGCCTGCACCTGTATAAAGTCGTACGGGGAGTGCAATTTTTTTCAATGCGCCTTGGTCCCTTGCCAAGACCAATCCAATGCGCAGTTTAACTACCCGGTCGGTGATGTCTTTGAAATGGTCGGCGACGCCTTCCCACGCCTGACACACTTCGCCTAGAAACCCTTCAGCAGCAGGTTGTTCTTCACCATACACTTCGTCGCTAATGGTCAGAGGGTACCACCCAATGGCGGATGCTGAAATGAATGCTTTCAGTCGCACGCCTTCTTTTTTGCATGTTGTCAGGAGGAGTTCAGCACTCTTTACCCTGCTGTCGATGATTTCTTGCTTGCGCTCACCTGTCCATGGCTTATCTACGATTCCCGCACCAGCCAAGTGAACAATTGCGTCAATCCCTTCGACTGATTTCGGATCAATGATGCCTTGTTCGATGTTCCATTGGAACGTTGGAACCTTGTCGGATTTCGCGGGTGTGCGACTCAAGTGAACCACGTCATAGCCTGCATCCAATAAGTAATTCGTCAGCGGCGTTCCAATCATTCCAGTTCCTCCTGTTATCAATACCTTCGTCATAATACCGGTGAAACTTGAAAATTATTGGCTGAACTGAATTTTTCCATAGATCTAACAGAGCGCTTTGAATAGTTAATGAAAACGACAGAGTGGCGAGAAAAGACCATCGAGCAACTGCGAAAAGATATGCGCATGGCAGGCGTACCATTAGAAGACGATGAAGAAGGGGCTCGCCAAGAAAATCCTTTTTCGTTCATCACAACAGCCATTCGCGTCGTGAAAGGTAATAAACCCGCGTGGGATAATCTGAATTATCGAATTGATATCCCGCCCCAATTGGAAATAGGGTCGTTGTCTGACGAGTCAATCGCCCGACTTTACCTCCTGCGGAGTTTCCAAAAAGTTTGGCTTCGGCATCAATTCAGCGACTACACTATGAAAGATACTACAGTTAAACCCCTAAAGGACTTAAAACCTTAGATTTGCCAACCAATATTCGAGTACTTCGATGGACAAATTCTCATACCTCGGAAATGGCGATGTAAACGCCATTGAAGAGCTTTACAAGCAATTCAAAGTAAATCCCGAATCGGTTGAGGAGGGATGGAAGAAGTTTTTTCAAGGCTTTGAATTCTTCCAATCTAACTACGGAGACCAAGCTGTTTCAGAGGAAACTCTGAAAGAGTTTAGGGTCATTAACTTGATCAATGCATACCGTAGCCGAGGTCATCTTTTTACGCAAACGAATCCGGTTCGCGAAAGAAGGAAGTACTCTCCTACACTCGATCTGGAAAACTTCGGTCTCTCCGACGCTGACTTGGAATCTACTTTCAACGCGGGTGTGGAGATTGGCATTGGAACTGCGAAACTCAAAGACATCGTCGCCCACTTGAAGACTACCTACTGCAACAGCATAGGGGTAGAGTTTATGTACATCCGCGACGTTGAAAAACTCGATTGGATCAAGAACCGGGTTGAATCGAGTAAAAACCTTCCGAATTTTACCAGAGAAGTCAAGCATACCATTCTCAGAAAACTGAATGAATCAGTCGTTTTCGAGAGCTTTCTTCACAAAAAATTTGTCGGACAAAAACGCTTTTCACTTGAAGGTGGAGAGTCGCTTATCCCCGCGTTGGATGTCGTGGCGGAATACGGTGCACAGTTGGGGGTTGAAGAGATTGTGATTGGCATGGCCCACAGAGGAAGACTCAATGTCTTGGCCAATATTTTAAAGAAGACATACACCGACATCTTTAGCGAGTTTGAAGGAAAGGAGTACGAAGACAATCTGTTTGACGGCGATGTAAAATACCATTTGGGCTATTCCTCTGAGGTGACTACCGAGGTAGGGACGAAGCTTCAGCTGACGTTGGCGCCGAACCCCTCGCACCTCGAAGCCGTGGATCCCGTTGTAGAAGGAATTGTCCGCTCCAAGATCGACACGTACTTAAAGGACGAGAAGAAGATCATTCCCATCCTGATTCACGGCGATGCCTCCATAGCAGGCCAGGGTGTTGTGTACGAAGTTGTTCAGATGGCTAGCCTCGATGGCTATAAAACTGGCGGTACCATCCACATCGTCATCAACAACCAAATCGGTTTTACGACCAACTATTTAGACGCACGTTCAAGCACGTACTGTACCGACATAGGAAAGGTGACGTTGTCTCCAGTGTTTCATATCAACGGCGACGACCCGGAGGCAGTGGTGCACGCCATGAAAATGGCCATTGAGTACCGACAGAAATACCATCAGGATGTGTTCATTGACTTGTTATGCTACCGAAAATACGGGCACAACGAAGGCGACGAACCGCGATTCACCCAGCCCACACTGTACAAAGCCATCGCTAGCCACAAAAACCCAAAGGAGATTTATGTAGAGCGTCTGATCAACGAAGGCGCTCTGACGGCCGAAGAGGCGAAGGCCATTGAAAAGAAATTCAACGACCACTTGCAAGAACGACTGAGTGAGTCAAAAGAAAAGCGATCGGCCCAAATCTCCAATTTCTTAGAGGCCTCCTGGAAGGGAATCGTTCCGTCGAAGGAAAATGACTTTGATGCGTCTCCAAACACTGGCGTACCAAAGAAGACGCTCCTCGACTTGGCAGATAAAATGAATTCATTGCCAGGCGACAAACCGTTCTTCAAGAAATTGGTGAAGCTGATGGATGACAGAAAACGGATGGTCAAAGAAGACCGTCTCGATTGGGCTATGGGCGAATTGCTGGCCTATGCAACCGTTTTGGTGGAGGCTTACCCAGTGCGCATCAGCGGCCAAGACGTGGAGCGTGGAACCTTTTCTCACCGCCATGCCGTCATGACCTTGGAGGACTCAAGGGAGGAATACATTCCGCTCAACCACCTCACAGAAATGCAGGGAGAGTTCCACATCTATAACTCTTTACTTTCTGAATATGGAGTGCTCGGATTTGAATATGGATATGCAATGGCCAATCCTTATTCACTCGTCGTTTGGGAGGCACAGTTCGGAGACTTTTTTAACGGAGCACAGATCATCGTAGATCAATTTCTTACCGCAGCCGAAGACAAATGGGCGTGCATGAACGGCTTAGTAATGCTGCTGCCTCACGGTTATGAAGGACAAGGAGCAGAGCATTCAAGCGCCCGCTTGGAGCGATTCTTATCTCAGTGTGCGGAAGACAACATCCAGGTAGTGAACTGTACCACCCCGGCAAATTTTTTCCACGTATTGCGACGCCAAGTAAAATGGAAATTTAGGAAGCCATTGGTTGTGTTCACGCCCAAGAGCCTGCTTCGACATCCGAAGTGTGTTTCTACAGTGGATGACCTTGCCGCTGGTGCTTTTCAGGAAGTGATTGCAGACGACGCCATCGAAGCAAAGAAGGCCAAGCGTGTTGTTTTTACTTCGGGTAAACTCTACTACGACCTTCTCGCGGAACGCGAAGAACGATCGTCCTCTGATGTTGCAGTCGTTCGTATCGAGCAATTGTATCCCTTCCCTACCAAGAAAGTTGAAAAAGTACTCAAGGCGTTTGGAAAAGACGTCGAAGTGTGCTGGGCACAAGAAGAGCCAGAAAACATGGGCGCATGGAATTTTATCATGCGAAAATGGACCTTTGGTGATATCAAGTTGATCGCCCGGCACGAGAGTGGCAGCCCAGCGAGCGGCTCCATGAAGCGCTTTCAACAAAGACAAAAACAAATCATTGATACTGTATTCAAGTAGCGATAACGCGAGAAACCATGGCTGATATCATAGAAATGAAAATGCCCAGTCCGGGCGAATCGATCACGGAAGTAGAGGTGGCTCAACTCCTGGTTGAAAACGGCGACGTTGTGGAATTGGATCAACCCATTGCAGAGATCGATAGCGACAAAGCTACCCTCGAATTGAATGCGGAAGCAGCAGGTAAAATTGAGTTTCTCGTAGCCGAAGGGGATACCGTGGAAATCGGACAAGTCGTTTGTAAGATCGATACGACGGTGAAGCCAGAAAAGAAAGCAGAGCCAGCTGCTCAAGAAGCAACAGCTGCACCGAAAAGTGAAAAGGAACCATCCTCTGCTGACAAAGAAGAAAGCAAAGCAAAAGCCGACACCTCATCCGCTAAGGCTACGCCAGTAGCAAAGGCAATGATGGGCGAAAAAGGAGTAAATCCTTCCAACGTCTCGGGAAGCGGAGAAGGAGGAAAAATCCTCAAGAAAGACGTCGAATTCTACTTGGCAGGAGGGTTCAATACAGCGGCTGAACTTTCAGGATGGGGCGGTTCGCGAGAAGTGAAACGGGAGAAAATGAGCTCGCTGCGAAGAAAAATCGCAGAACGACTCGTTTCCGTCAAGAACGAAACCGCTATGCTGACCACGTTCAACGAGGTCGACATGAGCTATGTCATGGACATCCGGAAGAAATACAAAGAGGCGTTCAAGGAAAAGCACGGAGTCAACCTCGGCTTCATGTCATTCTTTACCAAGGCAGTGACCGAGGCCCTGAATGCCTACCCAGCAGTCAACGCCTACATCGATGGACAGGAGATGGTCTTTCATGACTACGCAGACATCGGAATTGCAGTAAGCTCTCCAAAAGGACTGATGGTACCTGTGTTGAGGAATGCCGAGCAATTGGCACTGCACGAAATTGAAGCTGGCATAAAGTCGTTGGCCATTAAGGCCAGAGACGGCAAATTGAGCATCGATGAAATGACCGGTGGAACCTTCACCATCACGAATGGTGGGGTGTTTGGCTCCATGCTTAGTACGCCCATCATCAACCCACCCCAAAGCGCAATCCTCGGTATGCACAACATTGTGGAACGCCCGATTGCCATAAATGGAAAAGTCGAAATCCGACCGATCATGTACGTGGCTCTTTCTTACGACCACCGAATCATCGATGGCAAAGAGTCTGTGAGCTTCTTGTACAAAGTCAAGGAGATGATCGAAAATCCTGCTTGGATGCTGTTCGGTGGTAAAGAACCCGAGCAAGTGCTACTGGGTTTGTAGTTCGAGACCAATCTCGGCGTTGACATGTTTGATGCCTTTAGCACCGTTGGTGAAAACGCTTTTCTTTGCAGACGTGGGCTTTTAGCTTAACCAATCTACTTGGTGCAGCCGCATTCAATCTTGACGATTGAGGTCATTAGCGAGCTCAATTCTAATGGAATTTTTTTGGCTCTCTAAGTATCGCTTCTTCCACTCATCGCAGGGTTAATTCAGGGAAATGTGTTGCCGTGGCACAGTGTTCTTTCAGGCGTGATAGTTACAAAAGATGCATCGGTTCACATGCTCTGTGAGCTACCTGATAAGGTTTAACCTTCCAGTATAGACATACGGCTTTCCGTCTTCGTCTGTCACAAAAATGTCGTAGGTATACGTGCCGATCGGACATGGAGGCCCGTCGTTGTTTTCCCTGCCATTCCAACCTGAAGAAGGGTCATTCGATTTGAACAATACCCTTCCCCAACGGTCGAAGATGGTCAGGCGATAGTCGCTGTGAACGAAGACACTCGGCGCCCAAAAATCATTGACCCGATCGCCGTCTGGTGAAAACGAATTAGGAATGTACGTCAAGTACTGTGGCTTTACGCGAATGCTCAGCTCGGCCGTATCCGCACAATTGTTTTGGTGGTAGGCAATTTGCCGCACCAAGTAATTGCCCGTGTCAGGCAGGGTGAATGAGTGCGTGTTGTTCCGGGTGACATACTGGCCATCGATAAAAAACTCCCACGTCAATCGATTAATGCTCTCATCGTAGATCGTAAAATCTGGGGTGAACATGTTCATCTCAAGACTCGACATTGAAAAACCAGCGGATGGCGTATCCAGCACATTGATATGAGCTACGTACGTGGTGTCGATCGTGTCAATGCACATCGAGTCGGTGGTGAGTACGATCCGAATGTCATGCAGGCCAATTTCATCG
>JAVKEP010000077.1:0-49290 GCA_040221375.1 Cryomorphaceae bacterium
GCAAGATCTTCCGCTTCTTCCACTGAGAACTGACCTGAGATGGAAGATTGTCCGCCAGCGATTTCAGACTCAACGCCTGGTGCACTGTAAACCAAATTATCCAAGACAATTGCAATCGATTTTTTCGGTGTTTGGCTGGAAACTTCTCCTGTGATGTTTCTCCAAGTTTTTGCGCCTTCGGCGTTCATGCTCATCGAAATTTCAGGGTTTCCGAGCGGATCACTTGTAACACGAGCGTTGGTAATCACATCACCTTCCAAAGGAGCTTTGCCCTCTTTGTTCGTTACGTTGATCGCATATAAACGAAGTAAGGTCTCTTTATCATCGTAAGCCTTTGCATCCCATAGGAACCTAGCGCGACGCGGAAACATACCTTGGACGTCCTTGCGAGCGAGTATTTCGTTTACTCTAGCCGTATCAAGGATCCGAGCATATCCAACTACGGGACCTCTTCCAGCAAATTGGCCTTCTCCACTCTCAGAATCAAAGATGGCTGGCCGGAGCACAGACCACAATGGATTGTTCTTGCGTTGTTCGGCCATGAGCGCATTCACATTCGCTGTATCGGTACCGTTTGAATCTGTCCCTGCGACTCCTGCTTCGTTTCCGAGCAATGCCTCAAGGCTATTGGAATCCTTCGCTGCGTTTTCGACTACATCACCATTATCCGCAGCAGCAGCCTGCGTTGAATCGGTTGTAGTGTCCTGGGTCTTCTTCTCGTCGCGTGTCCCTAATTTATCGGCCAACATCTTATTGACCTCGATCATGCCATTGTAGATCTGCGAATTGTCGTAGCATTCCCAAAACTCTAGCTTAGCCGTTCCGACCAAAATCTTTCGTACCCGTGCTTGATCTTTCACACCGGGAAGTTCCACGATGATGCGTCCCGTTCCAGGCTGACGCTGAATGGAGGGCTGAACCACACCCAATCCATCGATCCTTCTTCGGAGTACTTGTTCGGTTCGGCTCACGGCGTCATCGGCTTCTTCGTTGATGATTTGAAGAATCTCTTCGTTCGTAGCATCAATGGCAAACTTGTCCTTGTTTTCACGGTTGTGGAATATCGAAGACAATTGTCCTCCAGGATTGATTTCGTTCCAGGCTTGGTCAAACAGCGTCACGTAATCCTCTTGGCTGTTTTTCTGGTCTGCAGAAGCCATCTCCAGTGCTTGGTTAAACATCGGATCGTCGTTGTATCCTGACAATGCCTTGATCAGATCTTTTACTTGAACTTGAAGCGTTACGTTCATACCCCCTTGAAGGTCGAGGCCCAAGTTGATTTCGTTGCGCTTGCAATAAGCATAGGTGAATCCCAACGCTGGATACACAGGCTCTGTGTTCATTTTTTGCAAGTACTCCTGCTCAAACTTCTGAAAGGCACTGTCTTGCGACACTTGTCCCAAATCGGGTTGGTCGAGTACCAAACTATCCACACGCGATTGCGCATTCTCCTTTGCATCGCTTTCAACTCCGGAAGTCACGAAAGAAAAAGACAGCTGGTATAGACAAGCTATCGATAACAATATCGCGAAAGTCCAGATCGCACTTTTATTCTGCATAATGTCTTCGTATTAATAAAACAGCCCTAAAAAAGGGCTGCAAATATAGAATTTCAACTTGTTCGGTAGTAGTATTCCGAAACAGGTATTTTTTTTCAATGATAAATGAAAAGGCATCCCAGCGGATGCCTTTATAAATGAGGGTTAATTTCTGTTCAAAAACTAGAGTACAGCATCCAAGAGCGCGTTGGTCTTCTTCACTCCTTCAGCACTTTCAGCCAGTTTTGCCTTCTCTTCGTCACTCAATTGAATCTCAACGATGCGTTCGATGCCATTTTTTCCAAGAATGACTGGAACGCCGATCGATAAATCGTTGAGGCCGTACTCGCCTTCGAGCAAAGCCGAGCATGGAAACATTTTCTTTTGGTCGCACAAGATGGCTTGAACCAATCCAGAAACCGCCGCACCTGGAGCGTACCACGCCGATGTGCCGAGTAATTTAGTCAAAGTGGCTCCGCCCACTTTGGTATCTTCTACTACTTGTTGCATGCGGTCCGCACTCAAATATTCGGAAACCTTCACGCTGTTTCGCGCCGCTTTGTGGATAAGAGGAACCATACCCGTATCGCTGTGGCCACCGATCACCATGCCATCCACATCAGAAGTCGGACATTCTAGGGCTTCGGCCAAGCGGTACTTGAAACGAGCACTGTCCAAGGCGCCACCCATACCGATGATGCGGTTCTTAGGAATGCCACTGGTCTTGTGCACCAAGTAGGTCATCGTATCCATCGGGTTGCTCACTACAATAATGATGGCGTTGGGTGAATGCTTCAACAAGTTGGTCGATACCTCTTTCACAATCCCGGCATTGATACCGATCAGTTCTTCCCTTGTCATTCCTGGCTTGCGAGGAATTCCACTGGTAATCACGGCGACTTGACTCCCTGCTGACTTGGAATAATCACTTGTAGATCCGGTAATTTTAGTGTCAAACCCGTTCAAGGATGCACACTGCATCAAGTCCATGGCCTTTCCTTCGGCAAAACCTTCTTTGATGTCGATCAATACAACCTCTGATGCAAAATTCTTGATGGCGATGTACTCGGCGCAACTTGCTCCTACCGCACCGGCTCCTACTACTGTGACTTTCATATTCCTTATCTGTTTATTTTCAGGCTCGCAAAACTAAATTATAGGAATACGGAAAGCAACTGAATTTATGTATCACGTCCATAGTTTAGAAGATTAATTTTGCACCATGCGAAAAGCAATTTTAGCGCTCGTTATCCTGTTTTCAGCCAGCCTTGGATATTCCCAAGCGACCTTTAATATTGTTGAAGACACGATCTACCAAGGCTGCGATAGCACGATTTCCCTTTCGTTGTTTGCAGATTCGTTGAAGTCTACTTCGTACACCTACGATACCCTTCCGTATTATTTCCACACGGCTGGCGGTACGTCAATCAACATGAATGACGACCAAGTACAAGGTCCGTTCAGCGTAGGATTTGACGTTTCATGGTTCTGTGGAAACTACAGTCAATTCTACATCTGTTCCAATGGATGGATTGGTTTCCAAGCCACTGCAACCACCTTTTCACCGCAACAAATTCCGAGTACTGCAGCAGCCGTTCCTAAAAATGCCATCATGGGAGTTTGGCGTGATTGGAACCCAGCAGTGTCTGGCGGACCTTATATAACGTATCAAACCATTGGTACGGCGCCTAACAGAAAGTTGATCGTAACATGGTCTTCGGTTCCGATGTACTCATGCACCAGTACGCAAGGAACCTTTCAAATTGTCGTGCACGAAAGCAGCAACATCATCCATACGAATTTTCAAAACATGCCTACTTGTTTGACGTGGGTGAATGGAGACGGTGTGCACGGCGTGCATAATCCAACTGGAACCTACGGCTTGGCAGTGACGGGAAGGAACGACACACCATTTACAACGACTTACGAAACCACACGATTCATTCCCACCTCACCCATCGTATGGGTAGCGGCGAATGGCGACACCCTCGGAATTGGAAACGAACTTCCTGCCAGTTTACCAGAATCGATGTATGTATATGCGTACGGTTTGACGTGCAATAATGACAGCGTCATGGACAGCGTTTATATTCAAGCATCCTGCATCGAATTGCTGATGGAAGGCGAAGACTTGGAATGCACTGGAGACAGCTCAGGAATCGTCGTTGCGATTGATACTTCTACCGAAACGGCTCCTCCATATACCATTTATTGGATGGATGGCGCGGGCGATACGATTCAAATTTCGAACAGCAACGACTCCATCGATTCCTTGATCAACGTTCCAGCAGGAACCTACACGGCATTCCTCATCGATGCTGCGGGTCAGTTCGCTACCAAGGAATACACCATTTCGGAACCCGACACCTTGTTCAACCAAGGGGTAATCACATCGTCGGACGTGCTCTGCTTTGGAGATTCTACTGGGGAAGTTGTTTTTACAGACACGAATAACTACAGCGCCTTTTCGGGCTGGTCGGGTCTGTTTGACTTCTATTGGTACGATGCCAATGGCGATACAATCGACAGTACGATTGGCACTACTTCTGCCTCCAATACACTTTCAAACCTTCCCGCTGGACAGTACGATGTGCTCGCCAAGGGGTGTTTTTACAGCGTCGAGAACATAACGGTCGACGAGCCCAGTGTTTTGACCAGTTCCATCATCAACGCCACGCCCGTTTCTTGCCCAGCAGGAATTGTATGCGACGCATCGGCACAAGCGGAAGCATCCGGCGGGGTTCAGCCCTATTTCTTTCTTTGGTCGAGCGGCGAAGTCACCCAAATTGCGAATCAATTGTGTCAAGATTCAAATTTTGTGACCGTAACCGACGCCAATGGTTGTACATCCGAGAGCTTCGTGATCATTTCAGTACCGGATTCGATTAACACCACGGCTTACAGTGACACGATGATTTGCATTACGAACCCCGCATCGCTTGCAGCAGCTTCCACGGGCGGCACTCCTCCCTTCAGCTATGTATGGACCGAGAATTCGCTCACGGGACCCGTTGTATCGACCAGCGAATTCCACACTGCATTTCCCGATACCACCACCCAATATTTTGTCTACAGCATCGATGCAAACGGTTGTCCTGGGGATACATCGGAAGTGCTTGTAAAAGTGCGTCTACCCTTGAGTTCGATCATTGATCCAGTGGATACGATTTGTCCCTATGACACGATTGACATCACGTCAGAGGCCTTCGGTGGAGATACGAACTACACGTACTCTTGGAGTTCAGGAACATTTGGTTCGACGGCCACGGTCAGTCCCGATGAACCTATGTGGTATTACCTCACAGTGAGTGATTTCTGTGGCACCCCACCTTACAAGGACAGCGTGTTTGTTCAGGTCGGTGGATACAGTTCAATCTCGTCGGAAATACGTGCAGAGGATGATTCGATTTGTATTGGCGAAAACGTTTACCTCATCGCTTCCGGCAGGGGTGGGTTCAGGGGACCGAAGGAATATGTCTTTACGTGGAGCGAAGCCAGCATGAACGGAAATCCGATTCAGTTTGTACGCCCTACATCAACCAAGGAATACACGGTAACGATATCTGACCTGTGCTTGAGCGAGCCTGGAATTGCCAAAAAGACGATTTATGTCGGATCGCCTTACGTTCCGCCATTCGTTGCATCACCTTCCGAGTCGTGTGTGGGTACGGACGTGACGCTGAGCTTTGGTAACTACATGAATGGCTATGATTACGCCTGGAATTTCGGTGACGGTGAAACGTATCCCAATGCGTTGACGGATTCTGTCCTCCATCGCTACGATGCCCCAGGTTGCTATGACGTCACGCTTTCTGTAGTTTCAGATTTCGGATGTTTCGCAACGAGAACGGAGGCGTGTTTGATCAAGATCCTCGAGTCTCCAACCGCCAACTTCCTGCATTCACCAGAAAATCCATCTACCCTCTCCCCTTTGATCAAATTTGCAGATCGAAGTAAGAAAGCCAAATCGATTTCGTGGTACCTCAACGGCGACTCGCTTTCATTGGATTCCGTCTTCGTGCATGAGTTCATAGATACTGGGGCGTATACGATCTCGCTGATTGCGGTATCAAAAGACGGATGCATTGACACCGTTCAAAAAACTTTGCACAATCATCTCGACCAAACGCTATACATCCCTGGTTCATTCACTCCGAATGGAGATGGACTGAACGATGAATTTCTTGTAGTAGGCGAAGGCATTGGGTTGACCTATTTCGAATTAAAGGTATTCGACCGCTGGGGGAACTTGATGTTCCAGTCCAAGAATCCGGCCTTCGGGTGGGACGGGAAAAGCATAGCCAATGGGGAATTGGTTCCGAGTGGAGCCTACCCGTATACCGTACGTTACTCAGACAAAAATGGCGAGATCCGCAAAGCGCGTGGCCAAGTGATCATCAGTAGCACAGGAACCTACCGAGGTCTTCGATAAACCAAAGGCAACCTCCACGCATTAGAGCGTCCAATAGATACTAGATGGGAATTTGGCATAGACATGAAGAACTGCAACTGGTCGAAGGCTGCAGGAATGAAAGTCATGTTTCTCAGAAAGAAGTGTTCTCAAAGATGTATGGACGCCTATACGGAATTTGTATGCGCTACGCAGACAATCCAGACGAAGCCAAGGATATACTCCAAAACGGTTTCATCAAAGTGTTCAAAGGAATTGAGAATTACAAAGGAGACGGTTCTTTTGAAGGCTGGATAAAACGCATTGTGGTCAACACGGCCATCGATAATTACAGGCGTAAAAAGGTGAAACCCGTGGTCACTGACTCGGAATTAACCGATCGCTTGGGCGATAAATTGGAGGATGAAAAAGAAGATGAAAGCATCTATAATCAGGTTCCGATTTCTGAGGTGATGGATGCTGTGCAGCAGCTTTCGCCCGCGTATCGTACCATTTTCAACCTGTATGTAATGGAAGGATACAACCACAATGAAATAGCGGAGATGCTCAATATCAGCGTAGGAACGTCGAAATCGAACCTCTCCAAGGCTAGAATGAATTTAAGAAAAATGCTTCAACCCCTTGTTGATCGACTAAACGATTAATAATGACAGAATTTGATAAAATAATTGCCGATAAGCTCGCCCAGGCGGACTATCCCGTTGATCACCAAATGTGGTCTGCGATTGAGTCTTCCATTGGAAACACGCCTAAGGCAAGTGTGCCTAATGCGTCGTTTATGCCTGCATTTATAGGAGGCATTGCTGCCACAGCTGCCATGGTTATGGTGTTAAGCTTGATGCCCAATCAAGGGCCAATCCATTCCACTGATAAAGCAGATTCTGGGTATCAAGGCCATGTTTCACCACAAAATAACCATCGGACTGCACCGTATGATAATGAACCACTGGTTCATACGCCCCAAGAATCGCATGAAATTGAACTTACTGCTGCGCTTCCTTCTGCTCAGAAAGTAGACAGAGCAAGATTGCCCGAAGCTGAGGATGAGCGAGCAGGCCTCACGCAAGAAGTGCACAAAAATTCGGCCGCTGTCGAACCACTTGAGAAAAGCGCTTCCCTCGAAGAGCAGATTTCGTTCAATGCCGTTGGAATACAATGCGTAGGGAGTTCGGTAAACTTTAAGGCAGAGGGGATTGAATTGAGCGATTCGAAATGGATCATCGATGGAGTCCATGTCCTTGAAGGGCGTGAGATCGATTACACATTTGATGAGGCAGGAAAGCACCAGGTCGTGTTGATCTCTTCCGTCAAAGGAAAGTCGACATCGACCGAGCGATCGATTCAGATCTATGAACAACCCATTGGAAGCGTTGCTTACGAAGTAGAAGCGCATGCCGAATGTTTCGGCCAAACGGTGAAGCTCAAAGCAGAACCAGGAACCAACACCTATGCTTGGTCAGTTCATCAACAAACACTTCACGGATCCAGCGCGGCGCTCCTATTGGAACGCGGTACGTACAGTACGGACGTGCACATTGTAAACGAACACGGCTGTACGAATGACCAAAACATCTTGGTCAACGTAGAAGGCGGATTAGAACTGTTCATACCGAACTCGTTCAGTCCGAATAACGACGGAAACAATGACGTTTGGCTTCCCGTTGGACTCGACAAGGGCAGCGAACACCATTTGCAAATTTTTAGGGCTCAAGACAACGCCTTGGTCTTTGAGACGACTGAAGGTGAAGCTTGGGACGGCCGCATGGCAAATTCTTCTGATCGCGCTCAGCGCGGAGAACAATTCATCTACCGCATCATTCTCAAAGACGAGTGTGGCGCTGAAAAAGAACTCAAAGGGAGCATTACTTTAATGCCTTAAATCCCTTCCCTCCGCTTGCGCTGCATTGGATACAAAAGCAAAAGCCCCCAACGTGAGTTGAGGGCTTTTTTTATTGAACTATAGGTAAATCCTTAGACGTCAATCTTGGCGTATTTCGCATTCTTTTCGATGAATTCGCGGCGTGGTGGAACTTCATCTCCCATCAACATGCTGAAGGTGTGATCTGCGTCGGCAGCATTGTCGATCGTAACGCGACGCATGGTTCGGAACTCAGGATTCATGGTAGTCTCCCAAAGCTGCAAGGCATTCATTTCTCCAAGGCCTTTGTAGCGCTGGATGTTGACGTTTGCGTCCTTACCACCTTTCAATTCCAAAGCGATTCGGTCTCGCTCATCGTCTGACCAAGCGTAGTGTTGTTGGGCGCCCTTTTTCACCAGATACAAGGGTGGCGCAGCAATGTAGATGTAACCCAATTCGATGAGCTCCTTCATGTAGCGAAAGAAAAAGGTGAGGATAAGCGTAGCGATGTGACTTCCATCGACATCGGCATCGCACATGATGACTACTTTGTGGTACCTAAGCTTTTCTAGGTTGAGCGCTTTGCTGTCTTCTTCGGTTCCTACCCTCACTCCTAATGCGGTGTAGATATTCTTGATCTCCTCGTTATCGAAGATCTTGTGTTGCATTGCCTTCTCTACGTTCAAAATCTTTCCACGAAGGGGAAGGATGGCTTGAAACTTTCTATCGCGGCCTTGCTTCGCGGTTCCACCCGCCGAATCACCCTCAACGAGGAAGATCTCGCATTTCATGGGATCGCGTTCAGAGCAGTCTGCAAGTTTTCCCGGGAGTCCACTTCCAGTCAAGACATTCTTGCGCTGAACCATTTCTCGGGCTTTGCGTGCGGCATGCCGTGCCTGTGCTGCGAGGATCACCTTTTCCACAATGATTTTCGCTTCCTTCGGGTGCTCTTCCAAGTAGTTGGAGAGCATCTCACCCACCGCTTGGTCCACCGCACCTCGCACCTCGGGGTTACCGAGTTTGGTCTTGGTTTGTCCTTCAAACTGCGGCTCCATCACTTTAACAGAGATTACAGCTGTCAGGCCTTCTCTGAAGTCATCTCCGAGGATATCGAACTTCAACTTGGTCAGGAGTCCAGATTCGTCGGCATAGCGCTTGAGCGTTCTTGTAAGTCCGCTTCTGAAACCAGCGAGGTGGGTTCCTCCCTCCCGTGTATTGATGTTATTGACGTAGCTGTGCAGGTTTTCTGAGAACGAAGTATTGTACTGCATCGAAATCTCTACAGGAATGCCATTCTTCTCGCCTTCCATGTACATCGTATCTGGGATCAGCTTTTCGCGTCCTTCGTCGATGAACTCGACAAACTCTGCTAAACCGCGATCAGAATAATACTCCGTCTTCATGAAACTGCCGTCATCGTCGGTCTCTCTCCGGTCAGTAAGCGACAAGCGGATTCCCTTATTGAGATAAGCCAGTTCGCGGAGGCGATTGGAAAGCGTTTCAAAGTTGTATTCCGATACAGAGAAGATAGAACTGTCTGGCAAGAACCAGATCTCCGTTCCACTCTTGTCGGTCGTACCTACTTCTTTTACGTCGTACTGTGGCTTACCAATTTTATATTCCTGCTGGTAGATTTTTCCATTCCGGTAGACGGTAGCTTTCAAATCCGTGGATAAGGCGTTCACACATGAGACACCAACTCCGTGGAGTCCACCCGAAACTTTGTACGACCCTTTGTCAAACTTACCTCCTGCGTGCAATACGGTCATCACCACTTCAAGGGCTGACTTCTTCTCCTTCTCGTGCATGTCCACAGGAATACCACGACCGTCATCCACAACGGTAATCGAATTGTCTTCATTGATCGTCACAAAGATGGTAGAGGCGTGTCCGGCCAGTGCCTCATCGATGGAGTTGTCTACAACTTCGTAGACCAAGTGGTGTAATCCTCTAGCACCAGTATCACCGATGTACATCGATGGTCGCTTTCTTACCGCATCCAGTCCTTCTAAGACGGTAATATTGGACGCCGAATAATTGCCCTCAGGCTTTTCTTTTTCACTCATTTCACGGGGGTTTACGAAAAGCTCAAATATAACTCTGTCGGGAGGGGTAATAAGCGTGAAACACCAAGTATTACTTGGGTTTTATCAACAGTCAATTAACATCAACTCACTCTTTCCAGAACGAGTACGTAATGCCAGCCATGATGTTAAAACGCTGGACAGGATAGTTGTTCCATCGCTGGTAGCGTTGAACGACCATGTTGTGCATATTCAGAAAGCCTGAAAGTCGCTCTGTATAACGGTACTCTACCCCTAAATTGACATCGAAAATCGGAGCAATCGCGGTGTTGGTTACGGAGAACAACTGCCCGTTGTACTCTTGCACATCTACCGACTCGGTGTCATTGGCATCGTATGCTTTTAGGCCTTTTGCGCTCTGCGGTCCGAGGATGTGAACACCGGCACGCAATACAATCTTGTCCTGAATCTGATATATCCCCGTCGCTGATACCTCAAAATTGGGACGCTGCCAAGCTACGGCCTCCTGTTGTGTCGTATACTTCCTAAACACCCCTGATCCTACGACGTGAAGCCGCTCTCCGATGCGATAGGTAAGCTCACCTCCAAACTCGAACGTGGTGATGGTGTCGTACTCCACGATGAAGTAGTTCACTCCGAAAGGATTCAATCCGGGATTGTAACCAGATGCATTGTAATTCACAAACAAAGGCGCGTCACGATCCCGGAATTGTCCAGCGTGCAGGTTGTACGTAAACCGCTTTGATACCGATCCACGGAATCCGCCATAGGCATGGTATTCACGATCGGTGACGCGGAGCACTGTGAGCCCCGTCCAAAGAAATGGATTGGTTTCAGTGAGGTTCTTCAAGTTGTTTCGTTTCAATCCACCATTTAACCCTGCGTAAGGGATGATGATTTCTTTCACCAAGTTATATTTAGCATATAAATCGGGATACAGCCTTAGGTCCGTCACATTTGCTTGAAAACTCATTTGCAAGTTGACCCCAACTTCCACACGCAGCTTCTTTGTCTGGCTGGTGAACTTAGGCGTAAGGCCCACGATCACGTTCGAGCGTTGTTGTGCAATGGTATCGTAGCTGTAAGAATAAAATTCATCCATGTAGTTCACCGCGTTCATGTCGGCCATTGCATCGATGCTTCCTAAATGTCCTTTCAGATACCTCGACAATCGCCCATCGAAACGCACGTTGTGCTCCTGATTGGCTGCATTCCGATCGAAAAAGTAATCGTAGTGCACATCAGCACTGTGGTTCAGCTTCGCCGAGTCCGTATAGAAGCTCTTCAGTCCAACGTTGGCATAAATATCCGTGTAGACTTGACGAAAAACGTCTTCGTTGTCTTGGTATTCAATGTAGTACGGAGCGATCAACGTATCGTTGTAATCGTAGCCGTAGTACTGAATCCGCTCGCGATCATAACCTGCCGAACCGGTGACCTGGTGTTTCTTCAAAAAGCGTTTGCCTGACAATGCGGTATTCCATCGGTTGTAAGGAGCCGAAGGCAGCTCATTCAAAACGCCTTGCGTCCCTTTTCCATGCACTTCAATCCCGAGGGCCCCATCCCTTGATCGCAATGCATTAATGTGTCCGTCGAACAGGTAATTGATGCCATTTCCAACGCCGCCTTTTACAAAGCTTCGATAGAGCGGACTGAGTGGCTCTCCCTTCATTCGCGCTGCCTTGATGCTATCGGGCTTGTAAGTGGTCTGCAATTGTTGTGTTTCAAATGCAAACTGCGCTTCCGGCTTCGCCAAAACCGTATCAATGGTCGACGGAGATTCTGCTAATTTCTTTGCGTCACTTACCGTTGGACGGTATGAGTACACAGTGGTTTGCGTTGTTTTAATCGTATCCTCCCTGCCCGATCGCTTGATCTGAGCTTCCGAGGTGAAACTGGCCAGTAAGACCAGTACCAGGAATATGCTCTTATTCTTCATCGAGCTCGTTTTTTGGTGCTTCATTGTTCTCCAATTCTTTGGTCGGTTCACCCGTACCTCCCCGCTGAAAATTGATTTCGAGTTCCGGCGCGGCTTCCTCATCCGATGCAGATTCTAGTTCTTCGATCGTCGCTAACTTCTCTTGTGCCATCTGCTTGACTTCATCGTCTTTCTTGTAATTTTCTAAAACGCTGTTCAATGTTGCCTTGGCCTGAAAAAGGTCACCCCGCGTCATGTAGATATCCGTCAGGAGCAACAAGCTTTTTCCGAGCCAAAAGGACTGTGATTGGTAGCGATCAACCAGTGAAAAAACCAATGCTTCTGCCGAATCCAGCGAATCTTGTCTGAACTGAATACGAGCTTGTAGGTACATCGCCTCTGCCGCTTGGGAAGGACCGCCTTTTGCGACCACCTTTACCAAATAGTTGCCAGCCTCTTTTGGGCTGTCGAGTTTCAAATTGGCCTTGGCGATGATCAGGTTTGCCTCGTTCTTCACGTTGTCATCGATCTTATCGCTCTCCAAGGTAATGATGGCATTGGCAATCGCACCTTGGTAGTTATTGAGCTGGTAGTTGCATCGCATCTGACCGATTTCAGACTCCAGCAAGTTCTCTTTGTATTCACCTAGTAGGCTGAGGCGTCGGTAGTAGGCCAATGCGTCGGGGTAGTTATTATTAGCGAAATTGATCCGCGCGGCCTTCACCAAAGCAGATTCAGAAAAGCGATTTTTCGGCTGATTGGCCACAAATTCATAATCGCCCAATGCATCTTTGGTCTGACCCATTTTGTACATGCATTCGGCCCGGTAAAATTTTGCGTTGAGGGAGAAGATTCCTTTCTCAAACCTTCCGAGGTATTTATTAAATGCAACTACCGCCTCCTTGCATTGCCCATTGAAATATTGATTCTCAGCGGCCTCATAGTTGATGCTATCCAAAGCCATGTCAGAGATATTCACAAAGTCAAGCGAACCGATCAAGTTCTCATACTCTTCTACCTTTCCGCGGTCAGAATAGATGTTCTGCACCCCGATCAACGCCTCTCGCGTATCCTCATAAGTCGGATATTCTTTGATGATGCGCATAAAAATCGCCAACGCTTCGTCGTCTTTTTCCTGATTGTAATAGGTCTGACCAATGCTCACGAGGGCCTTTCTTACGTAGCTGCTTCCTGGAAAGTCATCGACTACCTTCTGGAGATTTTGCAACGCCAATTCTTGCTTGCCTAAGCGAATGTTTGCCCTTCCCATTTCATAATGCGCGGCATCGAGGTATCGGGAATCTGGATAGCTCGACGTGAGCTTTTGAAGCGAAACCACCTTCGCCGGAATGTCGTTGAGCAAGCCGTGAGTCATGGCCGTTTGATACAACGCGTAATCGGGATCAGAAGATCCCATTTTCACCGCTTTGAGGTAGTAATCCATGGCCGCTCCGTACTGGGTCAACATGAAATAAGAATCGCCGATGCGCAGGTTGGCATCGGTCAATTTCACCTTATCCTTTTCCTTGCTGTACGACGTGAACCGACGGAACCAAGAGGGGGCTTCGATGAACTTATCTTGTTGGAAGTACGCGTATCCGATGTTGTAATTCGCCGTATTGAAGTAGGGGGTCAACGCAGCGCCTGGCGTATAAATGAACGCCTCATAATGCTTCACCGCTTCATCGAAATCACCCCGATAGTAAAGCGCCTCAGCTTTCCAGTAGTTGGCTTCAGCAGTAATGACCTTGTTTTGAGGAAACTTCAACGAACGATCAAAAAACTTGATAGCTTCAGCCAGCATACGATCTTGGTAGAGGGAAACGCCTTTGTTAAACGCAATTCTCTGGTAGGCTTCTTTCAGCCGGATGTCTGGACTTTCGTACTCTTCTATGCTCGAAAGTGCCGCGTCGTAATTGTTGGAGGTCAGGTAAATATTCACCAAGTAGTCGAACGCTTCTTTGGTGCGCTCGCTCGCCGGATAGGCATCGATGTACTCTTTGAACGCCGCAATGGCTCCATCATAGGGATCATAACTCAGTTCATAGCAGAGTTGCGCGTACTTATACAAAGCATCTTCTTTCAGAACAGGAAGGTGGTCCATGCGCGATGCTGAACGATAGGCATTTCGAGCATAGGATTTTTTCTTCGCCTTCAAATACGTTTCACCCAAGTGGTAGGCGGCACTTTGCCCGATGGCATCGTCGCTGTAAGAAATCTTCGAAAATTGCTCGGCTGCCTTGTCGTACTTGCCACTTCGATAGTACGCATAGCCCAACACGTAGTAGTCTTCGGCTTGTTTGGGGAGCCTACTGGCCATGTAGTCTTCTAAGAAGGGGGTAGCTTCGGCATACTTTCCTTTGCTGTACATCGCTTCGCCTACCAACCTTGAAATCTCAGCCTTGCGCTTTACGCCTTCCTTTCCCAAAAATGGCGTTCCGTATGCAACCAAGTTATCGTACTCATTTTGGAAGTGGTAAATCTGAACGATGTAATAGGGAACCACTTCTCCGAATTGGGGGTGTCCTTCCAGGCTTTTGAACGATTTCAACGCAGTGGCATAATTGCCTTGTTCGTAGTTGATGTGCGCGAAATAGTAGACCCCAGGTGCGTAATAAATAGAGAACTGATCCTTCATCTGAAAGAACTGATCGGCTGCATTTTCGTACTGCTCCTCCTGAAAATAGCTGTATCCCTTTTTAAACAAGTATTCGCTGCGATCGGGTTCCGTGAGTTCCTCGGGCTCAATTTGATCGAAGAATTCGATGGCGTCGTCCCAATCCTTTTTGCGGTAGTTATAACTACCAAGTAGAAACCAGGCCTCTGTGACCCGAGGACTCGTGCTGTAATTTCGGACGAACTCCTTCAGAAGGTACTCCGCGTCCTTGTGAAAAAGCTCCAACGCACAGGCGGCGACATAAAAATGTGCGTTTGCACTCACTTCGGAATTATCGTTCTCGACCGTCGCAATGGCGGACTCAAACTGTTGCTTTGCGGCGCCATACTTCTGTTTATGAAAGAGCTCCAACGCCGTATTGTAGGTGAGGAGGTCGTTATCGAATGCCATGGTCATTTGTCCCGCTGCGACTGTGGGAAGTATGATCAAGGCAACTAAAAGGGATTTGACGTATTGCACGTATTCAAGCAGTTTTTAGGAATATGCTAATGTACCCTTAGCCGTGGGGCGACTCAGGACGCTTGGGTTGTAATTATCAACCCGCTGATGTTGATGTACTGAATAACGTAAAGGCTGCGAGCATAGTACTGTGTCGTGCACATGTACCGCGAGGAATTGTAGCCCTTTTCATTCAGTCAACACCGAAGTGGAACGCTAGCTTAGCGCATAACAGCTCAGGCTCATACATGGGCTGCGAAATAAAGCGAGGAGGAATTGGGAAAAATGCTATCTGGACTGCCTAGCCCAAAAAATGAAGTCGCACGGCGGGGGTTGGATACCTGCATTGCTCCACAAAGAAGCAATCTGTGCGCGGTGATGCGCTGAGTGAATCACCAGGTGCGTGAGAATTTCGTCGAGGGTATTATCGAATGCTTGTCCCTTGGTATTCGAATATTGATGGAATTTTTTAAGGTTTCCGTTTTCCAACAATTGAAATATTGCATCGTGGCATTTCCGGTTCATCGCATGCAACGTAGATGCTTCATGTTCCTGCCACACGGTGCATTCCGATTCGCGTTCCTGAACTCGACTCACCCAAATCTCGAGGGCGTTGAACATGTGGCTCATGAGTGAACTGACTTTTTCAGGTGATTCTGGATGCGCTTCGAGCACGTCGATGTAGCGCCCCAAGATCTCTTCGTTGTACTGAAATTGTCGTAGGTAGTTCATGGTCTTACACAAAGTTATTCCTTCCTGTGTAATGATCACCGGTTAGACAGATGTGATTTTTCTAACCTACCTGTATCCTTATTTCAATGCAGAAAAGTACTTCTTTAAAATTTCTGGGCTCTCAATGCGGGGAGTGAATACTTCAAGCACGGCAGATGACTTCCGATGCGGGGCAAATAACTTCTCCAAGGATGCGTCCAACTCTTCCAGATTCTTGGCAGATAGGTAATCCACGCCGTGGTATTCCACCAAGCGCTCTATAGAAGATTCATCCTTCTTTTCGATAAAGGCCTCACTCGCCTTATGGTTTGAAGGACCGTCAATGATCCTGAATATGTTTCCGCCACCATTGTTGATGACGATGACGCGGAGGTTGTCCCTGCCTTCATTGACTCCGAGGGCGTTCGCGTCGTATCGAAACGCTTGATCTCCGCTGACCAGAACGGTGAGTGCATCTGTTCCAAGCGCTGCACCGACCGAAGTGGAAGTACATCCTTCGATGCCGCTCACGCCACGGTTTCCAAAATAACGTACACCGCGAATCTGGTTGAATAATTGAATGTATCTCACAACGCTCGAATTGCCCATCTGTAAAACGCTGCCATCGGGTAGGTAATCTAAGATGCGTTCAAACACCTTCAGGTCGCTGTAATCAGCACGTTCAAGAAAGGCCAAGTGCTTTTGTTCAACTTCGAAGAATCGTGCCTTCCAGCGAACGCCGAACCCTTCGCCTGTGGCCGAATACACCGGTTCGCAGCGTCCTAATACGGCCTGCGGCGTTGCATCGATCAAATGCGTTAACGCCTGAAACGTATCCATTACTTCCGCACCAAAATGCCAATGGTTTACAATGCTACGCTTGTGTCGTCGAAACATGGCTTTCAACTTCTTGCTGATCACGTTGCCACCTACCGTAATGAGTAATTCCGGAATGTATTGCGCTTCTGACTCCGTGCCGATGAAGCATTCAATGGTCCGGTCGATGCAACTGACATAGCCAAGATGGTATACATTGGCATTCGTTTCCGTAATGATGACCACCCGAGGGTCGTCGTGAATCTTTCTCAGCACTTCTTGGATTTGATCTCCTGCTGACCCATCCGTCGCCAGAATCGCTATGCTTTTGGCCTCGTTCCACTCATTCAGCAGCACGTCTAATTCTGTGTCTACCACAGCGTGCTTCATTTGCGCAAACGAAAAGGATGGGATTCCATCCAGATCAAACGGTGCTGTACCGTAGAGGGGCTCGGATAAGGGCACATTGATCTGCACGGGTCTGCTGGAGTGCAAGGCTGTCTCTAATGCTTCATTTACCAATCTGTGGTTATGCCATTGGTCCAGCTCGTTGTGTTCTTCGACTAGGTTGAACGATGCGACGACAACGTTTTCAAGCAGACCGACCTGCCGTATGCTTTGTCCTTCACCTTGATCGATCCAAGCAGCAGGCCTGTCAGCGGTAATGGCAATCAAAGGAATTTTTTGGTAATAAGCCTCCACCAGTGCGGGGGCATAATTGACAACAGCAGAACCGCTTGTACAGCTCAGAACCGCAGGATTTCCTTTTTGCTGGGCAATTCCCAGCGCTACAAAGCCGGCAGATCGCTCATCGAGCACACTCGTACACTGGAAGCCCTCGATAGCATTGAAGCTGAGAATAAAGGGCGCATTTCTACTCCCCGGAGACAATACTACATCACAGATGCTGCGCTTGTACAGTTGACCGACCAAGGTGCGGACGGCCCCGATGTCTGAGATATCATTCATAGTGCAGAGCGGTCAATACGGATTCTTTTTTCTTCTCTGTTTCTTCCCATTCAAGTGCTGGATCCGACATGGCGTTGATGCCTCCGCCGATGTACACCACAACTCGATCGCGAAATAACTCCATGCAGCGAAGGTTGACAAACAAATGGGCATTTTCATTCCCATCGATCTTTCCTACGTAGCCCGAATAGATTCTTCTATCGTAAGCCTCGTGATGTTCAATGAAGTCTCGCGACGACGATACAGGGTAGCCGCAAACGGCGGGCGTTGGATGCAAGCGTTCGGCAAATTCCAACACGTGTCGTTCGTCCTCCCACCGAAAGTCGGTACGGAGGTGGCGCAACGCACCAAAAGGTTGTTCGTAGACATCGCTCACCTCTACCACAGTATCTTCCAGCATTCCGATGATGTAGCGCGCAACGGACATTTGTTCCTCAAATTCCTTTTGCCCGAAAAGGGCATCGCCCCATTTCGTACCCGCCAAGGCCATTGTACTGTGCAACCCGTCGCTTTTTTCGATCAAAACTTCTGGGCTCGCTCCCATCCAAACGCCCAACGTTTTATGATTTAGGAGGTATACAAATGCCTGCGGGAACTTTGCTCTGAGTGAGCTAAGGCTGTTTCCGATCTGAATGGATTTCAATGGTATCTGTGCCTTGCGGCTGAGCACTACTTTCCCCTGGGTGGCGTTGCAATGCTCAATCGCATCGCGGATCAAATCTATGTACGCTTCTTTGTCCTTGGCGCTCACGAGATCGTCGCAATTCGGCAAGCCCAATTCCAACTTCGAAACATCGAAGGTCTCTTCGGAATCAATGACATGAAATAAGGGCGGTTCGCGGTCAGAAAACGGGCGAATCACGATCGCAGAGGTGCCATCTTGGTAGGTAGAGGTAGCCTTGCGTGTTCGCGCGAGTGTAAAAGTTTGGGACCCTGGAAGCGAGTAGATGATGGAATTATCCGGCAAGTTGTCAGCCATTTCAGCGTAAAATCAAGGATTGGTGCTGATCGGTTGAACGCAGGTAGTACACGCCTTTGGGTAAATATGAAAGGTCTATACGTTCGATGGATTGCGAGGGGTTCCATTGCATGATGCGCTCTCCTAATGCTGAGAACAATTCTACGCTCTTTGGAACTTCCGACCCAAATTCCAAGTGTACCACCCCTTCGGATGGGTTGGGATATAGCTTCCATTCGTTTGAAGTGATTTCGTCCACTTCGGTTACTCCGTTGCTGTAAAACATGGCCCGTCGGTTGGTCTTCATTACCAGTTGCATGAACTCCACTTGGCGTTTTGTAAACAACAGCGCACAAACATCGTTGCTGTAATCCATGAAATTGACATACATGTCGCCGTGGGGTCCATTGTTACACGAAATGGAAGGATAGGTTTTGCAACCAAAATTTTCAGCCTTCTGTTTGGGGGTGTCGTCCATGTAATCGGTTGCCCCGCACTTCTCGTTATCGTCGCCCCATACGTGTCGCAGTCCAAAGTAATGGCCTACTTCATGGACCATCGTTCTTCCAAGGTTGTAAGGCGATTTAGCCGTCCCCATCGTGCCGAATGCCCTTGGACTGATGACGATTCCGTCGCGATTGCTCATTTTGGCGCCCGGTAGAATGGCAAATCCGAGTGAATTTCCTTTCAATTCGCAGACCCAAATGTTCATGTAGAAAGGCAATGTCCAAGGAGCAACCCCACCATAGTTGGGCAAATGGTACCATTCTTCTGTACCGATGTTCTCAACATCCGTTTGGGTGCGTGTGATTCCATTGGTGAAATTCCCGTCGGGATCTCGGTCTGCGAGCTTGAAAGTAAACTTCGCTGAGGTTCCCAAGTCACGCCATACTTCGGGAATCAGATCCTTGTCTGTTTGCCTCCAATTGAAATCACGGTTCAGCACTTCTATTTGCGACGCGATTTGTTCGTATGAAACATTGTTTTCTTCTAAGCGGTACAGGACATGCACCACCACAGGGATGATGACTTCCTTGAATCCATCCCTCGAACTCTCACTGAACTCCCCGCGTTCAAATCCTTCGGAGAGCGAACGAAATTCCTCCATGCCACCCGCGAAATCTGGGTCGCTCTCCATTTCCTGCATGGTCTGCTGTTCTGTTAAGCAAGTTCCCTGTCCGAACGAAACGGTCCAAAGGACCATCAACAAGCATAAGATTGAGAGATTTTTCATTGGAAAAGTGAAGGTAGCCAAATCGGTGCATTCCAGCGATCATTTGGCGTTTACTAGGTGTGGAACTATGTTGAGTTTACGAAACCTCCGTTGTTCACTCTTCGCTCGCGACATGCAGATAGTCAGCGCGGTGAAACTTAGTTTTGCATGCATGTCAAAGCGCATCCTGCTCGTAGAAGATGAAGAACGCTTGCTCGAAGTTGTCAAACTCAACCTCGAGCTGGAGGGCTATGAAGTGGCCGTAGCCCGCGACGGTCGCGAGGCGCTGGCTCGTTTTCATCAGGGTCCTTTTGACCTGATTCTTTTGGATGTGATGTTGCCCCACATGGATGGATTTTCCGTCTGTAGAGCCATTCGTTTAGAAAACCGCAAGATTCCGATCCTCTTCTTGACTGCGAAAAACTCAGCACAGGACCGCGTAATGGGACTCAAGATTGGAGGCGATGACTACTTGGTGAAACCGTTCGACCTCGAGGAATTGCTATTGCGAGTCCAGCGCTTATTGGAGCGGTCAACGGAAGCCAAAGTGGGTTTATCTGAACTCAATTTTGGAGGAAATACGATCTTTTTTGACCGACACAGCGCTCAAGATTATCTGGGGAATACGCTTGACATTGGAAAAAAAGAGATGATGCTTTTGCGGCTCTTGGCCGAACGCGATGGTGAGACCGTGAGCCGCGATGAGATGCTCGACATCATTTGGGGGGTGGATGTGTATCCAAGCAGCAGAACCATCGATAATTTCATTCTGCATTTCAGAAAGACCTTTGAGAGGGACCCCAAAAAGCCTGTGCATTTCCATAGCATACGAGGCGTTGGCTACCGCTTTGTCAGTAATCCAGCAAACCAGTCCTAACCTCCGCCCAACGCTTGTTCAATTCCTTGCGTCTTATTACCAGAAAACCGCGATGCAATGTTGCAAAGAAGTGAAAACAACGTAACCTTACGATTAAAACAGACCGAACGCTATTTACTCTATCGCGTATCGGGTTCTGGCGTGCGTCCGCTCAGGTTTGACTTGATCAACCTGGATGGAAAGAAAGTGCGCAGCATTGATTTGCTCTACGGTACGGAATTCGTCATTCCAATCAAAGGGCTACCAAAGGATGAGTATTTGTACGCCTTGAACTCCGTGAAGGGACTCCTGCAAACAGGCGTCATCCACATTTGATTATTCTAAAAAGTAGTGTAGGTTGAATCTACCTTATGCTCAAAAGGCTGGGTGGGATCAAGCATATCTCGTACTACCGAAGCGAGCACTTCTTCCATGGTATCGAGAACGCGCTCTCCTTCTTGATCGGATGATGAAAGCTCCATGTACCCGGCATTAAAATTTCGCATGGAGAAGACGACGGAAGTTACCTTCTCATCGGGCAATAGGTGGTTCTTTCCGTAGATGTACTTGTACACCGCCAGTTGCAATGCCTTGCTCATCTTTCTCTCTCTCGGAAGGAACACTGGGTCGTATTTGAGTGCCCCCTTTTCAACTTTTCCCGTTTTGTAGTCTATGATCCGCACAATACCGTTGCGTCGATCGATTCGATCGGCAAATCCCCGCAACCGAACGGGGATCCCATCGATGGTCAACTCGGTAGCCAAGTGCTCCTCGAGATACAATAACTCCACCAAGCCGTTTGCCCGCATCTCTTCGATGTCGAATCGAATATAGGAGCGCACGTATTCCTTGGCCATTTCCAACTTCAATAGATTTCGTCCGGTCCTAATGTCTTCCTCTTGGAATGCTGATAAGAACTCTGCTTCTACCGCCGCATCTGACTGAGCAAGAAACCCAGACAACGCTTCCAAGTTCACTTGCTTTCCTACAAATGCTTCGTACGCTTTCTCCAGCACGTTGTGCACCCTCGTTCCGAAGGTGCTGTGTTCGATGTCCTCTTCTACGCTTTCTCTTTCTTTTATTCCGAGCACGTCAGTAAAATAAAACTGGAGCGGACTATTGATAAAGTTATTGATGGCCGATGGCGATATCCCATTTTTCAACTTGGCGCGTACATCGTTCAACACGCCTTCTGTCTTTTCCACACGGGTCTTCACCAGATCTGAGGCCGTGACCTTGAAGTCGATACCGCTTTCTTTCCAGCGCACTTGACCGTTATGCTTGAGCCATTCCTCCTTGAGCTGGAGGATGTAGCGCGACGGTTCTCCGCTCGACATTTCGTCTCCGACCGAGTCATACAGAAGATGTATGGTGCTGGCTCGCGTAATCAACCGATAGAAATGATAGGCGATGAGCGATTCTGACTCTTTCCTCGATGGCAAACCAAAGTGCAATCGATGGATGAATGGGATGTGGGTCGTTTCTCGAATGGGCCCAGGCATGCTGTCGTCTGACATTCCAAGTACGATCACGTGTTCAAAATCGATCATCCTCGTCTCGAGCATGCCCATGACTTGCAAGGCATCGTTGTTGGGTTCTTCGATGTAAATTTTCGCATAACCAATTTGCCGGTGAACAAAACGCTTGAGCGAACGCATGTCGCCGTCAGGAAGCAACTCATTGAATTGAGAAAGGAGGAGTTTCAGTTTATCCACATAGGCCTTGATCGCTTTTTCTTCCACCTTGGCAATGGCCAGTTTTCCGGCGTTGCTGCCCCATTCTGTTAAGACTGAGCTGATCTTATGGAAGATATGACCCGCGTCGTTACCCCAGTCAAAGAAAAAGTCAAACGCTTGTTGACCGAATATGTCATCTTGCATTTGCTCCTTAAGCTTGGAAGCCGGGACAAAGCGAACGTTGTCAAGAATGAGTTCATTGCGAATTTTTTCCCAGTCGACCGAACCCGACAACCATGTTTTAACTACGCTGTAACTCAAAAACTCTTCGAGGTACTTGTGGTAAAAAAAGCGCTCGGATCCTTTGGAATTGGCATTCGCATGCAGGTTCATCCAACTCATCACAAAACGATGAATCATCGTGTTCCTCATCGGAAAACCGCTCGTGATGTTGATGCGCTCCTTATCGGATTCAAATATTTTCAAAAAGGGTGTGACGAAGGTGCCATCTGGAACCACAACGACGGTTTTGGACCAATGATCCCTCCCGATGTCTTCGAGTATTTCTTTGGCCCGGGTCACCTGTATAATGGTACCCGGTAAAGGATGAACTGTAATATATCGTTCTCCTTGGGACAGCAAATCGACTTCCCAAGAGACGTCGGTGGATAACGGGAAATCACGAAACAGTCTTCCAGCTTCGTGAAAGGAAGAACGACTGTAGTATCGATCGATGTCGGCGTAAATCTCCAACGGAAAATTCGCGTTTTCTAGGCATTCCAACAACTTGCGCTCGCTCGGATTCCCTGGCACAATACCTACCCAGTGTACCTGCTTTCCAAGAAAGGGTTTTGAGATCGCTTCCGCATTTTCATCGGCCATCTCTGCCACCGTACGATAAATCAATCCTCGGTAGCCCAGTTTTAGCCGGTCCAATTCTTCTCTCAAGGCGCGGTAATATCCGGGCAAGCGTTCCCAAAAGCTTAGAAAGCTGTGTTCAATGGGCCCGGCATCCTCAATTAAAAACTGCCCTCCTGTCTGATGAAACTCCTTGAGGTGGCGGTACAGCTCGTCTACATCCCCCAAATGAAGGTCCACGTCGTTGACATCGCTCAGAAAAGTCAGTGCCCACGACGAAAAAACATCAAAGGACTGTGGTTCTTTTTCTCGATTGCAATAGCTTCCATAAAACGCAACCTGAAGCTCCTCGGGTTCGATGAGTTGCAGGCCACTGATTGCTTGCATTAGGTCGTCAATTGTGATGGTCTCTATTCCTTGGCGATCTGCCAACAGCTCTTTCAGCACAAAGAGCGACCTCCGGTTGGGCAGCACCACGATGTGCTCGCCTTCCAATCCTGAAATGGAGTGGGCCAGTCGCTCAAGGAAAGCGGTGGGGCTACCGTTTGAAGCCATTGCGAATGAAGGCTAGGTATTCTTTGAATCCCGATTTTGTCAAAAAGGTTTGGCGCAAAAGGGCTACGATACTCAATTCTTTGCGCTCATCATGGCTCGTTGTATCAGGTGCCGATTTTTGCTGTTGCTGTTGCTGCTCGATGCTTTCGTTGCGTTGCTCTGCTCGAATCTTGTTGAGCAGTTTGTCCACGTCGGCCAACTGGTCAGCGCGTTCGTAGTTTTTCTTTGCCTTGTCCTTGTAGCCTAACTTTTCCTGCAGCAAGCCTAGGTTGTTGTGGGCAATGCTGTCTTCGGGATCTATCTCAATGGTCTTTTGGTAGTCGGCGATTGCTCCTTCGGTATCCCCCATCGCATCTTTGATGTAGGCGCGACTAGAGTAGCGATAAGGGTTTTGGGGTTCGAGTTTGGCTGCATGATTCATATCGGCCAAGCTCTGATCCAATTGCTTGAGGTAGTAGTACACTACAGCGCGCTCGCTGTATACATTGGGATTCTCTTCTTCCTTAAGCGCTTTGCTGTAGTCGATTAACGCACCTTGGTAATCTTGGGATTCAAATTTCTTTCGTCCAGAAAGGTAATGTGGATTGGAAGAGATCATGAAGGCGAAAATAGTATGTTGGATGTAGAAGAGAAATCGGTTATGAACCCCATTTCAAGTCCCTATCATCTATACGGACAACGATAGGGCAATGTGGAACACTCGCATGCGCATTCAAGGCGTTGAATCGATGCTTATTTTTGCTTTATGCGCTTTCCGCTGTACCGTAAATATCCTAATAACTTGAGTTTCTTCAAGATCATTGATGACAGCCATTTCATCGAGATCAAACGCACCGGAAGAAACGTGGCAATACATCACTTTGAGGCGAGAATTTTGCCCGATCGGTATTTGATTCAAGACATGCTCACCATGGAAGGTGGTTTTTGGGTAGAAAGCACATCGGAAGAGTTCAATCATCACTTTGCTGCTTGCCGATGAAGTCGAGCGGGAACTTGAGCTGAAACGAGACTGACCAATGGCTTCCTCGTGAAGTCAGTTGAGCAGCCTGAACCCCATCGTTTGGAGTCCAATAGGTATAGTCCGTTTCATAAAGCTTAAACACACCAAACGTATAGCTCGGCAAAACGGAAAGCCTCAACCGTCGCAATAAGCGAATGTCAAGTTCCATTCCTGCGCGTAGAAAGACATTCATGTCGTTGCGCATGTACGTGATCGCTGAATCCTTAAACAGGGTATCGTTACCGTTATAAAAAGCACTCGAACTCCATAAGCTTGCCCCATCTGGTTCGTTCCACCGGTTACCAGGATACACATTCAGCCCCGCGCCCAGCCATGGTTTCAGTTTAAATCCTCCTTTCTCAGTGCTGACGACATCCTTTCCAATGGCTCCATCAAACTCGAAGATTGTACCCCCTCCGGTAGCGCCATTAAAGAATGAAAGCTGCTCAGAATGTCCATCTACAATCCACAATTGATAGAAGTGAAAACCTAGCTTCCAGTTCAATGTGTCATTCACTTCGAAAGAGGCCCCTACCCTCCCATTTGGGAAAAAAGTAGAAGCGTAAAATCCATTCGCGTCCTTTAAAGACTCTTTGATTTCCATGACCCCAGCAGAAAAGGTCAACCAGTGTTTAGTGGGTTTTCGCGCTATTTTTTTAGTGTGCGATTCAACTTCCTGTTCGCTTCCTAAAACCCAAGTGCGAAGTTCTTCTGGCCGATACGTAAAGCCATATCTAAAGCGCAGTCCAATGTAATTGATGCGCTGTGATAGCTCATAATTAACAGGGATTCCATCTTCTCGTAAATCCCACGCATATCCTTCGTTCAATCGATGGTTAGACAAGTGCAAGACCGCATCAAGTCCGATCGTATTCTGATGCTTGGTGGTGAACTCAATTCCTATTCCAGGGCGGATCGAGTAGGAATAGGGAGGTGAAGTAGGAAATACTTCGGAGATCATGTATGTGAATTCTGTTGAGTCATTGATGACAATTCCTGCAGAGCCACCGACGCCGCCATTGTTGATGGTGAATGGATGGAAATTGAACAATGCAGCTAAGGAGATCCTCAGCCTTGTTCGATCCGGCAGTTCAAATCGCTTAGAAAGCGAGAAGGGAATTGACATGGTAAAGCCTGAAAAATATTCGGCTCCGTTAGACAAGTAGTATCCATCATGATCATCAAACAAGGAATCCGAAAATACATCTCGGGACGCCCAATTGTAAGGGAAGATACCAAGCTCCCCTCCGATACCTAAGCCAAATCCATGAGGCAATGCGATACGATGTTGCACGCCGATGTTGCCGCTGAGCGTTGCGCGCCCCTTGAAAAAGTCACCGGGCCCTTCCACAAGCATTGGCTCTCCTATGGTCATAGTGCTGTAAAACTCGAGTTGCCCTTTGCGTTCTGGAAAAGGCAGCTCTTGTGCAATAGCACGAATGCCAATAAACAAAAGCACTAACCCAATAACCGATTGTCGCATTGAGTAAAGTTAATAATGGAATGTCATATGCCACGGGTCGAGATCCTCGCTCGGTGAACCCACGAGCACCGATGGTAGTTTTACCAGCCCAGATACTGGACAAACGACCCGACTTTGTTTGTATAAGTGAGTGTGAAGCAAAGTGAGCCCTACTAGATGATATTCACCTCACGTTCCAGCACAATGTCGTACAACGCTTGAACCGATTCTATGATTTCTTCGGATAATTGAAACACATCCTTTCCAGAAGCCCCGCCGTAGTTCACAAGGACCAATGCCTGCTTTGCATGAACTCCATAATTCCCGATGCGCTTGCCTTTGAAGCCGGCATTCTCGATCAACCATCCAGCAGCCACCTTCACCTTAGCTTCTCCAGCAGGATAACCGACGATGCCAGGGTAACGAACTTGCAATTGTTCAAAGTGTGGCAGTTCGATTACCGGATTCTTAAAGAAAGAACCAGAGTTTCCAATCTCTTTGGGGTCGGGCAACTTACTCTGCCGAATGGCGATGACCGCGTCGCTGATCGCTTTTATGCTCAAGTCCTGAATACCCATCGTTTCCAATTGCTGATTGATGGCGCCATAGCTGGTATTGAGCTTTGGATTTTTATTGAGCCGCAAGGTTACCGACGTGATGATGGCCTTGTTTTTCAGGCGCTGTTTGAAAACGCTTTCTCGGTAACCAAAGGCGCAATCCTCTAAACCAAAGGTTTCGAACGACCGATCTTCTGTCAGGTAGGCTTCTAATTCGTAGAATACGTCCTTGATCTCCACGCCGTACGCGCCGATGTTTTGCATTGGCGCTGCCCCTACATTCCCAGGGATCAAGGAGAGGTTTTCAACGCCTGCCCAACCTTGAGAAATAGCGTGCAAAACGAATTGATGCCATTCTTCGCCTGCCCCAACGTTCACATAAACGTGGTCCTCATCCTCACGCAGCAATTGAATTCCGGGTACTTCAACCTTCAAGGTTGTACCCGGTAAGTCACGGGTAAGGAGCATATTGCTTCCACCGCCCAGCACCAACGTTGGGCTGGGTTGATTTGTGGTAAAATATTCTTCTACATCTTCTGATGTGCTCGCATGCACCAATCGCTCGGCGATGGAGGAAAAGCCGAAGGTGTTGAAGGGCTTTAGGTTGATATTGTGTTCAATGCGCACGGAACAAAGAACGGAAGTGGAGCAGATAAAGCCTCCTTGAAGCCAGAAAAGTTTGAGATGGTAGGGTGTTGAAAACGTATGATATGTCCACCGTTACATTCGCTTTCGCGCCGCAATCATGGTGTTGTTCAGCAGATAAGCGATCGTCATGGGTCCTACTCCACCAGGAACCGGAGTGATGTAACTGCATTTTGAAGAGACTTCATCAAAAGCAACATCCCCGACTAATCTGTATCCACGTTCCCTAGAAGCATCATCCACTCGATTGATGCCGACGTCGATGACCGTGGCGCCTTTTTTAACCATGTCCGCCGTGACGAATTCAGGTTTCCCGATGGCTGCGATCAGTATATCAGCGGAAGCACATACTTCCTTCAAGTTGGTCGTGCGCGAATGGGCTATGGTTACTGTGCAGTTTCCTGGATACGTGTTTCTCCGCATCAGGATGCTCATCGGTCCACCGACGATGTTACTTCTGCCCAGCACGACGCAGTGCTTGCCTTCGGTTTCAATTTCGTAGCGCTTGATCAACTCAACGATTCCTCCCGGAGTAGCAGAAATGAATGCATCCAATCCCAATGCCATCCTTCCTACGTTGATGGGGTGAAAACCATCCACGTCCTTTCCCGGAAAAACGCGTTCGATTACCGTACGATCATCGATATGTTTTGGAAGCGGAAGTTGGACGATGAAGCCGTCGAGGTCTTCGTTTTCGTTGAGCTCATCGATGGTGTTGAGCAACATCTCCTGCGAAATTTCGGGAGGAAAATGCAAGAGGGATGATTCGTAACCAATAGCCTTACAAGCTTTCACCTTGGCATTTACATAGGTTTCACTGGCAGCGTTGCTGCCCACAAGAATTACTGCGAGATGCGGAGGGCGGTGGCCGTCTGCCACCATGTGTTCTACTTCTTCTTTCAACTCATCGCGGAGTTGTTGTGAGATTGCTTTTCCGTCCAGTAATTCCATGTATACTTATCCTCTAGGCGCGCCAGGCATGTTTTTCATGGCGCGCATCATTTGGCTCATTTTCGACTTGTCGTTCATGATGCGCATCATCTTACGCATGTCTTCAAACTGCTTCAAAAGTTTGTTGACGTCGTTGACCGTGGTGCCGCTTCCCGAAGCGATTCGCTGGCGTCGAGTTCCTTTAATGACATGGGGGTTTTCGCGCTCTTCTGTGGTCATGGAACGAATGATTGCTTCGATGCCTTTGAACGCGTCGTCGTCGATATCTACGTTCTTCATCGCCTTCCCCATTCCTGGAATCATGCCCGCCAGATCCTTGATGTTGCCCATCTTCTTGATCTGCTGAATTTGCCCAAGGAAATCGTTGAAATCGAACTTGTTTTTAGCGATCTTCTTTTGAAGCCTCTTCGCTTCTTCTTCGTCGTATTGTTCTTGTGCTTTCTCAACCAAGGAAACGATGTCCCCCATTCCGAGGATGCGGTCGGCCATTCGGTCTGGGTGGAAAACGTCGAGTGCGTCCATCTTTTCGCCCAGTCCGACAAATTTGATGGGTTTATCAACTACGGTGCGAATGGAAAGCGCAGCCCCTCCTCGGGTATCGCCATCTAGTTTGGTCAGAATGACCCCATTGAAATTGATGCGCTCGTTGAAGGCTTTGGCCGTGTTGACGGCGTCTTGACCCGTCATGGAATCGACTACGAAGAGGGTCTCAGATGGATTGATGCCATTCTTGATGGCTTCGATTTCGTTCATCATCTGCTCATCTACCGCAAGGCGACCCGCTGTATCAACGATGACCGTATTGATGCCTTTGCTGTGTGCGAGTTTGATGGCGTTTTTGGCGATTTCAACGGGGTTCTTATTGTCGCGCTCGGTGTAAATCTCTACCCCGACCTGCCCGGCCACAACCTCCAATTGATCGATCGCTGCAGGGCGGTATACGTCGCACGCGACCACCATCACTTGGCGTCCTCGTTTGGTTTTTAAGAACTGAGCCAATTTCCCTGTGTGGGTGGTCTTTCCCGAACCTTGTAATCCAGCCATTAAAATCACCGCGGGCTTTCCGCTGAGGTCGATTTCCTCGGCTTGTCCGCCCATCAGCTTAGCCAACTCATCCCGCGTAATCTTGACGAGCAATTGACCTGGAGATACGGCATTGAGCACATCTTGTCCCAAGGCCGTTTCCTTAACCGTGTTGGTGAAGTCTTTCGCGATTTTGTAGTTCACATCGGCGTCGAGCAGCGACCGCCTGATTTCCTTCATCGTCTCGGCCACGTTGATCTCGGTGATCTGCCCCTGGCCTTTGAGCATTTTAAAGGACTTCTCTAGCTTCTCGGATAAACTTTCAAACATGCTTTTCGCGCTTTAATAATCAAGTGGGCGAAGGTAGTAATTCAAGCTCGTAGACAAGCCTAGCGACCACTACCTTCCCAGAAATTGATGCCGTGAAGGAGGCCCGTAGCTCGAAATACGACCCCTCATTCGTGCCCGTGCAATTCACATCCTGTCAGGAACGTTGATTCCAAGCAATCCCATGGACGTGGCAATCGTGTTTGCCGTGAGCTCGGTCAAGGCCAATCGGAAGTTTTTCACTTCAGCAATTTCGGCTTTAAGAATCGGCAGGTCGTGGTAGAACTGATTGTACATCTTGGCGAGGTCGATGCAGTAGCTCGCGATGGCGCTCGGGTCCATTCCGTCGGCTGCTCCATCAACAACGGTCCTGAATTGAGTCAACGCACGAATCAGTTGGCGCTCCTTATCTGTCAATTCCGCTGGGTTTCCCGATTCAAAATCACCCGCTTTTCTCAGTACTGCCTTGCAACGCGCATGGGTGTATTGAACAAAAGGTCCGGTATCTCCGTTGAGCGACACAGACTCTTCGGGGTCAAACATCATCCGCTTTCGAGGATCCACGCGGAGTAGGTAGAATTTGAGCGCGCCAATGCCAAGCATCTCGAAAAGCGCTTCTTGCTCGCCTGAGGACATGTCATCCAGTTTTCCTTTTTCCTCCGACGAAGCCTTCGCGGCCTGCACCACTTCATCCATTAAGTCATCTGCGTCAACGACCGTCCCTTCTCTCGACTTCATTTTACCCGAAGGCAAGTCTACCATCCCATAACTCAGGTGTCGGCAAGCTGGTGCCCATTCGTAGCCCAATTTTTCGAGCAATAGAAAAAGGACTTTGAAGTGATAGTCCTGTTCATCACCCACGGTATAGATGATCTGCTTGAGCGAAGGGTAATCTTCTTGTCGCTGGGCGGCGGTTCCCAAGTCTTGGGTCATGTAGACCGTCGTTCCATCCGCCCGTATCAGGAGCTTTTGATCCAATCCGTCTGCTTCAAGATCTGCCCACACAGAGCCATCGTCCTTTTTGAAGAATATTCCTTTTTCCAGTCCTTTTTGAACGATTTCCTTTCCCTTCAGGTAGGTTTCAGATTCATAGTAAAGCTTGTCGAATCCAACGCCCATTTTAGCGTAGGTCTTGTCAAAGCCTTCGTACACCCAAGCGTTCATCGTTTTCCACAATTCCACCGTCTCAGGGTCTCCTTGCTCCCATTGCACGAGCATGGCTTGCACCTCTTTGGTCAGTGGTGCTTCTTTCTTTGCTCGTTCCTCGTCCATGCCTTTCTCCACGAGATGCTTGACTTGGGCCCGTAAATGCTCGTCGTACATGACGTAGTATTTGCCGACGAGCTTATCGCCTTTCAAGCCTGATGTCGCGGGCGTCTCCCCCTTTCCATGCATCTTCCAAGCGAGCATGCTCTTGCATATGTGAACGCCTCGATCGTTGACGATTTGGGTCTTGATGACTGTGTTTCCCGAAAACTCCTTGATCAAACTGACCGAATGGCCTAGAAAATTGTTCCGCAAGTGGCCGAGGTGCAAGGGTTTGTTTGTGTTTGGCGAGCTATATTCAACCAGTGACAACGCCGACGGCTCGGTCGGTGCCAGCCATTGCTCGTTTCTTAATAGCTTGCCCAGCGCTTCCGACCAATATCCTGCGCTCAGCGAAAGGTTCAGGAATCCTTTGATTACATTGAAGGATGCAATTTCGGGAACAGTGGAGGCTAATAGTTCACCCATGGCGTTTCCAGCCTCTTCGGGTTTCATGCGCAGCGCACGCAAGTACGGGAATATCACAACGGTATAATCTCCTTCGAACTCCTTTCGCGTCGGGTCAACTTGCACGTCCTTGGCGGGTACATCATGGTCAAAAGACGACTTGAGAATATCGGCGACTACCGATGATAGCTTTTCAGTGATTTCCATCATCGCTTCTCCAATGTTTCAACGGCATGTTCCAAGATGGACAATGCGGTGGTCGCCATTTTATTTCCTTTTTTATCCAGCAACGGATTCACTTCTACCATTTCAAAGCAACAAACCTTGGGGTCAGACAGTAATACACCAAGCAGCGTTTTCGCTTGCTCTGGAGCGATTCCATCCGGGACAGGCGTACCCGTTCCGTAAGATACCTCATCCGGATCCATGCTATCCACATCAAAGGAGATATAGAGTATGTCGCACTCCTTCAACTCCTCGAGGATTTCCTTTCCAATTTTATTCATCCCCATGTCATCTACTTCGTCGACCTCGTAGTTGATGATCTTGTACTTATCCAGCAAGTGAATTTCTTCTTTCTCTGTATCACGTACCCCGACAAAAACCAAGTCATTTGGCAGCACTTTGGGGCTAATTCCACCTAGACTTTTCATGCGTTCCCAGAAATCCACGGTTTCTTCGTTCGGTTCATTCCGTTGCATGTCTAGGTTGTCTTCGCCGATACTCGCCGCCAATGGCATTCCGTGAATGTTTCCAGAAGGAGTAGTATAAGGCGAATGCAAATCCGCATGGGCGTCGATCCACACCACTCCAAGTCGCTTGTCTGGATGTGCCATTCGGATTCCCGCGATCGTTCCTCCTGCTGAGGCATGGTCACCCGAGATGACTACAGGCACCTTTCCCATCTTCATGTTGCGCATCACAGATTCGGCTTGTGCAGACCAAGTGGCGTGCATTTGTTTTATGCGCAATGCGTTAGGCGTAGACGTCGGCTCGAATAGCGAATCGTTCAAATCAGGTATCTCTTCGAACGGATAACGGTTGAATAATTCACTTTCAGAATTTAAAGACGCCAGCATGATAGCATCGGGTCCGAGGCTACTGCCCCTTGTACCGGCCCCTATTTCCGAGCATTGTACGAGATATTTCAGCATAAATTTGGAATCTGATGCAAAGGTAGTTTCGTTATTTAATCCGCGAAACGAAGAACAAGCTTTTGAGTTCCAATCCCATGTATATTTTTGTGTCGCCCTTTAAACCATCCTTTGAAAGAACTCATACGCATATCTTGCTGGTTGAGCATTGCACTTTTCGTGTACGGCTGTGGATCGGATGCAGCCTTTGAAAAGCATATTACAGAGGGAGTTATCATTTACGATGTTTCATATCCTGAACTCGATTCCAACAACCTGATGCTCGAAATGCTTCCGGATGAGATGGTGCTGACGTTCAAGGACAAGAAATGGCATTCAGCGCTAAAAACGGGCGCGGGCATCGTAGAGATGTCTGTAATTGCTGATGGAGAGAACAAGAAGCTGCACAACATGGTGAAGCTGTTCAGCGATCGCTACGTGCTCACCTTGAATCATCAGGGAGCTCTTATGATGACGGATGTACTTCCTCCATTTCAAATCAAGGAATTGAAAGGAATGGACACGTTGGCGGGGGCAGTTTGCAAACGCATTCTTATCGATTTTGGCGCCGCCAAAGGTGAAAGCTATGAATTCGCCTACACGAACGAGATCGCCATGGAATCTCCGAATTGGTGCACCCCATACCATGAAATCCAAGGAGTATTGCTCAATTACCGCATCGAAAACTACGGCATGAACATGCATCTTGTGGCGCGTCAAATCATCCCTCAGCCGGTCGATGACATCATCTTTGAAGTAGATGAGCGGTACGAGCCCCTCACGCGTCAAGAGTTCGACGAGCTCGTGGTCAAGAACATGAAGATCTTCATGGAATAGGTTTCACTCCTGTTCAAAAATCATTTGATAACTCTAAGGTTTAAGGCTTATAGCCCCTCATGTCCCACCTAACTTTGGCCGGTAAAGCCAAGGAATTTGAGTTATTCGAACCATTACAAGAGCAAGGTAGACGCATCCAGCGGTAAGAAGAAGGACAAGCAGAAGAAAGAACGGAAAGGAATCAAACTTTCTGGGGGAAACTTTGATGGCTTGCGCGGATTCTTTGAAGACGACCGCACGCAAAATGTCCTCGGCTTGTTTTTCATTCTGCTCAGCGGAATTCTGTTGATGTCTCTGACGTCGTACCTCTTCACCTGGCGCATCGATCAAGACGAACTCTTCGATCTTTCGTGGTGGAATCTATGGCAAAACGCAGAAATCAGAACCGAGAATTGGTTAGGGACCTTTGGCGCGCTTTTGAGTCACCAACTCATCAACAATGGATTCGGCGTTTCTTCTTTCGCCTTGGTGCTGATTAGTTTTCTCATTGGATTTAGGATCTTGTTCAAAGTAGAATTGCTTCCCTTTTGGAAAACGACTGGTCACGCCACGTTCTTCATGGTCTGGGTGAGCATCTTCCTCGGCGCGTTGTTTACGGAGGATTATTTATTTCTGGGTGGGGCCTTTGGCTACAACACGAATGTTTGGCTGAGTGGGCTCTTCGGCACGGTCGGGGCATTCACAATCATCTTCTTTTCCTTGCTGGTGTATGCCATCGTGTTTTTAAAGGTTTCCATTACCGATTTGATCGCAGCTTTCAACATTAAGAAAGGCGACGATGAGGCTGCCTTGGCTGAAATTCCCATGGATGAAGAGGAAGAGTCAAGTGAGGATGTCGAAGCTTCTTCCGTACTCGACTTCGATGACGATGAGGATAAAGGAGCTGAGGAGAATTCTGAGGCAAGCGAAGAGGCAGAAGACCCAATTGACCTTGAAATGGAAGTTGCGGAGGTTGAATCTACGGATGCACCGGAGCCGACATCAGATGTATCTGAAGAACTGAGCACAGAAGTTCCTCCGGCCGAAGAGAAAGACGCAGATGGGCCCGACGTGGATTTTGCGGTTGAAGAAGCTACCGGAGATGAAGAGCTTTCTGAAGAAGAGAAAAAACCGGATGAAGAACTCGCAGATTACGATCCGTTGCTCGACTTGAGCCGCTATCAGTATCCACCAATCGAGATGCTTGAAGATCACGGAGATGGCAACATACAGGTCGAACGCGACGAATTGGAGCGAAATAAGAACAACATCGTCACTACGCTCAATAACTACAACATTGGCATTTCCAAGATCAAGGCGACCATTGGCCCGACCGTAACATTGTACGAAATCATCCCCGAAGCAGGGGTGCGAATTTCTAAGATTAAGAACTTGGAAGACGATATCGCATTGAGCTTATCCGCACTCGGCATCCGAATCATAGCACCCATTCCGGGCAAAGGAACCATCGGAATCGAGGTACCAAATCAGACCCCAGACGTCGTGTCCATGCGTACCGTCATCAAGTCAGAAAAGTTTGAACACGCCAAGATGGAACTTCCCATTGCATTGGGCAAAACCATTTCCAATGAAACCTTTGTAGTAGACCTAGCGAAGATGCCCCACCTACTGATGGCTGGTGCCACGGGTCAAGGAAAGTCTGTAGGCTTAAACTGCATCTTAGCTTCCCTACTCTATAAAAAGCATCCCGCCCAAGTCAAATTCGTGTTGGTCGATCCAAAGAAAGTAGAACTGACCCTTTTCAATAAAATTGAACGTCACTTCTTGGCTAAGTTACCGGAAGAGGAAGAGGCGATTATTACGGATACGAGCAAGGTGGTCAACACGCTCAATTCCCTTTGCATCGAAATGGATGATCGCTATGAGTTGTTGAAGAATGCTCAATGCCGAAACATCAAGGAGTACAACGCCAAGTTTGTAAAACGCAAGTTGAATCCGAATGATGGACATCGCTATTTACCGTACATCGTTCTGGTAGTAGACGAATTTGCGGACCTCATCATGACGGCGGGCAAGGAAGTCGAAACGCCCATAGCGCGCTTGGCTCAATTGGCACGTGCCATTGGCATTCATTTAATCATCGCAACACAACGCCCTTCAGTCAACATCATTACCGGCACCATCAAAGCAAACTTTCCGAGTCGCATCGCGTTCAGAGTTACTTCCAAGATCGATTCCCGTACCATACTAGATACAGGCGGCGCCGAACAATTGATCGGGCGTGGTGATATGTTGTATAGCAATGGAAACGACTTGATTCGCTTGCAATGTGCCTTTGTCGACACCCCCGAGGTAGAGAAAATCACCGAATTCATTGGCAACCAACAGGGATATCCTGACGCGCACCTTTTGCCAGAATACGTACCAGAAGGTTCGGAAGGTGGTGTGGGTGGATACGACGATATGGACCGCGATGACTTGTTTGAAGATGCGGCACACGTAGTGGTATTACACCAACAAGGCAGCGCCTCACTGCTTCAACGAAAATTGAAGCTAGGATACAACCGGGCGGGAAGAATCGTTGATCAACTAGAATCCGCTGGCATCATCGGTCCGTTCGAAGGAAGTAAGGCCCGACAAGTTTTAATTCCGGATGAGGTAAGTTTGGAACAGCATTTGAGTAACCTGAAGAACAAGTCAGAATAACATGAAGAAAATTACATGGATGGTGATCGGCATGATGGCATTGACCACGGCACTGTTCGCCCAGCGATCGGAGGAAGAATTGACTCCTCAAGACCCCAAGGCCCAAGAAATATTAGATGCCCTGAGCAACAAAGCCAAGGAGTACAAATCTTTCACGGCAGACTTTGAGTACGTCATGGTCAACAAAGAGGCCGGCATCAACGAAAAGCAAACGGGCACCGTTCAAATGAAGGGACAGAAAAAGTACAAATTGGAAGTCGCCGGTCGAGAGATTATGAGCGACGGCGAATCGGTATGGACGTTTTTGAAGGAGGTTGGCGAACTCCAAATTTCTGAAATGCCTGACGAGGAAGAAGACGAAGGAAACATTATGAACCCCGCCAATGCATTTCACATGTACAAGAAGGGATTCAAATACCAGTACGTCGGTAAGGAGACCGTTGACGGAAAAGAGGCAGATGTCATTTTGATGTTTCCTATGGAGCCGGGTAAAAAACCGTTTCACACCGTGATTGTCAACATCGACAAGGCAAGGCTCGAATTGATCAGTATGGTGGTAAAGTACAAGAACGGAGACATGTACACCTACCGACTGAAAAATTTCAAGGCAAACGCCCCTCTTTCCGATTCAGATTTTGAATTCGATGAAGACCGCGATGATGTAGAAGACGTCATCGACCTTCGCTAACGCCTTTTGTTTACCTAAGTTAGAAAAGCGCCTGAGCAGTCAGACGCTTTTCTTTTAGCCTTTTCGGCCGTTCAATGCCTTATTTTCGAGGCATCAAATCCCCCTTGTGAATACGCCCCTCGTTTCCATCATCACGCCTGCATTCAACAACGCCGATACGCTTGAAGAAGCTGCCAGCTCGGTCTTTGCGCAGCGCTATGAAAATTGGGAATGGATCGTCGTGAACAATGGGAGCACAGACCACAGTCATGAGGTGCTCCAACAATGGGAAAACCACCCGAGGATTAAAACGCTTCACGCATCCGAAAACCTCGGCGCAAGTGGTGGACGCAATGCAGGACTGGACTTGGCCTCCGGTGATTTTATCTGCTTTCTCGACGCCGACGATCGGCTGCCCGAAGAAAGTCTATCTGCGCGCATGAACGTCATGTTGGAACGCCCGGAGGTGGCCTTCGTAGATGGCGCTGTACGGCGAATCGATGTTGATGGGAATGAAATCGAAACGCGACGACCGGATTTCAATGGCTCTGCGTTCTCAGAACTGCTCAGCCTCAGTGGAAGATGCTTCATCGGCATTACCTGGCTCATCCGCAAATCGCCAGGCGAAGCCTATCGATTTCATACCGGGGTAAGCCATGGTGAAGACTTGCTCTTTTTTCTATCCATCGCGCATCTAGGATTGTATACCCATGTCGAAGAAAGCATCTATGACTATCGATTCAGAGAACAGTCTGCCATGCGTGATTTATTGGGCCTTGAAAAGGGGTACACAGCCATTGAGAAGGAGATCAAAACTTGGCCAAACGTCAGCATTGAGCAAGCGAAGCAGTTTCATGCCTCGTGGAGGACCATCATGATCAAAAGCTACTTAAAAGCAGGGAAACTAAGCGACGCGCTCCGATTAAAGCTTCTCTAGAAGGCTTCCAAGGCCTCGCTCAAGTGTTGAAGCTGAGCCAACGTCTTGGCGTTTGCCAAATGACCTTCTGAACTCAATTGAGATTCAACATGTGTGATGTTCACCCTCTTGGGCAATACAGCAATGTCTAGGTAGTGCAATATTCCCGTCAAATGATCCAAACCACGGAGGTTACCTGCCCTGCCTGAAGAGAGTCCGACCAAGGCCGCCTTTTTACCTTTGAACGCTTCAGGCCATACGGCATCGATGAAGGTCTTGCATACTCCGGGGTATCCTCCATTGTACTCTGGCACGACAAAGATGAATTTGTCTGCATTCGTCACAAACTGTTCGGCTATTGCACTGAATCCAGGGTCGGGGTTGCCAAATACGTCGTTGCTAAATGCAAAGTCGCGCGGAAGCTTTTGGAGGTCGAGGAGTTGCACCTCTTTATCCATCCTTGTTAATAACTCCAGAATGGTATGGGAAACACGCAGGCTAACGTTCTCAGGACGATTGGTTCCACTTATGATCGTGATCACGGTCTAGTTCACAGATTTTTGTTCAAAAAGTCGGTATAAACTCAAGGGTCTAGCCCCTATTTCACAATAGTTTTATTCAGACCTTTGAGTTCAGCAAAGAAAGCTTTATTGATGAACATTACCTATTTCGGACATGCATGTTTTCTCTTGGAAACCTCCAAGGCAAAGATTCTGTTCGACCCATTCATCACGCCAAACGAGTTGGCAAAAAGCATAGACATCGACTCGATCGAGTGCGACTACGTATTCTTATCGCATGGCCATGAAGACCACGTGGCTGACGCCGAAGCCATTTTGAAACGGACCAACGCCAAACTGGTCAGCTGTTTTGAAATCGTGAGTTGGTACGAAAACAAAGGCGTTTCAAATACCCACCCAATGAACCTCGGTGGGGCGTGGAAGTTTGATTTCGGCTGGGCAAAGTATGTGTATGCAATGCACTCAAGCGTACTACCGGATGGCAGTTACGGAGGAAATCCGGGTGGATGGGTGCTGGAAGTAGACGATCAAATCGTTTACTACGCGGGGGATACTGCGTTGAACTCGGAGATGCGCTTGCTCGGAGAACGCTATGTGATTGATTGGGCGATATTGCCCATCGGAGATAATTTTACCATGGGGCCTGTCGATGCTACGAAGGCTTCGGACTTTTTGAATTGTGCGAACGTAATCGGAATGCATTACGACACATTTGAGTATATAAAGATCGATCACGGCTATGTGAAAAATCTTTTCGCCAAGACCCGTAAGAACCTAACGCTGATGGAAATTGGCGCAACCAAAGAATTGTAAGAAATGGGAAAGATCATAGCTATCGCGAATCAGAAAGGTGGTGTTGGAAAAACTACCACCAGTATCAATCTTGCCGCTGCCCTCGGGGTTCTCGAAAAGAAAACGCTCATCGTGGATGCAGATCCCCAAGCCAATGCGACTTCTGGTGTTGGGTTTGACCCGCGCAACGTGCGTACCAGCATCTACGAATGCATCATCAATCAAGTGGAGCCGAAGGACATCGTTTTGCACACCCAAAGCCCGAACCTCGATATTCTTCCTGCACACATTGACCTGGTAGGCGCGGAAATCGAGATGATCAATTTGCCGAACCGTGAGCGAATGATGCGCATGGCATTGAATAAGATCAAGGACGATTATGATTTCATCATCGTCGACTGCTCCCCTTCGCTCGGCTTGATTACCGTCAATGCCCTGACCGCCGCCGACAGCGTCATCGTTCCTGTGCAATGCGAATACTTTGCTTTAGAAGGGCTAGGTAAATTGCTCAACACCATTAAAATCGTCCAAAACCGGCTGAATCAAGATTTGGGCATCGAAGGAATGTTGCTAACGATGTACGATCAAAGACTGCGCTTGGCAAACCAAGTGGTGGAAGAAGTGAAGATGCATTTCCAACAATTGGTATTCGATACCATCATTCATAGAAATACCCGCTTAGGGGAGGCTCCTTCACACGGAGAGACGATCATCACGCACGACGCATCCAGCTCAGGGTCCGTTAATTATCTAAATTTGGCCCGGGAAATCCTTCAGAAGAATGACATGACGCGCATCAGTGAGAAGGATAAAATAGTGGAGGAATACAATGGCGAATCCTAAAAAAAGTGCTCTTGGTCGTGGGCTGAGCGCCTTACTAGAGCACGAAGAGACAGACATCACGCATTCATCAGGCATTTCAGGTGCTGCGGTTGGATCCACCTCTGAAATCAGCATCTCGCAGATCGAAGAGAATCCGTTTCAACCCCGTTCACGCTTTGAGAGCAATGCCTTAGAGGAACTCGCAGAAAGCATACGCTTGCACGGCGTCATCCAGCCCGTCACCGTAAGGAAGGTCGGCAATGACAAGTACCAACTCATCAGTGGTGAAAGAAGGTTTCGAGCGTCGCAATTGGCGGGATTGGTGATGATACCTGCCTATGTGCGGGTCGCAAACGACCAAGCCATGCTCGAGTTGGCCCTGGTTGAGAACATCCAACGGGAAGACCTCAATCCGATCGAAGTCGCCATCAGTTACAAACGGCTCATCGATGAATGCGAATTAACCCACGAAGGACTCAGCGAGAAAATCAGCAAGAGCCGCTCTAACATTACCAACTTCCTGCGTCTCCTGAAATTGCCCGCCGAGATTCAAATGGCCTTGACCAAAGGGACCATCAGCATGGGGCATGCACGTGCCTTGATCAACGTAGATGACCACGTCAAGCAGATCGAAATCTTTGAGCGTATCATTGACGAAGTACTCAGTGTAAGAGACGTCGAAAACTTGGCACGCAAAGCCAAACGTCCGAAACCCGACGCCACTGAGGCCGAGCAGAAAAAAGAATATTACCGAGACGCCAAATATGGCATCAGTCAGACGTTGAACGCGAAAGTGGACATGAAGTTCTTACCCAATGGCAATGGCAAAATCGTCATCGATTTTGTAAACGAACACGACCTGAATCGACTGATTCAATTGCTCCAAGCGACTGCTCAGAATTACAATTATTAGCAGAATACGCCGGTCGAATTGGCGTTTCTTTGTACTAGGCTTATGAAGTCTACGCGCACATACCGACTGATTGCCGCAATCGCCTTATTTGCTTGTTCTGTCGTTTCGCATGCCCAAATGGCCGATACCTCATCAGCGGATGTCGAGCAACAGAAGGTGAAGAAGGAACGCACGGTGCGAAGCCCAAAGAAAGCTTCGCTCTACTCTGCCATCCTTCCTGGAGCCGGACAGGTCTACAATAAAAAATACTGGAAGCTACCAATCGTATACGGCGCCATGGCCACAGCCGTCTATTTCTACTTCAATAATCGAAGCTACTACATAGAATACCGAGACGCTTACTTGAACGACCTCAACTTCGATGATCCCGATTACGAACCCTCTTTTTACGCACTACGCAATGTGGGCACCACTCAACTCCGCCAAGCGGCAGACGCGAGCAGACAAAACATGGAATATTCGGTCATTGGATTCCTTGCGATTTATGGATTGCAAATCATCGACGCAACCGTTGATGCGCACCTGTCTTCATTTGACATTGGCGACGACCTGACTTTAGAGTGGGAACCCACCGTACTCCCTAGGTCTAATCATCAAATAGTGAGTGGGTTAAGGCTAGATTTTCGATTTTAGTAAAGCAAACATGTTCGCTACTTCACAGCTAGGTATTATTTTTCCGACATGAACATAGGTATCATAGGCTATGGCAAAATGGGGATGACCATTGAGGAGATCGCCTTAGAACGAGGACACTCCATCATCGCAAAACTCACTTCTGCCTCTACGGATGCGGACTGGGATCGACTAAACGATGCGGATGTTTGCATTGAATTTACCAATCCTGCTTCATCGCTCGAGAACTTTAAGTACTGCATGGAAAATGGCTTTGCTTTGGTAACTGGAACCACGGGCTGGTACGAGCACATGGACAAGGTTGAGCGATGGCAAGAGAAATACCATGGAAGCTTCTTCTGGGCTTCAAATTTCAGCGTGGGAGTCAACCTATTTTGGCAAGTCAACAAGCGGTTGGCTGAACTGATGAACGACCAACCCGACTACAGCGTTTCCATTCGAGAAATCCATCATACCGAAAAGAAAGATGCACCCAGCGGAACGGCGATAACCACTGCCGAGCAAATCCTGCAGGCAATTCCAGACCTGAGCGGATGGAAGTTAAAAGAAGACAAACCCAAGAGCGACGAAATTGAAATCGAAGCGTTACGCGAAAAAGACGTGAAGGGTACGCATACGGTTCGCTATGAAAGCGACATCGACTCGATCGAAATCACACATGCGGCCAACTCGAGAAAAGGTTTTGCCCTTGGAGCGGTTTTGGCCGCAGAATTCCTACAAGGGCAAAAGGGATTCTTCACCATGGAAGACTTGCTGGGATAAAGCTTCTCAGTTGGGCTACCTTGCAGACCATTGCATAGCCCTTTCCCTCGACCAAGAAAAGCGCTTCAACATTGCTGCGGCTTCAGTCGGTGAGAGAAAAATGCTGTAGCTAGCGATCATGAATATACCAAAATCGGTGAGTCCAACGATGAACGCAATGGCAAGGTGAAAAACCAATCCAAACAACAGAAATGGCTTACGGGCGGGCTTGACCCAAATCACAACGGCGAACATCAACTGGTACACAAATACAGCATAGCTGCCCAGCATCAGGAACCACGTATTGTGCGTGAGCACCTTGGTTAGCCCTGGGAAACTGTATTCGGCAAAGGAGATGGACATCAGCAAGGCGTCTCCATTCCACCACATATCTCCAAACGTCTTCCAGTAAGCAGAAGCCAAATACAACAGGGCAATGTTGACCCAAATTGCATAAAAGCCCAAGTGATGCAACAAACGTCTCGCCGAAGCCCAATGTCGATTTTCGCTAGCATCGACCTTAAAAAACAGGATGTGAAAAAAGAGCAATTGCTGGTAAAGGTGATGTCCCCCAGTACTGATTTCAACGTTTCCATAGTGCAGCGCAACATAGAGGTACCACACCACTAAGCGCGTCAATGCGTTGTGCTTCCCAAATAGTCCGGCCAAAAGCAAGGTTAAAAAGGGCAGTGCAAACCATAGGTAATACACACGAACCGCCGCTTCGTTGAGAATCATGGCGAATCGATCGATGTTAGCAAATGGGGTGTACAACGCGTGCAGCCAATCGCTGCCCCAAACAATGTCTCCTATCCCCAACTGCTTGGTCGTCGTCCAAATCATGGAGAGATAGATCGCTCGAATAAAAAACTCAGATACCGGAAGCACCTCCAATTGCGTTTGCCAAGCTTTCAGTATGGCTACCCCTTGCTTCATTGCGCAACGGTTTTTTCAGGATACGATTGAAAAAGGTGCATAACGCGCATGTTTCCTTCCGCATCGATGCGATGCACCTCCGTGAGCACACCTACTTGATAGGCATCATAGGTGTCGGATGTAGGGGTGCTCTCATGTTGTTCTATATAACGTTTAGCAAGGATAAAGCCTGGTAATTTGAACCAATGCTCTTCGGTAGAATCTTCCATAAATCCAATGAAATGCCTTCCCTCATACAACTTGTCTGCAATGCCTGTGAGGATACGCACCATGTCGCCACCGTTCCCAAATCGATTGTACCACAAATTTTGCAGGTGCGGGTATACAGGGTCCTTCCAGGCTGACCATTCTCCGTTTACTCGGATCCTGTAGACGAACTTGTTGATCTGTGTGTGCGGGTCGGGCGCAAACATCTCATAGTTCTGGTAAAACCAAGGAGACGCGTAACGTTCAGCCAACACCACCACCTGTTTGGGAAGCACTTCCTTACCAAACTGATGGGAAAAAATGGCGAGGAAGTGCGCGCAAAACATCGCAAGCAACAACCAAGAAAGCCAAGAAGGAAGCGTCCGAAAACTGCTATTTTGCATGGGGTTTCACTACATTTGTTTCTCCCCGAAATCGGGAGTAGACAAAGCACTAAATTACACTTTATGAAGCGCGATCAGCAGGTATTTGACCTCATTCAGTTAGAACGACAAAGACAGGAGCACGGCATTGAATTGATTGCCTCAGAGAATTTTGTGAGTGATCAGGTCATGGAAGCTATGGGTTCTGTACTGACCAATAAATACGCAGAGGGCTATCCTGGTAAACGCTATTACGGAGGATGCGAAGTGGTAGATCAAACCGAGCAAATCGCCATTGACCGAGCCAAGGCATTGTTCAATGCTGATTACGTCAACGTTCAGCCCCACAGTGGCGCACAAGCAAATGCTGCCGTCTTTCTAGCTTGTCTGAACGCTGGTGATTCCATCCTCGGCTTCGACCTATCCCATGGCGGGCATTTGACGCACGGCAGCCCAGTCAACTTTAGCGGAAAGCTGTACAAAAGTCATTTTTACGGTGTGGAAGAAGGAACCGGCGTAATCGACTACGATAAGGTTGAAGCTACGGCCAAGGAGGTGAAACCCAAGATGCTCATCTGTGGGGCATCAGCCTACAGTCGAGATTGGGATTATCCACGCTTGCGTGCTATAGCTGATGCTGTCGGAGCGTTGTTACTCGCAGACATTTCTCATCCATCAGGTTTGATCGCGAAGGGTATCCTCACCGATCCGCTTCCGCATTGCCACATAGTGACTACCACTACGCATAAAACCTTGCGCGGACCCCGTGGAGGAATGATCATGATGGGAAAAGATTTTGACAATCCATGGGGATTAACCACCCCAAAAGGGGTCGTTAGAAAAATGAGCGCAATCCTCGACAGTGGTGTGTTTCCTGGAACCCAAGGAGGTCCCCTCGAGCACGTAATTGCAGCAAAAGCCGTAGCCTACGGTGAAGCCCTGACCGATGAATACATGGATTACTGCCTCCAAGTGGTGAAGAACGCAAAAGTCATGGCCGAAGAATTCGTCAAGCGGGATTACAAAGTCATCTCGGGAGGAACAGACAATCACATGATGCTGATCGACCTGAGAAACAAGGAAGTCACCGGCAAAGAAACAGAAGCGGCATTGGTTGCTGCTGACATCACCGTCAATAAGAACATGGTTCCGTTTGACGATAAGAGTCCGTTTGTTACCTCGGGAATTCGCGTGGGAACTGCGGCTGTTACCACACGTGGAATGACCGAACAGCACATTCCATGGATCGTCGATTTGATCGACCGCGTCATCTCGAGTAAGGGCGACGAAGTTGTGATTGCCTCGGTGCGTAAAGAAGTAAATGAAGAAATGAGCAAGTACCCATTGTTTGCTCACAAAAACACTTGAGTATGCTAGCATCCAATGATCCCCGTAGACAAAGTTGGCTTGATGTTCCGGAAGGTTCGGATTTCCCCATTCAGAATTTACCGTTTGGAATTCTTTCGAAAGACGGTGGACTGAAGAAGGTAGGAGTCGCCATTGGCGAATATGCGTTGGACCTCTCAGCGCTGTATGATTTTGGTTACCTAGACTTAAAGATTTTTTCTCATCATCATTTTGAGAATGAATACATGAACGATTTGCTCAATCTCGGCAATGAAAAAATCAGGATGCTCCGTGAACGGGTTTCTTACTTACTGAGCACGGAGACCGACGAATTGAAGAGCAACACAAAGCGGGAACTGTTTTTGGTCAAAATCGAAGACCTCGACAGCCACATGCCGGTCAAGGTTGGAGACTATACCGATTTTTATTCAAGCGAAGATCACGCTCGCAACGTGGGGACGATGTTTCGAGATCCAGACAATGCCTTGCTTCCCAATTGGAAGCACATCCCTGTCGGATACCACGGTCGTTCTTCATCCATAATCCTTAGCGGCCAACCCATCCATCGACCATTTGGACAACAGAAGCCCAAAGACGCGGATGCCCCAGTGTATGGACCCAGTAAACTGCTCGATTTCGAATTGGAAATGGCTTTTGTCACCTATCCCGGCAAGCCGCTCGGCGATCGCATTTCTACGTCTGAAGCCAAAGACTACATCTTCGGAATGTGTTTGTTCAATGATTGGAGCGCGCGCGATATCCAAACATGGGAGTATGTTCCGCTCGGCCCATTCTTGGCCAAAAACTTTGCCTCTTCCATATCACCCTGGTTGGTCACGATGGATGCACTGGAGCCGTTTAAAGTGAAAGGACCAAAACAAGATCCATCCGTACTTCCTTACCTCGAATACGAAGGAGACCATCACTACGACATCAAGCTAGATGTAATCATCCAACCCAAAGGTGGTGAAGAAACCATAGTGAGCCAGAGTAACTACAAGCACATGTATTGGAACATGGTACAACAGCTGGCACACCATACCGTAAATGGATGTAACATGAACGGCGGTGACATGCTTGCCTCAGGTACGATCAGTGGTCCCCATCCATCTAGCTATGGCTCGATGCTTGAGTTGAGTTGGAGAGGAACAAAACCTGTGAAACTCAACGACGGTTCTGAACGTAAATTCATCGATGACGGCGACACAGTGATCATGCGCGGATATTGTGAAAAAGACGGCGTTCGAATTGGCTTTGGGGAAGTGAGAACAGAAGTTCTGCCTGCCAAATGAACACCTACACGTGAGGCTCGATAACTCTGTGAATTGAGAAATACGGCAGGATGACGGACGAACAATTGGATATCGAACGAAAGGCGATCGCTAGGGAATACCGAGCGTTGTTGAAGAACTCCATACGCATCGAATCTGATGTGGACAAAGTTTTGGTGCGCAAGGCCTTCGATTTGGCAGTAGAAGCGCATCGCGATACCCGAAGAAAATCAGGCGAGGCCTACATTTTTCATCCCATTGCTGTTGCCAGGATCATATCAGAAGAAATCGGTTTGGGTACCACATCCATCGTCTGTGCACTGCTCCACGATGTGGTTGAAGACACTGAAATCACCCTAGACGACATTGAGAGTCTCTTTGGAGACCGCGTCCGCTTGATCATTGATGGACTTACGAAAATTCGTGGGGCGCAGTTCAGCGAGAATGTATCGGTCCAGGCCGAGAACTTCCGAAAGATGCTCCTCACTCTTTCTGAAGACGTTCGCGTCATCCTCATCAAACTGGCCGATCGCCTGCACAACATGCGCACACTGGAGTCGATGCGAGGCGACAAGCAACAGAAAATCGCATCCGAAACGCTCTATCTCTACGCTCCTCAAGCCCACCGTTTGGGCCTGTACAACATCAAAAGTGAGTTGGAAGACCTCTGCATGAAGTACAAAGAGCCGGAAGTGTACAGTCAAATTGAAACAACTCTAGCGAAGAGTAAGGCGGTCCGGACACGGTTCATCAATCAGTTTATTTTACCAATCAAACGCCAACTCGAGAAGGCGTCCTTCGAATTTGAAATCAAGTCACGCACGAAGTCCATTTTCAGCATCTACAACAAGATGCTCTCGAAAAACATTCCGCTTGAAGAGATCTACGATGTCTTCGCGCTCCGTATCATCCTGGAGTCAGAGATTGATCAAGAAAAGTCCGATTGCTGGAAAGCCTATTCAATTGTAACGGATTTCTACAAGCCCAACCCTGACCGCCTGCGCGATTGGATCAGTACGCCCAAGAGCAACGGCTACGAATCGCTTCACACCACGGTCATGAGTCCGACCGGCAAATGGGTAGAAGTACAAATCCGCACGCGCCGCATGGATGAAATTGCTGAGATGGGATACGCGGCGCATTGGAAGTACAAGGAATCGGCGAGCGAGCACGCCTTGGACGAATGGATATCCCGGATCCGAGAAACGCTTCAAAATCCTAATCCTAGCGCGCTTGACTTCATCAATGATTTCAAGCTCAACCTGTTTTCCAAGGAAATCTTCGTATTTACGCCAAAAGGTGAACTCAAAAATTTACCGCACAGCGCAACGGCCTTAGACTTTGCCTTCGAAATCCATACGCAAGTGGGCGCCAAGTGCATCGGCGCCAAGGTCAACCACAAGCTAGTGCCCTTGAGCACGGCACTCAAAAGCGGCGACCAAGTGGAAATCCTGACCAGTGCGAAGCAGAAACCGAAGGAAGATTGGTTGCGGTTTGTGGTTACGGCCAAGGCCAAATCAAACATCAAAGGGCTGCTGAAGGAAGAGCGCAAGATGATTGCCGCCGACGGCAAAGAGATGCTGCAACGCAAAATGCGCAACCTGAAATTAGACGACACAGAGGCGAACCATCAAAAAATCCAAAGCTTTTACAGGCTCAACACCAGCCAAGAGCTCTTCTATAAGGTCGGGAAAGAACAACTGGATCTTTCCAAGCTTGCTGCACTCAAGAAGGAAAAAGGCAAGCTTAAATACAGGGCTACGAAGCGTCCAAAATCCTCCACGATCAAAGACATTGTCACCAAAATCGATGCTAAAAACACGAACCTTGTCATCGGTGATAGCATGGAGAACCTCGAGTACAAGTTGGCCCATTGCTGCAACCCTATACCCGGAGACAACATTTTTGGATTCATTACGGTGAGCGATGGGATCAAAATCCACCGACAAAATTGCCCCAATGCCATTCAGTTGATGTCGAACTACGCCTACCGCATCATCAAGGCGAAATGGACAAACACGGAAGTGATTTCTTTCCTTGCGGCCATTCGCATCACCGGAATCGATCAAGTAGGCTTGGTGAGCGAAGTTACCAAGGTGATTTCCAATGAATACCATGTCAACATGCGGAGCATTTCGTTCGACACTGACGACGGAATATTTGAAGGGACAATAAAGGTGTATGTGAATGACACTACGCACTTGACCGAATTAATGCGAAAGCTTAAGAACATCGGGGGCGTGACCAATGTGAGTAGGATAAAAGGTGGCTCTTCGGAGCCCGAGATAACCGACTCGAATTGATACTTTTGCGCCTTGATGAAATCTAGCGAAATAAAGCAGGAGGTCCGCAGCATTTTCAAGCGTTACCTCGAAGAAAATGGACATCGAAAGACGCCCGAACGTTTCGCGATCCTCGATGAGATATATGCCTCTAAAGGACATTTCGACGTAGAAACGCTCTACGTTCAAATGAAGAACAAGAAATACAGGGTGAGCCGTGCAACGTTGTACAATACGATTGACCTGTTATTGGCTTGCAACCTGATCCGCAAGCACCAGTTTGGGAAAAACATGTCGCAATTTGAGCCGAGCTACACCAACAGTCAGCACGATCACATCATTTTCACCGATACCGGAGATGTGAAAGAGTTCTGTGATCCTCGGCTGCAACTAATCAAAAAATCTTTGGAGGAATCATTGGGAATTAAAATCCTACACCACTCACTGAATTTTTATGCAGTGAAAGATGAATCCAACGAAACGAAATAATTCAACCGACAAATCCAGTTTGATACTATGCAAGTTGATGTGCTCTTAGGAATGCAGTGGGGTGATGAAGGGAAAGGCAAAATAGTCGATGTCCTTACGCCCAAGTACGATGTAATTGCCCGTTTTCAGGGCGGCCCAAACGCTGGTCACACGCTCGAGTTTGATGGACAAAAATTCGTGCTGCACACCATTCCATCCGGGATTTTCCACGAAGGAACGATGAACCTGATCGGAAATGGCGTGGTCATCGACCCCGTTACGCTTCGTCGTGAAATACACAATCTCATTGACCAAGGTGTTCCTTACAAAGAACGCCTGCTGATTTCTCGCAAGGCGCATCTGATACTTCCAACGCACCGATTGCTCGATGCTGCTTCAGAGGCCGCCAAGGGAAAGGATAAAATCGGCTCCACGCTCAAGGGCATTGGGCCTACCTACATGGATAAAACGGGTCGAAATGGCCTGCGGATTGGTGACATCGAAACGCCTGACTTCAAGCAGAAATACAATGCACTGAAAGAAAAGCACCTTCAGATGCTCGAGCGATTGAACTACGCAGCCGACGGGCTCGATGAAATGGAAAAAGACTGGATGGAGGCG
>JAVKEP010000078.1:0-13152 GCA_040221375.1 Cryomorphaceae bacterium
CCCCAATCTTTATTAGCCCTTGCCCGAGCACGAACGTCGAGTATTAAGTCCATTAGACCACCTACTACTGCCGTGTCACCATTGGCCTCGATGCCTTTCAGTCCCAGGACGTCTTCTACAAACGACGTGACCAAAGATTTGAGTGCCGTTTTTTGATCGGCGCTGATTTTCAAGCGACCTTCTGCGATGGAATTGATCGATTTCACCACGTCGAAGAGGTTGCCAATGAGGACGGGACTGTTAAAGTCATCGTTCATCGCGGCGTAAAATTTCGACTCAATCTCTTTGACGTCGATGTCGCTGGTGTCGGATACCGGAAGGGCATCGAGGATGCTCACACCAGCCATGAGTCGCTGGTAACCTTTCTCGGCCGCCTCCAAGGCCTCATTAGAAAAGTCGAGCGTACTTCTGTAATGTGCCTGAAGCATGAAGAACCGAACCACCATAGGGTGGAACCCTCGCTTCAATAAATTGTGCTGGCCGGTGAACAGCTCGTTGGGTAAAATTGAATTGCCAAGCGACTTTGACATCTTGGAGCCTTCGAACGTCAGCATATTAGTATGAAGCCAATACTTTGCAGGTCCATGTCCGCTGCACGCGGTATTCTGTGCGACTTCTGATTCGTGGTGAGGAAACTTTAGGTCCATACCACCTCCGTGGATGTCGAACTGCTCACCGAGGTATTTGGTACTCATCGATGAACATTCCAAATGCCATCCCGGGAAACCGACTCCCCAAGGAGATGGCCACCGCATGATGTGTTCGGGCGATGCTTTTTTCCAAAGCGCAAAATCAGCGAAAAATCGTTTTTCATCTTGCCCATCGAGCGAGCGGGTATTGCTGATCAACTCTTCGACGTTTCTCCCACTCAAGGCCCCGTAATCGTACTTCTCTTTATACGCCTGAACGTCGAAATAGATGTTGCCGTTTGATTCATAGGCAAAACCGTTGTCGATGATTGTCTTAATCATTTCTATCTGCTCGATCATGTGCCCCGTTGCCGTCGGTTCAATGTCGGGTGGAAGCAGGTTCATGCGCGCCATGATTTCGTGGAAATCGAGCGTGTATTTCTGCACAATCTCCATGGGCTCCAACTGTTCCATTCGGGCTTGTTCGCCAATGCGGTCTACGCCGTCGTCGATGTCGGTAGTGATGTGGCCCACATCGGTGATGTTCCGAACGTAGCGTACGTTGAATCCGAGGTGACGCAAGTACCGGTTGATCAGGTCGAAGGAAAGAAAGGTTCGGCAGTTTCCGAGATGGGCATTGCTATACACAGTGGGCCCGCATACATACAAGCCCACAAAGGGTGGCTTGATGGGCTTAAACGGTTCTTTTTTACCCGATAGGGTATTGTAAAGCTGCAATGAATTCTCCATGACGTTCTTTTCGCAAAGCGGCAAAGATACTTGCTGCGGCCTTGTTCTTCCAATTGGAATGCATGTCAGTGCTAAGCCTTAACGCGAGAGAAGGAAGAAGGCAAAGAAAAGTTGGAATCCCTAAGCGGGCGGCTATTTCATGTCGTCTGAAATCACGCCGTCACCCACGTAGCGGAAGTTTTTGTACATCTCAATCGTCTGAAGAATGCCGTCTTCATTGTAGCGATACACCTTTCCATCTTTCAACCTACCTCCTTGGAACAAGCCTTTCTGAGAAATCTGACGGTTCTTGTTGTAGAGCGTATGCTGACCATTTCCATCGAAGTATCCGATGTTGGGGTTGGCTTCTTCCTTTTGGACCGCCACTGTCGTTTTGACTGTGTTATCTGTCTTGACAGGTTCAGGTTCGGTCTTGGGAGCGGCAGCTGGGGTGGATGGCTTTTTAAACGTAGATTTTTCGGCGTCCATTTTACCGCCGTTGAAGACGCGGACCGACTTCACTTCTCCATTTTCGAAATACTCTTTGACCTCGCCGTCTTCTTTACCCCCGTTCCAATCGCCCTCGATCATCAACTGGCCGTTTTCGTAAAAGTACTTCTGTGGGCCATTTCGTTTTCCGGTGTCGTCAAAGGTGAAGTCTTGCTGCACCTGTCCGTTTTCGTAGTAGCGGGTAAATTTCCCTAGGTTTTTGTTGAGGCTCCAGTTTCCCTTTTCCTCAATTTGACCGTTCTCGTAATAGGTAGTATACGCACCTTTCGGCCGGCCCGATATGTAGGTGATTTCGCTTTTCAATTTACCCGAAGCAAAATAAGCCTTCCAAACACCCACCTTTCTTCCGGCCTCGTACTTTCCTTCTTCAACCACAGCGTCGGGAGCGTATCCCGCCTTCGGGCTGTCGGCTGCCGTCACCTTCCAATAGCCTACGCGACGTCCTTCTGCATTGGTTTCGTTCTGAGCGAATAGACTCGTCCCGATGAAAATAAGTGTCGTAAGAAGAAATGTTTTTAGCATAGGTTTCCTTGTTCTACTATCCGAAAACGGGCGAAAAGATAAACTTATTTCCAAGATTGATTGTCTTTGCGAAGTCGACATCGATGGGGTCATTCATTTAGGCTGAAACTTCCGATTTTTGCTTGAGATTAGACAGCATATCCTTCACCATCATAGGCAGGTCGTAAGCGTGCTGCCACCCCCAATCGCTTCGCGCTTCGGCGTCGTCGATGGATGCGGGCCAATTGTTGGCGATCTCTTGGCGAAAATCAGGGGCGTACGTGATTTCAAATGCAGGCACGTGTTTCGAAATTTCTTCTGCCACTTCCTTCGGCCCGAAGCTCATCGCTGCGATATTGTAGCTCGAACGTATCTTGATTTTTTCTGCGGGTGCTTGCATGATATCGATCGTAGCCTTCACTGCATCGCTCATGTACATCATGGGCAAGGCGGTTTCGGCGCTGAGAAAGCATTCGTAGCTCGCTTTCTTTAACGCTTGATGAAAAATATCTACGGCGTAATCGGTGGTTCCGCCTCCGGGCAAGGATTTATGTCCGATCAAACCAGGGTATCGCACGCTGCGAACGTCCACGCCCCATCGGGTGTGGTAGTACTCGCACCAGCGTTCACCAGCAAACTTTGAGATTCCATACACTGTAGTCGGCTCGATGACGGTACGCTGCGGCGTGTTTTGTCTGGGTGTGGTCGGACCGAAGACCGCGATCGAACTTGGCCAAAAGATTTTTTTCAAAATGCCTTCCTTGGCTAAGTCCAAGATGGAAAACAAGCCGTCCATGTTCAGTTTCCATCCAAATTCTGGATTCTTTTCTGCCGTTGCAGAGAGCAAGGCGGCGAGGTGATACACTTCGGTAATGTTTCGTTCGGTGATCACCTGGCGTACGCGCTCTCTGTCCATCACATCGAGTTGAACGTAGGGAACACCGAAGGCGGCCGTTTCCCGGATATCGGAGGCCACCACGCGGTCTTTTCCGAATCGATTCGCCAACTCTTCAACCAACTCCGTTCCTACTTGTCCGCAGGCGCCAATCACCAATATACGTGTGTCACTCATCTGTTTGAAGATTTGGGCAAAGATGTACAGACTCGCGGAAAAACACCGAAGTCCGAAAAGAAATTCGTAGCGTGAAATCTAAACTTCGTCGAAGTTAACAAGCACTTTTTCGGTCGTCGGGTGCGATTGACACGTCAGGATAAAGCCCCGCTCCAGCTCGTCGGGTTCGAGCGAATAGTTTACTTCCATTTCTACCTCGCCGCTGTCTAGTTTTGCCCGACATGTGGCACATACCCCTCCTTTGCATGCGAAAGGAAGGTCGGCACCATTTTTAAGCGCTGCGTCCAAGATGTTTGAATCTTCGGAATCCATGATGAAGTCCGTCACTACTCCGTCCAATATGATCTCGACCTTGGCTTGGAATCCTTCTTTCTTTTCGCGTTTTGGTTGCACGAAACCTTCTCGCTCTGCCAATTGTTGGGGCGAAGCGAAGAGTTCGAAATGAACCTTCTTTCGATCGATTCCCGCTTCGTTCATGACTTTGCGTACGCTTTCGATCAATGGGGCAGGACCGCACACAAAAACCTCATCGATCGCATCGGTTTCGATGAAGTACTTCATAAACGCGTTGCACTTTTCTTCGTCGATCCGACCACAAAGCAGAGGAAACTCATTTTGTTCCCTACTCAAGACGTGGTAGACCTTGAGCCGATCCATGTACTCATTTTTGAGGTCGTCGATTTCCTCCTTGAACATGATGCTGCTCGTAGATTTGTTGCCATAAATTAGAGTAAACTCGCTCTTTGGTTCCATGGCTAGGACGGTACGCATATGTGCCATGATCGGAGTGATGCCGCTTCCGGCTGCGAAAGCGATGTAGTTCTTTTCGTTCTCGGCATCGATGGAGGTATAGAAGCGGCCGAGCGGAGTCATGACATCCAAGGCTTCGCCAATTGCAAGCTGGTCGTTGGCGTAGGTAGAGAACAAGCCACCGTCCACTTTTTTAATCGCTACGCGCAAATCATTGTCAAGCGGACTCCTGCAAATCGAATAGCTGCGACGGATTTCTTCTCCGCCCAGCTCTTTTTTGATCGTGAGGTATTGCCCTTGTATGAAGGAGTAGTCATCCTTCAATGCTTCGGGTACTTCGAATGCCACGGATACCGAGTCTTCGGTTTCTCTTCGAACGTCACTTACTTTGAGCGAATGGAATTTCGGCATAGGTCATCGTTTGGGGCGGTAAAAATAGGATTTCAGAACGATGGAAGTAGAAGCAGATATTGAGCAGTAGATTGCAAACAAAATGTAATTTTCACGTGTTTGTTTTTCGTTCCTGCGTGGCGTTGAATGCCAAATGGAGCAACCTAAGTATATTCGCATAACACACAATCGCATCATGGCTGAAAAGGACCTAGAAAAAATATTCCAAGACAGGGTAGACGCCGAAGTCAAGATCGAGCCCAAAGATTGGATGCCCGATGATTACCGGAAAACGCTGATTCGTCAGATTTCGCAACACGCCCACAGTGAGATCGTTGGTATGCTTCCAGAGGCGAATTGGATTACGCGTGCGCCGAGTCTTAAGAGAAAAGTTGCGTTGCTGGCTAAGATTCAAGACGAAGCGGGCCATGGGCTCTACTTGTACTCTGCTACAGAGACATTGGGTATCGAACGGGACGAAACCATCGAAGATCTGCACGCGGGCAAGGCGAAGTACTCTTCCATTTTTAACTATCCTACCTTGACTTGGGCAGACATCGGAGCCGTAGGATGGTTGGTCGACGGAGCCGCGATCATGAATCAAGTGCCGCTTTGTCGTTGCTCTTATGGACCTTACAGCCGGGCAATGATTCGGGTGTGCAAGGAGGAAAGCTTTCACCAGCGGCAGGGATTCAGCATCATGCTGGCCATGGCCAATGGTACGGCAGACCAGAAACGCATGGCGCAAGATGCCATCAACCGATGGTGGTGGCCTGCCTTGATGATGTTTGGCCCCAACGATGCTGAGTCTGCTCACTCTGCGCAAAGCATGAAGTGGAAGATCAAAAGATTTTCAAACGACGAGTTGCGCCAGCGCTTTCTCGATATGACGGTTGCGCAATGCCATTTGCTCGGTTGCGAAGTTCCCGATCCCGATTTACGCTTCAATGAAGAAACGGGTCATTGGGAAATGGGGCCAATCGATTGGGAGGAGTTTTGGAATGTGGTCAAAGGAAAGGGCAAATGCAATCGCCAGCGCCTGCGCGATCGAAAGGGAGCTTATGACGATGGTGCTTGGGTGCGCGAAGCGGCCATGGCCTATGCAGAAAAGAAACAAAAGCGAAAGCGAGCCACGCAAGCGGCTTGATAAAAGTAATCAGGTATGTCAACGTCAACAAAGAAAAATTGGCCGCTTTGGGAAGTATTCATTCGAAGCAAGGCGGGATTGAGCCATAGGCACGCAGGAAGCCTTCACGCAGCCGACGCAGAAATGGCCTTGGAAATGGCTAGGGATGTGTATACCCGGCGCAATGAGGGAGTTAGCATTTGGGTGGTAGAATCGGTCAGCATCACCGCATCAGATCCTGGAGACAAAGAAGCGCTCTTTGAGCCAGCCAACGACAAAATCTACCGCCACCCGACATTCTACGATTTGCCGGATGAGGTGAAGCATATGTGAGTTAGTCGTCGTCGGTCGACTTTTTTAAGATCAATTTAGATTCGAATCATCTCAACAAGGAAATTGAGCATTTCTGAATCTTGTTCTTTCCATATTCTACCACGACGAAGTAGGTTCCCGGCGCAGCAATATCACCATTCATATATCCATCCCAAGCATTGTTTTGAGGGCCTCCTTCAAACATGACTTGACCCCAGCGATTGAAGACTGTGATTGAATAGCGAATCCGCGAACAGTCGTTGTCAACTCTGAGAACATCGTTGATGCCATCTTCATTGGGTGTAAATACATTTGGAATGCTAAACTTGCATGCTGAGCTGTCACAATGCTCGGTGTTTACTGAAACATTTTTTGAGGCGATGAAGTTACATGGACCATCAGTGATTGTAACTGTGTATAAACGGTCCTCGGCATATATTAAATCTTCGTATTTGACTACTTGTATACTGTCAGTTGAACCACCAGGGTTCCAATGATATGTAGCACCTGGCCATGAGGCGTTGAGCACGACGCTGTCTCCCTCACATAAATAACTGGCTTCTCCCAGTGACACTGTGATTGGAGGATGAAAGCTAATCCACATGCTGTCTGTGTCTGATCCGCACAAATTAGTTGCCACCAACCAAATTAAAGTATCGTTTTGGATAAGCAACAAGGAATCCGAGGAGCCATTGGACCATAAATGAACGGTATTGTCTTGCGAAGGCCGATAAATAGGAACTGTTTGCTCAGAGCATTGAACAGAATCTTGTGGAAGACCGGCATCGGGATTTGGTAGGAAGAATAAGGTCATCGAATCCGAATCTTCTCCGCAAGCATTACTAGCGTTGAGCCAGATGTTCAGTGGGGAAAGGTCAGTGCTGTTCCACGATCCTACGTTGATTTTGGATGAGCTATCCCCTGTAGACCATAAGACGTTGTCGTAATATTGAGCTTGTACGCCTATGGTTAATGTGTCCGTTTGGCATAGTGTCATATCCGATAAGTCAATGCTCGGAGGAAATAGAACCATCACAAAAACTGAGTCGACTAATTCGAAGCAATAATTCGAAACAGTTAGAGCGTACCATCCATCTGCCGAGACCATTGTGCTGCTAGAGTCGGATCCATTCGACCATTCAAAGTTATAGTGAGTCGATGAATGGCTGCTCTCCAATAGTTGGTTGAAACAAATGCTTGTTGAATCCGGCAGAGGATTAGGTATAGAAGATGGAATCACGACAACTTCTCCTGTGTATTCTGTCGTGTCGAGACCTTGCTGGACCATGAGCGTGACTTTGAAGTCCCCAGTGTCTGAAAAGACAAAAGCCGAATTAAAGGATGAGGAAGTATCGAGAATTTCATTCTCAGAATTAAATAAGGTCCAGCGCACGCTTTCAACGCAGCTATCTGGATATGAGAAGTAAATGCTGTCTCCTGCACAAATGAATTGATCCGCCACGGGGTTTGAGAGGAGAAAAGAATTAAAATTAGGAAGACCAGAACCCGCCGCAAGACCGTTAAGCGAAATTGCATTTTCTTCGAAATCACAACCAGGAGACTCGACATCTGGGAAATGAATGATACTAAGGAAAGAATCAACGGTGGTTAGGTAAATTTTCTCATCAGGCCCTCGCTGTATGCCTTCGACTAGAGCAGAAGAAAAAACGGTATCGAGTGAAGATATAATTGATGCAGAGTCATAAGCTTCAACGTTGAATTGGATTATTGCACCGGATGGATTTGCTCCTGTAAGGTCTAGTAAACTACAGTATAAATATGCACCACTTGATGAAAATTCTAGGCCATAGGCCAACATGCCTGACGTGCTGAAATCTAGAGTGAAATTGGGAGTCAATGCACCGTTGGTACGATCAAAGTCAAAAAATTCTAGGCTGGATGGATACGGATGAGAAATAATTACATGTTCTCCATTGGGTGATGGTCTAATGTATCCGTCTTTTCGACAACAAGAATCCGGTATGACCATGCCTGAACTTATCACTGGAGTCGAGTTTAGACCTAATTCAGTGACTTCATAGCTGTAGATGTTTGTATTGGCTCCGGATCGTGCAATGATCCAATGACCAAAGGCACCACATTTAGGAACCGAGGCAATTTTGGTTGTCAAAGAGTCTTGGAGGAACACGTTTTTAGTAGAGCTGCTTACATCACCCAACCCGAGCTCAAGATCCATGCTGATTTCATGATAGTATAAATTTGCCAAAGAGCTAGGAAATGGGATAATAGAATTGAAGTCTAAAGTGAAAAGAAGAAAAGTAGAATCCGCGTAAGGGACGCAACTTATTTGACCTGAGTAAGAACTCGAGGATATACCACTTCCGTTTGGCATTACTTCGTGATTTCTATTCCAAATTAGCGTATCTCTTGAATAGAATTGAAGTATTCCATCGAAATCAGAGACACTGGAGATTGCCCGTCCATTGGAGTGATTTCCATCAAAAATTGTCATAGGTGAAACTCCAAAGTGCAATCCCGCGTGGTCCCCAAAATACCAGTAATCTGCGGGGGTTTGAGCCTTCCCAATCACCACTGCGCAAGAAATAAGTAGTGTAATGAGCCAACGCATTGAATAAAGGTAGCGGTTCTGGAGAAAGAACTCAATTCGCCTATTGAATTACCAAATATTGATATTGGCCCCGACAACTGCCATATTTACGAATCCCCCACAAGTACAAGTCCCGAATGCACCGCCATTGGTAGGAGGGTATATGCTACAACCGGTGAGGTCCAATCCAAACACAGTATTTGTACAATTAATGCAATTGAGCACGTCTTGCGTTTCCGCAGCTTATATTCCCTCAGGTACACTAGTTCCGCCTCTGTATGGCCTCATGTGTTAAGCATTTGCTTGCTTATAACATCTAACTTGGCTTCAACGCCGCCTTATACACTTCCAGCACCCGGTTTCTTGCGAATTTGTGATCAACAAGAGGTTCTGGATATTCATCCGTATCAAATTCAGGAACCCACGTTCGGATGTACTCCTTTTGCGGATCGAATTTTTCCGTTTGTAAGTAGGGGTTGAACACCCGGAAGTAAGGCGCGGCATCTACACCACACCCTGCGGCCCATTGCCAACCCCCATTGTTGGAGGCCAGGTCAAAGTCGATCAGTTTTCTTGCGAAATAAGCTTCGCCCCAGCGCCAATCGATCAGCAAATGCTTGGTTAAAAAGCTCGCCGTTATCATTCGTACGCGGTTGTGCATAAAACCGGTTTGATTCAACTCCCTCATCCCGGCGTCTACGATCGGGTACCCTGTTCGGCCGGCGCACCACGCTTCGAATTCCTCTTCGTTGTTCCTCCATTCGATGTGGTCGTACTCCTTTCGGAAACTTTCCTTGGTCACGCGTGGAAAATGCCACAGGATGCTTTGGTAGAATTCCCGCCAAATGAGCTCGTTGAACCATTTTTCGTTCAGTTCCGATCCAGCGCGCATCAGGGCACGAATGCTAAGGGTTCCGAAACGAAGTTGATGAGACAATCGACTGGTACCAAGTATTCCAGGAATATCACGGGTCTGGTGGTAGTGCTTGATGACCGACGGATCGACGTCATTTACGCCCCAATCGGCAGGGTGTTGCTCAAAGCCGATCTCCTTGAGCGTAAGCAACCGCGTGCCCGAACTTTTATAAAATTGTTTCCCATGAGAGAGCGTGGGGAATGAAGCTAAGTGCTTTTCCCTTAGGACGGACTTCCACTTGCGCATGTAAGGCGAGTAGACCACGTATGGGGAACCGTCTTCTTTGATTACTTCGTCTCGCTCAAAAACGACCTGGTCTTTAAAGGTCTGAAACCGAACACCGGCGGCTCGCAACATCTCATCCACTGCACCATCGCGTTGTGTAGCGTACGGTTCATAGTCGTGATTGGCATACACCGCCTCGATTGTATGTTCTTTCACCAGCGATTGAAGCACCGCCTCCGGCTCGCCAGCGTAGACCCAAATGTGTGCGTTGTACGCATTTAGCAATGCTTCTAATTCAACAATCTGCGCATGGATGAAGCTGACCCTGCGGTCGTCTTTGTCCTCAAGTTTGTTTAGAATATTGCTGTCAAAAATGAAGATCGGTTGCACGTTCTTCTCGTTCTTAAGCGCTTGATACAGGCCGTGGTTATCTTCCAGCCGAAGATCACGGCGAAACCAAAATAGTGTCAAGGGATGGGCGGGCTTGGACATGTTCTAAATTCTCAGTCGGTGCGCTTTTCAGCGTCTAGAGTGTGCTTGTCTAACGGGTTGGCTCCGGGTAGATAGGCGATCCTAAATTTCTCCGATCCGGACGATGCATAGTTCCCTTCCTTGCACATCAAGATAAAACGGCCATTTTGTTGGAATTGAGCTCATCGAGCGCAATTTTAAACCAAACCGTGTAAGCGTAGGGCCGCAACATGATGTCTCGTTCGAGTCGGGCAAGTGAAACGAAGCGCCATTCGCTCACTTCCTCAGGGTGGGGAATCGGCTTCCCATTGAAGCGACCCACGAAAACATGATCCAATTCGTGCTCGGTAAGTCCGTTGTCGAGCACGGCTCTATAAATGAACGAGAATTGCTCCTGAAGCGCACAATCAAATCCCATTTCTTCTTTCAACCGTCGGTGCGCCGCCTCCTCTGTCGATTCTCCTTCCCGAGGATGGCTGCAACAGGCATTCGTCCACAATCCGCCAGAATGGTACTTTTCCAACGCGCGTCGATGAATGAGCATTTCACCTTGGTCGTTGAAGATAAATACCGAGAATGCTCGGTGCAATGCCCCTTTGCGATGGGCTTCCATCTTTTCCATGTGGCCGACCGCTTGGTCTTGCTCGTCTACTAGGATTACCTTCTCCATGTTCACTGTGTTGCGCTGATTCGCTTTCGTATTAGGAGCTCGTTTTGCCCTTCAAAGGCTTGAAAGTGGAGCATCCAAAGTGCGGGTTCGGTCGTTTCAGAAATGGCTTCTTTCACAGCCAAGTAGTCGTTTTTTAGATTAGCGTCATAGCCGAGGAACAAAGGTGCATTCAATTGAATAATGAATCGCAAGTACTTGAATTCTGCCACATCCGGAGACTGTAAAATGGATTGTTCTAGGAGTTGAGTTCCGCTCGTGAAGCGATTGTATTTGGTCCAAGGGACCATTCCGCATTCGGCCAGAAGGGTTAACGCAGCGCCGAGGTAGGCCGTCGAGAAGGCTTCGTCCAAGTCTGACTCGGCTCGAAGGTCTGCGACGAGATCTGAACGAGCTTCTAAGTCTTGCGTCGCTCGCACGAAGTGGGTCCGAATCTGATCCGGTTCATTTGCGTTCACGGAAGATGCAACTACCAACAATAGGAGTATTGTAGCGAGTGTTTTCATATCAAATCCAAGCTGTGCTTGATGTAACTCTCAACGAAGATGGCGTACTTGCGTTGGTTCGGAATACGGATCCTAGCGCGCAAGATTTGTGTGGCTTGGGTGCGCTTGATTTTCTTGAATAATTGAAAGAAGTAGATGTACGCCATGTACACGCCGAACCTGGAGTTTTTAGGCAATTGAATGATTCCAGAATAGCCTTCTGCGAAATCTGCGGCGATTTCTTTTTCGATCCGTTTTTTATCGTCGTCAGTGAAGTGTTGGAGGTCAATGCCAGGAAAGTACGTGCGCCCCATCTCTCCAAAATCGGCTTGGAGGTCGCGGAGGAAGTTGATCTTTTGAAATGCCGCACCCAAGCGCATCGCAGCGTGTTGTAGACGCTTGTACATCTCGTCGTCCCCTTGAACGAAGACCCGAAGACACATCAGCCCTACCACCTCGGCGCTGCCGAGAATGTATTGCTCATAGCCTAAGTCTGAGTAGCTTTTTTTATCGAGGTCCATTTGCATGCTCTCCAAAAATGTATCGATCAACGCTAGTTCGATCCCGTTGGCATGCACAGCAGCTTGAAAGCTGTTGAGAATAGGGTTGAGCGAAATCCGATCTTCGATGGCTTCATAAGTGTCGCGACGGAATTTTTCTAAAAGCCTGGCCTTGTCATAGTCGTGAAAGCTATCTACGATTTCGTCTGCAAAGCGGACAAATCCATAGATCGAGTAAATCGCATCCCGAACCGACGGCCCTAAAAACCTAGTACCCAAGGAGAATGAAGTGCTGTAGGTGCGGGTTGTGATCCTGCTGGCCTGTAAACTTACGTCGTCAAATAGCTCTTTCATGGACTTTCAATGCTTGGTTAGGATATGATCTGCAACGACTTGACCGCTGATCAGCGATGGAGGTACACCGGGTCCAGGGGCTGTCAATTGCCCGGTAAAATAGAGGTGATCTAGTTTTTTATGCTTGATCCTAGGTTTTAAAAAGGCGGTTTGGAGCAGCGTGTTTGCCAATCCGTATGCGTTGCCTTTGAAGGCGTTGTAATCGGTTATGAATTCTTTCGAGGCGTAGCTCCTCTTGTAGACAATGTGAGCGGATAAATCTTCGCCGGTATGCCGTTTGATTCGGTCCAACATCATGTTGAAATATCTGTCGCGTACTTCTTCAGAATCGTTTTTAATCCCAGCGGCGATCGGAACCAAGAAAAACAAGTTCTCATGCCCTTTAGGCGCCACAGAATCATCGGTAACGGACGGAGCGCAAACGTAGAATAGGGGCTGTTTCGGCCATTGTTTGGTCTTGTAGATTTCCTCCGCGTGTGCATTGAAATCGGCGTCGAAGAAGAGGTTGTGGTGCAGTAGATTTTTCACCCGCTTGTTGACCCCAACGTAGAAGATCAAGCACGAAGGCGCCATGACGCGTTTGTCCCAATACGCCGAGCTGTATTGACGGTCGGCCGGGTCCAAGAGCGTCTGATCGATGTGGGCGTAATCTGCGCCACCGATCACGTAGTCAGACCCAAAGGAGTCCGATTGGGTGGTGACGTTCATCTGTCCATTCTTGTAGATACGGTCAACGTTTTGATTGTACTTAAACTGAACGCCTTTTTCTTCCGCCAAATCAACCATGCCCTCGACAATTTTGTGCATGCCACCCATCGGATACCACGTACCAAGTTTGAGGTCAGCATAGTTCATCAAGCTGTAAAGTGCGGGCGTTTCTTTGGGCATTGCGCCTAAGAAGAGAACCGGAAATTCGATGAGGCTTAACAACTTCGGGTCGCTGAAG
>JAVKEP010000079.1:0-25008 GCA_040221375.1 Cryomorphaceae bacterium
AAGGATCCTTATACAGAAGCCGTTGAAATGTTCGAGAAGCTCGGCATGACAAAAACCGAACAGCGCAACGGGGTATTGATCCTTGTGGCATTGGACGACCACAAGTTTGCCATCATTGGAGATACAGGCATCAACGAAAAGGTGCCAAAAGGATTCTGGAACGACACCAAGGAGCTCATGATCGGCCATTTCAAAGAAGGCCGCATCGTAGACGGCATCATAGAAGGCATCACCGATGCCGGTGAACAACTCAAGCAGTACTTCCCCTACCAAAAAGACGATACAAACGAACTCAAGGATGACATCAGCTATGGGAAGGACCAGTAGATTTCTAGCCATCGGATTATTGAGTTTCTTGCTCGCGACTCCGGCGTTTGCAAAGGACATTCCGCCAACGCCGAAGAAGCTAGTGAATGACTATGCGGGTGTTCTATCCAAATCGGAAGTGCAGCGCTTAGAAGCCAAGCTGGTGAGCTATGACAACGAAACTTCCACCCAACTGTCGGTGGTAACCATCGCTTCTTTAGACGGTGATGACCTGTTTGACTACAGTCAACGCCTGGCAGAAGCCTGGGGCATTGGCGGAGGTGATAACGACAACGGAGTGCTTCTGCTCATCGCAATCAAAGAGCGTGGGATCCGGATCCATACAGGTTATGGTACTGAGGGTGCTATTCCTGACGCCATTGCCAAGCGTATTGTTGAAAATGAGATCAAACCCAATTTCAGGAACGACGACTATTACGGGGGACTGAATGCGGCTACCGATGCAATGATCCAAGCGCTTGCTGGTGAATACAAGGGTGAGCCCAAAGCCAAAGAAAATGCGCCCTTGCGCATCATTCCCTTTATCATCATGCTCGTATTATTCATCATCTTCGCGAGAAGAAAGAAATACACTGGCTACAGCCATTCTGGGCGACGGCACTACGGCGGTCCTTGGATCGGAGGTGGATTCGGCGGTGGCGGTGGAGGCGGCTTTGGTGGCGGTGGCGGAGGCTTTGGCGGCTTCGGCGGTGGAGGCTTTGGCGGCGGTGGTGCCAGTGGGAGTTGGTGAAGAAAATCCATTCGATTCAGTCCGTTGACCCCTCATTCGTGTAACGTGACATGAGGGTTGAGAATTGGATCCGTCCAATGGTTTATTCTTCCCTAATTTTTTCGGAAAAGCCAACTCCAACCCATATCATGGCGTCTCACCTTAAACACACCGAAAACCATTACCATGCTACGTAAGATTTTCTTCCTCGCTCTCCTATGCGCTACTTATACTTGGAGTCAAGCGCAACAAGTCGTTGAAATTAACACCGACTCACTAACCTTTAATTCAGCTCAGTGTCCAACTCCAGTGACGGGCTCCTTTTATCCCAGTGGTACGGCAGACAACTATAATTCTGCCACTGACAGCATCATCGTCAAAGTATTTTGGGGTGATGGGACATTTGCCCTCGACACCGTAGAACTCTACGAAGCTGGAACTACAGACTATTGGTGGTCATCCTTTTCGCACGTATATACACTTGCAGGGACGTACTACCCGATGATCATTGCGACTGCGCCAAATGGAATAGCAGACACCGCCTATGCCAACGACAGCGTTTACATTACGACTAATTGCGTGACGATTGACGGTTATACCTACGAAGACCTCAATTCAAATTGCGTGAAGGATGCATCAGATTCAACCATTCGTTGGGCAGGAATTAGAGTTACGACTTTGTCTGGTGATTTTGTTACTTGGGCATCTTCCGATGTGAATGGACATTACAGCTTGACCCTACCCACTGGATTAAGCAATTTGCTTTTGTGGTCAACTGATTGGTCCGGCTTGACGGTTACTTGTCCTACCGGTGGCGCCTATCCGTTCAATTCAAACTCTAATCAATCGTTTGATTTTGGTTTTGAATGCCTTACGGACACCTTTGATCTGTATCATTTCAACAATGCCTTCATCGCTCCTCCAGGTGACACGGGTTGGGTGTGGGTGTACGCTACAGCGAGGCATTGTGACACTTCCATAAATATTGAGGATACGTTCATGCTCGTGCTTGATCCTCTGGTCCATTATGCAGGAACATATTATGGACCAACTCCCGATGCCGTGAGCGGAGATACACTTTGGTGGTTCGACCCTTTATTAAAGTATACATGGTCGTGGAATACGCATATCAGTATTCACCGAAGGTGGCTTGGAGTCAGAGTTGAAACCGACACCACCTTATCCTTAGGTGATTCCATTTGCCTGTACTCACAATCAGAGTTCTTTCCTGAGGATATCGCTCATTACAACAACTACCGAGAATGGTGTCCAGAAGTCGGCGTGTCGTATGACCCCAACAATAAGCTTGTGTTTGAGCAAGGCAAAGGATCTAACGGAAACATCGACACCAACTCCACACGACTTCAATACGTGGTCAATTTCCAAAATACTGGAACGGCACCTGCCCAGCACGTTTACATCATTGATTCTATCTCGCCAAACCTTGACCTGAATTCCTTGAAACTCGAGGCATTCTCGCATCCAGTGGAAATTAAATACCTCAAAGACCGCAAACTGCGATTTGACTTCTTTGATATCAACCTCGTCGATAGCGCAACGAACCCAATAGAATCCCAAGGCTTTGTAGCCTTCACCCTCGATTTGGTAGAAGGCCTGCCCGTTGGGACACAAATTGAGAACACTGCAGGGATCTACTTTGACTACAACGCACCTATCATTACCAACACAACGCTCAACACACTGTACAACGCTCCTGAATCACAAACCCCAGATACGTTGATCATTGAATTGGATAAAAGCAATGTTACCTGCCTCAATTGGGACAATGGCAAAGCGAGTGTCAAGGTGATTTCGGGAACCGCTCCATACTCCTTTGTTTGGAGCACTGGAAGTACAGCAGGGAGTTTGCAAGATCTTTCTGCAGGCACCTACACGATTACAGTTACCGACAACGAACTCAAGGAAGCCATTGCAAGCATTGAGATTATAGAAAATCGGCAATTTGATGACCCTACGGTCGCAGAAGTCACCGGAACCCTTTCCGTCCAAGCATGGGAAAGTTACATCTACACCATGGCAAACGTAACAGGCAACACGTTTCAGTGGAACGCCCAAGGGGGGGATGTGCTCGGCACGGCAAACAACCAGGCGGAAATCTTGTGGCACGCTGGACCTACGGGAACCATCATCGTGACACAAATCTCAGAACACGGTTGCAAGGCATCGCGCGAAACCGAGGTTCCAATTCTATTTGTAGGGCAAGACGAACTGGAAGTATCTAACTTGAGCATCTACCCTAACCCTTCTTCCGAACGGATCTACCTCACGGCGATACCAGAAGGAAGCAAGGTATCGGTTAGCATCTACGACCTTTCTGGCCGACAAGTAGCCATGCAAAGCATACGCTCCATCGATCAGAGCATCTACATCGGCACCCTGAGTGCTGGGCCTTATATGGTGCGCTTGACGCAGGATGGTGAGGTGTTGGGGACTACGTTGATGGTGAAGGAGTGATAGCCCTCTAGCTGTTCGTCTTCAGCTCTCGGTGCAGCTTGGCCAATTTCCACATGTCAAACAACAGCAGGTTGGGCGTTTCCCCATTTAGATTTTCCAGGATCTGAGGCTCGCTCTTGGTGATCAGTCGACTGATCAAACCTATGAGTCCGATTGACTTAAGGCCTTGATAGGTGCGCACCAATTTGATGGAATCGTCTACTTGGCGGTTTGCCATCAGCTTGGCGAGGTTTGCTACACCATTTGCTGACTTGCGTAAAAATTCGTTCGCCGGCTCAATGCCAAGGTGCTCCAACGGATTGTCAATGTGCATGATCGTGAACCCCTTCTGCTTCAGTTCCATGGCAAAGAGCGTGTCCTCATGCCCATAACCCTGCATGTTTTCATCCATTCTCACTTTCTGATACACCTCCCTACGCACCATGAAATTGTTGGTCATGAACGACTTGTATGGTAATTTTCGTCGCTCCTCTGCTCCTACCTCTTCCTTCTGCTTGCCGCACGTCCAATGAAATAGCAGTCTTAGGTCTTTTGGCGCCTCGGCCGGGTATTCTCGTCCACCATAAACTACATCGTAGTCACCTATTTGCACATATCGATGCAAGTAATCTTCGCGTACCACCTTTCCGTCGCAATCGAGAAACAGGAGGTTGTCAAAGCGCGCTTCCTCTTCTAATCGATTGCGCACCTTGCTCCTACCCAAGTTTTCTTTCGATGCTAGGTAGCGCACGAATGGCAATTCGTCCAAACCCTTGTAGAGTGATCTGAACGATCCTTTGCTGGCATCGTCAAGGCAGATGATTTCGCAATCCACTTCCAAACCTGCGGCTTGCTCAGAAAGATCTGCTACGAAAGCGCGAACGTCAAAATTGTAAATGGGAATGAGTACGCTCAGCATGCTCAGTCATTTTCCTGAAGTGGTGGCTTGGGAACTGGCTCGCTCTTACTGTCGTGTACCTTTCCTCCTTCGCAACGTAACGTGCGGTTACCGTAGGTGTTCATCTGGGTGTAGTCGTGCGTCGCCATCAAAATGGCCCTTCCTGATTGACTGATGTCAGAGAGGAGGCGTAGGATGTTGTCGGAAGTCTCAGGGTCCAAATTTCCGGTAGGTTCATCTGCAAGAATCAGCACCGGATCATTGATCAATGCTCGGGCTATGGCTACGCGCTGCTGCTCACCTCCACTCAACTCATACGGCATTTTAAAACTTTTGGTGGTCAAACCTACCTTCTCTAGCACTTCTTCGATCCGTGCCTTCATCTTGTTTTTGTCCTTCCAACCCGTGGCCTTCATCACGAAGATCAAATTCTCTGCTACCGAACGATCCGTCAGGAGTTGAAAATCTTGAAAAACAATCCCCAGCTTCCTCCTCAGGAATGGAATCTGTTTGCGTTTCAACTTTCTGAGGTCAAATTCGCCGACACTCCCTTCACCGTTCGTCAACGGAAGCTCCCCGTACAAAGTCTTGAGTAAGCTGCTCTTTCCCGTTCCTGTTTTTCCGATGAGGTAAATGAATTCACCTTTATTGATGTCAAAGTTTACATCCGACAGCACCAAATGCTTGTCGATGAAAATGTTGCTGTTGCGTATCGATACGATTGCTTCCATAATGTCAGTAAACAAATGTAAGATTGCAGCGACGGTAAAAACTCGGTTGCCGACAGAGTTGCCGACAGGCCAAATGTGAAAAAGTGAAGCGAAAAATTGGACTCATAAGCGATACCCATGGCTACATGGACGAACGCATTGAGCACCATTTAGGTATGTGCGATGAAATCTGGCACGCAGGTGACGTAGGTGACCCTACCGTCCTTGATCGACTAGAGCGACTGGCTCCCTTACGTGGGGTATATGGGAACATCGACGGGACGGCCGTTCGCAAACGATTTCCAGAAATCGAAAAAATGGATTTTGACGGACTCAAGATTGCCATGATTCACATCGCTGGTCCACTGGGCAGGTACACGCCACAAACGCGCGCATTGATCCAAGACTTCAAGCCCGACGTCCTTGTCTGTGGGCATTCGCATATCCTACGAGTTAAGCGCGACGAAAAATTGAATCTCCTCTACATCAACCCTGGGGCAGCCGGTCGGCACGGATTTCATAAAATGCGAACCTTGTGCCGATTCGACATCCACGACGGGAAACTCGAGCACTTCGAAGCCATCGAACTCGGCCCGAGATCAACGCAGTCGATCCACTGATCGAACCAAATCTTCGTCCTTCTTGATCGCCTTCTTGGCCATCCATATCAACACCAAAGCAACGAGCGGCAAGGCCGGTGCGAGGTCGTAAGCCAGATCCATTTCCACTCCCGCGCCAAACGACTGAATTTGTCTGTAATGCAAGTATCCAAAAGCCACGAAAACAACCACCATGTCAAGCATCGCAACGTTCGCCAACTTCATCTGTGCCTTGCGATTCTTGTAACGAGCGATTACGGCGATGGAAGTGACGATCGAAAGCCCGACCAAGACTTGCATGACCAAGGCGTTGGACTCGCTCATAAACGACAGGGTTTCCGCATCGACGGTATACTCAACCCAATCAAATGCCAATGAACTTCCCACTGCAGCCAACGCAAGAAGGAGATATAGAGTCTGTATTCTTTGAAGCATGTTTCATTCTATTTGATAGCAAAAATCAGAAATAGCGTGCACCAAGGAAGAAAAACTTTAATATTGCACTGCGATTTCTCGCAAATCTCATATCCCCGCTCTTCTCGATTCTTTGATTGAACTGACATTGCAGGGAACATTACAAACTTCATTTATAGCCATTGATCGCTTAGTATCAAGACACTTACATCATGTACGACATCATTGAATTGAACGAAAAACTGGTTGGGGATCTCAAAGAGATTGCTAAAGGCCTCAATATCAGCAAGTATGACAAGCTGAAGAAGCAGGACCTCATTTACCAGATTCTCGACGCTCAGGCGCTCAATCCCAAAGCAGTAGCCGACGTCAAAAAGGTAGATAAGCCTTCGAACGACACCACCTCACCAAGCGAAGCCGAAGAAAAAAAGCCAGCTAGAAGCAAACCCAACGCATCGAATGCAGGCGCCAAAGCCAATCCTAAGAAGGTAGAGCCGAAAGCGGAGGCTAAGCAAGAAGCAGACGGAGATGCGAAAAGCACCAACGGAACGGACGCATCCGATTCAGATAACAAAGACAACCGGCAAGACCGAAAGCCACGTGGTGAACGCAGCAACGACCGCGGCCGAGGAGATCGTCGCGATAACCGCAAGGAAGGCAACGACGACAAAAAAGACCAAAACGGCGAACAAAACAAGGATCAGGATCGACCAAAAGGACGTGACGATCGAAAGGATCGCAACGACGGTCGAAGGGATAACCGGAGAGACAACAACGGCGGCGAACAAAGTGAAGGTGATCGGCCTCAACGACAGCCTCGACGCGAAAAGAAGGAGCCCGAATACGATTTCGACGAGATCGTAAGTGCAGAAGGATGCCTAGAGATCATGAAGGAAGGCTACGGTTTTCTCAGGTCTGCAGACTACAGCTACCTGCCTTCTCCCGATGACGTTTATGTTTCGCAATCGCAAATCAAACTGTTCGGACTCCGCACAGGAGATACCATTCGTGGAACCATCCGTCCTCCGAAAGAAGGAGAAAAATACTATCCGCTGATCCGCATCGAAAAGATCAATGGATTGGATCCCGCCGCCGTGCGCGACCGCGTTCCATTCGACTATTTGAAGCCTCTGTTCCCAGAACAAAAATTCACTTTGATCGGCCACCGCAAGCAAACCATGTCATCCCGAATCATTGATCTCTTCACGCCGATCGGCAAAGGTCAGCGCGGATTGATCGTTGCCCAACCGAAGACAGGTAAAACGGAAATTCTAAAGGAAGTGGCCAACGCGATTTCGTTGAATCACCCGGAGGTGTACTTGATGATCCTGCTGATCGACGAACGTCCTGAGGAAGTAACCGATATGGAACGCAGCGTGAATGCTGAAGTAGTTGCTTCTACGTTCGACGAGCCCGCAGACCGCCACGTGAAGGTGTCGAACTTGGTGCTTGAAAAGGCCAAACGACTGGTGGAGTGCGGTCACGACGTAGTGATTCTACTCGATTCGATTACACGATTGGCACGTGCCTACAACACGGTTTCACCTGCTTCTGGGAAGGTATTAACCGGTGGTGTCGACGCAAATGCCCTGCACAAGCCAAAGAGATTCTTCGGAGCAGCTCGAAACATCGAACACGGTGGTTCGCTCACGATCATTGCCACGGCCTTGACCGAAACGGGTTCTAAGATGGACGAAGTGATCTTCGAAGAATTCAAAGGAACTGGAAACATGGAGCTTCAGTTAGACAGAAAACTCAGCAACAGAAGGGTGTTCCCAGCAATCGACCTCGTGGCTTCAAGCACGCGAAGAGATGATCTGTTGGTCGACAAAGAGACGCTTCAGCGCGTATGGATTCTCCGTAAGCACCTTACCGATATGAACACGGTAGAAGCAATGGAATTCCTCAAGCAACAAATGGCGCACACGAAGTCAAACGAAGAGTTCTTGATTTCGATGAACTCCTAAGTTCGCTCATGCATAAAGTACATGGCTTGCCTTATCTTCACATCGAAGATGGCAAGCCATTTTTCTTTGCAACCCATGAATAAACCCATCCAGAATTACGCACTCATCGCGGCCTTGTTTTCAATCCTTGGCAAGATGACTTATCACCTTTTCTTCTTGGCCGAAGAAGACTTTGACATGTACTCCCGCTTTTTTTACTTGCTGTGCTTTCTGGCCGCCTTGTTTATCGGGTTGCGCGCGTGGAAGATTCAACACCCCGGCTCTCTTTTTACGGAAGATGTAAAGTCAGGATTGAAAATAGCTTCGATCTATGCCATGGTTATTTCGGCATTTACGTACGCTTATTATTCTTGGATCAATCCTGCCTATTTTGAAGGTAAAATAGCCACTGCAACCGCTGCGGCGGAAGAATCTGGGATTCCGGTTGAACAACTAGAAAATGTCAAGAACACAACTGCCTTCATTTTCGATGCGTTCACGCACAGCACGCTGACACTTTTCGGATACATCAGTATCGGATTGTTCTATACCTTGATTTTGGTGCTCCTCTTTCGCTACCGACCGAAGGCCTTCGGCATTTAGCCGACGATGCGCTTTGCAAAGCGGTCCACGTCTATCCCCCCGAAATTCCCCGAACTCATCATAAGCAAATTACTTGACGCGTAGTCAAAACTCAATAGACGCTCTTGGAGCTCGTCAGAAACTGTAAAAACTTCCAAGTCCTCACGCTTGAACGCAGATCTGACCTGTGCTTTGCTGATGGGTGCTAACTGCTTATGAGCGATGGTCTCTTCCTTGAAGAAAACTATGGCCACATCGGCCGCGTCCATGGCATGCGCATACTCCAGCAAGAACTCTTTTGTCAGGCTGGAAAAGGTGTGCAACTCCATGCACGCAATCAACCTCCGCGCTGGCCATTGGTCCTTTACCGCCTTGGTAGTGGCGCTGAGTTTGGAGGGAGAATGCGCGAAATCCTTGTAGACTACCGAAGCCTCGTTTCTTCCGATCTCTTCAAGCCGCCGGGCAGCTCCTTTAAAATCTGAGATCGCCCGGTAGAATGCATCTTCGTCTATTCCCAGTGCCTTGCATACCGCCTTCGCTCCCATCAGGTTTTGAAGGTTGTGCTCGCCAAATACGTCGACTTCCGTACGCCCGTCTGCCGTCAAAATGAATGTCCTTCCCTCTACTACTTCGTAGTCCGGCGTTTGATAGGCCCACAAGTCCAAATGGGCACCACATTCATCCACGGTTTCAGTCAACAACGGATCGGCGGTGCAATGCGCCAATGTTCCTCCAGGCTTCATGTCGCGAATGAAAATCTTAAACTGCTCTAAGTAGTTCTCAAACGTTGGGAAAACATTGATGTGATCCCATGCAATCCCAGAAATCAAAGCGATATGCGGATCGTAAAGATGAAACTTCGGTCTGCGGTCTATTGGAGAACTCAAGTATTCATCCCCTTCCAATATGATCACCGGAGCCGTTGACAAGCGAACCATGGTTTCAAAGCCTTCGATTTGCGCGCCTACCAAATAATCAAAATCTTTATTCAAGCGTTTTAACACGTGCAAGATCATCGAAGTGATGGTGGTCTTACCATGGCTTCCGCCTATCACAACCCGCTGCTTGTCAACTGATTGCTGATGGATGAACTCCGGATAGGAGTACACTTTCAACCCCAACTCCTGCGCCCGCACTAGCTCGGGGTTGTTTTCCCTGGCGTGCATGCCCAAGATGATGGCATCGAGTTCATCGCTGATGCGATCCGCGTTCCACCCCATTTGGTCAGGCAATAGACCATGGCTCGCCAAACGACCTTTAGAAGGGTCAAAGATCTGATCATCAGAGCCAGACACGGTGTGACCGTTCAGCTTTAAAGCGATGGCCAAGTTGTGCATGGCGGCACCACCAATGGCGATGAGGTGTATACGCATAGCATTTGCTTTGCGTCAAATGTAAAAGGGGAATGAGCTGCTCAGGAGAATGGGCCGCGAAGCTTTCAACAACGCATTGAGGGCTATCACACCCGAACGAGGCAGTTTTTTTCCTGACGCCAAATCTTACCTTTGCCGCTCACAAACACAAACCATTATCACCCCATGGCAGGAGTATTGAATGCGCAAGAAGCCTTGCGGCTTTTTGAAGTAGCCAAAAAAAACAAATACGCTTTTCCGGCAGTAAATGTCGTCAGTACACAAAGCGTAAACGCCGTCCTGGAAGCGGCGAAAAAAGCCAACTCGCCCGTAATCGTCCAATTCAGCAACGGCGGGGCCAGCTACTACGCTGGAAAATCTGTCGGCAATGATGGAGAAAAAGCGGCGATCGCCGGTGCAATTTCCGGTGCCAAGCATGTACATATGATGGCAGAGCTTTATGGTGTAGACGTAATTCTGCACACCGATCACGCAGCCCGCAAGCTTTTGCCCTGGATCGACGGACTCATAGAGGCAGGTGAGCAACACTACAAAGAAACCGGCCGACCATTGTACACCAGCCACATGATCGACTTGAGCGAAGAACCGATCGAAGAAAACATGACTACCTGCGTTGAGTATCACAAGCGCATGAGTGCAATCGACATGATCTTGGAAATCGAATTGGGTGTGACCGGTGGCGAAGAAGACGGCGTAGACAATACGGGCATCGATAGCTCGAAACTCTACACACAGCCCGAAGAAGTGGCGTACGCGTATAAACTGCTCAACAACGTCAGTCCAAACTTCACCATAGCCGCGGCCTTCGGAAACGTGCACGGCGTCTATAAGCCAGGCAACGTTGAACTTACGCCGGTCATTCTAAAAAATAGCCAGGACTACATCAAGAAGCAATTCCAAATTGATCGCAACAATCCGGTGAACTTTGTCTTCCACGGTGGATCGGGCTCGTCGCATGAAGAAATCCGCGAATCGCTCGACTATGGGGTGATCAAAATGAACATCGACACAGACACGCAATGGGCATTTTGGGATGGCGTACGGGCCTACGAAGCCAAGCATCGGGATTACCTACAAGGCCAACTCGGAAATCCTGAGGGATCCGATAAACCCAACAAGAAGTACTACGACCCAAGAAAATGGCTTCGCAAGGGTGAAGAATCAACGGTAGCCAGACTCTTGGTCGCCTTTGAAGACCTGAACTCCATCAATGCAAATAATACCTGGTTAAACGCTTGACTTTATGGCAATGAACTTGCACGTCGTGGACACCGGATTTTTCATGCTCGATGGGGGTGCCATGTTCGGTGTGGTTCCAAAATCCCTTTGGAGCAGAACCAACGAGCCTGATGCGAATAACATGTGCAGGTGGGCGATGCGGTGCTTGCTCGTGGAAGAAGGCAACCGCCTCATGCTCATCGATACGGGTATTGGCAACAAGCAAAGCGAGAAATTCTTTAGCCATTACTTTCTTCACGGCGACGATAGCTTAGACGGAAGCTTGAAAAAGCTTGGATTTCATCGCGACGATATAACGGTTGTTTTCTTAACCCATCTCCACTTCGATCATTGTGGGGGCGCAATCGAGTATGACGCCAGCAAAGATGCCTTTCGTCCAGCCTTCAAGAACGCCCGATTTTGGAGCAACAAGGACCATTGGAAATGGGCTACAGAACCGAATCCACGTGAAAAGGCTTCATTCTTAAAGGAAAATATTCTACCGATTGAGGAAAGCGGTCAGCTCAACTGGATCCACGTAGAAGGGAATCGAAATTCAAGCGTATACGATGGTATTGAGATATTCTTTGCGGACGGACATACCGACAAACAAATGATCCCGATCATCGATTACAAAGACAAGAAGGTCGCTTTTATGGCGGATCTACTGCCTAGTGTGGGTCACATTCCTCTCCCCTACGTCATGGGCTATGATACCCGTCCGTTGCTGACGATGGCAGAGAAAAAAGCCTTCTTGCAAGAAGCCGCTGACAATGAATACGTGTTGTTTTTAGAGCACGACGCTGTGAACGAATGTTGCACAGTACAGCATACGGAAAAAGGCGTGCGATTGAAGGAGACGATGCGCTTAGCTGACCTTTAAATCTCCTTTACTTCACTGCGTTACTTGATAGCAAGGTATCTGTGGTATAAATCCGCAACCGGTAGGTTGTTACGCTCAGCAATCTGCCTCCATTCCTCCCGTGTACCGTAGGTCAAAGCACCAGAGAGCACGATTTGCTTCGTGTGAGCTAGTTCCATTATCTCTTCGGGGGCTTGTGTGGTGGCTTCTTTGACCCATAGAACATCTACACGAATAGTGTCCTTGATCTGCATGTGCTTTTCCATCGCAAGGAGCCTCCAAGGGCCTAATTTCAAGACGCCAGACGGAGGTTTCATCTCCCCTACCTTTTGGAGCCCCAATGACTTCCAATGGGGAAGAATGTCAAATTTCCACGCGGCTGAATCGACTTTCATTGCCTCATCATGGAAGCCATAGGCTTTTCTACCATGTCTCCAAAGCACAGCGTTGTGCTGTCTCAGGCTGTAAAACACCAATTCATGGGCCGTGCGCTGCTGCCAAATACGCCAAGCCTGCATCGAATTGAACGCAATGAGCACACACAACAATTGGATGAACCTTTCCATTCGCTTTTGGAACGCGAATGCCGCCGTCAACCACAACACGGCAAACAAAAGAACCACTTCAAGAGGAGATAAAAACACATCGCCAACGGTGGAGTTTGGAAGCTCAGCTATGCGCTTAGTCGCTTCGTTTAACCCTGTGAGTAGTACCTGCAGACTACTCTCTAGCAAGGTAGAAACGATGCCAATCCGCCCAAAGATGAGCAGGGCAATTCCGGCAGGCAGAATGACCATGGCCAAAGGAATCACGACCAAGTTCGTCAGCAAGAAATAATTCGGGAAAAGGTGAAAGTAGTACAGGGCAATCGGAAAAGTTCCTACCTGAGCCGCAATGGAAACCGCAGAGAGTGACCACACCTTTCTCAGGACAACTGATTTAGGGGTCCATGCCCCTTCGATCTTAGGCTGGATGAGAACGATTGCAATCACTGCGCAATAGGAGAGTTGAAAACCTACATCCCTCAGCAAGAACGGATTGAATAACAACAAGAAAAAGGCACTCGCAACGATCGTATTCAAGATGTGCGACTTCCGATTAATCCAATTACTCAAGGCGACGAAGGTGAACATGGTTGCCGCCCTGGTCACGGACGCCGACAAGCCAGTTATGACCGCATATCCCCAAAGAACAACCAAGGCTACTATCGCAATGTAACGCTCACCGTGTTTGAGCCGTTGGAGGGGTTTTAGCAATGAGGCGACGATCCAATAAATTATACCCACATGCAATCCACTTACGGCCAAAACGTGCATGGCACCCGCTTGCGCAAACGATTCAGTTTGCTCACTGTCAAGGCCATCTTTCTTCCCAAAGAGCAATGCCGCAAGTACCGCGCGCTCCTCATCGCTCAATGCTGATTCCACTAGGCGATCATAGGCAGCCCTTCTAACCAGGACTAAAACGCGTTGTAAAAACGACCCTTCCCGGATAAACCGCCAATCTCGGCTGGTTGCATACGCTTGGTAGTGCACGTTTTTATACCCCATGTAACTTTTGTAGTCAAATCCACCAGGGTTCCTCGGGCCATCTATGCCCTTGATGGTCGCAACCAACATGATCTCATCCCCCAGGTTCAACTTGGTCGAGGTACTGTCTTTGTCGAGGTAGAGCAACAGACGTCCGTGCACTGCTCGCCAAGTCCCTTCTTGATGCATAGCGTCTACGTTGACAATGCAACGGATCGTGCGTGTTTTGATATCGGGTTGTTCGGCGATAGAAACCTGCAGCGTTGCAGATTTTGTCGCCTCTCTTTCTGTACCGAAATACCCGGCAAATAAGCGATCAGAGTGAAGACATGTAAATGCGTAACCAACACAAACAACCGCAGCGAGAAGGCAAACTGTCCGAATACGTTCTTCAAGCTTCAGTGCTGCCATGCAAACCAACGCTACCAACGAACCAAGCGCTGTCCATAGCTTGAAGACATCCGCAGCAGTCATCGCCAAAACAATGCCCAGCAGCAATGCTCCAATCAGTCGAAGCATGGGTACTCGTTCCCAAATGTAGTTGACCCGATTCCTCAATCCAGTGCCATTCATCAGAGCGCTAAGATGCATTGAAAACTACTGAGTCCCTTTGCAGTTCTTTCCTGCGAAAGCGTCGAACAATCGATTTTTAAAAAGGCATCAGGTGACCAAGAGAAAAATGTGCAATTATTGAGAAGAAAAGGAGGGGTTCGAAGCGATTAGCTTCATGCCTGTCAAGGGCAGTCAGCACTCGTCATGGAAAGCATTGGCCAATTGGTAGGTGGTTCTACCAGGATATCGGTCGCTAATAGCTTGGCTTTCGGAAACTCGTTTTGCAAGGCGTTCCAATTCAACACCTTCCATTTAAACGAAGGGTATTCGTTCAAGGCAACGCCCTGCAATGGCCCCGACAAGGCCTCGTCTGCGAATGGCCACCACAAGCTCTCGGTTTCGCGGTCCCACAGCACGAAAGCTTGTGTTCCTTCTTGAACACCCTCTTCAAAGTATGTATACCCGCTCAAGGCAAACGTCAAGGTGTTACCACAAAATGAGCGCGAATAGACGATCGGTAAATCTGCCAGTACGCAATAGGCCACTAATATGGGCTCGCCATTGAGCGTGTCATTGACCGCTTCGTGTTTAACCATCAGTTCCAATGAGTACGCCTTAGCCACGCCGCCACCGTACGCAACGATGAATGCATCCTCATCTTCGTACCGAAAAGCGTCCTCAGCGATGCTTGTGTAAGTAGGTTGATAGACCGCCGGGAAATGCTCGCGACAGAAACAAAAGCCCAAATTGCAGGCCTTCATTTCCCAACCTGAAACGTCGAAATGCTGCGAATCGGCATCTCCTCCATTCAACACCATCGTTCCTTGCTCGTTGCGAAAAAGAATGTCCTCAAACTGGCTGGAATCACAGGTGTATACCTCCTCCACCGGCTTGTTTTCATGCGCCTGCGGAAATTGGCTCGTGTCTTTTTCACAGGCTGCGAAACAGGTGATCAGTCCGAGAAGAAGGATATGTATCCGGAATTGCACCATTCTGTGACGATTAAAAAGATAGTTCCTTACTCCACCTCCTTGGGTCGTCCTGTACCGTGCCATTGAAAAGCGATCAGCAAAGCCATCAATTGAACACAGGGAAGCAGGCGAACTTGAAGACGCTCATACACGTTGGCAAGCACTCCTGTGATGGCCGCATTGAACACATAAGCCAAAATAAATAGGATCAGCAGCACCGCCAATTCGGGGCTCAACTTTTGTCGCAATACTGCCCAAGAAATGATCCCCAAGCTGAGGAACAGGCTGAGGTAGTTCACCCATCGGAAAAAATCCAATGGGAGGTCGTCTCCTTTGTTTTGGACACTGGTGAGGTACTCGTTCAGCTCTTGTTTGTAGTGCGATTTCATCGGCCAATACGGTGGTGTGCCCTCGCCGTACGCATATTGCAATCCGCTGCCAATCTCGATTTGGAACATTTGCTTGACCGTAGCTTTCGCAGCAGAGAATAGCAGCCACTTTACATACCTGGGTTTTGTCAAAAAATCGTGTACAATCGGAGCGTATGCTTCGTTTGCTCCTTCCCAACCGCCTGGATGCTGCTGAACCGGTCCTTCGGGATCCCAGAGGTAACCGTACGTCTCCTTGGGCAAGTTGTCTTTAATCTCGCAGAGATTGCAGTCCATGCTTTCACAGCGTTCGTCCAGATAGAACTTCAAGATGCCCATCTCTCCCAAATTCGCCGTGACGAAGGCGTTCGAAGCCAGGCTTAAGCGAAAGCCCATGCCGTGGACGGCATTGAAGGACGACGTAATGATAAACGCGGCGAGCAAAGGAAGGAATGCGGTTGCGTACTGCCGCAGTGAAAAGCCAAACCTATTCGGACGACCTATGCGATCGATGGCAAAGACCGAAACCAGCAATAAAAGCATAAGGGGAACATGGCTCAAATGCGTGAGCAGCGCTGTGGTCATCAAAAGTCCGTAGACCAGTGCGCGCCGAAGGCTTAGCCCTTTTGTGATGAGCACCAGTGAAAGCGTGAGGATAAGGATGAGTGTCCAAATATCGGGCATCAGCTGAGCGGCATACCATGAAATGGCTGAGGCGAAACTCAGCACGAGCACCGATAGTGTATGTTCCCAAAGAATGCTTCGTTTCCCGAGAACGACCTGCAAAATCTTGTAAATGAGGTAGGACAAGACCACGCCTTGAAGAAAAATCAACGGCCAGTTGGAGACCAACCATCCGGTCCATTTGATCAACAAAGGGTAGCCAAAAGCCCGATGAAAACTCGGCTCTAAATTCGCCGCCATCTCCATGTAGGCTCCGCTATCAAAGTACATCAACGGATAGCGGTTATACAAAGCGGGGGCGATGATCGCCAATGATGTGATGAGAAAGTAACACGCTTTGAGAAGGATAGGAAGGATGCGTTGCATGGATTCAGGCTTGGAGGTAACGCTCGCGGATCACATTAGCGTGATGCAGTGCGTGTCCGGCGGTGATGTAAAACAAGGCTTTCACCTGAATGCGGTGTCCGCTCGCTATGCCCACTCGTTCCAGCTGTGCTTCAGAAAACGTCTTGGCCAAATAGCATGTGCTCTGACGGGTTGATGTGAAAAACTCGAGGAGTTCGCTATTCGTCAAGTTGGATAAGTCGGCCCGATTGGCGTATTCATTTTCATCGAAGCCATCGAGTTTCTGCGGCGCCACCTCTCTACCGATGCGCAGTGCCCGGTAATTGAAAATCAATTCCGTATCAATCAGGTGTTGCACCACTTGGCGGACGGACCATTTTTCAGGCGCGTAGCGGAATTCCATTTGCTCACCTGATAGCGGCGAGATGAGTGCCTCCAATTCCTTGGATGAACGGATTAATTCAGCGGCGAGGTCGTCCGACACCAAATGCTCTAGATAAGTATCGAAATAAGCAGATCGTTGTAAGGCATCAAGCTCTGGCAGCATGGTGAAAGGGTTTGTACGAAGATGTGAAAAATAAAAAGCGGCCTAAGCCGCTTTTTCCCCTTAAACTTTCTTTCGAATAGTTTACCACTAACAGACAGAGTTTACGGTGCGGGTTGTAAAAGGTTTCGAAAAAAAACGGCTATAAGTTGATTTTTTTATCTGAAGGGTATTTTACATCGTATTTAAACTGCACTGATTCGGTCGAATTCCCTAGTATCACCTTGGTCCAGCGCAGTTTACCCGTTGTCGCTTCGTGCTTAGCATTGGATGATTCTTCCAAAGAGACCACGATGTCTTTATCCGAAGAAATCGGTACTTGATCCTCGATGACCAGTTGAACTTTCGTGGCCTTGGTATTGCGAACGCTGATCATGATACCCAATGATTGTTTGGTTGAGTTGCCGATTTTTTTTGCATTGCTGAACTCCTTGATCTTTTCTCTTTTGATCACAATGCTTTGATCCCTTCCTAAAGAAAGGTCCAGGGTGTCCTTTACCACAGAGGGATCGATGAAGGTTTGCCCTACATAAGTATTGCTCAAAAAGAGATTGACCTGACCTGGCAGCAAGTCATATTGCTCAAACCCCGATACCCGGGCGATGAGAAAGGCCGTTGGATCCATTTTAGGCGCCGCATAGTACTCGTACTTGGCGGGCATGGTAAAGACGTCAATGTTGATCACTTGAGGCTTGCCGTTGGAAGGTACATTGTGTTTGGTAGATATTCTGAATCGGGTAACGGCATCGTTCACCGGATAATCCACCGAATAAGACTCGGAAACTTTGTTATCCGCAGAGGCTGCGCTCAGGGGCATGTCCGCAGCGTCATCTTCCCTTGTATTGCTGTACATTCTCGCGCCTCTTAACATCACTGGGTCCTCGATGTAGTATAGCCGCCAAGGATGCATCTCGGGCTTAACCCCGCTCAAATTCGGATTCGCATTGGTGAGCGTCAGTGAAACGTCCTTCCAATCGATGCCCGTATTTTGATACACTTTGGCATTGTATGATACTTGTAGAGGCCGGTCGACTTCAGATACATTGACATTGTACGCTGGTGTCCATCCTGCATTGCGCACCATGTAGGTCAATGTAAAATTCGCACTCGCGTTAGATGGGACTTGGACTTCCACAACGATTTCGCCGGTTGATCGGTTCAATTTTGAATTGGATTCATTGAGTTGCAACTTCAGCCTTGCGATGCTCTTCGTGAGCCGCTCTTGTTTCGCCTGGAGTTCCATCTCTTTGAGCATGACATCTGCCAATCGATCTCGGTAGAAATCAGAAAGGTCCTCCAGGTCTTCGATGAGGAATTCAGAATGTTCCCAGCCCACCTTTTGATTTGCCAAGATCATCTTTCGCTCTTCAGCATATACTCCGAGCATATTCTGATTGAACTGCTGGTCGAATACATACGTCGCCAGGCTATCCTCTAACGTGCGGACCGCTTTTGGCTTATCGCTCTGCTTGAGATGATTCACACGGGACGAAACGCTGAGAACAGAAATGGAACCGCTGGCAGATACACCGATGCTCGCTGGATCGAGCTCCGAAGCCAGACCTGTAAAGGTCAACAACTGCCTGCCCGCCGAAAGAAATTTAGCTGCTGAACGTTCGATCTGTGCTCCTCTTGGATAAACGGTGACCGACTCAACGACGGAAGAAATAGCAATTCCTTCCTGAGCGATGGCTTGCGCTGAAAAGAATAGCGCGATTAGTAAGAGCGACTTCTGCATGTAGATTGTCTTAATCTCGGCTACCACCGAAAGCCATGATGAAATAGAGCAATTGGGTGATGGCCGCTAAAGTAGCTACAACATAAGTACTCGCAGCCCACTGCAGCGCATTCTTCGCTTTTGCATGCTCTTCTCCTCGGGTCACCTTGCTCATGTTGAGCCATTGAAGCGCCCTTGCAGATGCGTCAAATTCAACTGGAAGGGTAATCAAGCTAAAGACGGTTATGACAGCCTGTGCTACGACCACAAGTAGAAACATTTGCGGCATCAATCCAAACACGGCGCCACCGAGAATGGCAACGATAAAAATGACGTTCATCAATTTGGAGCTTAGGTTTACGACCGGCACCATCGCCGAACGGAATGTCAGCATTGAATACGCAGTTGCGTGTTGCACGGCGTGACCCGTTTCGTGCGCAGCCACCGCAGCTGCCGCGACATTTCGTCCGTGAAATACTGCCCTACTCAGGTTGATGGTCTTACTTTTCGGATTGTAGTGATCCGTTAATTCGCCTTCGACGGAGAGCACCTTTACGTCGTGAATGCTATTATCCCGAAGCATCTTCTCCGCGATCTCAGCCCCTGACAATCCGCTGGTGGTAGGAACTTCAGAATACTCGCGGAATTTTTTCTTTAATCTGTTGCTCACGGCCCAACTGAGGATACCAAAGCCAATCAATATGATCCAATACATTGTGTTATAATTTGAATGGAAAGGTAACAAGGCACGTGCCGTTGTGAAACACAAGAAATGTTGTCATGAAAAAGCCCCACCGAAAGGTAGGGCTCTCCAAAATGTCATGTTTAAATGCTTATTTGACGACGACGCGGTCAAAAAGATCGCCTCTTTCTGTCTTGAGTTGCACCATATAAACACCGGCTGGCATCTCAGTCACATCGATGTTGATCAAATCACGTGAAGTGAATTGTGTATGCAACACCTCCTTACCCAATAAATCAGTAAAGACAACTTCTACGTCAGCAACGTCAGAAAGCTTGATGGTCAAATTGTTCTTCGCAGGGTTAGGATAGATTTCGAATGCTAACTCCTCAACTTCTTCAACTCCAATAGCCCAAGTGTGCGGTGGATAGTAAATCGGAGCGTCGGTTCCATAGCCGATGGTCAACTCACCTTCCTGCCAAGTCTTTTGTCCATTCACATAAAGAAGGTCAGCCGGATCTTCCGGATTCTCCATCCACAATGTACTTACGATCATTAGCTCGTCCCAATCCCACTCTGAATCAACTTCGATGAAGTACTTCTTAGAAATCTCGTCACCTGAGGCTGCCGAACCCGATAGGATCAAGTTGGTTGAGTCCTTGAGGGGCATGAACCCTTTGCGAACAACCATGTGATGAGGAACATCACCCGTGTGTCCGTTTTGTTCTTCCATAACGTGGTCTTCAACCATGAATACATCCAAGAAGAAAGAACCATCGATGTTCTCAAAAAATCTCGTCTTTACTTCAATGACGATGGTGTCGGCATTGACCCATTCAATGGCATATGCCGGAACCGCCAAAGTTGGCGCTGAAGCGAACGTATCTGCAATAGCAGTCGCTTCCGCAACGCTTGTTCCTTTATCCAATCCATTCCCAGCGAAATTTGGCGTACCAGAATACCCAATCTCATCGGCCAACTCTTGGGCGGCCGTATTGTAAAGCTTGCTGGAAGAAGGGGCGTACAACGATACTACGATGTGATCTTCTCCATAAGTTTCAAGCACTCCCTCCATGGCTTCCCACCCCCATGTTCCACAGGGATTGCACCACGTAGCAGTAATTTTGGTAATCAGCCCAACGTTCTCTTGGGGAACGATCCACTCCCCCTGTGCGAAGACGCTTCCGGAGAGTAAAGCTGTAATAACTAATGCGTAGATTTTTTTCATATTCCCTGTTTTTCTAGTCTGATTGGCATTTTGCCGAGTTTCTCAAAGATATAAATACTAGTTCATGGTTGTGCGCGAATACGCGTCAGATATTAACAATCAAGCACTTAAAGCGCTGCAAGTTTGAAATCTCACACCTCAAGAACTACTGCTTTAAAAGACGGCCAAACCGCTCAAAGGTTGTTCCCTTGACGTGAACAATGTACAATCCAGGAATCAAACCCGATCCTGAAACGGCTGCTTTTTGCTTTCCTGCGGCCAGTTCTTGACTGTAAATTCGCTTTGCCAGCCTGCCATCCATGGTATAAACATCCACGGATACCATTTGTGATTTGGGCACCATAAATTCCAGTATTCCCAACTCCTCCATCGGGTTCGGATAGAATTTTAATTCCCTTTCGATCTTTACTTCCTGAACTGCCGTAGGCCAGTAACTTGGATTCTTAATGCTGTTAGGATTGTCAGGGTTGTCAGGGTGGTTGGGGTCCGACTCATCAGACGAATCGTAGTCAGTATAATCATCCGCTTTCGCCACATTGATTACGTTGTTTTCTGTAACGTCATTCTGTCCGCCGAAATTTGCCACGAAGCCTACTACGCGTAAATCCGAAAGACTCACTCCATTGGGTACTTTGTAGGTGAAGGCGCGTGTGAACCGTGAGCCGTTGTCAATTTCAACCGGAATGATGTTGTCTACACCACTCGCCCCTCCGGGGTTAGCAAAGGCTACGTCGGTATGTACAAAATTATAGGCCGTATCGTTTGTATCTGGAAGAACGGTACATCCCGCAGCGTTCGTGTCGATGAGCTGATCGGCCGTCATCCCATCTCGCACGATGAAGCAAAAGAACCGGTAATCTGCCAGCTCAATGACGTCTTTCTTAAAGTCGATTTGAACCCTCGCGTAAATTTCTCTAGTGTCTGGGTCATAAAGCACTTCAGGCATGGTTACCAGTCCGATCGAAGTCCTGTTCAATCGTGCGGCAATGGTATCTGCCCAGTTTTCATGCACCACGCTGATGAGGTTGGTTCCATTATAGCTCACGCGATCGATCAATCCACGGGCAAATGCATTGATCCCCAAGGCATCCGACCAATTGTTTGCAACGTTGTTGAATAATGGATCCCCGCCGTTGACCACGTTATCCGTATGGTAGGATATGATGGCGACATCGTCAGGGTACAGTGCTTTGATTTCCTCCTTGGCACAAATGACCGAAGAAGTGTTGACATCCCAAGTAGACTCAGTGATCTCAAGCAAAACGGTCCGAGGTGCTTGAGCGAGTACAGGCGAAGCCAAGAAAAGGAAAACCGCGAGGAGGGTACTGTATTGTCTCATGTTGCGTTTCTGGATTTTGGTTGTGAATTTAATACATTTTCAACTTGGCGTTTTCTAGATTCGCAATCCAACTTTAAAATCCCAATATGTCCAAAAGACCGCTGATCTTAGTTACAAACGACGATGGCTATTACGCGCCAGGAATTAAAGCATTGACCGAGGTAGCGATGGAATTTGGCGATGTGATCAAAATCGCCCCAGACAAACCCCAAAGCGGAATGGGACACGCGATTACGATCAATTCGACCTTGCGGATGGAAAAAATGCCCGCAGATGGCGCGTACGTTGGGTACCAATGCACTGGAACTCCTGTTGATTGCGTAAAAATTGCCTTAGACGTCATCTTGGACCGAAGGCCAGACCTTATCGTTTCTGGCATCAACCACGGTTCTAACGCCAGCATCAACGTCATTTACTCGGGCACCATGAGCGCAGCGTTAGAAGGATACATTGAGGGCGTTCCATCAATCGGGTTCTCTTTGCTCGATCACAGTGTAGAGGCCGATTTTGAAGCCTCCAAACACTATGTCAAGGAAATGCTTCAACTGGTGCTTTCCAAGGAAAAATTGAATTTCTGTTTGAACGTCAACATACCAAAACTGCCACTGGAAATGATCAAGGGCATTCGTTTCTGTCGTCAAGCACATGCAAAATGGGTCGAAGAATTTGATCAGAGAACCGACCCATCGGGAAAGGATTATTATTGGTTGACCGGGCATTTTCAACCCTTCGAAGAACACGAAGAAGACACCGATTTGTACGCATTACAGAATGGATACGTTTCGGTGGTTCCGGTATCCTATGACCTGACCCACCACGAAATCCTCAAAACAATCTCTCAATGGATTCCATAGCTGCACGACTGGATCGCTTGTGGGTGGGGATTGTCCTCGGTTTGATAGGCCCAGCATTTGGATTCTTGTTTTTCTATTTGTTCACCTCTACGCATATGCCGTTGGAGAACTTTGTTCGATTCATTCAAAACTCTTCTCACACCCACGGTTCTATTATATCCGTCAGCCTCATCTTCAACCTCGTTTTTTTCTATGCAGGAACGCGCTTCGATATGCTTCGATTGGCGCAAGGCGTAATCGGTGGCACCTTGATGTACGCTCCCTTTGTTATCTATTTCAAGTATGTCGCATAAGATCTTCATCATCACGGGCGAACCGAGTGGCGACCTGCATGGCAGTAATCTCGTGACAGAATTGTTGGCGCAGGACAGCGCACTATCCATTCAATGTTGGGGAGGAGATCGGATGAAGGCGGCCGGCGCCGAGGTGCTGAAACACATCGATGATCTCGCCTTCATGGGTTTCGTAGAAGTGGCGGTCAATTTGCGCACTATCTTAAAAAATTTCGACCTCTGTACTGAACATATCCGCACGTTTCAGCCGGATCTTGTGGTATTGATGGACTATCCCGGATTCAACCTAAGGATGGCCAAACGCGTCAAGGAAATGGGCATTCCCGTTGCATACTACATCTCTCCGCAGATATGGGCTTGGAAAGAATCTAGGGTGCAAAAAATCAAGAAATACATCGACCACGTGTTCGTCATTTTGCCGTTCGAGAAAGCGTTTTATGAAAAGCACGGTGTGCCCGCTGAATACGTTGGCCATCCCCTTCTCGACGAGCTCAAACACATTCACGTCGATCCGCTCCAATTCCGCGCTAAACACGGACTCGATGAGCGCCCGATCATCGCATTGTTACCAGGAAGTAGAAAGCAAGAGATTAGCCTCCTGCTCACCCCAATTGCGGAGATCATTCCTCAATTCCCCGATCATCAATTCGTCGTCTCGAAAGTGACATGGCAACCGGCTTCATTGTACAGCCAACTGCCTAACAGCGTCTCGGTGATCGAAGGAAACACGTACGACCTGCTTTCGCTCTCGGAAGCTGCGATCGTAACGTCTGGTACCGCCACCTTGGAAACTGCACTCATCGGCGCGCCTCAGGTAGTGGTATACAAAGCCAATCCACTCAGTGTTTGGATAGCACGTCAGTTGATTAAGGTGAAGTTCATCAGCTTAGTCAACTTGATCATGGACCGAGAAGTGGTGAAAGAACTCATTCAGGACCAAGTGAATTCGAAGAACCTGGAAAAGGAATTGAAGAAGGTGCTCGCAGACGGTGAATCTAGGGCAACGGTGCTGACCGCGTACGCCGCGCTCAAGGAGAAACTCGGAGAAAAAGGTGCATCCCGCTTTGTTGCAAGCCGATTGTTGAAAATCATTGGGCCTTGACTTCTTGGCCCCTTCGTCAGCCGGTATTTTTGCCTCACATGCGAGCATCATTCTTCCTACTCTTTCTTTCGCTGAATTTGATTGCTTCAGCCTCCAATAAGGTGCTCAGCATTGGGCTCTTTTGGGGCAATGAGCCGAGTGAAGTAACGGTTCAAACCAGCTTGGGCAGTTATTCCGTTTATGGAAACGGTAAGTTGATCGCTGAACTCAAGGAAAACACAATCGTCCGCATCCTTAACTTGGATGGATTGATCCATGTCAGGACGATTACCCAAGACTTGGGTAAGTATTATAATGTAGAGATCAAGCGCATGGTTTGGGGAAGCAGCCTCAAAATCCAGCCAAAAGACGACAAAGAACTCCACGAGTACAACGACAACTTTACCTTCAAACCCGTTCAGGGAAAATTGAGGATCACCAACGAAGTGTACATCGAGCACTACGTAGCAGGAGTGATTGAGGGGGAAGCCGGCATCAAGGAACCCAAAGAGTATTACAAAGTGCAAGCAGTGATCTGCAGAACGTATGCATTAAACAACAGAAGAAGGCACGAAGCTGAAGGGTTTCAATTGTGCGACAAGGTTCACTGCCAGGTCTATCACCGCAGGAGTATGAACAATCCAGACATCGTAAAAGGAACCCAAGAGACCATCGGAATTGTGATCGTAGACAGCGACATCAACTTGGTTACTGCTGCCTTCCACAGCA
>JAVKEP010000080.1:0-30475 GCA_040221375.1 Cryomorphaceae bacterium
CTTCGGGAACCAATGAGGGGTTTGGGTTTGATGACATCATCATTGCTGAGTCGAATGACATTGTACTGGTCGATGTAATTTACGAAGACAGTACATGTGGAAGTACTTCCCAAACGTTGAATGCGGTGTTGTGCAATAATAGCATCGAAGAGAAATACGGATTTGATGTGCTGGTCGACACCAATGGTTCACAGGTGGTTTATTCCTATCCTGATACCCTTGCCGTTTGTGCCTGCGATACCGCTGAGGTGTTGTCGTTCAGTTCGTCCAACGGCGGTTATTGGGAATTTCAAGTGCAGGTTGACAATAGCGGCGACGTGAATGCTGCGAACGATACTTTATCTGGAGATATTTTGGCTTACCCAATCCCTGGCGGTGCAATCGTTGGAGGTGGGGGTGAATACTGTCAAGGAGAATTGATTGAGCTCGAATTCGAATTTACTGGCACCAGCACATGGAATTGTACGTACACAAATGGGACCACCAACTTCACTGCAGGTAATGTTTCCAGTCCTTATGTTGCTTTTGCAACAACGGGCGGTGATTATGAGATCATCGCACTCACCGACGCATCGGGATGTGCTGGAGATTCTGGAACCTTCGGAGGTGAGGTGAACGTGGTAGTTCACCCAAATCCAACTCCAAACCTAGGACCCGATACTACAGTGTGTGGTGAGTATGTGCTTGACGCCGGAAGTGGAGCTTCCTATGCTTGGAGTACTGGTGCGACTACCCAAACATACACCGTCACTACGCCGGGAACGTACTCTGTGACGGTAACAGACGCAAATGGATGTACAGGTTCGGATGAAGTAGAATTGGAGGTGAATCCACTCCCAGTCATAACCATATTTGATACGGTACTCTGCGATGGAGCGACCTTCCTTTTCAATGCAGGAGGACCGTTCGTATCGTACATTTGGGACGATGGTTCAACAGGTCAGTTGAGGCCAGTGACTACGCAGATCACAGTCAGCGTTACGGTGACGGATTTCAAGGGCTGCACGGCCTCAAAATCTGCTTCCATTACGGAAGTAGTTGACAACCCGACGCCGAACATCGTAAACAAGCAAGGACTGGCGCCAGTTCAGCTGAACGCCGGATCTGGCTATCTTTCTTACTTCTGGAACACGGGAAAGACCACGCAGTTTTTAGACGTATTTTCCTCAGGAACATTTACGTGTACGGTAACTGATCTCAACGGGTGCAAAGGTTCAGACGACGCGAAGGCGAAGATTTGGCCGACTTCCGTAGAGGACATCGTTCGAGAGGATGGGGTGGCCATTTATCCGAACCCAATACAATCGCATTTCACGTTACGATTTGCAAACTCTGAGGGCATGCCCAACAAAATAGAGATGATTGATATCGGTGGCAGATCGGTAGCGGCATTTCCACTTTCTCGCTCAGGGCACGAACATACAATCCAGCTCCCAGAAGGGGTTTCCAGTGGCTCCTACATCTTGAGGATGGTGCTCAATGGAGAGATGAAGGAAGTTCCTATTGTCGTTTTGGAATGATTTCTTCGTCATCAAGAATGATAAAGAGGCCGCTAGCGTGGCCTTTTTTTATTGCTCACTTGTTTGATGATGTGGAGTTTGTATCTTTGCGCCCCATTTTTAAAACGTTATAACAACATGTCAAATCGTTATGAGACTGTTTTCATTTTAACTCCCGTTTTGTCTGAGGACCAGACAAAGGAAGCAGTCAAGAAATACACAGATTACCTCAAGAAGCAGGGCGCAAGTGTCACGCATCAAGAGAATTGGGGCCTAAAAAAATTGGCCTATCCTATCCAGAAGAAGTCCACTGGATTCTACCACTTGATTGAATTCGAAGCTGCGGCTGAGGTTATCAGTCCACTCGAAACGGAACTCATCCGTGATGAGCGCATCATGCGTTTTCTTACTGTAAGGATGGACAAGCACCACGTTGCTTTCGCCGAGGGCAGGAGAAATAAGTCAAAGAAAACCGCTAACGCTTAATACCAGGAAAGATGGCAGATGATATCAGATATTTAACCCCGATACAGATTGAGACCAAGAAAGAAAAGTATTGTTGGTTCAAGAAGGCGGGCATCAAATACGTCGATTACAAGGACGGAGATTTTCTTTTACGCTTTGTAAACGAGCAAGGAAAACTCCTCCCAAGAAGAATTACCGGTACTTCAGTGAAGTATCAGCGAAAGGTGTCTCAAGCTGTAAAGCGTGCACGTCACCTCGCTCTGATGCCTTACGTTACTGACATGCTGAAATAAATAGATACGATCATGGAAGTAATTCTAAAACAAGACATTGAAAAACTAGGTTACAAGGATGACTTAGTTGAAGTAAAAGATGGTTATGGTCGTAACTTTCTTATTCCAAAAGGATTTGCCGTTCTCGCTACCACTTCTGCTAAGAAGGTGCACGCAGAAACCGTTCGTCAGCGAGCGAAGCGTGTAGAAAAGGAGCGTGAATCTGCACTTAAAATGGCTACCAAGCTCAAGGACATGACCATTAAGGTCGGTGCCAAAGTAGGGGAGTCAGGAAAGATCTTTGGGTCCGTTAATAACATTCAACTCGCGGAAGAGATCGCTAAGCTCGGCGTTGATCTTGATCGAAAGAACATCAAGATTACCGGCGATTCGATCAAGGCGATTGGAACCTACCAAGCTGAAGTAACCTTCCACAGAGATGTGGTTGAGACCATTTCATTCGAAGTAGTTGGCGAGTAATTGAAACTAGAAATACATAAAAAAGGGGAGTCGATGGGCTTCCCTTTTTTTGTTTCTACCATACAATCACCGTTCCCAAGTCTTAATATTGTGAACACTAAAAATCACAGACATGATCTTTGATCTCGATATGATAAAGGCTGTGTATCAGCGATTTCCTCAACGCATTGCTGCAGCACGAAAAATTCTCGACAAACCATTAACCCTCTCTGAGAAGATTCTCTATGCCCATCTTTGGGAAGGAGAGGCTGATCAAGCATTTGCCAGGGGCAAAAGTTATGTCGATTTTGCACCAGACCGTGTAGCCATGCAAGATGCTACAGCTCAAATGGCTTTGCTTCAATTCATGCAGGCTGGCAAGCAGAAAGTGGCGGTTCCATCAACGGTTCACGCAGACCACCTCATTCAGGCCCGATTGGGCGCAGATAAAGATCTACAAGAATCGATCAATAAAAACAACGAGGTATTCAACTTCCTCTCTTCGGTTTCAAACAAATATGGAATCGGATTCTGGAAGCCTGGAGCAGGGATCATTCATCAAGTGGTCCTCGAAAACTATGCCTTCCCCGGGGGAATGATGATTGGAACAGATAGCCATACGGTCAATGCGGGTGGACTCGGCATGGTGGCGATCGGTGTAGGAGGCGCGGACGCGGTGGACGTGATGGCCGGCATGGCTTGGGAATTGAAATTTCCTAGACTTATCGGGGTAAAACTTACTGGGAAATTGAGTGGTTGGACAGCTCCGAAGGACGTCATTTTGAAAGTTGCTGGAATTCTTACTGTTAAAGGTGGTACAGGCTGCATCGTTGAGTATTTTGGCGAAGGTGCCGAGTCGATGTCGTGTACTGGAAAAGGAACCATTTGCAATATGGGAGCCGAGATTGGTGCGACAACTTCGACGTTCGGATATGACGATAGCATGCGACGCTACCTGACGGCAACGGGTCGCGCAGAGGTGGTTTCATTGGCCGACGAAGTTGCAGAACATTTGACCGGTGACCCCGAGGTGTATGCGAATCCAGAAAAGTACTTTGATCAAGTCATTGAAATAAACTTGAGCGAACTTGAGCCGCATGTCAATGGCCCGTTCACGCCGGATCTTGCTACGCCTGTTTCCAAGATGAAAGAAGTGCTGAAAGACAAGGATTGGCCTCAAACCATTGAATGGGGCTTGATCGGATCGTGTACCAATAGTTCTTATGAAGACCTTTCTAGGGCAGCCTCCATTGCCAAGCAAGCGTATGAGAAAGGCTTAAAGCCAAAGGCGGAGTTTGGGATTAACCCGGGTTCCGAGCAAGTGCGTTATACCACCGAACGAGATGGTCTCCTCAGCATATTTGAAGACTTGGGGGCGAAGATATTTACCAATGCTTGCGGCCCATGCATAGGTCAATGGGCTAGATCAGGCGCGGACGAGCAGAAAAGGAACAGCATCGTACATTCCTTCAACCGAAACTTCTCGAAACGGGCAGACGGAAATCCGAACACCCACGCCTTTGTGACTTCCCCAGAAATGGTGGCTGCGATTGCGATCAGCGGACGTTTGGATTTTAACCCGTTGACCGATTCATTGATCAACGATAAAGGCGAAGAAGTGCGATTCGAAACGCCAACTGGCTTTGAACTTCCACCCAAAGGCTTCGATGTTGAAGACCCTGGGTACCAAGCTCCCGCTGCCGACGGAAGTCACGTAACGATCAATGTCAAGCCAGACAGCGCACGGCTTCAATTGCTTGAGCCATTTTCAGCTTGGGACGGGTCAAATATTTTGGGAGCAAGGTTGTTGATCAAAGCGTTTGGAAAATGCACAACCGATCACATCTCGATGGCAGGACCTTGGCTGCGTTACAGAGGGCATTTGGATAACATCTCAAATAATCTACTGATCGGTGCAGTCAACGCATTTGGCGGAGCTACCAACGAAGTAGTGAACCAACTTACTGGAGAAAAGATGGAAGTTCCGGCATCAGCTCGTGCATATAAGAAAGCAGGTGTGCCTTCGATCGTTGTCGGGGATCATAATTACGGTGAAGGCTCTTCGAGAGAGCATGCGGCCATGGAGCCTCGTCACCTCGGAGTCATCGCCGTTATTGTAAAGTCTTTTGCGCGAATCCACGAGACCAATTTGAAGAAGCAGGGAATGCTTGGATTGACCTTCGCCAACGAATCCGACTATGATAAGGTGAAGGAAGACGATACATTCAATTTCGTCGATTTAGCTTCATTCGCTCCAGATCGTCAGCTTGCGCTTGAACTAGTGCACGCGGATGGCAGCAAGGAGACTGTCAAACTGAATCACACCTACAATGCCGCGCAAATTGCGTGGTTTAAAGCGGGAAGCGCGCTCAATTTGATCAAGCAGCAAAAGCAATCTTAATCTTATAATCCATAGGCGATTGGTATTCTAATTGCCTTATTTACCTGTGCAAAACGATCTAATCATACGCGCCGCAAAGGGCGAGCAAACAGAACGGAGTCCGATTTGGGTGATGCGTCAAGCAGGGCGTATCCTTCCTGAATACCGTGCACTCCGCGCTAGCCTTTCTGGTTTCAAAGAACTTGTTGAAACGCCTGACCTCGCTGCAGAGGTGACCGTTCAACCCGTAGATATACTCGGAGTGGACGCTGCTATCATCTTCTCGGATATCCTGGTGATTCCAGAAGCCATGGGGCTACCCTACGAGATGATCAAGGGAAAAGGCCCACATTTTCCTCGGGTGATAAAATCGGAGGGAGACATCAAATCTTTGAGGACCGCAGATGGAAGCGAGCTTCAGTATGTCTATGACGCGATTACCGAGACTCGAAGACGTTTGAATGGCCGTGTGCCTGTGATCGGCTTCGCCGGGGCACCTTTTACGATCATGTGCTACATGATCGAAGGACAGGGCAGCAAGACCTTCTCCAATGCGCGCAAATGGCTGCAGATGTATCCTAGAGAGTCGCATGCACTGCTGGAAAAAATTACAGAATCTACCATCGCATATTTAAAGCTTCAGGTGGAAGCTGGGGTTTCGTTGTACCAGGTATTTGATTCTTGGGCAGGTGTCCTCAGCAATTCATTGTACAAAGAGTTTTGCATGCCGTATTTAGAGAGAATAGCAACAGAGGTTGATGATGTTCCTCGCATCGTTTTCGCAAAAGGCGCGCATTTTGCAATGGAGGAGTTGATGACATCTTCATACAATACGATTGGATTGGATTGGACCATGGAGCCGAGCGCTGTACGATCTCTGAATCCTTCCAAAGTCCTCCAAGGAAATTTGGATCCCACTGTGCTTTATGCAGAGGACGAAGTCATCGTTCAAAAAACTAACGAGATGTTAAGTTCATTCGGCACAGGTGGCCACATTGCTAACTTAGGCCATGGTGTTTACCCAGACACGGATTGGAAGAAAGTCAAGCTTTTCATAGACACGATCAAATCAAGCAACAACCCAAATTAAAGAACATGAAGTCAATTTTATATACCCTGGCTATTCTATTAGTTTCGATGAGCGCTTTTGCTCAAGGAAATCTTGTGCCGAATTATGGATTTGAGGACCCTGAAAAGAAAATTAAGGAAGCTGGATCCATTGAACTTGCCGAGCCATGGGTATCCTTAACAGACAATAAACCAGACCTCTTTAATCCAAGGAGCAAAGGCGAAGATTGGGGCGTACCATCAAACGTTTATGGCGAGGCTGATCCGTTTTCTGGCGAAGGCTACGCAGGAGTGGTCATGTATTCTTATAAAGATGCGGAGCCCAGAACTTATTTACAGGTAAAACTCTATTCGCCGCTCGAGGAGGAGAAGGTTTATTGCGTGAAAATGCATGTGATGTTGGCGATGCTGTCGAAGTATTCGTGCAATAACCTGGGTATTTACCTTAGCGAGAAACCAATTGATCTTGAAGCTCTCGAAGCCGATGCAATCACGCCTCAAATACAGCATTCTCAAAACAGAATTTTTGAAGATCAGTTTGTTTGGGAGCCTATTTGCCAGTCGTTCATAGCAACGGGTGGCGAGCGCTACCTCACCATTGGAAATTTTGCTCCTACAAGTGAAACCACCGAAGGAAAGGTCAAAAAACCGAAAGGAATTACCGGACAACAGACCCGGAATGCGTACTACTACATCGACGAGGTTTCGGTCATCAATATGGCGGGCCTTGATGAATGTGACTGCGAGGTAGACGCCTCAGGAAGCGCTCTTAAAGTTCAATATTCTAAAGAAGTAAGTTCGGACATGGAGGTAGATGTGACCGCCGACATTCAAATGTCACGCATCTATTTTGATGAAACCAGCACGAAGATCAATGAAGACAACATGGTTGCCGTGACCAAGGTTGCAAAGCTGCTCAAGGAGCATCCTAAGTACAAAGTGAAAATCATTGGTCATACGGATCCAGTGGAAGAGGCGAAAGTGACGGGAGATGTATCTCAGCAAAGAGCACAGTCTGTTAAGGACAAATTGGTAGAGTTGGGTGCCTACCCGAATAAGATTCTCGTAGTTGGCGTGCAAGATTTTGATCCTGCAACCGATGATGTAACACCTGCAGGACAAGCACAAAACCGACGCGTGGTGTTTGAAGTGATTAGCAAAGAATAAGCCTCGCATTAAATAATTCACATAAAAGCCCCGAAGAACTCGGGGCTTTTTATTTTCGCTATCCTCCATGATCAAGCGAAATGATCCTACCACGGTCCGAGCATGGGCCTTCTATGACTGGGCGAATTCCGTTTACCCTTTGGTCATTACGACCTCAATTTTTCCGATTTTCTATGAGGCAAAGACGTCTGTTGTCCAGTCTGATGGGGCAGTGTATGAGAACGTCCAATTTTTCGGGTGGGAGTTCATCAACACGGAGCTTTACAGTTACGTTCTTTCGTTGTCTTTCCTCATCGTAAGCGCTCTGTCGCCAATTCTGTCAGGAATTGCGGATTATTCAGGCAGCAAAAAAACCTTCCTCAAGCTGTTTTGCTATGTAGGGGCGTTTGGCTGTGCAATGCTGTTCTTCTTTGACCCAGCCCAGCTTGAATTCTCCATGATATTTGTCTTGATGGCAAGCGTAGGTTTTTGGGGGAGTTTGGTGTTCTACAATGCATTTCTGCCTGAGATCGCAGAACCTAGCATGCATGATAAGGTGAGTGCACAGGGGTTTGCATACGGCTACTTGGGCAGCGCATTGCTTCTGATCGCGCTTTTGATTCTCATTCAAACGGACACCATGCCCGCTCATTTCGCTTTTCCATTGGTTGCCATTTGGTGGGTTGGATTCGCACAGGTGACTTATCACTATCTGCCAGACAATGTCTACGATAGACAACCGGTACAACGAAGCATGCTTTCTAAGGGGTACCAGGAATTGCGTCATGTATGGGGTGAGCTTTCCGAACAATTTAACTTGAAGGCCTTCCTCCGATCTTTTTTTGTGTACAGCATGGGAGTGCAAACGGTGATGCTCATGGCCGTCTTATTTGCCAAGAAGGAAGTTGAATGGGGAGACCAAGGTGATGCGGGTCTGATTGTGAGCATCTTAATCATCCAATTCGTGGCAATTATGGGAGCTTACTTGTTTGCTCGACTGAGCAAGAAACTCGGCAACGTGAAAGTGCTGGCTGCAGCGTTGGTTGTGTGGGTCTTCGTCTGTTTGAGCGCGTACTTTATTCAAACACCGATGCATTTTTACATGTTGGCATCCGTGGTTGGGCTCGTGATGGGTGGCATTCAAGCGCTGTCTCGATCTACCTACTCCAAACTGTTGCCCGAAACCCAGGACCACGCTTCTTATTTCAGTTTTTATGACGTAGTGGAGAAAATGGGAATTGTAGTAGGTACCTTGTTGTTTGGATTGATTGAAGGGCTTACTTCTAGCATGCGCAACTCTGCCTTCGCCTTGCTGGTCTTCTTTTTGGTAGGATTGATTCTGCTCTTTTTCGTGAAGAAAGATCCTAGGATTGCACCTTTGCCGAAGGAGGCGAAACATTAACTTGGATATACATTGATAGCATCATTCGATATAGCAGTAGTTGGCGGTGGAATTGTTGGCGTAGCAACGGCCTATAAGCTACAACTGGCCTACCCGGATCACTCCATCGCCGTAATCGAGAAGGAGAAGAAATTGGCCGACCATCAAACAGGAAACAACTCAGGTGTAATTCATTCTGGCATATACTACAAGCCAGGCTCGTACAAAGCGAGGCTATGCGTAGAGGGGAGGCGCGAGCTGGTTCGATTTGCGAAGGAGAACCGCGTTGACCATGACATATGTGGGAAGATTGTTGTTGCTACGGAACGCAGCGAGTTGGGGCAACTCGATGCGATTCATCAGAGAGCCCTGGACAATGCAGTGGAGGACGTTACGCTAATAAATGCCGATGAAATCAAGCAATTGGAACCATTTTGCTCCGGTATAGCAGGCATGCATGTAGGCTGCACCGGCATCATCGATTACCGAGCCTTGACAGTACGGATGGCTGAAATCTTGGAAGGTTCCCACGAGAAAAGTAAGGTGTTTTTGGATCACGAGGTCACCGGTGTAGAAAAATCGGAAGGGTCTACTTTGCTGCAGACGCAGCGCGGGAATATTCAGGCGAAGTACGTTGTCTTTTGCGGTGGACTGCAGGCAGATCGACTCGCATTGAAGGCCAAGGTAGATTTGGATATGCGCGTTTTGGGCTTTCGAGGAGACTATTATGTGCTAGCCGAGCAAGGTAAACACAAGGTGAAAAATTTGATCTATCCAGTTCCAAACCCAGAGTTCCCATTCCTAGGCGTCCACTTCACAAGAATGGTTGATGGCGATGTGGAATGCGGGCCAAATGCCGTGTTTGTTTTTAAAAGAGAAGGGTACCACAAGACCGACTTCAGCCTCAAGGATACTTCAGATGCATTGCTGTATTCAGGTACGTGGAAGTTTTTTGCAAAGCACTGGAGGTATGGATTAGATGAATACCGACGGGCTTTTTCCAAGCAGCTCTTTCTCAACACCCTTCAGAAATTGATTCCTTCATTGGAGATGGATGACCTTTCGGAGGAGCGGGCTGGAGTGAGGGCAATGGCACTCGGTGACGACGGTAAGATGATCGATGATTTTAAGATTGAGTACAAAGACAATTGCATTCATGTACTCAATGCGCCAAGCCCCGCAGCTACGGCATGCCTAGCAATTGGCGAAGAAGTACGAAAAATGGCGTCAGGATATTTTAACCTCGATTAGTTCTCTACTACGCGGTACTTTTCTCTTACTTCATCCCAATCAAAGATGAATTGGTGGATGATTTCATCTAGGCGCTTGAGAAAGATCGGATTTGGCGTATTCATGTTACGGAAATAATCCGTCTGGTACTGATTGAGGTCGTACTTAAAAAACACACCCTTAGACATTGCATAGTGCGTATTTTTTGATGGGTGGTTGATCCGGCTCATCCAAGATTGGTACTTGGCAATTGTTTCCTTCAGAACCATAGGGTCAACACTTAAGGCCACGGCGAGCTTGCGGTATATTTTCTCGGTGATGCGAACGTCTTTAACGGATTCGAAATGATTGCCCAACAGTTTCATGTTTCCGGCAATGACAACCAAGAGAAACTTGTCAGAAGCCGACTTGTCAATGTTGGGTCTCTTCAAAAATTCAGGATCGTTATTGATGATCTCCGTAACGTCAGCGAAGCCTTCCTCAACTAGGCGAAGAATCGAATTCACAAAGAAGTTTGCTAGTTGGTCTTCGGTTAGTCTTTTCTTTTTGAATATGGTAAACATCTGTTCCTAACGATGGGTTTTCCTGTGGTGTAGCCAAAGGTATGCCCATATTTAGGGGGTGTTCCGGTAGGAGGGGCAATCCTTATCAACAGAGTTTTCAACTAAATTCTATCGATGAATATTGCCTTGGGACTGGATCTTGAACTGGATTATCAAGTCTTTCTTTGCCCGTCGATGCCTTTCGTTAACTCTCGTTGTACCTTAGCTGCACATTTTAGCATGGGTCAGAAAAATCACATCATTAATAGAGAAATTAGCTGGTTGGCATTCAATGATAGAGTGCTCAATGAGGCAGCTGATGAAAGTGTGCCAGTCTTGGAACGGCTTAAATTCCTCGGAATTTTTTCGAATAACAGAGATGAGTTTTTTCGCGTCAGAGTGGCTTCAGTTAAGCGGTGGGCTGCCCTGAATGAAAAAATTGAGGAGACTGAAGATGATCCGCGAGATATCTTGGCCAAGATTCAGAGATTGACCATGGGCCAACAACAGAAGTACGAGCGGATCTACCAAGACATTCTAAACGAATTGGAGACCAAGAACCTCTTTTTTGTCAATGAAGATCAATTGAGCAAAGATCAGCAAGATTGGGTGGCTCAGTATTACAATGAAAAAGTAGACCCACTGGTGTCCCCGATCATGTTGGATCAGGTGAAGCAATTTCCACATCTGCGCGACAAGGCAATTTACCTCGCTGTCTTACTGGCGGTGACAAAAGGGAAGAAAAAGGCGGATCAGTACGCGCTGATAGAAGTCCCCATGAGCCTTCCAAGATTCATCACCTTACCCGAGGAGGATGGTAAGAAATACATCATCATTCTGGATGATGTCATTCGGCATAATTTAATGAAGGTGTTTGAGGTCTTTCGACCCAATGCTGTAGATGCCTATACCTTCAAGATTACCCGAGACGCGGAGTTGGATTTAGACAATGATATTTCTAAGAGCTTCCTCGAGAAGATGAAGAAAAGTTTGAAGCAAAGGCGTCGAGGAGCTCCAGTACGTTTCGTCTTTGATGCTACGATGCCTAAAGAGATGCAGCGCTACCTCACGAAGAAGATGTCGTTGACCACGGATGAGGATGCATTCATCCCAGGAGGGCGCTACCACAATTTTAAAGACCTGATGAACTTTCCTAAGGTGAGTATGAAGAAGGCATATTACGAGAAGCTTGTGCCAAGCCCCCATCCACACTTCATCAAGTACGATTCCTACTTTACTGCCATCAAAAAAAAGGATGTGCTTCTGCATTACCCTTATCAGAGCTTTGATCATGTGATCGATTTCCTGAAAGAAGCTGCGCTAGACCCAGATGTAAAAACCGTACGAATTTGCCTGTATCGGGTTGCGAGCCGGAGTAAGATTGTCAACGCGCTCATCAACGCAGCACGGAATGGAAAAAAGGTGATCGTGGTGTTTGAACTACAGGCTCGCTTTGATGAAGAAAACAATATTTATTGGTCAAACATTCTAGAGGACGAAGGGGTTAAGGTGTTTTTCGGTTTTCCAGGGATGAAGGTGCACGGAAAGATCATGTTGATCACGCGCAAAGAAAATGGGCAAGATGTACACTACGCCAAAGTAGGAACGGGTAACTTCCACGAAGGAACGGCCACACTCTATGGGGACTTTTCACTTTTTTCAGCGAAGAAAGAGATCACTTCTGAGGTGCAAAAGGTTTTTGATCTGTTCGAGAATGCAATCTGGCCTAATTACCGATTCAAAGAGTTGGTATTGTCTCCATTTTACCTCAGGAACCGCTTGGTCAGAATGATCAACAAAGAGATTCGGAGTGCGAAGGCAGGCAAAGAAGCATATATCGTACTCAAGCTGAACAGCCTAGTAGACAAGAACCTCATCGTAAAACTGTACCAAGCCAGCAGGGCAGGAGTGCGTGTGCGTCTCATCGTGCGCGGAATCTGTTCGTTGGTCCCAGGTGTTCCCGGCATGAGCGAAAACATAGAAGTCATCAGCATCATCGATCGATTCTTGGAACACGCGCGATGCTACATATTCTGTAACTCAGGACATCCACTCTATTACATCAGCAGTGCCGATTGGATGGTGCGCAATCTGGATCGGCGAATAGAAGTTACTTGTCCGGTACACGACTCTTCCATCAAAAAGGAGATCGATGATATACTGAACATTCAGTTCTTAGATAACGTAAAAGCCAGAAGGCTGCAGGCTGACGGCCAGTACATCGTTGTCAAGGATAAGAAAGACCAAGAAGTTCGGTCTCAGTACGAAATTCACCGTTACTACAAGAAAAAGAGCAACTCAGAATGAGAACGTATCAATTCGCAGCGATCGACATTGGATCCAATGCTGTGAGATTATTGGTAAGTAATGTCTTCGAAAATGGCGCAAGGGTCACTTTTAAAAAACAGTCCTTGGTCCGTGTGCCGATCCGTTTGGGAGCGGATGCTTTCTTAAAACGCCGCCTTACTTCAGAGAAAATCGAAGATTTTGTAAACGCCATGCAAGCCTTCAAACATCTATTGGATGTGTATCGTCCTCAAAAAATGCGGGCTATTGCCACTTCTGCCTTTAGAGAAGCGGAGAATCGAACGGAAGTGGTGAATCGCGTCTTTGAGGAAACGGGGATAAGGATAGAAGTTGTGACAGGAAAGGAGGAAGCGGAGGTTGTGTATGCTAATGGGCTCCGCGACAACATGGATGCGGATAAAACCTACCTCTATATGGACGTTGGGGGAGGGAGTACTGAATTGACCTTGTTCAATAACCATAAAGCAGTGACATCCAAGTCGTTCAACATTGGTTCGATTCGATTGCTTATGGGCATGGTAAAGGACGAGGAATGGAATGAAATGAAGAGCTGGGTCAAGGACATCAGCGCAAATGTCGACAAAGAGATCGCCTTGATTGGGTCGGGCGGAAACATCAATAAGTACTGCAAACTTTTGATGAAGGAATACGGTGAACCTTTGACCTATGAGGAGATCCATACACTCTATAAGCGTTTGAAGGGAATGACGAGCGATGAATTGATCGAGGAGCTGTACTTGAATCCCGACCGGGCCGATGTCATTGTTCCTGCAGGAAAGATATTTACGTCGATCATGCGATGGGGTAAGTGCTCGGTGGCATTTGTCCCCAAAATTGGGGTTTCAGACGGGGTGATTAAAATGCTTTTTTCGCAACATCAACTGGAGAACGCCCTGCTCTGACCGATTCATGGCACGAACGCTCCATATTACCCTGGCCGGAGCCGATGAAGGAGCTTTAATGTTGCTGGCGAAATACCTTACAGATAATGCCGAAATCGCCAAGGCTACAGTGGTTCATTCTACCGCTGAAACGATAAAAGCGATCAAGGCGAACAGGAGTGCCATCCTTGTGATCATGGAAGATGAGGCGATGGAATTAGACATCACGTCGGTGTTGGAAGCCACTTCTAATCGTAGGGATTTGAAAGTCATCGCCCTCCTGCAATCCACTGCAAAAGATCAGCGGGTACTCCTTGAAAAGGCGGGTGTGGATCGCATCGTCGATGTGAGCCAACCCAATCAATATGAAGTGGTGCATTCCATCGTTCAAGAAGTGGAAGAATCACGCTTGGATGCTCAGTTCAGCAGTGCATCAGGATTGACGGGTTTTGCGTGGATTGGCCTGTTGGCCTTACTCATGTTGATGCTTCTTGCGGTCTACTTGGCGGTGTCTTGAGTCAACCTCCAAAGGGATCAATTTCTTTGTTCTTGATGCGTTTCGATCCATTTTCTTCTCCGAAGAGGTTGGAGAGGTCGTAGCCAATTCCTATGCAAGGTCGGATGTAAAAAGGGAAGAAGTGCGGATGACTTTCCGGCGCTGTGATCACAAATTTCGAAGACATGGCTACATCAAAATTAAAGACCAAGCCCTCAAAGGTGTAAAATTGAGCGCCTAGGTGTAGGCTCAGGCCTTTTACGTTTTGATCGTATTCGGAGCTGGCAATTGCCTCGGTGTAGTAGTTAGATATCCAGCCGAAACCCAAGCCAACCCGCGGAAAGAAAACTTCGTTTCCCACATTAAAGTAGTAGCGAACGCCAAGGTGATAATTGACCGAAGGAGCGATGGTCAACGTATCAATGCTTCGCTTCGTTGCGTAGCCTAGGGAGCCAAATCCCGCAAAGTGTCCCATGCCGCCTTCGATGCTTCCTCCGAACCCTCCATACAAAAGGCCGAATCCTCCGTTGACACTTGAATAAAATGAAGGTCCTTCTGGGTCGTCTTCGTTCGATGATTGGCCCATTGCGAGTTTTGGCGACGAGACAATCAGTAGGAGAGTACCAAAGAAGGCGAGCAGTTTAGGCGTCGCGGTAAATTTTCTCAACCAGATGTGCATATTTTGCCATGATGGCTTTTCGCTTTAGTTTGAGGGAAGGAGTCATCTCACCCGTTTCGATTGTCCAAGCATTGGAACACAATTCTATTTTTTTGATCTGTTCGAAATTGCCAAATTGTTGATTGAACTGATTGATTTCTTCCCAGATGCGCTCCTTTAATTTGCCGTTCGAGGACATTTCTTGGACCGTCTCGCATGCGCCACTATGACGCTTGCACCACTCTTTGCAAAATTCCAAATCAGGAACGATCAGCGCTGCGGGGTGTTTTTCATTTTCACCAATCACCATGATTTGATCGATGAAGCGCGACGCCTTGAAAACGTTTTCCATCGGTTGAGGAGCGATGTATTTCCCACCGGAGGTTTTGAAAATTTCCTTCTTCCGGTCGGTAATCTTTACGAATTCGCCGTTTACCAATTCACCAATGTCGCCAGTGTGAAACCACCCGTCTTCAGAAATGACTTCTTTGGTCAGGTCTTCTCGTTTGTAATAACCCATCATTACATTGGGTCCCTTGATGAGGATTTCTCCATCCTCAGCAATTTTTATGTCTACGTTGTACAGCTTTCTGCCCGTGGTGCCGATCATGAAGCCTTTATTATCAAAGGAGTTGACCGAGGCCACAGGGGAGGTTTCTGTCAAGCCGTATCCTTCCAGGACAGGGATTTGTGCAGCGTTGAAAATACGTGCCAGTCTGGGCTGCAGTGCGGCGCTTCCACTTGCGACGGCCTTAACATTGCCACCAAGTGCTTCTCTCCACTTACTGAAAATCAGTTTGTTGGCTATCTTCAATTGCAATTCATAGATCGCTCCGTTTTGACCGTAGGGTTCCCATTTTTCGGCCAAGGCCACCGCCCAGAAAAAGAGTGCCTTTTTGATTCCTGTGAGCTCCGATCCTTTCGCCATGATCTTGTCGAAGACTTTTTCCAACAGCCTTGGCACGGCAGTGAAAACCTGTGGCTTAACTTCTCTGATATTGTCACCAATTGTTTCCATGGATTCGGCGTAGTAGATAGATACCCCTGTGTACATGAATAGATACAATACCATGCGCTCATAAATGTGGCACAAAGGGAGAAAACTCACCGCCTTCGAATGCTCATCTACCGGAAGTCGTTCACGGGAACCGTGTACGTTAGATACGATGTTATCGTGCGAAAGCATGACTCCTTTTGGACTGCCCGTAGTTCCGCTGGTATAAATGAGCGTCGCCAAGTCGGAGGGGTTAACCGCGGATTTTCTTCGTTCGATTTCGTCCGTCGGGGTCGGTTCTCCCAATATTTTAAAATCGTCAAAATGCTGAGTGCCTTCTATCGATTCGAACGAGACCAGGTGGTTGAGGGTAGGGACTTCGTCTTTGATTTGGTTGACCTTAGCCAACAAATCGTCCGAGCTGACAAAACATACCTTGACTTCAGCATCGTTGAATATGAACTTGTAATCGCTCGGTGAAATGGTCGGATAGATCGGAACGGAAATCGCCCCGGCCATTTGTATTCCGAGATCCGTGATGTTCCACTCTGGCCGGTTATTCGAGATCAACGCGACCTTATCGCCTGGTCCTATGCCAAGGCTTACGAGCGCTTTGGCTACCATCATTCCTTGATCGATGAATGATTTCGTGGAAGTAGGCACCCATTTTCCATCGCGTTTGGCGGCGAGTGAGTCTTCCTTGGGAAATTTAGAAAGTTGGTAGTAAGGTATATCGAAGAGGCGTGAGACTTCCATGGTCTTTGAGATTGCGTTTGTTCTCAAATTTAAGCTACCCAGCCGTTTGCGCAACCATTATTTCTTCTTAGTTCCGAAATCTTGGACGCAATTAAACCGCCATCGTTTGTGAGGCTCTATCGCAACTCCGACCAGTTCCATTTCAGCGTCGAGGATGTTCTTTCTATGTCCCAGATTCGGTACATTGCGATCGATCAATAAGTCGATTACCGCATCTATGCCTTTTTCATTTCCGTAGTTGCAGTTTTCGTTGATCGCTGAAAATTGGGCTTGCAAGGGCTCAATGCGGCTCCTGAATGTAGCTCCATCCGAAGCGTTGTGACCTGTTCGGCCAGATTGTCCCATGTCATTTGCATGGGCTCTAGCAAACGCCGTCAATTGTTCATTAGGTCTCAACACGTTCATTTTATCGGTCTTTTCCAATTCGTCCATCAGGCCCTTCACTTCTTTGTCTTTTTTGATTCCCTTTTCTTTAAGGAAATCCTTCAAAAAAGTCTCTGAAAACAACGAAGGGTTGATGCGCACGAGGTTCATGTAATAAATGGCTTCCTTCTCTTCCGCCGACATGTACCCCACGTCTCTGGCCGAATTCGCCTTGGCTAGGGTGGAGTCAGGCCACAGCTTGAACAGGTCATCCTGAGCATATCCAGCGCCAACCGAAGTGGTAAAGGCCAAGATGAGCCATATGTTCTTCATACTATTGTTCATGAACCAATTCTCCGTTTAACCAAGTCCTTAAAATTTTTGTTCCCAAGATTTCATTTTCGTCGCACTTCATCAAATCTCTGTCCATAAGGACGACATCCGCGAATTTCCCCACCTCGATACTGCCCCTCGATGCTTCTTCGAAATTAGCTACCGCTGCCCAGATGGTCATGCCCCTGAGTGCTTCTTCTCTACTCAATTTTTCTTCGGAATTAAAGCCTCCCGGCGGGAATCCCTCTCCATCCCTACGAACGGTAGCCGCGAAAAAGGTGGCGATGGGTGAAATGTTCTCTACTGGAAAATCAGTACCCAACGGGATCATACCGTTTTGGAGCATCAGGCTTCTCAAAGCGTAGGCATGGCTGATGCGATCAGCTCCGAGTCGTTTTTCTGCCCAGTACATGTCTGAAGTTGCATGGGTAGGCTGCATGGACGGTAGTATTGTAAACTGCCCGAACTTGGCGCGGTCGTCTGGGTGCACAACTTGCGCGTGCTCAATTCTCCAACGTCGATCGTTTGTTCCTTTTAAGACATCGCCCATGACGTCCAAGGTTGCCCTGTTGGCGCCATCTCCAATGCAATGCACATTCAGTTGAAACCCAGCTTTGAAACAAGCTTCGGCCCATTGACGAATGGAGTCAGATGGCGTAATCATCAATCCACTGTTCAATGTATCATCCACATAAGGTTGGAGCAATTTAGCACCGCGTGACCCAAGGGCCCCGTCAGCATAAACCTTGATCGACTTGGCAGTAAGTCGGTTGGTTTGTATAGAGTACTGGGCCATGTTGTCCATCAATTCTGGAGCAGCAGAATACATTGCGTACACGCGAATTTTCAAACCGTGCTGGTGCAAGCTATCGATCAGTGCTACATCCTCCACATCCAGTCCTGCGTCACATACCGAGGTGAGACCAGCTTCGAAGCATTTCTGTTGAGCGTTCAATAAAGCAGTGCTCTTAAATTCCTTGTCCGGTTTAGGTGTTATGTCTTTTACCAGCTGCATTGCCCCGTCGATCAAAACGCCCGTAGGCTTGCCATTGGATAGGATTATTTTGCCCCCTTCCACCGTGGTAGTGCCATCGATGCCAGCAAGTTGAAGCACATTGTCACTGACAAAATAGGCGTGGCCGTCCACGCGCTTGAGTGCGACGTAATGATCGGGAAACAAGGTGCTGAGCGTGTCGTTGGTCGGGAATTCCTTTGCTTCCCAATCGTTTTGGTCCCATCCTCGGCCTTGTACCCACTTGGAGTTGACCTTCGCTATATAATCTGAGATGCGGTCCAGCACTTCATCAAAGCTTTTGGTTCCCGTGAGATCGAGTCGCTGCCGCTCGATGGCGTATCCCAATATGTGAGCATGCGCATCGATCAAGCCGGGATACAAGAATCCTTGACGAGCATCGACCACTTCCTTTGCCACATAAGCGTTCATGATTTGATGCTCCGCCCCAACTTCAACAATTTTACCATCTTTAATAGCTACGGCTTCGGCCTTGGAAAAGGCATCGTCTACTGTGTAAATTGTCGCATTGTGGATGATAAGGTCAACATGCTCTTGTTCTGAACATCCAAGGAGGAGACAACAAAGCGAAAAGTAGAAAAGGAAACGATTCATTTTTGGGTGGGCGTTAGAACTTTTTGCCAAAGGTCTCGAATAAAAGGGGAAATTGAAACGAGTAACAATACCAATGCAGGAGCACGATAGCGCATTATCGCTCCGAAAACTGGTGTTACCAACCCGGTGAGGATGAACAGAGGTAACAGCAACAAGATCATCCACCATACTGAAGGTGATTCGATTCCGTACTTAAAGCGGGCGATGAGCGCGCAGATCAACAGCACCCATATGAAGGCATTCTCGAGCAGCATGAGGCTCTCAGGAGGAGAACTTACCTCGAATGGAAAGGGACGAATCAATGTATTCATCAAGGCTTCAGGGATATGTGCGATGAGTGAAGCATAGCTTGGCGAGAGACGCGAAAGTTCAAAGGCACTGCCCGAATTTATTTCCGTGACATGGTTGATGAAGTCGTGTTGTTTTTGCACGATGGATCCAGAAATATCAATGCCAATTAGGTATATCGAGATTATTCCAACAACCCCGATGATCAGCCAAAGCGTGTAGGAAGACAATAGCCGAAGGTGCCATCGCTGTCTTGCCCACAAGACAATGCCGGCCGGAAGGAGAAAGAGGAGTACATACAATTTCAATTGGGTCAGTACGAACACTGCGAGCAATGCATAAGGAAGAACGGCTTTCCAGTTTGAACCCTTCAACGTAAGAACCTTTAGTGCAGCACCAATCCCCAACATAAGCATGGCTTCTTTCAGACCACCAGAGAGCCAAAGCAGGCTAGAAGGAAAAAGTATGGCCAAGGCCAACCCCCAACGAGCGGCTCGAGGTTCTTTGACGAGCGCATCTACCGACCACTTGATTCCCAGGAAGCTCAGAAACGTGAAGTGCAAGCCGTGTACTTCGTAGTACCCGAAGCTCACAAAACCCATCAAGGCATTGATTCGAATCATGAAGTGGTTGTCGTTGTATAAGCCAGCGTCGAAAGGCCTGATCCAAGCGTTCATCCGCTCGAAATAGTGAATCCTCAAATTCGGATCATCCACCTTCCATCCAAATAGCATCCTGAAGAAGTCGGTAGGATGCGTAAACATGGTATCTCGTAAGATCATCCCATCGTCAAAGAAACGATAGATGTCTGCCGTACTCCGATCGGTATAATAGTAAGTGAAAATGGCTTGTAAAGCAAAAGCTCCGATGACTTTGATGGAGAAAAGCATCAGGATAAACTTGCTCGAATACGTGCTCGATGAGCGCATCAGAACATAGAGCAGAAAGGCAAACCAGACGGTTGCGAGCAGTATTCCTTCAATTTGCACACCCCAAAGTAAATCTTCTTGATAAGAATTACTCGATTGCCGACCGTTCACCACATATGAAAATTTAATTTTGGCGCTCAATTGAAACACATGAATCAAACCGCTGGGTACAATCCACAAGAGACCGCCAAGAAACTCGGCTTATTGCCTGAGGAATACGATAAGGTTGTCGCCTTCTTGGGACGCACACCAAATTTCACGGAATTGTCAATCTACTCCGTAATGTGGTCAGAGCACTGTTCGTATAAGAACAGCATCCTCTGGCTCAAGACTTTGCCAAAAGAAGGTCCGGCGATCTTGGCAGAGGCTGGAGAAGAGAACGCGGGATTGGTAGACATTGGCGACGGATTGGCGTGTGCGTTTAAAATTGAGTCTCATAACCACCCATCCGCGATAGAACCTTATCAGGGTGCGGCTACCGGAGTGGGAGGTATCAACCGTGATATTTTCACCATGGGGGCCAGGCCAATTGCACAGTTAAATAGCTTGCGCTTTGGAGATCCAGAATCTGAGCGGACGAAATGGCTCCTCAAAGGAGTCGTGAAGGGCATTGGTGATTATGGAAACAGTTTCGGTATTCCAGTGCTGGGAGGAGAAGTATTTTTTGATGCTTCCTACAACCAGAATCCCTTGGTGAATGCCATGTCCGTGGGCATCATGAAAGCGGACCGCACCATTTCTGCTACTTCCCATGGCGTAGGAAACCCAGTATTCATTGTGGGTTCAAGCACAGGAAAGGATGGAATCCACGGAGCCACGTTCGCTTCTGGTGATTTGACAGATGACAGCGCCGATGATTTGCCTTCGGTTCAGGTAGGTGATCCGTTTCAAGAGAAGCTACTACTTGAGGCCTCGTTAGCATTGGCCGAGACCGATTGCATCATTGGAATGCAGGACATGGGGGCAGCTGGAATTACCTGTTCCACATCAGAGATGTCAGAGAAGGGAGGATGTGGTATGGATATCCATTTAGATCGCGTGCCGACTCGTCAAGAGAATATGCTGCCGTTTGAGATTCTTCTGAGTGAATCCCAAGAGAGAATGCTCGTAGTGGTGAAAAAGGGAAGGGAGGCAGAAGTGCTGAGTATTTTCGATAAGTGGGATTTGAATTGCGTAGAAATTGGCACGGTTACAGAAGGCCCTAATCTGCGATACTTCATGGATGGCGAATTGGTGGCCGAGGTTCCAGCTGATTCTCTTGTGCTCGGAGGCGGGGCGCCCGTTTACGAAAGGGAGTACAAAGAGCCCAGTTATTTTGCAAAGGCACAAGCATTCGATACGAACACCATTGCCGAACCGTCGGATTTAGTTTCGGTCGCTAAATTTTTGATCGGTCACGTAAACATCGCGTCAAAGCGATGGGTAACGGAACAATACGACTCCATGGTCGGTACGATCAATATGGGGACGAATCGACCCAGTGATGCGGGTGTAGTGAACATAAAAGGGACCCAAAAGGCATTGGCAATGACGGTTGACTGCAATGCTCGGTATGTGTTTGCCAACCCTGAAGTTGGTTGCGCAATCGCGGTAGCCGAAGCCACACGAAATATTGTTTGTTCAGGCGGCAAACCTGCAGGGGTGACCAATTGTTTGAACTTCGGGAATCCCTATAACCCCGAGGCGTATTGGCAATTTGTCGGTGCCATTAAAGGAATGTCAGCAGCGTGTAAAAAATTCGAGACCCCGGTCACTGGAGGAAACGTGAGTTTTTATAACCAGTCTACGATCGAAGGAAAGACCGTTCCCGTGCTTCCAACACCTACGATTGGAATGATCGGTGTGGTGGTGTCAAAGGAGCATATCACACCGCTGAGTATTGGCAAAGCAGGTCAAACCTTGATCCTGTTAGGAAAGCACAACGATGACATCTCGAGTTCACAGTACTTGATTCAATGGCACAAAGAGGAGCTATCTAGGACTCCGGCTTTTGACATGGATTATGAACACAAGCTTCAACAAGTACTGTATGACTTGATTCTTGGTGGTTCCGTTGCTGCTGCGCATGACGTTTCTGACGGCGGACTCTTTACTACGCTTTTAGAGATGAGCCTGCCTTGTGGTATCGGAGTCGATGTACAGGTTGCTGGAGGTCGATTGGATGGCTTATTGTTTGGAGAGGCGCAATCGCGCGTAGTGCTCGCAGTGGACCCTTCCGATGCAGATAAGGTCTTGGCCGACGTGAATGCTGCGGGTATGGATGCGAGCGTACTGGGTACTACCGCAGGAGACGATATACGAATCAACGACGTGTCCTACGGATCCCTGCGATCTTTAGGGGAGATTTTCAACGGAGCACTACACAAGATGATGAATTGACAGAAGAAACCTTTTAGAACAGAAAAGCCCCTGAAAAGGGGCTTTTCTGTTTAAAGTTATTGGGTCGATCAGTGACTGAGGATAAACTTACGTGTGCCACTGTATTGCCCCATCTTGATCTCGATCAAATAGGCGCCGCTTGCCAGGTCGCCAACATACCACGTGCTGCGTGCATAGGCATCAGTTGATGAGAAGCTTTTAACCGTTCGGCCGGTGAAGTCCTTGAGCTGCACTTCCAGAGATCCGAAAGCCGCAACGTCAGCATCTATGTGGATGTAATCTTTGGCGGGATTTGGATAGATTGCAATGTGCTCCATGTACTCTTCTGGAAGCCCCATGACATTGATTACGATCTCCTCACAGGTGGTATCGGAACCACAGACGTTTGATACGTACTGGCAAACTTCAAATGTTCCCACGCGTGGGAAATAGTGAATTGGGTTGCTCAACGTGCTGATTGTTGAGTCTGAGAATGTCCAGTGGTACTCATCTGCATTGTGGCTTGAGTCAATGAATTGCACGGCAGAAAGAATCTGATCGTATCCGAAGCCACCGGTAGGCGCCACAGGTACATTCAGCGTTTGACTGCTTTCGCAATCAACAGTCCAACCATCCACAAAAACTGTGAGCGTGACATCAAATGGGCCAGGCTCTTGGAAAACATGCAGGGCATTAACTTGATTACTTATGCCAGTACTATCGCCAAAATCCCACTCGTATGCACTCAGAATTGAACCGTAGAACACGCGCGAGTTGTAGATTTCGCTTCGAGCAATCCTAGACGACAGGTCATCGAACTCTACGAGTTTATTGCCGTTTTCATCAAACTTCAGGCATTCGAATGGGTACTCAAAGTTTGCATCCAGGTTGTACTCGATGAGAGGCTCGATGATTACGTCCATGTCACACGCGGCTCCGTTGCAGTTGAATGCGAATACCGAACCGGGGGTGTACCAAATGGTATCGCCGCTGGACGAAGCAATTTTCGCTACCGCCAGCAGGTCTCCATCGCCGTCGCCTGAAACCCAATCGGTGGTGCTGATCCAAACGGGCACTGCCCCATCGTATTCAATGGTCAGAATGAAGTCGTCGCCACTTTTGATGTTGACGGCCTTGTTGAAAATAGCCGTATAGCGAACCGAATCACTGTAATTTGAGTCGACTTCAATTTTATTGATATGCACCCGAGATTCTGCCAGTGGACCCAGAGCGGTGTCAGGAACATTTGCCCCAGATCGATCGTAGATGCGGCAGATTACCTCGTAGCTATCCTTGAAGAGGCCTTCATGATTAGCGTAAAATGTGAACCCATGTACAATCATCGATTGTGGTGCGTCAAAGCGTTGGCCGAGGCCAATTCGCCTTTGTCCGGTGCCTTGTCCTTGTAGTTTAAGTTGACGAACATTGGTTCCACGGGCAGCGGTGTAACGTACACTGTCCTTTCCGCAATTTAGGGCGGTATTCGTAGCCACGGCTACATTTTCGCAATGGGTAACTTCACCGCATGAGGTCATCATGGTTTGACAGACCCAATAGGTTCCTGGTTTGGCATACTTGTGCTTCGGGTCAGCATTGAAGCTGTAGTTACCGTCGCCAAATGTGTACTTGATATTGGAGAATTGTCCTTGCGTTTTGTTTTTAAACGTGACTTCGAGGTTGTTGGTCACGTAGTTGAAGTCTTGTTTTGGTTTTTCCTTGATGATTTGGGTCACGGGGCTGACGCACAATTGTTGGGTCCATGAAAGGATCCTAGTTGTCAATGTTGCTGCATAGGGACCATTGGTAGGATAGAAGTGAGCTGGATTGACAACAGGGTAGACAGGAGAGCCATCACCAAAGTTCCAGATTTGACTATCAGGGAAACCATAGAAGGCGAATCGATTGTACATACGGTTCTCCGAAATGGTCGCCTCGTTGAAGAAATGTACGGTATCGCCCAGTTCATCGAACAGGCATTCTGGGTCGTTGATGAAGCTAGCGTTCATGTCGTACTGCACGATGGGTTCAAAGAAAAAATCTGCGTCGAACGGAACACCGGTGGGAGCAAATACGTTTGACTTCACCCAACCGGTTCCTTGGAAGGCGCCGCTGAGCCATTCTTCATTTCCGTCGCCTCCTCCGCTAACCTCGTCGAGTTCATTGTGCATCAATGAAAAGTTAGGATTGGTCGTTTGCGTTTTAATGACTACGGTATAGGGTTCATCCACGACGAGGTTGAAGCCGTCAACCACATGAGCGTAGTAGTTCCAAAAGATTGAGAGGCTATCAGAGGTGTCCGCTACGGTGATTAGAACGCTGTCTGATGCAAGCACCGTGTTTCCAGGTAGGCTGTCCACCGTTGCATTTCTAATTTCAACCGTCAGGTACATGGAGTTGCCGCCTACCGTATCCGTTTTGAACCCGTAGAAGCGCACACCTTCAATGGAGATGTCTTGGGGAGCTTCGAAGTACTGGTACAATGCACTCGTAAACGTAGGGTCGAAACTCATCGTATCGAAATCCGTGGCTTTCGCCAAGACAAATTTTACCGTGTCTTGAGGGCATACGGCTCGTTGAGAAAGTACGTTGGATGAAATCAGAATGGTTGCAAATAGCAGCGTAAATAGTCTAGTCATATACATATATATGTTGCGTCACTTTTGTAGACGTTCTTTATAAAGGAAAAGTTGACCACGAAAGTCCGTAAAATTAAAGATTATTGTAATCGCTCGTGGCAGCGATTTGAAGTATAAGAATATGGCAGTAATGATTACGGGAACTTCCAGGGGAATTGGAAGTGCGCTTTTAAAAGAATATAAAGGGTCAGGAGTGTCGACGATTAGCCTTACGAGGAGTGATCGTTTAGAAGTGTCGATGGAGGGGCAACACATACGAGTCGGATTCGGATGGGATGACTTCGAAGCCTTGGCGAAGGAGTTAGCGGTTCAATCTGAAAAGATCGGGTTTAAGGTGAACGTGTTGATCAACAATGCAGGTTTGTTAGTCAAGGACTCAATCAAGGAAGTTAGGTACGAAGACTTTGAGAGGCAGATGCGCGTAAATGCTTGGAATTCCCTTGCGTTGTTTAGGGCAATGCATAGCGAAGGGCTTTTTGCGGATGGCGCTCACATTCTGAACATTGGAAGCATGGGCGGTGTACAAGGCGCAGTAAAGTTCCCGGGCTTGCTTGCGTATTCGGCCAGCAAGGCTGCATTGATAGCGATTACGGAGGCCTTGGATGCCGAGTATGGGGATGAGGGCCTAGCATTCAACTGTTTAGCACTTGGGGCGGTCAATACTGAGATGTTACAAGAGGCGTTTCCGGGCTATGTTTCGAAGGTCGATCCTGAAAATATGGCGAAATACATACGGACGGTGGCAGATGAATCTGGGCGTATTATGAGCGGAAAGCTGATTCAGGCCACAAAATCGAATCCGGAGGCCTAATTTTTTCATACTGTAAATCAAGCAGTTGAATTCAAAACCATCAATTTAGTCTCATTTTCTTCATCTTTTTTATGGATAGGGCTTGCAGCAATGGAATATGGATTTATCTTTGCGCTCCCTTTTGAAAGAAAGGATGTTCTTTGAAAGAATTGAAAAGATAGAAGCTAACATGTATCCATAGGGATCTTTGATCTGATTGTTATATTAATTTTATACAACGGAGAGTTTGATCCTGGCTCAGGATGAACGCTAGCGGCAGGCCTAACACATGCAAGTCGAACGGTAACATAATCAGCTTGCTGATTGATGACGAGTGGCGCACGGGTGCGTAACGCGTATGCAACCTACCTTTAACTGGAGGATAGCCCGAAGAAATTCGGATTAATACTCCATAATATATGTCTTTCGCATGTTAGACATATTAAAGCTTCGGCGGTTTAAGATGGGCATGCGTAACATTAGCTTGTTGGTGAGGTAACGGCTCACCAAGGCTACGATGTTTAGGGGGCCTGAGAGGGTTATCCCCCACACTGGAACTGAGACACGGTCCAGACTCCTACGGGAGGCAGCAGTGAGGAATATTGGTCAATGGACGAAAGTCTGAACCAGCCATGCCGCGTGCAGGAAGACGGCCCTACGGGTTGTAAACTGCTTTTATATGAGAATAAACCCCCGAACGTGTTCGGGGCTGAAGGTATCATATGAATAAGCACCGGCTAACTCCGTGCCAGCAGCCGCGGTAATACGGAGGGTGCAAGCGTTATCCGGATTTATTGGGTTTAAAGGGTGCGTAGGCGGGATGTTAAGTCAGTGGTGAAATCTTCCAGCTCAACTGGGAAACTGCCATTGAAACTGACGTCCTTGAATTTAGTTGAAGTAGGCGGAATGAGGCATGTAGCGGTGAAATGCATAGATATGCCTCAGAACACCGATCGCGAAGGCAGCTTACTAAACTAACATTGACGCTGAGGCACGAAAGCGTGGGGAGCAAACAGGATTAGATACCCTGGTAGTCCACGCTGTAAACGATGATTACTCGCTGTTGGCAATACACCGTCAGCGGCTAAGCGAAAGTGATAAGTAATCCACCTGGGGAGTACGTTCGCAAGAATGAAACTCAAAGGAATTGACGGGGGCCCGCACAAGCGGTGGAGCATGTGGTTTAATTCGATGATACGCGAGGAACCTTACCAGGGCTTAAATGTAGAACGACCGATCTGGAAACAGATTTTCTCTTTGAGCGGTCTACAAGGTGCTGCATGGTTGTCGTCAGCTCGTGCCGTGAGGTGTCGGGTTAAGTCCCTTAACGAGCGCAACCCCTATCTCTAGTTGCCAGCGGATAATGCCGGGGACTCTAGAGAAACTGCCCGTGCAAACGGTGAGGAAGGCGGGGATGACGTCAAATCATCACGGCCCTTACGTCCTGGGCTACACACGTGCTACAATGGTCGGTACAGAGGGCAGCTACCACGTGAGTGGATGCAAATCTCGAAAGCCGATCTCAGTTCGGATTGAAGTCTGCAACTCGACTTCATGAAGCTGGAATCGCTAGTAATCGCGCATCAGCCATGGCGCGGTGAATACGTTCCCGGGCCTTGTACACACCGCCCGTCAAGCCATGGAAGCCGGGGGTGCCTGAATTCGGTTGCCGCAAGGCGCTGCCTAGGGTAAAACCGGTAACTGGGGCTAAGTCGTAACAAGGTAGCCGTACCGGAAGGTGCGGCTGGAATACCTCCTTTTTAGAGAAATACAATCGGTACGTGTTAGCTTCTATCTTTTCAATCTTACTTTAGAAAACCTGAGTTGTGTCCCGAATCCCGTTTTTGGGGTACAGAATGGGCTCGGACTCAAGTTAGTCCCGTAGCTCAGCTGGTTAGAGCGCTACACTGATAATGTAGAGGTCGGCAGTTCAAGTCTGCCCGGGACTACGGTTTTGGGGGATTAGCTCAGCTGGCTAGAGCGCCTGCCTTGCACGCAGGAGGTCATCGGTTCGACTCCGATATCCTCCACTTGGTTTTTCTAAGTTGTTGGAATAGTTTTAGATGGTGCAATTCCATCGCCAACACTGTTCGCGTAATGCGAATTAAGTTCTTTGAAATCTTGAATAATATAGAGTTAGAAAATTATCAAGAGCAAACGGCGGATGCCTTGGCTCTCAGAGGCGATGAAGGACGCGACAAGCTGCGAAAATCTTCGGGAAGCTGCAAATAAGCGCAATATCCGAAGGTGTCCGAATGGGGCAACCCAGTACAGTGAAGCTGTATTATCCCGCAAGGGAGGCTAACCCGGTGAACTGAAACATCTAAGTAACCGGAGGAATAGAAAACAATAGTGATTCCCTAAGTAGCGGCGAGCGAACGGGGAATAGCCCAAACCAATGTTGTTTCGGCAATGTTGGGGTTGTAGGACTACAATGTGGACTCTGTATTCTTAGTAGAACAGCGATGGAAACGCTACCATAGAGGGTGATAGTCCCGTAAACGAAAAGAATGCAGTACCTAGTAGTATCCTGAGTAGGGCGGGACACGTGAAATCCTGTCTGAATCTACCGGGACCATCCGGTAAGGCTAAATACTCCTGAGAGACCGATAGTGAACAAGTACCGTGAGGGAAAGGTGAAAAGCACCTAGAATTGAGGAGTGAAATAGTACCTGAAACCGTTTGCTTACAAGCGGAGGGAGCCTTCGGGTGACCTCGTGCCTTTTGCATAATGAGCCTACGAGTTACTCCTCAGTAGCAAGGTTAAATCCATTGATGGATGCAGCCGAAGCGAAAGCAAGTCTTAACAGGGCGCTTAGTTACTGGGGGTAGACGCGAAACTTAGTGATCTACCCATGGCCAGGTTGAAGCTCTGGTAACACAGAGTGGAGGACCGAACCCGTTGACGTTGAAAAGTCTTGGGATGAGCTGTGGGTAGGGGTGAAAGGCTAATCAAACTAAGAAATAGCTCGTACTCCCCGAAATGCATTTAGGTGCAGCCTCGGAATCGAGTGTCATAGAGGTAGAGCTACTGATAGGGCTAGGGGGCTTCACCGCCTACCAACCCCTGACAAACTCCGAATGCTATGACATATATCCGGGAGTGAGGGCATGGGTGCTAAGGTCCATGTCCGAGAGGGAAACAACCCAGACCATCAGTTAAGGTCCCTAAGTATATACTAAGTTGTTCAAACGAGGTTTGACTGCATTGACAGCTAGGATGTTGGCTTGGAAGCAGCCATTCATTTAAAGAGTGCGTAACAGCTCACTAGTCGAGCGGTCGAGCGTGGATAATAATCGGGCATAAGTATATCACCGAAACTGTGGATTTTATGGTAGGGGAGCATTCTAGTCGCGCTGAAGGTGTGCTGTGAGGCATGCTGGAGCAGCTAGAAAAGAAAATGTAGGCATAAGTAACGATAATTCGGGTGAAAAACCCGTACACCGTAAGACTAAGGTTTCCTGATCAATGCTAATGAGATCAGGGTTAGTCGGGGCCTAAGGCGAACCCGTAGGGGTAGTCGATGGACAACAGGTTAATATTCCTGTACTTGTATATACTGCGATTTGGGGACGAAAGTCCGTACTTGCTACGTGCTGACGGAAATGCACGTTGAGCCTAGTCTTCGGACGAAGCGAAGTAGGGAAAGATTTTCCGAGAAAAGCCAATAAGCTTCAGGTATATACAACCCGTACCCTAAACCGACACAGGTAGTCGAGGAGAGTATCCTAAGGTGCTTGAGTGAATCATGGCTAAGGAACTAGGCAAATTAGCCCTGTAACTTTGGAAGAAAGGGCGCCTCCCCACGTTTCGGCGTGGGAGGCCGCAGTGAATAGGTCCAGGCGACTGTTTATCAAAAACACATGGCTCTGCTAAATCGAAAGATGATGTATAGGGCCTGACACCTGCCCGGTGCTGGAAGGTTAAGAGGTGGGGTTAGGATTTCGGTCCGAAGCTCTAAATCGAAGCCCCAGTAAACGGCGGCCGTAACTATAACGGTCCTAAGGTAGCGAAATTCCTTGTCGGGTAAGTTCCGACCTGCACGAATGGTGTAACGATCTGGACACTGTCTCGGCCATGAGCTCAGTGAAATTGTAGTAGCGGTGAAGATGCCGCTTACCCGCAATGGGACGGAAAGACCCCGTGAACCTTCACTACAGCTTAGCATTGGAATTGGATAATTATTGTGTAGGATAGGTGGGAGACTTTGAAGCGTCGGCGCTAGTCGGTGTGGAGTCGTCCTTGAAATACCACCCTATGATTGTTTGGTTTCTAATCCTTTATGGAGACATTGCTTGGTGGGTAGTTTGACTGGGGTGGTCGCCTCCAAAAGAGTAACGGAGGCTTCTAAAGGTACCCTCAGCACGCTTGGTAACCGTGCGCAGAGTGTAATGGCACAAGGGTGCTTGACTGTGAGACCGACAAGTCGAACAGGAACGAAAGTTGAGCATAGTGATCCGGTGGTTCCTTATGGAAGGGCCATCGCTCAAAGGATAAAAGGTACTCCGGGGATAACAGGCTGATCTCCCCCAAGAGCTCACATCGACGGGGAGGTTTGGCACCTCGATGTCGGCTCGTCACATCCTGGGGCTGGAGAAGGTCCCAAGGGTTGGGCT
>JAVKEP010000081.1:0-49642 GCA_040221375.1 Cryomorphaceae bacterium
ACTACGAACAGCGCTGCACCTCTCGTTAAAATCCAGCTCGACAACTGGGGAATTGAGGAGGCCTATATCTCTACCATTCATAGCTACACCTCAGATCAACGATTGCATGACGCTCCACATAGCGATTGGAGACGTGGGCGCGCTGCTGCAGAAAGCATCGTTCCAACTACCACAGGGGCAGCAAAAGCTATTACACGGATTTTCCCAGAATTAGAAGGCCACATGGGAGGTGCAGGTATTCGCGTACCCGTACCCAATGGGTCCCTGACTGATTTGAGCTGCATGTTACGCCGGGAAGTAAGTGTTGAAGAGATCAACGACAAGTTCAAAGAAGCCGCACTGGGAAGCATGAAGGGCATTCTTGAGTATACCGAAGACCCTATAGTATCTCGAGACGTCTTAGGGAATCCGCATTCCTCGGTGTTTGATGCGCAGTTGACCTCAGCCCTCGGACGAATGGTGAAGGTAGTAGGATGGTACGACAACGAATGGGGGTATTCAAATCGTTTGATCGATTTGATTTATAAAATGAATCAGCTTTCAAAGGCGTGAAGTCTCAACTCTTCGCCATCAAATGATGCGTAGTTACACGTAGTAAACCACTCTCCTAAATTGATGTACCGCGAGCCCACGCCCACTTTTTCATCGATTACCAAATGCCTGTGACCAAAGATGAAATAATCGATGTGGCGCACCGCTAGCTGTGCTTTGGCATACTGAATCAAATACTCTTCATCTCCTAAGAATACTTGATCCTTGGCGCCAGTACTCTCTCGACTTTTGCGGGAGAAAAAACGCGCCAAATTCACCCCGATATACGGGTGAAGCATAGCGAAGAGCCTTTGAGCCAACGTATTCGTAAAGAGCCTTTTGATCAGCTTATAGCCGGTATCACCTGGACCCAATCCGTCGCCGTGTCCGATGATGAATGATTTGCCATTCCATGTTTTTTCTACGGCCTTTGTATAGATGTGGGCATTGAATTGCTCGTTGAAATATCCGAACATCCAAACGTCGTGATTTCCGGTAAAAATATGAATGGGTATCCCCATATCGCTCATTTCAGCGAGCTTGCCGAGCAAGCGAACGTATCCTTTGGGAACCACGTATTTGTATTCAAACCAAAAGTCGAAAATATCGCCCAGGAGGTACAATTCCTTGCAATCATCTTGGATAGAATCAAGCCACCGAACCACTTTCAGTTCGCGATCAGAAGGGATCTTCCCGTCAGCATGCGCACCGAGATGAAAATCGGAGGCGAAGTATATTTTCTTTGCTTCTACCATTAAAACTTAAGGTGCTTGCGCATTGCAAAAGGGTTCATTAAATCAAGGTTGAGTTGAAAACGAATCGCATCCAACAAACCTAATCCATTCGCCGATAGCTCTTGTTCGACATTGTCACTGTAAATCAACGGTAGGTAAACTCCGAAGATGTGGCGCTTTCCTGCGAGGCAAATACCTGCATCAAATAACGACTCTCCTTGAAAGGCAAATCCCATGTCGGCAAAAACGCCGATCGGAAACTTGCTGACAAAGACCTCTAGGTTGTAGGCGGCAATACCCATATTTGAACTACCTAAGGCGGTCGGAATCTTGAATCCTCCATGCGTTTCTGTCAATTGTCTACTGAGGAGGTTATCGGCTCTCGATCGATCGAATAATATTGCGTCGTAAGCGTAGTCATTCCAGGCCGTTTGTCCCTCCATCCTATAATTGAATTTGGGATTGGTTGAATTGTTGCTCATGAACCCACCGATGAATAGGCGGTTCCTCAGTTTCAGCACATTGTCAAAATTCAATCGATTCACCACTTCCAGTGAAGCCCTAAGAAATTTTTCGTACACCTCCCCGCGGGTGATGAATCTCGTTTCATATGCCGGGTGGCGATACTGCAAATCATAACGCAGGCGGGTAAAAATTGAACCGTCGTTCGACTTCGTAAGCGCACCGGTTTCTATGTCATATTGCATGAATTCTTCGTTGAGAAGCACGCTGCTGATCGTAAACTCATCGTCCCACAGTCCATTGGCATTCGGAGGTCGCAGGTTGAATCGCACGTAGGGTTCGATTCGGGTGTAGTTCAAATGATCGACGGTCAAATTGCCAAATACATTATCGTGCGTGAACCTCCTTCCTTTCACTCCCACATCGATGGTTTGAAACAATGATCCTTCAGGCGTGAGAGAATAGTAAATCTCTCCTACCCCACCTACGCTCAGCGATTTCGTCGAGAACATAGGGACCAATATCCAGTTCCACTTTTTAACGGGGATGATCGAATTGTAAAAGGCTATCTCTGGCATGAGCCCGCCAGGTACACTCACACCCAATAAAGGAGAATAAAAAAGCAATGTCTTATTCGGATCTTCGAGTTGTCCCAGGAATTTTAGGTGCAGCGGTTCTACCTGCTTACCAATCCCCTTGGTCTTGGCCTGGTTGTTAGAGCGCTTTACCTCGGGAACAATGTGATCTGGATCAATCACCACCTTATCAGCCGCCCCTTGGTAGGTATATGTTTGTTCACCATGAAATCCTTCTAACCATGTTCGGTGCACTTCGGATCCTCCTTCGTAGAAGGCAATGGGAACAGGAGATGCCACGCCGCCTCTATTCTTAAGGGTAAGGTTGGTTTGACCATCTCGCAGCTGCACCTTTTTAATTGCAAAGTCAATCTTAGCCGTACTGTCTATACCTCGGTTGAACAACCAACGTAGGTCCTTATCCGTTGTCTCTGCGAGTAGTGCTTCAAAATCTTCAGGGTAGGGATGTTTGAATTTGTACGCTTCAAAATAAGCGTGCATGGCCTCATCCATCTTTTCATCTCCGAGATAATGACGCAGGTAATCAAACCACACGGCAGACTTTGAGTACACGACCGCTCCATAGTTCAGCATGCTAAAGTCTTCAGAAGAAGTATTCATCGCTTGATCGGAGTTGTCCCTAGCCGCGAGTAAGTAGGTCAAGTAGTGTACATCCTTCGCGTGATAGAGGTCCAAGCCAAAGAATTGAACCAGATTCGAACTCCTGTTGTTACCTACGAAGAGCTTGCTATCCGGATATTTTGTACTCAAGTAGCGTTGTTCATTATAGCTGTTTAGTCCTTCGTCCATCCAGGCATATCTACGTTCGTTGGAACCTAGTATACCGTAAAACCAATTATGACCCACCTCGTGCATGATCACGGTTTCTAGACCTAGGGCGTCACCGGAACTTCCAATGACCGTAACATTCGGGTACTCCATTCCACCACCTGCAGAAATGGTTCCATCTACTGCCGTAGCCTGCTTGTATGGGTAATCACCGTTCCAAAGTGAATAGTAATAGATTGCATCTTGCATGTACGTTATGCTTTCCTTCCAGAGCGAGGCCTCTTGGTTCGTAAACATCGTCCAAACCGTAACGGAGTCACCGCTTGTAGGCAATGCTACCCTACCTCTTAAAACATGGTAGCGCTTGTCTGCGAACCAAGCAAAATCGTGTACATGATCTTGTTTAAAGTGGAGGGTTTTTAACTCGGGGGCGCTCTCAGGAAAATCATCCTTGGCTTCCTCTACATCCCAATCTCCTTCCTGGTTTAGTTTGGTAATCCACTGGCTAGTTTTCTTGTGCAATTTCTTCAACCGCTCGATTTCTGACGCCGTCTGCAAGTCGCCCGTCGCACCTACGGTATAATTAGAAGGCAAGGTCACCTTGACATCGTAGCTGCCGAATTCGGAATAGAACTCACCTTGCGATAGATACGGCAACGGGTGCCAACCTTTATGGTCATAGACAGCCGGCTTTGGAAACCATTGGGTGATTTGATAGCTCTCTTCAATGTGCCCGAGTCTCGACATATTTCCGGAAGGGAGTTTAACCCTAAACGGGGTGGCAATCTCAACTTGTTCACCCGGCAGTAACGGCCGTTCTAATTGAAGGGTACAGATGTCTATGTGTTCGGGGTCATAGTTCCATACGCAGGGCTTGCCATCCAACTCAAAGGCCAAGCTATCGATGTAGCCCAATTCCTCGGAAACGGCGAAGAGCATGGACGTTTGCCCCATCCGAACCAATTGCTTAGCGAGCGCTGTTTTCTTATTTGAGTACGCATTTGGCCAGAGATGGAAAATTAAAAAGTCCAGGGTGTCTGGACTTAAATTGTGGTATTTGACGCGTTCGAAAGCATGTAAAAAATGATGCTGGTCGTCCAGTCGTACCTCAATGGCATGATCTACTCTTTGCTGCCAGTACGCTCCTCTCTGCGCAAAACCAATCGTGGCACTGGCGCAAAAAAGGAGGATGGTGACGGCTCTAATCATATACTATTCTCCAAAGATCTCGGCGAGTTTGTTTTCGAGGGTCGCGCCTCGTAAGTTTTTGCCCACGATGATACCCTCTGGGTCGACAAGGTAGGTCAGAGGAATGCCCTTTACCTGGTATTCGGGTACCACAGCCGAATTCCAATACTTCAGGTCACTGATGTGCAGCCATTCCAAGCCATCTTGTTGGATGGCACCCAGCCAAGCATTCTTATTCTTGTCCAGCGAAACGCCTAGGATTTCAAACCCTTTGTCGTGGTATCGGTTGTACACTCTCACCACATTAGGATTCTCTCTTCTGCACGGTCCGCACCAAGATGCCCAAAAATCAATGAGCACATATTGGCCTCGTAAATCTGAAAGGCTCATCATTTGACCATCAGGTTGAGGGAGAGAAATTTCCGGTGCTGGTGAGCCTATGGCCAATTTTCTTTGAGCATTCACCTGTTGGCTCAGCGATTCGTAAAATTCATTGCCCGCAGCCTTTTCTTTCAAAGCGTCGATGACCAGGGCGAAATATTCATAATCTTGGTCGAGATCGAGGTTTTGGATGGCTGCTAGGGAAGAAAGCGATTCAGGATTCTCCTTTACGAATTCCTTCACATTCTGATTGACTCCAGCGATGATTCCATCATACACGACCACGATTTCCTGAAATTTTTGCTGATTCTTCTCCATTTGCGCGTTGCGAAGGGCCATCGAAATCGAATCTCGCGGTACGAGCATCTTATTCAGGTCTTGGAGTCGTTGGCTCTCCTTTGAGTTCTTCACAGTGTAGGTCATGTAAATATTCGAAGCATCTGCATTGACCACGACCTTATCTTTTGGCTCAATGATGAGTACACAGAGGTTGTTTTCATTTAAACCCACGCGATAATATCCAACGACATCGGTGTGGAAATCGAGGGTAAACGCACCTTTGTCATCGGTGGTTGCTGTGTCTACGTTTACGATTTCATTGGCCTTCAACTCTTGGAGGTAAACGGGAGCATTGGACGCTCCGTGGATTACGCCGCTGATTTCTGTATTGGCTTGGTCATTCTTTAAGTCCTCACCATCTGCTTGATCCGAGTTAAGGCTCAGGGTATTCTCTGTACCTGTATTAGCACAAGCCACCGCCAACAATAACAGCGATGCCAAAAACAATATCTTTTTCTGCATTTTTTTCATGATTCACTATTAGTTCTCCAACGCTTGTCGGATCAATTCATTGGTCTTTTTGGGGTCTGCTTTACCATTGCTTTGGCGCATCACTTCTCCCATGAACAGGCCTAGGATTCCCTTTTTACCGTTTCTGTATTCTTCTACTTTGTCTGGGTATTTGGAGACGGCTTGGGTCACCCATCCTTTCAATTCATCTTCATCTCCCACTTGCACCAGTTCGTGCTGTTCTGCTAACGCTCGGGCCGACACGTCAGGATGTGCCACTGCGAGAGGAAAAAGCTGCTGGGAAGCCAAGGTTTGGCCCATTTGACCATCGACCACCATGTTGATTAGTTCTGCAAGGTTTTTCGGCGTCAGCGGGAACTCTCTGATCTCAATCGCCATTTCATTGATGTACCCCTTGACTTCGCCCATCATCCAGTTTGCGGCTGTTTTAGGATTTTTCACATGCCTTAAAAGCTCCTCGAAATAGAGCGCAATGTGCTTGTCGTCTGTCAACACACCTGCATCGTAATCACTCAATCCCAGCTCTTGGATGTAACGCTCAAACAGCTCATTTGGCAAAGGCGGAAGCGTTTTCTTCACTTCCTCAATGTATGCTTTTGAGATGATCATGGGTTGCAAATCCGGCTCTGGAAAATAGCGGTAGTCGTCTGCTTCTTCCTTGGTCCGCATGATGGAAGTTTCACCCGTAGCAGCATTAAACGTAAGCGTCGACTTCTTAATCTCTTGACCGCTTTCTAGGAAAGCGATGTGTCGATGAATCTCGAAGTCGATGGCGCGTTTTACGTTGCGGATGCTATTGAGGTTCTTGATTTCAACGCGCGTTCCGAACTCAGAAGCTCCCTTTTTCATTACCGAAACATTGGCGTCGCAACGCAGGCTACCTTCTTCCATGTTTCCGTCGCAAATTTCGAGGTAGCGCACGAGTTTTCTCACTTCGGTTAAGTAGCTGTACGCCTCGTCGCTGGAGCGCATTTCTGGTTCTGACACGATTTCCAAAAGCGGGACTCCAGCTCGGTTCAAATCGATCATTGTTTCGAATGGAGAAAGGTCGTGGATGCTCTTGCCCGAATCTTCTTCTATATGAATGCGTGTCAGTCCGATGGGTTTTTCACTTCCGTCTGCAGTTTTGATATTGATATGCCCCCCTGTGCAAATGGGCGTAGTATCTTGCGTAATCTGGTACCCTTTCGGAAGGTCGGCGTAGAAGTAATTTTTCCTTGCAAACTCGTTGCGTTCGCGAATCTCACACTTACAGGCCAAACCAAGTCGTACTGCAAATTCTGCAGATTTTTCATTCAATACAGGCAGCGTTCCCGGGTGCCCTAGCGAAACGGGGCTGGTATTCGAATTCGGCATGCTGCCGTACTCATTACGATCGGAAGAAAACGCCTTTGACTTAGTCAATAACTGGGCGTGTACTTCCAAGCCAATCACCGATTCGTACTGATCCAATAACTCTTTACTGATCTTCATTGCTTACAAAGTTAACGGCCTCAATGAGAAGTCTGCGTGAAGGAGGATAGGAAGGTACGCACCAGTGATGCAACTTTAGGCTCCGCTGCTTGTGCTGCGGCTTGCACTTCTTCATGGCTCACCGATTCTACTTGACCTTCTATTCCAAGGTCGGTAATGACCGATAGAGCCATGACGCGCATACCCAGATGCTTAGCCGCTATGGTCTCCGGTACGGTGCTCATTCCTACGGTGTCCGCTCCTATGATTCGCAGGTACTTGTATTCAGCCGGAGTTTCAAAACAGGGGCCTGTTACTCCTGCATAGACTCCCTCGTGCAATCGAATGCCTTCTTTGGCTGCCGCATTCTTGATCATTTCACGTAAGTCGGCATCATAGGGCTCAGACATGTCTGGAAATCGAGGACCGAGCGAATCGTCGTTGGCTCCTATCAGGGGATTGGTCGGAAACAAATTGATGTGATCTTTGATCAACATGATGTCTCCAACTTGAAATTCAGGATTCACACCTCCGCTGGCGTTGGAGAGTAAAATTGTATCGATGCCCAGTGAGTGCATCACGCGTATCGGATAGGCTACGGCCTCCATCTGATAGCCTTCGTAAAAATGAAACCGTCCCTTCATTGCGAGGATGGTTTGGCCGTTCAACGATCCAAAGATCAATTTCCCGTCGTGTCCCTCCACAGTACTTTGAGGGAAGTGAGGTATGTCAGCATACTTCAATTCTCCTTCAATCTCGAGTTCATCGGCAAAGCCACCCAAGCCAGTCCCTAGGACCACCCCCAAAGCACCTTTGGCCTGCATTCTTTCTTCAATGAATTGTGTGGTCTCCTGGATTCTGTAAGATAATTCCATTCAGTCGTTTTTCGATGGTTTCCCGATCCTTTTCGAACCATTGCATCCTGTGTCTAATGGCGAGTATCGGAAGGTCTGCGAATTTCTGGTTTTGCATCCATTTAACGATGCGTTGAGCGTCTTTTTCTGTCGTCAGGATCACTGCGGATTCGTCGCCCATCGCTTCGTATTGAATGCGAACGCGCTCCATATCGGAATCCGTAAATACATGGTGATCCCTGAACGCGATATGGTTATACTCAATGCCTTGATTGTCAATATGCGAGCATAGCGTCGTAGTGTCGGCAATTGCGGTGATCAAGAGTACCTGCTTGTCTACAATTTCTTCCCATCGCAGGCGTTGATCTGTCGACAAAGATGTGAGCCCAGGGTAGTCTTCATAAGCAAAGCAAACGTTTTGATGGCCAAGGGGATTGAGCTCTTTGGTGATCGACCTTCTTTCATGCGGATCGAGGTCTGGCGGGCACTTGGTAACGACTATTGTATCAGCGCGCGAGGCGGCGCTCCTCGGTTCTCTCAACCTTCCCATGGGCAGAAGGTGATCTTGCATGTAGCGTTGGTGATAGGTAGTAAGCAGAATCAAGTACCTCGGCCTTACCCATCTGTGTTGCATGGCATCATCGAGAAGCACGAGTTGAGGCTGAGGATTGGTTTTCAATAGGCGTTTGATTCCTTCCACCCTATTTTCCATGACTACAACGTCCAGTTTCGGGTTGGATCTTTTGATCAACAAAGGTTCATCGCCCACTTTGCTCGCTTCGCTGTCTTCTGAAACTTCGTGCCAACCATTAGTGGAGCGTCCATACCCTCTACTCAACACCGACACCCGACCTTTTCCAGCCAACATTTCAGACAAAGAGATGATTGCAGGCGTTTTACCGGTTCCTCCTACCCTTAAATTTCCTACAACAACTACTGGGATGTCAAAGGATACACTTCTGAATATACCGATGTCGAACAATGCATTGCGCAGCCGGACGGCAATTCCGTAGATGATGGCAAATGGAAAGAGGAAGAAGTTCACCCAGCAAAGGTAGTTTCTGCTCTTATCTTTACGCAGATTCTGAAAACACGAATACGATGAATGTAACAGAGATCATAAAGGTCTTGGAATTATGGGCTCCGAGGAGCTACCAAGAAAGCTACGACAATTCCGGGTTGATATGTGGTCATCCAGGCATGGAAGTAAACAAAGTGCTGTGCTCATTAGACTGCACGGAAAAAGTGGTTGAAGAAGCTGTTTCCAAAGGATGTGAGATGATCGTAGCGCATCACCCGATCGTGTTCACGGGCTTGCGTTCTCTGACGGGTAAAAACTACGTAGAGCGAACGGTGATCAAGGCAATTCAAAACAACATTGTCATTTACGCGGTACATACCAACCTCGATAACGCCTGGATGGGGGTAAATCGAAGGATTGGGCAGAAATTAGGTCTTCAAGGCATCAGTGTGCTAAGACCAAAAAGTGAAGTCCTACTGAAGCTGAGCACCTTCGTTCCGAGTAAATCTGTTCAGGACGTCAGGACAGCGCTCTTTGAGGTCGGTGCAGGTCAGATCGGGGACTATGATCATTGTAGTTTTCAGAGCGAAGGTCACGGTACGTTTCGAGGCGGGGAAACCAGCAATCCTACTGTGGGCAGAGCCGGAGAAGATCATTCTGAGCCCGAGTCGAAATTGGAGGTCATTCTTCCCCTACACCTGAAAGCACAGGCGGTGAAATCACTTCTATCAGCGCATCCTTACGAAGAAGTAGCCTACGATTTGGTCAGACTGGAGAATGAACATCCGCGGCTGGGAAGCGGCATGATCGGAATGCTTCCAAAGCCGGTCACCCAAGAAGCATTCATGGCCATGCTGGCAGAGCGCTTCAATCTCCGAGTAATGCGCCATACCTCGTTGATTGGTAAACCCATTCAGAAGGTCGCATATTGTGGGGGCGCGGGAAGGTTTTTATTGCCTGACGCCATTGCGCAAAAAGCCGACGTTTTTATCACGTCAGATTTTAAGTACCATGAGTTCTTCGATGCCGAGGAAAAACTGGTAATAATGGACATTGGACACTATGAAAGCGAGCAATTTACGCCAGAACTTATAAAGGAATATTTGGAGGAAAAAATTCCTACATTTGCCGTCCTTTTGTCAGAGACAGGTACAAATCCTGTTCATTACTACATTTCATGATATATGGCTAAGAAGAAAAGCGCTAAGGAAAGCACAGTCGAAGATAGATTGAGAGCCCTCTACCGCCTGCAGTTGATCGATTCTGCAATTGACAAAATCCGAACCGTTCGTGGTGAGCTTCCGCTTGAGGTGGAGGATCTTCAGGATGAGATCGAAGGACTTCAAACGAGGTCAAACAATCTGCAAACGGAACTCGAAGACCTCGAGCGCAAGGTTTCGGACCGCAAAAATGCGATCATCGAATCCAGTGAGTTGATCAAAAAGTACGAGGAGCAGCAAAAAAACGTCCGTAACAATCGTGAGTTCGATTCCATTTCGAAAGAGATCGAGTATCAGACATTGGAGATTCAACTTTCTGAAAAGCGCATGAAGGAATTCGAAGCGTTGATATTTCAGAAGAAAGAAGTGATGACCGCTGCAGAGGAGACACTCAATGAAAGAAAGAAAGACCTTGATCACAAGAAAAAGGAGCTTGACAGCATTGTAAAAGAGACAGAGAAAGAAGAGAAAGCCTTGGTAAAAGCATCTTCCGAGGCTGCCGATAGCATCGAAGAGCGTTTGTTGAATGCTTACCGACGCATTCGGGGCAGCGTTAAAAACGGGTTGGCTGTTGTTCCTGTTGAGCGAGGCTCTTCAGGAGGATCTTTTATTAAGATTCCACCGCAACGTCAGTTGGACATCGCTGCACGCAAGAAGATCATTTCTGATGAGCACAGTGGCCGTATCCTAGTGGATGCAGAATTGGCCCAAGAGGAAGCGGAAAAGATTAAGAGTCTAACTCAAAATGCTGTTGTCGCATAACGGTTCTACAGCCTCAAGCATATTCAAAGCCTTCCATTTCTGGGAGGCTTTTTTTATTCCTGAATGAGCAGTTTGGTAACGTACTGATCTCCATCATCACAGATCAATGTGAGTACGTAAGGGCCGGGGTGAAGTTGGTCAGTTAGCGCCAGTGATGCTGAAATCCCACCTTCTTCAATCAGCAAGGTTCGACGAAGCATTGACCTGCCCGATACATCTCTTAAAAGGGCCGTAATTCGTCTGGTATTTGAACCCGAAAGGTTGATGGTCAGCATTCTGGAACGACTGATTGGATTCGGATAAACGAACCATTCATGGTCTTTCTCGTCAGCGTAGGGTTCTATACTACGTACTTCGGAATAATCCATCTGTCCGTTGACATCAATTTGCTTCAATCGGTAGTACGTACGGGAAGTTGGTGCGTCTCTATCCATTGACGTATACGAGAGCGTTGCATTCGAATTGCCCGCACCTGGAACTACGCTAATCACTTCCCAGAATTCATTGTCTAGGCTTCGTTGGATCTGAAATTGTTCATTGTCGGTTTCTGAGGCCGTTGCCCACGTTAAGCGTGTCTGCATTTTTTCGCGCACAGCGGTAAATGATAGCCACTCTACTGGCAATGGATTTCCTGAATAGCTGGAAGAAATACTCGCAAGCGTGAAAGGACTAAAAGCTGTGACAGGCGCACCCGAGGTCACTGTTCCGGCAGACGTATTGCCACTTGTTCCTCCATTTCCTTCATCGGCCCAAAGACTAGAATTCCACCTTGCCACGACCAAGCTATCCAAGTCCGTGACACCTCCGCTATTGGCATCAAAGGATAAAGTCACGCTAACGTCGGAAGTTCCGTTGGTCCGGTTGAGTATCCAATACTCTTCTGTGCTCACGTGATGAATTGCTCCATTGAACGCGTCTGGATCCCAGTTGTTTCGAGGATCAACCTGAAAGTATTCTGCTGAGAATGCATGCGTAGTGTTTGTGGGTGCGCTGATGGAAATCGGTTGGTAATCACCTACGTCTCCGACTGGAAATGTAAAGGCTTCGTCTCCTCTCTTCTCCACTCGGCCATCAACAAAACTGGCATTGCTCGTTCCGGTTACGGTAGCATTGTCGGCAATAATCAGTCGATCCGTTGAGTCTGAATTGATGTGGCCACTGGTCAATGTCAAATCTCCACCTGTACTTATTAGCATGGAAGAAAGAAGGACCAATGAATCCGATTTATTGATCGTGACATCGTAAAAATCCGCGCGATCATCTGCGTTCACCCACTGCCTGCCAGCACCATCAAAGGTGACCGATTCCGTACCGTAGTTGAATGGAGTACCTGCCGTGCTGGTCACTCGCCAGTTTTTGGCTACGGTAAGGTCATGATTGCCCGTGTTGGGGTCAAAGATCGCGCCTCCTTCGATCAGGACAGAACCGTTGATATCGAGGTCAGCAAGTGGGCGTTTGGTGCCCGAACCACTGATTGTGAGATTCCAATATGCATCTTCCGGGGTAAACATCGTAAGTTGATTGGCCGTTCGGAAGTAATCGACCGTATTCGAATCGTAGTTTGCCCACACCTCCCAATCCACTTCGGCGTCATCGTGGCCGAGTTCAAGGTACCCGCCTGCACGATTGTGCCACTCACATGCCGCGCCACCGGTTCCTGATTCTTTTAAGTCATCGTCAATTCTAAAGGCTCCAAAATTATCGACACGGAAATTGTCTGAATTGTTTGACATCTCAAAATCATCTCCATCTACCCAGACATATCCATAATTGGTAAATTGACCGTCGTCAGCATTATTACCGTCAATGTCATTGTTGATGTAAAGTGTATCACGATTGATAAAGGTGATGTCATTTGCGTCTAACTCGAGCAAATTTTCGATATAGATGTAGCTGCTGTCGTTGATGAACGTGGCACCTTGTCCTGTGATTTCGAAGTCGTCTCCTACATAGATCTGACTGGTGAATTTCGACGTTACTACCGCTGCGCTTGTAATGTTGATTTCATCTTCGATATCCATTCGGCCGTTGCCTTCGATAAGCAAACTACAATTTCCATTGACCCTCAGCTGGTCGATTTCTAAGCCTATATCTTCAGAGAAAACAGAAAGGGTGCAATTACCGCTGCCTTCAAAATCGATCCATGCATTATCCTCTCCATCTTCCCATATATAAGCCCCTACAGCAATCTCAACAATTCCATTGCTCGAAATATTGAGTTCATCACCGCCGCTATCCCACCTAAGTCTTCCACCGAATTCCACGTGCACTTCCCTCGCCCACTCATCGCTGTCGATCAACACTTGATCTCCACAGGTAATGTACACAATGCTATTGGAGTCAGGTATGCAGCCACAGGAAGCCCCGCCTCTAGTGCTCGACCAAGTGCCCGTGGCATCGTAGTCTCCATCCTGACGGCTATAGAGGGTATCGCCTCCGCCACCAGAGACCGAAGGCGCTGCAGCGACAGTTACGTCATCTAGGTAGTGGTATTCGTCGCCCCCGGTGCTTTCCATTTGGACTACGATCTGAACGCTGTCTGCGCCACCGACGGAGCCGCCACAGGAAATCGAGTTAATAACTTGGGTTCCTGCATATTCATCTAACCAGGTCACGGAGGTACCACCGTCTGTTCGGTATCCTACTTTGTTGGTGTCAGGGTTGCCCCCTCCTGCATCTAAGGATCCAGCACCATCCAAGACCGCATATATTTGAACAGCAGGATAAGCAGAAACATCTATCCATTCGCTTACCCAGCGAGCCTCACAATCCGTCTCGTTACCCACGAACTGGCCACTCTGAACATCAAAACTACCGGAAACTGAACCGCTACAATCCCATGCAAGATCCGTTGTCCATGCAGTGGCACCATTATCAACTGTTGTGTTGTTGGGAAGGTTAAAATCCTCGTACCAGATGATTTGGGCAGTACTTACAAAGTGCATGAACCCAAATAAAATGCACAGTAATGCACAATATAGGTGTGTCCGAAATATCATAAAATGACCGTCGAACTACTAAGGTAGGCGAAAATTAGCTTATTACCGTCGCTTATCGATTACTCAACTCAACGTAATCCCTCTGATTTTCACCCGTATACACCTGTCGGGGCCGACCAATCGGCTCATTGTTTTCGCGCATTTCCTTCCATTGACCTATCCACCCAGGAAGGCGCCCTAGGGCAAACATAACGGTGAACATATTGGTTGGAATACCCAGCGCGCGGTAGATGATTCCTGAATAGAAATCGACGTTAGGATATAGCTTCCGTTCAACGAAGTAAGGATCGCTCAAGGCTGCTTCTTCCAGTTGCTTAGCAATCGCCAAGATTGGATCCTTCACTCCCAACTTTCCTAGAACATCATCGGCCGCTTTCTTAATGATCCGTGCACGTGGATCGAAGTTTTTATAGACTCGGTGGCCGAATCCCATCAAACGGAACGGATCATCCTTGTCTTTGGCTTTGGCCAAGTATTTCGCTGTGTCTCCTCCGTCTGAGCGAATAGCTTCTAGCATTTCAATTACTGCCTGATTCGCGCCGCCGTGAAGGGGTCCCCATAGTGCGTTGATACCTGCAGATACAGAGGCGTAAAGACTGGCGTGAGAAGAACCCACGATTCGCACTGTTGACGTGGAGCAATTTTGTTCGTGCTCGGCATGCAGGATGAGTAGTTTGTTCAAGGCATTTGCAACTACGGGATCAGGCGCATAATCCTCTGCAGGAGTAGCGAACATCATCCGCAAGAAATTTCCGCAATAGTCCAGCGAATTATGAGGATACACCAAGGGCTGTCCAATTTCATTCTTGTACGCCCAAGCTGCGAGAGTCGGCAGTTTCGCTAAAAGTCGTACAATGCTCATACGCACTTCATCGGCCGAACGTACGGGGTCAAGCGACTCGGGATAAAATGCTGTCAAAGAAGTGACCAACGATGAGAGGACACCCATCGGGTGGGCGTTGGAAGGAAACCCCTCCAAGAGTGTCTTGAAATCTTCGTGGATCAAGGTGTGATACGTTATATCCGTCTCCCACTCTTCTAAATCTTTCATTGAAGGTAGCTCTCCATAAATGATCAAGTAGGCCACTTCCAAAAAAGAGGACTTTTCAGCCAGTTGCTCAATTGGATACCCACGGTAGCGCAGGATCCCTGTTTCGCCGTCCAAAAACGTAATCGCACTCCTCGTCGAACCCGTGTTCTTATACCCTGGATCGATCGTTATGAGTCCCGACTGGCCTCTCAACTTACTAATATCCAAGGCTTTTTCATCCTCTGTACCAACGACTACAGGAAGTTTTATCACCTGTCCGTTGTAATGCAATTCTGCGAAATCTGACATCTCTATTTTATTAATCCAATTATTCTAACAACACCCGCTTTCCACAACTGTTTATGGAAGGGTCACGAAATTACAACCGAAACCGCTTTTATCCAAGTGGCACGACTTATAGGAACTTAAACGAACGACCCGGATAGACAGCGGTTGAACCAAGCTCTTCTTCAATACGCAACAATCGGTTGTATTTAGCGATTCGATCACTTCGTGATGCGGAACCCGTTTTTATCTGTCCAGTACCCAAGGCGACCGACAAATCTGCAATCGTCGTATCCTCGGTTTCACCACTTCTGTGGCTCATGACAGAAGTATAGGCATTCACTTTTGCGAGGTTGACCGCCTCTATCGTTTCAGTCAGCGTCCCGATTTGGTTGACCTTGATCAAGATTGAATTTGCCACTTGCTCGTCGATTCCCCGTTGCAGTCTTGCCGTATTGGTCACAAACAAATCATCGCCTACCAGTTGGATCTTCCCTCCGATGCTCGAGGTGTGCGCTTTCCATCCCGCCCAGTCGTCTTCTGCCATGCCGTCTTCGATGGATAAAATGGGGTACTTATTCACCCAATCAGTCCAAAAGTCAGCCATGGCCTCGGGTTCGAGTTCCTGACCAGAAGACTTCTTAAATACGTAGCGATTCTTCTGAGCATCGAAAAACTCACTGCTGGCGGCATCCATGGCGATGTACATATCATCCCCTGGTTTGAATCCTGCACTTTCAATTGCGCGCATCACGTACTCCAATGCTTTTTCGTTGCTTTCAAGATTGGGAGCAAAACCACCCTCATCACCTACGTTGGTGGAATATCCATCTTTCTTCAGTACCTTTTTAAGGTTGTGGAAGACTTCGGTGCCCATGCGCAACGCTTCGCTGAAGGTGTCGGCTCCAACTGGCATGATCATGAACTCTTGAAAATCAATCTTGTTATCTGCGTGGGCCCCTCCATTCAATATGTTCATCATTGGGATAGGAAGCGTATTAGCCTGCACACCTCCTACGTATCGGTACAACGGCATGGAGTGGTCCTGAGCGGCAGCTTTTGCAATGGCCAAGGAAACACCGAGGATGGCATTGGCGCCTAAGTTCGCTTTGTTAGGGCTGGCATCCATCGCAATCATCGCTCGGTCTATTGCTTCTTGACTGGAAGCAAAGGCACCATTCAGTTCCTTTGCAATGACCTCTCTGACGTTCTGAACGGCTTTCAATACTCCTTTACCCATATAACGGCCTGCATCCCCATCGCGCAGTTCGACCGCCTCGTGCGCACCCGTTGAAGCGCCGGAAGGTACAGCAGCCGTGCCGATCACACCTGATTCTAGAATGACATCCACTTCTACGGTTGGGTTTCCTCTGGAATCGAGTATTTCTCTAGCGAGAATTTGTGAAATGTAGCTCATGTTTTTTTAAGCTTCGATGGTTTGTGTTTTGTTTGCCTTGATCAGTTCAATGAAATCATCGAATAGATACCGTGAATCGTTGGGTCCTGCAGAGGACTCTGGATGGTACTGAACGGAAAAGACGTTCTTATCCTTCAGTCGAATCCCAGCCAGTGTATTGTCGTTTAAGTGAACGTGTGTCACTTCGATGTCAGCTCGCTTTTCCGCTTCTTCTAGATTCACAACGAATCCATGATTTTGCGACGTGATCTCGCATTTCCCTGTCAACATGTTTTTAATTGGATGGTTGATGCCCCGATGACCATTGTGCATTTTGAAGGTACTCAGACCCGCTGCCAAAGACAGCAACTGATGTCCCAAACAAATCCCGAACATCGGAATGTCCGTTTCAACCAGTCCTTTGATCAAGTTGATCGACTCACCCATGGCAGCAGGGTCGCCAGGGCCATTGCTGAGCATAATGCCATCCGGTTGCCAGGCAGTGATCTCGGCTACCGTCGCATCCATCGGAAACACTTTTAGGAAGCATCCTCTTTCGCTCAGGCACCTGAGGATATTTTTCTTTACTCCAAAATCGACCACAGAAACCTTGTGCGCGGCATGCGGGTCTCCAAATTCATACACTTCCTTGGTACAAACCTTACTCGACAGCTCGAGCCCGGCCATGCTCGGCACTTTCGCGAGTTGAGTCCCCAGAGCTTCGATGTCCAACACCTCGCTCGAGATGATCGCGTTCATCGCTCCTTTATCACGAATGTGACGCACCAGGGCGCGGGTATCAATATCGGAAATTGCGACCAAGCCTTGCCGTTCAAAATAGTTCTGAATTGATTCTTCGGATGCGGCACGGGAAAAAATTTGTGAGAATTTCTTGCAAACCAAACCCGATATCTTCACGGATTCGGATTCAATTTCATCAGGATGGATGCCATAGTTTCCGATATGCGATGGGGTCATAAGGAGAATCTGACCGAAGTAAGAAGGGTCAGTGAAGATTTCTTGGTACCCGGTCATCCCCGTATTGAAAGCGATTTCGCCAGTGGTCGTTCCTACTTTCCCTGCGGCCTTACCTTCAAAGTAGGTTCCGTCTTCGAGCAGAAGAATTGCGCGTTGTCCTTGCAAGTATTTCATACAGCAATATTGTCAATTTTTAGGCAAAAAAAAGAGGATAGGTTTACCCCATCCTCTTTTGATATATCTTGATATACTAAGTACACTTTCTAGTTCGAAGCTTCCTTTTTATCGTCATCACTTTCAGCAGACTCATCTTCTGCCTTATTTGCTGAATCAGCAGCTGAAGATTCATCCTCAGCGGGAGTCTCTACTTCGGCGGCTTCTTCCGCAACCGGAGCAGCGGCTTCTTCCACAGGGGCCTCTGCCTTCTTCTCTTCTACAGACTCCACTACCGCATCTTCAACGATTGCAGCTTTTGCATCCGTCTTAGCTTCTGCAGCTGGAGATGCAGCTTTCGCTCCACCACCCGATCCTCGACGAGAACGTCGCGTCTTCTTAGCAGCAGACTCTTTGCTATCCGATGTATATACTTCGTTGAAATCCACCAACTCAATCATGCACATTTCGGCAGAGTCACCTGATCGGAATCCTGTCTTGATGATCCGGGTATATCCCCCAGGGCGATCTGCGACTTTAGGTCCGACTTCGCGAAACAACTCGGCTACGGCTTCCTTGTTCTGCAAGTGGCGAAATACCAATCTGCGTGAATGGGTGGTGTCGTCTTTCGACTTAGTGATCAACGGCTCGACGTATCCACGGAGCGCCTTAGCTTTCGCTAGCGTCGTAGAGATGCGTTTGTGAGTGATGAGGGCATTCGCCAAGTTCATCATCAACGCATTTCTGTGCGATGCTGTGCGACCTAATTGGTTGATCTTATTACGGTTTCTCATTGCTTAAGTATTAAGCGGATTTTATTCCTTTTCTAACAAATATTTCGACACGTTCATTCCAAAGTGCAAGCCCTTCATTTGAACGAGGTCTTCGAGTTCAGTCAATGACTTCTTACCAAAGTTGCGAAACTTAAGCAGGTCATTCTTTTCATAAGTAACCAAGTCACCTAAGGTCTCAACATCAGCAGCTTTCAAGCAGTTAAGCGCACGAACGGAAAGGTCCATGTCTACCAACTTGGTCTTGAGTAACTGGCGCATGTGCAAGGTGTTCTCATCCAATTCCTCTTCTGCCTTTTTTTCTACTTGATCAAGGGTAATGCGCTCATCGCTGAACAACATGAAGTGGTGAATAAGGATCTTAGCTGCTTCTTTCAGGGCCTCTTTAGGGTGGATGGATCCATCGGTATCGATGTCGAAGATCAACTTCTCGTAGTCGGTCTTTTGTTCCACACGATAGTTTTCGATGGTGTATCGCACATTCCGAATCGGAGTGAAGACAGAGTCCAAGAAAATGGTTCCAATCGCGGCGTTGGATGATTTGTTCTCTTCAGAAGGAACGTATCCTCGGCCTTTTCCGATGGTGACCTCCATTTCGAGGGTCACTTTCTCATCCATGTGACAGATCACGTGATCTGGATTCAACACTTGGAACGAAGTCGTAAACTGACCGATATCACCAGCGGTGAATTTATCCTGTCCGCTCACTTTGATGCGAACTTTCTCGGTATCTTCTTCCTTAATCTGTTGCTTGAATCGCACCTCTTTCATATTGAGTACGATCTCAGTAACATCTTCGATTACACCCTTGATAGTGCTGAATTCGTGATCTACTCCTTCGACCTTGATCGAAGTGATTGCAAATCCTTCAAGCGAAGACAAGAGAATTCTTCTAAGTGCATTCCCAATGGTAATTCCGTAGCCTGGTTCAAGTGGACGGAATTCAAATTGACCTTTGAAATCATCCGCCTGGATCATTATCACTTTGTCGGGACGTTGAAAATCAAGTATTGCCATGTTGGTTTCTTCAGTTTTAATTAGATCTAAGTGTCTTCGTTTAAGCTACTTGAAGAAGAGTGCTCAAACATTTTTGCTTATCTCCAATGATGGTTATTTCTACTTATTTAGAGTACAATTCAACGATGAGCTGCTCGCGGATGTTCTCCGGAATCTGGTCTCTCGTTGGAGGAACGATAAACGTTCCAGTGAGTTCGTTTTTATCAAATTCTAGCCAAGGATAGCTCTTGGTAGAGCTGCCTGAAACGGAATTCGTAATCGCCTCAAGCGACTTTGACTTCTCGCGAACAGAAACTTTATCACCGGCCTTTAATTCGTACGATGGGATGTTAACGACATGCCCGTTGACAGTAATGTGTCGGTGCGAAACCAGCTGACGAGCTCCACGACGAGTTGGCGCAATGCCCAAACGGAATACTGTATTGTCTAGTCGAGATTCACAAAGCATCAATAAGTTCTCACCGGTAATTCCTTTCCTTCTAGAGGCTTCGGAAAACAAGTTCGAGAATTGGCGCTCAAGAATACCATAGGTATACTTTGCCTTCTGCTTCTCTTGAAGCTGAACAGCGTATTCAGACTGCTTATTACGTCGCTTGTTGGGTCCGTGCATTCCCGGTCCGTAGTTCTTACGCTCCAGTGCTTTGTCTGGGCCGAAGATCGGGTCCTTGAACTTTCTAGCGATTTTGGATTTTGGTCCTGTATATCTTGCCATTTCTTGGTGAATTAAACTCTTCTTCGTTTTGATGGACGACACCCGTTATGAGGTAGCGGAGTAACGTCCATGATCTCCGCGATCTCGATACCACTGTTGGAGAGCGAACGAATCGCACTCTCGCGGCCAGATCCTGGTCCCTTTACGAACACCTTCACTTTACGAAGTCCTGATTCGTGGGCTACCTTGGCACAATCTTGTGCTGCCATTTGAGCGGCGTAGGGCGTGTTCTTTTTAGATCCACGGAATCCCATCTTGCCTGCAGACGACCATGAAATCACATCACCGCCCGCGTTGGTCAATGAGATGATAATGTTGTTGAATGAAGCGTGTATGTGCGCTTCACCAACTGCGTCTACTTTTACTTTTTTCTTTCTTGTCTGAGTCTTCGCCATCGAAAACGGGTTCTAGTTATTATTACTTAGTTGCCTTCTTTTTGTTTGCAACGGTTTTTCTCTTTCCTTTTCTGGTACGGCTGTTGTTCTTCGTACGCTGACCACGGAGAGGAAGACCTGCTCTGTGACGAACGCCTCGGTAACAACCGATGTCCATTAAGCGCTTGATGTTCAGCTGGACCTCTGAACGTAGAGCACCTTCTACCTTGAGATTTTCTGTGATGAACTGGCGCACGAGTGCGAGTTCATCATCATTCCACTCACCGACCTTCTTGCTCCAGTCAATGTTGGCTTTTGTCAGAATTTCTTGTGCCGTAGAACGACCAACACCGAAGATGTAGGTCAATCCAATAACGCCTCTTTTATTTCTTGGTAGATCAATACCTGCTATACGAGCCATATCTTAATGTTTTATCCTTGACGTTGTTTGTGTTTTGGATTCTTCTTGTTGATGACATAAACGCGCCCTTTGCGCTTTACGATTTTGTCATCAGCTGATCGCTTCTTTACGGATGCTCTAATTTTCATGATCCAGTCTATTTATACCTATAGGTTATTCTTCCTTTTGATAGATCGTATGGAGACATCTCCACCTTCACTTTATCTCCAGGCAAAATTTTAATATAATGCATGCGCATCTTACCAGAAATATGTGCCGTAATTACGTGGCCATTTTCAAGTTCAACCCGAAACATTGCGTTTGACAATGCCTCAGTGATTGTTCCGTCTTGCTCTATGGACGCCTGTTTAGCCATATTTCTATTTATGCTTCAATTTTTAGTTTCTCTTCAATGAATTCGAACGTTGAAAGCACTTCAGCTTTTCCCTTCCTCACGACGATGGTGTGTTCATAATGGGCCGAAGGTTTGCGATCCGCTGTCACGATGGTCCAACCATCCCGTAACTGATTCACTTCCTTCTTTCCGAGGTTGATCATTGGTTCGATCGCGATCACAAGACCTTCGATCAATTTAGGACCTTGCCCTCTTCTTCCGAAATTCGGAACCTCAGGCGCCTCATGCAATTTCTTGCCTAAGCCGTGTCCTACCAACTCTCGAACCACACCAAAACCGTGCGCCTCGGCCTCATGTTGAACCGCATACCCGATGTCGCCTACGCGATTACCGGCAAATGCCTGTTCAATACCAAGTACCAAGCTTCTCTTCGTCGTTTCCAGCAGATGATCTACTTCTTCAGACACCTCACCTACTTTAAACGTATAGGCGCTGTCTCCGTAGTAGCCATTCATCAGCACGCCGCAATCCACTGAAAGGATGTCGCCATCGACGACTTCTTTTTTATCTGGAATGCCATGCACCACGGCTTCGTTCTTAGAGATGCACAAGCTGTTTGGAAAGCCATTGTAGTTCAGAAAACCTGGCACTGCACCGTGGTCATGAATGAACTCGTAAGCCCTCTTATCCAGCTCAAACGGTGTAACTCCTGGCCTGACCAGTGCCGCTACTTCTGCTAAAGTTTTTCCAACAAGTAAAGAACTCTCTCTTACCAGTGCGATTTCTTCTTCGCTCTTCCCTCTCAACATACGCACCCTTGCATCCTTAGCCTGCCATTCCAAAGGCAGAAGAAGAACGTCCTTTTATTTTTCCAGACTTCATCAGTCCGTCATAATGTCTCATCAACAAGTGACTCTCGATTTGCTGAAGCGTATCGAGGATCACTCCTACCATAATCAACAGCGACGTACCTCCAAAGAAATACGCAAATCCTGTTGATACACCAGCAATCATCGCGAAAGCTGGAAGTATAGCAACCAGTCCAAGGAACACAGAACCCGGAAGGGTAATCCTTGAAAGCACACTGTCTAAAAATTCTGAGGTTCTCTTGCCGGGTTTCACTCCGGGGATAAACCCACCATTTCGCTTCAAGTCCTCGGCCATTTGATTCGGATTCACGGTGATTGCCGTATAGAAATACGTGAACGCTATGATCAAAAGGAAGAAGATGAAATTGTACCAAAATCCGGTAATGTCAGCGAAGGCTGATGCAAAGCCGGTTGCGGCATCCGAACCAGAAAGACCAACGAAGGTCATGGGAAGGAACATCAAGGCCTGTGCAAAGATGATTGGCATTACTCCGGCAGCATTCACCTTCAATGGAATGTACTGACGTACACCTCCGTATTGCTTGTTTCCGACCACCTTCTTCGCAAAATTGACGGGTATCCTCCGCGTGCCTTGCACGAGCGCCACCGTTGCAATGGTTACCATCAGCAAGAATACCAGCTCAATGAGGAGCATCACAAATCCGCCTGCATTCGTTCGTTGTTCGATCTCGAAAATGAACGAGCTAGGAAGTTGAGCGATGATTCCAATCATAATGATCATAGAAATACCGTTGCCGATTCCTTTGTCTGTAATCTTCTCTCCCAACCACATGACGAACACGGTACCGGTGATCAACAACAAGGTCGTCGTGATCCACCAAAACGTAGTATCACCACCTACCACTGCTTGCGCAGGAATTTGAGATGTAATGTACGAAGGGGCTTGAACTGCTGTGATCGCTATGGTAAGCATACGCGTCCACTGATTCAAACGTCTTCTACCACTTTCTCCTTCTTTCTGCATCTTCTGGATTGCTGGAACAGCAATGCCCATCAACTGCATAACAATCGAAGCAGAGATATATGGCATGATTCCCAACGCAAAAATGGAAGCGCGCGAAAACGCACCACCTGCGAAGATGTTGATCAGGTTCGCGAGGCCCGAGGCCTGGCCGTTAACGTCACCCAAAATTTCTGGATCCACGCCTGGGAGTACGATAAACGATCCCAAACGATAGATCAAGAGGAACCCGAGGGTATTGAGAATTCTCACCCTGAGATCATCGATCTTCCAGATATTCTGAAGTGTATCTATGAGTCTTTTCATCCTTGTTCAATGATCTTGGTAGATCCACCTTTTGCTTCAATGGCTTCTTTAGCCGTTTTAGAAAAAGCATGTGCTTCTACCGACAATTTGGATTTCAATTCACCTCTTCCGAGGATCTTGATCAAATCTTTTTTACCCACGATGGAGCGCTCGCGCAAGAATGCTGCAGTGATCTCCGTCACTTTGTGCAATTCAGCGAGTCCCTCAAGGGTATCCAAGTTGATACCGTGAAACTCTTTGCGGTTAGGGTTTTTAAATCCGAATTTAGGAACACGTCGTTGAAGGGGCATTTGACCTCCTTCGAAACCTAACTTCTTGGAATAACCACTTCTAGACTTAGCTCCTTTGTGACCACGAGAGGCTGTACCTCCACTACCTGATCCCTCACCGCGACCTAGACGCTTATTGTTCTTCTTAACCGAACCTTTTGCAGGTTGTAAATTACTCAAGTCCATAATTGCGGATTATTTAACTTCTTCTACGTTTAGTAAGTGATTGACCTTCTTCACCATTCCAAGGATCTGAGGTGTTCCATTTACCTCCACCGTGTGGTGCATTCTCTTTAGTCCGAGGGCTTGAACTGTCGCCTTCTGGTCCTTAGAGCGTTTGATGGTAGAACGTACCAATGTGATCTTAAACTTTTCCATGCTTTCTTATCCGTTATAAACCGTATCCAAGCTTACACCTCGCTGTCGAGCAATGGTGTTCGCATCTCTCATCTGTGTCAGGGCTTCAATGGTTGCCTTAACCACGTTGGCCGGATTAGAGCTTCCTTTTGATTTTGCAAGAACGTCGGTAATACCAACACTCTCCAATACTGCGCGCATCGCACCACCGGCAATTACTCCGGTACCATGGGATGCAGGCTTGAGGAAGATGTGTGCGCCTCCAAATCGGCCTTCCTGCTCGTGAGGAACCGTTCCGCTTTGAAGCGGCACTTTGATCAAGTTCTTTTTTGCGTCGTCAATCGCCTTCTCGATAGCGCTAGTAGCTTCTTTGGCCTTGCCCAATCCGTGTCCTACAACACCGCCTTCGTTACCGACTACTACTACTGCTGAAAATCCAAAAGCACGACCACCCTTTGTAACCTTCGTTACTCTGCGCACCTCAACGAGACGATCTTTCAATTCGATCTCGCTTGACTTTACTCTTTTTATGTTTTCGCTTGCCATTGTGTTCTGCTTAGAATTTTAAACCGTTCTCTCTTGCCGCCTCAGCTAACGCTCGGACGCGACCGTGATACTGGTAGCCGTTTCGATCGAAAACCACTTTTTCAACGCCTGCTGCTTTTGCTGCGTCAGCAATCTTCTTTCCAACGATAACCGCTTGCTCAACTTTGTTTCCTTTATGAGCTGCTTTATCACCAAGGGAAGCGGCAGCCGCCAAAGTCTCTCCATTCAAATCGTTGACGATCTGAGCGTAGATTTCCTTGTTGCTTCTGAACACAGACAACCGTGGAGTCTCTGTTGTTCCTGAGATCTTCTTACGAATACGACGCTTGATGCGTGTTCTCTTGTCGAATTTGCTAAGTGCCATTTCTTCCTAATTATTTAGCTGCCGATTTTCCGGCCTTTCTTCTGATCTGTTCTCCTACGAATCGGATACCTTTTCCTTTGTAAGGCTCAGGCTTTCTCAACGAGCGCAGCTTGGCTGCCACCTGTCCGATCAACTGCTTATCGTGTGACTCAAATGTCACGATGGGGTTTTTACCTCTTTCTTGTTCTGCAGATACAGAAACTTCAGAAGGTATTTCAAACAAAACGTTGTGAGAATATCCCAAGGCGAGTTCAAGTTTTTGACCTTGAACGGTAGCGCGGTAACCCACACCCACCAGTTCTTGTTTGATGATAAATCCTTTAGAGACACCTTCAATCATGTTGTTGACCAACGAGCGATACAGACCGTGCATAGAGCGCTGATCTTTATGGTCATTCTCGCGAGCGAATGAGATGGTATCTCCTTCGATGCTCACGGTAATGCAACTATCGATGTCTTGCTTCAGTTCGCCTTTCGGGCCTTTCACGAAGATGGTATTACCTTCCATCTTCACTTCAACTCCTGGCAGGATCGTTACTGGTGCTTTTCCAATTCGTGACATTCTTCAATCTTTTAATAGACGTAACACAAAACTTCACCGCCCACTTTTTCATTGCGCGCTTCTTTGTCGCTCATGAGTCCGTGCGAAGTAGAAAGGATAGCGATACCCAATCCGTTCAACACGCGTGGCAGGTTATCTGATCCAGTATACTTACGTAGACCAGGCTTACTTATTCTCTTAAGACCTTTGATTGCAGAGGTCTTGGTAACCTTGTCGTATTTCAACGCGATCTTGATGTTTCCTTGCGGACCTTCATCCTCGAACTTGTAGTTCAGGATGTATCCTTTTTCAAAAAGGATACGGGTCATCTCTTTCTTCAGGTTTGAAGCAGGGATGTCAACCACGCGGTGATTAGCACGGATCGCGTTGCGAAGCCGTGTTAGGTAATCTGCTATTGGATCAGTAACAACCATTTCTTTTCTCTTTTATCTCTTGCTTTGAATTACCAACTGGCCTTTGTAACACCAGGAATCAAGCCCTGATTTGCCATCTCACGAAACAATACTCGAGAGACGCCAAACTGGCGCATATATCCTCTTGGACGTCCGGTGAGTTTACATCGATTGTGAAGTCGAACTGCCGATGAGTTCTTAGGGAGCTGCTGAAGCTCTTCCCATCGTCCTTCTGCCTTCAATTGAGCGCGCTTTGCAGCGTAACGATCTACAAGCTTTTGACGCTTGCGCTCCCGGGCTTTCATTGATTCCTTTGCCATAACTTATTTCTTAAATGGTACCCCAAATGCTTTTAATAGTTCAAATGCTTCCTCATCGGTGTTGGCAGACGTCACGAACGTGATGTCCATACCGCTCACACGATTGATCTTGTCGATGTTGATCTCTGGAAAGATGATCTGCTCTTTGATACCCAAGTTGTAATTGCCTCGTTTGTCAAAGCCTTTTGGGTTGATTCCTCGGAAGTCACGCGTTCGAGGCAGCGCCACGGACACCAAACGATCTAGGAATTCATACATCATGTCTCCTCTCAACGTCACCTTTGCTCCAATGGGCATTCCCTTTCGAAGCTTGAAGTTCGAAACGTCCTTCTTCGCATAGGTTGGAATTGCTTTTTGACCCGTGATCATTGACATTTCCTGGATGGCGTTGTCGACAAGCTTCTTGTCAGCAGTAGCGTCACCCAAGCCTTGGCTCAAAACAATCTTTTTGACCCTAGGTACTTGCATCATGCTAGTGTACTGGAACTTTTCTATAAGTGCCTGAGCAATTTCTTCGTTGAATTGCTTTTTCAGTCTTGGTGTGTATTCGCTCATTTGATTACCTCCCCAGATCTTTTAGAATATCTTACTTTCTTACCTGTCTCATCCACTTTCCGACCGATGCGGCATGGTTGACCGTCTTTCGGGTCAGCGTGCATCAAGTTTGAAACATGGATGGAACCTTCTTTCTTGACGATGCCACCATCAGGGTTGGCAGCGCTCGGCTTAGAGTGAACTGAAAGCATGTTCAAACCCTCCACGATGGCGCGCAATTTCTCACGGTTCACCTCAAGAATTCGGCCTGACTTCCCTTTCTCGTTGCCAGCGATGACGACGACTTGATCGCCTTTCTTTATGTGCAATTTCTTTTGCATTCTTTCCAATTTTAAAGCACCTCAGGGGCCAGTGAAACGATCTTCATGAACTGCTTCTCACGCAGCTCTCTTGCCACAGGACCAAAAATCCGCGTTCCGCGCATTTCACCTGTCTGGTTCAAAAGAACCACGGCATTTTCATCAAATCGGATGTAAGAACCGTCAGCGCGTCGTACCTCTTTTCTGGTTCGAACAACTACTGCGCGGCTTACAGCTCCTTTTTTGATGTTGCCGGACGGCATTGACTCTTTTACAGAGACAACAACCATGTCGCCAATACTTGCGTATCGCCTCTTGGTTCCTCCAAGCACTCGAATACAGAGTACCTCTTTGGCACCACTGTTATCGGCAACTTTCATTCGTGACTCCTGCTGTAACATCTTAAAATCTTATTTAGCTTTTTCTACAATCTCAACTAATCTCCAGCGCTTTCGCTTACTGAGCGGACGAATCTCCATGATCTTCACAGAGTCACCGATACCGCATTCGTTCTTCTCATCGTGAGCGACGAATTTTTTCGAAACGTTGACGAACTTACCGTACTTGGCATGCTTCATCTTACGTGATACAGTGACCACGATGGATTTGTCCATCTTGTCGCTGGTAACTACGCCGATTCGTTCTTTTCTTAAATTCCTTTCTGACATGATCTCTTATTGTTGAGCCTCTTCGGTTCGGGTTGACAATTCAGTAAGCAATCGCGCAACTTCTTTGCGCTTTTCCTTGAGCACCATCGGGTTCTCCAATGGAGAAATCGCATGCTGCATTTTCATTTTATCCAGACCCTCACGTGCATTGAGCAACGCGTCTTGGATCTCTTCTGTAGTCATTTCTCTGATTACGTTCGACTTCATGGCCAATCTTAATTTCCAGAGTAAGCTCTGCGTACAACAAATTTGGTTACCACGGGAAGCTTTTGAGCTGCTAGGCGTAGTGCCTCACGTCCCACTTCCAATGAGACTCCTTCAATTTCGAAGAGAATGCGACCTGGTTCAATTTTAGCTGCCCAGTGATCCAACGCTCCCTTTCCCTTACCCATACGAACCTCTGCCGGCTTCTTAGTTACAGGTACATCTGGGAAAATCCGGATCCACACCTGACCTTCACGCTTCATGTATCGAGTAACCGCGATACGCGCTGCTTCGATCTGGCGAGAGGTAAGCCTTCCTTCTTCCAGCGTCTTAATGCCGAAGGTTCCGAACGCCAACTGGTGACCGCGACCTGCGATCCCTTTGATGCGTCCTTTTTGCTGCTTACGATATTTCGTTTTCCTTGGTGATAACATCTCTCAATTCTCTTTTATCCGTTCGACTTTCTTCTTCCGCCGCCGCCTCCGCCGCCACGTGGTCCTCCACCGCCTGGTTTTCCGCCTCCACCCTTGTTCGGGGTGCCGGAACCTACCGTGGTAGTCAAATCGCGTCGTCCGTAGACTTCTCCTTTACAAATCCATACCTTGATTCCGATACGGCCGTAAGTGGTTTGTGCTTCTGACAAAGCGTAATCGATCTCCGCGCGAAACGTGTGGAGTGGAGTACGCCCGTCTTTGTATTGTTCTGTTCTTGCCATTTCAGCTCCGTTCAATCGGCCGCTGATCATGATCTTGATTCCTTCTGCTCCCATCCGCATGGTAGATGCAACAGACATCTTAGCAGCGCGACGGAATGAGATACGACCTTCGATCTGACGAGCAATCGAATCAGCAACGAGCTTCGCGTCCAATTCAGGTCGCTTGATCTCGAAAATGTTGATTTGAACTTCCTTCTTGGTCAGTTTTTTCAGCTCCTCTTTTAGCTTGTCAACTTCTTGTCCACCCTTACCAATGATGATGCCTGGGCGAGCCGTATTGATGGTAACGGTCACTAGCTTCAATGTTCGAGAGATCACGATGTGCGAAACACTCGCGTTTCTCAATCGAGCGTAGATGTACTCTCGGATCTTGTGGTCTTCTACAAGCTTCTCTTCGAATCGCTTGCCTCCGTACCATTGTGAATCCCAGCCTCGGATAAAACCGAGTCTATTGCCGATTGGATTTGTTTTCTGTCCCATTAAGCTTCAGTTTCTGTTGTTTCGTTGTTGGATTGGCTCAGTCTTGTACTCAGCTCCTGGTTTGCAGATGCTAGGATCATAGTAACGTGATTCGAACGCTTTCGCACTCGGTAAGCACGCCCTTGAGGAGCAGGCTGAATTCGCTTCAACATGCGGCCACTATCCACTTGGATCTCTTTGATGAAGAGGTCAGCGTCCTCGTATCGCTCTCCCGTTTTCTGTTCGAAATTCGAGATCGCTGAACGGAGCAATTTATCAAGGTCACGCGCTGCGTGCTTCTTGGTGAATTGAAGTACCCCTGACGCCTTCGTCACATCCATACCACGAACGAGGTCTGCTACCAATCTCATCTTTCGAGGAGAAGTAGGACAGTTATTCAATCGTGCCATGTATTGCGACTTTCGCTCTTCGCGAATGCTGCTGGCCATATTAGACTTTCGACTACCCATGACTTATCAATTACTTTTTGCCTTTCTTATTTCCGGCATGACCTCGGAAGTTTCTTGTTGGAGCGAATTCGCCCAATTTGTGTCCGACCATGTTCTCGGTTACAAATACAGGAATGAACTTATTCCCATTGTGAACTGCGATCGTCAACCCAACAAAGTCAGGGGTGATGATTGATGCGCGGCTCCATGTCTTGATCACGCTCTTCTTACTAGAAGTCTGCGCTTCATCTACACGCTTTTGAAGCTTGTAGTGAACAAATGGCGGTTTCTTTAGAGATCTACTCATGCCTTACTTATTTCTTTCTTTTCTCTACGATGAACTTATTTGAAGACTTCGTCTTAGATCGGGTCTTGTATCCTTTTGCAGGAAGTCCCTTTCTCGAACGTGGGTGCCCTCCTGATGAACGACCTTCACCACCACCCATTGGGTGATCGACTGGGTTCATAGCAACACCTCGAACGCGTGGACGACGACCCAACCATCTGCTTCGTCCTGCTTTACCACTGCGCTCAAGCGAGTGATCAGAATTGGAAACCGTACCTACGGTTGCCATGCAGTTCAACAAAATCATGCGAACCTCACCACTTGGCATTTTAACAACACCGTACTTACCTTCTTTCGCGGTAAGCTGAGCGTACGTTCCTGCACTGCGTGCAAGCTTTCCACCCTGGCGTGGGTTCAATTCAATGTTGTGAATAATGGTACCCAGTGGAATGTCCTTCAAGTAAAGTGCATTTCCGATTTCTGGTCCAGCCTTTTCGCCGCTTAAAATTTCTTGTCCAACCTGAATCCCTGTAGGAGCGATGATGTAGCGCTTTTCTCCATCTGCATACTCTACCAAAGCAATGCGAGCGTTCCGGTTTGGATCGTATTCTACCGTCTGAACCGTAGCCTTAACATCCTGCTTGTCACGCTTGAAATCGATCACACGGTAACGACGCTTATGTCCACCTCCTCGGTTTCGCATGGTCATCTTACCTGTGTTGTTTCTACCCCCAGACTTCTTCAGCGGAGCAATCAAACTCTTTTCAGGAGTATCAGTAGTCACCGTATCAAAGGAACTCACGATCTTGTGTCGCGTTCCTGGTGTCATCGGTTTGTATTTTCTTACTGCCATCTCTGCTCTTCTTAAATGTTAGCGTAGAAATCAATTACATCACCCTCTGCAACGGTCACTAAAGCCTTCTTAAAGTGATTCGTGCGACCGTCCAAAATGGCAGACTTAGTGAATCTCTTCTTGCTTTTACCGGCGTAAATCATGGTGTTTACAGAAGTGACAGTCACATTGTACTGACCTTCGATGGCCTTGCGGATCTCGACCTTATTGGCCTTTCTGTTTACGATGAAACCGTACTGGTTGCGCTTTTCGCTCAACTCGGTCATCTTCTCAGTGATCAGAGGTTTAATTAATACGCCCATGTCTTATTTCTTTAAAACTTCATTGATCGCCTCAAGTGCACCTTCACACACGACCAATACGTTTGCATTCATGATATCGTAAGTGTTCAAGTTGCTGGCGATAACGACTTTCGTCTTACCCACATTTCTTGAACTCAACACAAGGTTTGCGTTAGCCTCGGAAGTCACCAACAACGCCTTCTTTCCAGAAAGTTCGAGGTTCTTCAGGATCTCTACAAACTCTTTTGTCTTAGGAGCCGCCATTGTGAAGTCTTCTAGCACTTTCACACCGTCGGCCTTTGCCTTGATGGAAAGGGCTGACTTACGAGCGAGTCGCTTGACCTTTTTATTCAATTTGAATCCGTAATCTCTTGGCTCTGGACCGAATGCACGGCCTCCACCAACAAACAATGGACTCTTGATGCTACCCGCACGAGCTGTACCGGTACCTTTTTGTCTTTTGATTTTTCGAGTCGAGTAGGAAACTTCAGCTCGCTCCTTAGACTTGTGCGTTCCTTGGCGCTGATTCGCTAAGTATTGCTTTACGTCTAAGTAGATGGAATGCTCATTTGGTTCAACGCCAAACACGTCCTTGTCCAACTTGACCTTCTTACCGGTCTCCTTCCCTTGTGTATTGAGTACAGCTAATTCCATTATTTCTCAATTATGACGTATGAACCTTTAGTGCCAGGAACTGCTCCTTTCACCAATACCACATTCTTATCTGCGAGCACCTTCACCACTTGAAGGTTGATCATTTTCACTCGTTGGCCTCCCATTCGTCCTGCCATACGCATTCCTTTGAATACGCGTGAAGGCGTAGAACAAGCACCGATAGAACCAGGTGCTCTTAGTCGGTTGTGCTGACCGTGCGTGGCATCACCCACACCGGCAAAGCCGTGACGTTTTACAACACCTTGAAATCCTTTTCCTTTGGCAGTACCGACTACGTCGACGAACTCTCCTTCTTGGAACATGTCAACACTCACTGACTCACCGAGCGCTTGGTCTCCTTCCCAATCACGGAATTCAATCACTTTCGCCTTTGGAGCAGTATTCGCCTTGGCGAAGTGACCCAACTCTCCTTTGGTGGCATGCTTCTCAGAAACATCACCAAACGAAAGCTGACAAGCCGTGTAGCCATCATTCTCCTGAGTACGGATTTGAGTAACCACGCATGGGCCCGCCTCTATTACTGTACACGGAATGTTCTTACCATTCTCATCGTACACGCTGGTCATTCCGACCTTTTTTCCAATTATTCCTAACATGACTCTAAAGCTTTGACGCGGTTACACTTTGATTTCAACATCGACACCACTAGGAAGCTCAAGTCCCATCAATGCATCAATCGTCTTAGATGAACTACTGTAGATATCCATCAGTCGTTTGTAGCTTGATAATTGGAATTGCTCACGTGCTTTTTTGTTGACGTGAGGTGATCTGAGAACCGTATAGATCTGCTTTTGAGTGGGCAGAGGAATCGGTCCCGATACGACAGCTCCAGTAGTCTTTACTGTCTTCACGATCTTCTCAGCAGACTTGTCTACCAAGTTGTGATCGTAGGACTTCAACTTTATTCTGATTCGTTGCGCCATGCGTTTTACTTATTATGCTTTTTCTAATTTTCCTTTCACCTCGGCAATTACTGCTTCGGCGATATTCTTTGGACTGTCCTGATAGTGCGAAAACTCCATGGTTGAAGTAGCACGTCCTGATGTGATGGTACGGAGCTGCGTCACGTATCCAAACATCTCAGAAAGTGGAACCTTCGCCTTGATCACTTTTGATCCAGCACGATCGCCCATTCCTTCCACTACGCCTCGTCGGCGGTTGAGGTCACCTACTACGTCTCCCATATTTTCTTCAGGAGTCAATACTTCAAGTTTCATGATCGGCTCGAGCAATACCGGTGTACACATCGGAATCGCGTGTCGATAAGCCATTTTCGCAGCCAACTCAAACGATAGCTGATCGGAATCCACAGCGTGAAACGATCCGTCCAATAGTGTGACCTTCAAGTTATCTACCTGATAACCTGCAAGCACTCCGTTCTTCATTGCTTCTTTGAAACCTTTCTCTACGGAAGGAACAAATTCTTTAGGAACGTTTCCGCCTTTTACAGCACTCGAGAAATCAAGTCCAGGATTTTCAGGATCGCCTGGTTCGATGCGAACAATGATGTCGGCGAACTTACCTCGTCCACCGGATTGCTTCTTGTACACCTCTCGGTGCTCAGTTGTTCCGAGGATCGATTCCTTGTAGTTAACTTGTGGTGCACCTTGGTTCGCCTCTACTTTAAACTCTCGGCGCAGGCGGTCGACAATGATGTCGAGGTGAAGCTCACCCATTCCCGAAATGACCGTTTGGCCAGTTTCTTCATCGGTGCGTACTTGGAAGGTTGGATCCTCTTCCGCGAGCTTGGCCAATGCCATGCCTAGCTTATCTACGTCTGCCTGAGTCTTAGGCTCGATCGCCAAACCGATTACTGGATCTGGGAAATCCATAGATTCCAATACGATCGGATGCTTCTCAGCGCAAAGGGTATCCCCTGTCTTAATGTCTTTAAATCCAACGAGCGCCGCGATATCACCGCAGTACAATTCTGGAATTTGATTTTGCTTGTTGGCGTGCATTTGGAAAATCCGAGAGATACGCTCCTTGTTTCCTGAACGCGTGTTCAATACATAGGAGCCTGCTTCGAGGATTCCTGAGTAAGCCCGAGTAAAGCACAATCTTCCAACGAATGGATCCGTTGCGATCTTAAAAGCAAGAGCAGCGAATGGCTCATCCGGACTTGGCTTTCTTTTCTCTTCTGCCTCTGTCCGAGGGTTCACACCGATGATGGCCTCTGTGTCGAGCGGAGATGGCAAAATCTCCATTACCATATCGAGCATAGCCTGAACACCTTTGTTCTTGAAAGCAGAACCGCACATCATTGGCACTACTTTACCTGCGATGGTAGCCTCGCGCAATGCGTTGAGAATTTCTCTTTCTGTCAAGGAGTTTTCATCCTCAAAATACTTCTCCATCAAGGTATCGTCAAACTCAGCTACGGCTTCCAAAAGTTGTCCTCTTAACTCGCGCGCTTCATCCACAATCTCAGCAGGAATTTCAATCTCTTGGAAAGTCATACCCATGTCCTCCTCGTTCCAAGTGATGCCTCTAAAGTTGATCAAATCAACAACTCCTTGGAATTTTTCTTCGGAACCAATGTTCAGTTGAAGTGGAAGTGCATGTGAACCAAGCATTTCCCTAACCTGCTTGCACACGTTTAGGAAATCAGCGCCTTGTCGGTCCATCTTATTAACGAATCCAATGCGCGGCACATTGTAGTTGTTGGCAAGTCTCCAGTTGGTTTCAGACTGTGGCTCAACGCCATCAACGGCGCTAAACAAGAAAACGAGACCATCAAGTACACGTAGCGAACGATTCACCTCAACGGTAAAGTCAACGTGACCTGGGGTATCAATGATGTTGACGTGGTACTCTTGATCACGGTACATCCAGTTCAAAGTAGTCGCGGCCGAAGTAATCGTGATTCCCCGCTCCTGCTCCTGCTCCATCCAGTCCATGGTAGCCGCACCATCGTGCACCTCACCAATCTTGTGGCTAACACCTCCGTAGTATAAGATACGCTCGGTAGTAGTCGTCTTGCCCGCATCAATGTGGGCCGCGATACCGATGTTCCTCGTCAATGATAGATCTCTCTTTGCCATTTCTTCTCTCTACTACTATTATTAGAATCGATAGTGAGCGAATGCTTTGTTCGCTTCAGCCATTCGATGCGTATCTTCTTTTTTCTTGAATGCCGCTCCTTCTTCTTTAGAAGCTGCGATGGTCTCATCGGCCAATTTCTCTCCCATGCTCTTACCGTTTCGCTTGACCGAATAGGCAATCAACCACTTCATTCCTTGACTCACCTTGCGGGAAGCTCGGATTTCTTGTGGGATTTGGAACGTAGCTCCACCTACTCGGCGGCTTCGCACCTCAACTTGAGGAGTAACGTTTTCGAGGCCTTTTTTCCACGTTTCGAGTGGGTCCTCGATTCCTTTTGCTTCCATGCGATCCATCGCTTCGTAGAATATCTTGTAGGCAATACTCTTCTTGCCATCCTGCATCAGGTTATTCACGAATTTCGAGACCAGCTCACTTTTGTAGCGTGGGTCTGGAACGATGATCCTGTCTTTTGCTCTTCCTTTTCTCATTTCGAGCCTTATTTCTTAGGACGCTTAGCGCCGTATTTTGAACGTCTTTGTTTTCTGCCTTCAACGCCCGCGGTGTCTAACGCACCTCGCACGATGTGATAACGAACGCCAGGAAGGTCTTTTACTCTACCTCCTCGGACAAGCACAATCGAGTGCTCCTGAAGGTTGTGTCCTTCTCCTGGAATGTAGGCGTTAACCTCATTCTGATTCGTTAACCTAACCCGCGCTACTTTACGCATCGCAGAGTTCGGCTTCTTTGGGGTAGTGGTGTACACTCGTACACATACTCCGCGGCAGTGTGGACAAGAAGTCAACGCAGCAGACTTGCTGGTTTTCTTCTGGCTGTGGCGGCCTTTTCTCACTAATTGACTTATCGTTGGCATTCGCTAAGTATCTATTTTCTAACGTTTAGACAGTATAATCCCCACTAAAAAGGGGGCGCAAAGGTACGTGATTAGTTTTTATACACAATACGGGGCTGATTATTTTTTTTCATCGGCCTTGTTTGAGGGACCCAGATGGCTCTAAACTCGATGTATGAAAGGGCTTTCAGCGACATCCAAAAAGGGGGTGTTGATAACTATGAACCGATGTTTTTGAGGTATGCATTTGGTGCACCGATAACTTTGGACGTCATTTTTCAATTTACTCCCTTCCATGTCGTACCTCCAAGAACTGAATGATGTGCAACGCAAAGCGGCCACCCATGTCGACGGACCCGTTATGGTCCTAGCCGGCGCTGGGTCTGGAAAAACGCGAGTGTTAACCTATAGAATCGCACATCTCATTGAAACAGGGGTTGACCCTTACAATATCCTGTCCCTTACCTTCACCAATAAAGCAGCGCGCGAGATGAAGGCTCGGATCAGCAGACTGGTTGGAGACGCCTACGCCAAAGCCTTGTGGATGGGGACCTTCCATTCCATCTTCGCAAAGATCCTCCGCTTTGAGGCTGAGAAAATTGGTTACCCCAGCAATTTCACGATCTACGATTCAGACGATTCCAAGAGTTTGATTCGCTCGATCATCAAAGAACTCAGTCTCGATGACAAGGTCTACAAACCGCAACTGGTTCAGCGTCGGATTTCATCCGCCAAAAATGGACTCATTAGCGCTACGGAATACCAAAAGGATACCATTATATACAACGATGATGTCCAAGCCAAAAAACCGCTCCTCGGAAAGATCTACGGGATTTATGAAAAACGATGCTTCAAGGCCAGCGCCATGGACTTTGATGACCTGCTCTACAAGACCAACATTCTCCTAAAATCGCATAACGACATCTTACTGAAGTACCAATCCAAGTTTCAGTACATCTTGGTAGATGAGTTTCAAGACACCAACTTCGCTCAAAGCAACATTCTTAAGATGCTTGCTGCACGGAATGAGAACATCTGCGTGGTGGGCGACGATGCGCAGAGCATTTACGCCTTTCGCGGTGCGAACATTCAAAACATACTGCAATTCCGGAGTTTGTATCCCGATGTAGAAGTTTTCAAACTCGAGCAGAATTACCGATCGACCAAAACCATCGTTGCCGCTGCAAATCAAATCATATCCAATAATAAGGAGCAGTTAAAGAAGGACGTCTGGACATCCAACTCCGAAGGTGAAAGCATCAAATTAATCAAATGCCTGAGCGAAACCGAAGAGGGCAACTTCATCGCCAACGAAGTAATCGATGTAAAAACCAGGGACCAGGTCACCGAAGATGCCTTCGCTATCCTATATAGGACCAATGCACAATCGCGGGCAATAGAAGAGTCCCTTCGCCGAAAGAACATTCGCTACCGTATTTATGGCGGACTTAGTTTCTACCAGCGCAAAGAAATCAAAGACCTTTTGGCTTACTTCAAACTTTGCATCAACCCAAATGACGAAGAAGCTTTCAAACGTGTACTGAATTATCCTGCACGAGGCATTGGGAAAACCACCGAAACCAAAATTCTAACCGCCGCGATTGAAGAAGGAAAATCACCCATGCAAATCATCTTGGATGTAGAGAACGCTCACCTGCCCATCAACGCAGGCACCAAGAACAAAGTCAAAGAATTTGCACGAATGATCCACAGTTTCCAACTCCTAACCAAGGACAAAGACGCATACGAAGTAGGTCAGCACATAGCCTCTGCTACAGGAATTTTAAAGGAGTTCTATAGCGATCGCACTCCTGAAGGGGTCAGTCGATATGAAAATGTGCAGGAGCTTCTCTCGGGAATGAAGGAGTTCACAGAGATTGAACTGAGTGAAGAAGAAAAAGAGCAGGCCAACCCAAGATCGCTTCCTTTCTATATGGAAGATGTGGCCTTGTTGACGGATGTTGATGTCACGGACAACAAAGATGACGACACCCCAAAAGTTTCAATGATGACCATTCACGCGGCAAAAGGGCTTGAATTTCCTTATGTCTTTATCGCCGGATTAGAAGAGGACCTCTTTCCATCGCAACTCTCCGTAAATTCGCGGGCCGACCTTGAAGAAGAACGTCGCCTGTTTTATGTGGCCGTTACCCGAGCAGAAAAACAAGCTTTCTTATCCTTTGCTTCGACCCGTTTTCGTTATGGTAATTTGCAGTACAACGAACCCAGCAGGTTCATTTCAGAAATTGACGCCAACCTGATCGATTCTCCACAGGTGCAAAAAGTTGAAAAGCGGGCACTTGCCTCTAAACCAGGGTACGCTCTTGCAAGTCATGTGAAAAGGAGGAAATTGGTCAAACCAGAAAGCAAGGAAGGGAGTATTTCTTCGGCAGATTTAATGGACATAGTAATTGGCGCAAAGGTGCGACACGACCGCTTTGGCAAAGGTGAAATCGTGGCGTTGGAAGGTGAATCGCCGAACAGAAAAGCGACGGTTGAATTTCAAAACATTGGTAAGAAGCAACTTTTGCTCAAATTTGCCAAGCTTCAGATTATAGCTTGAGGAACAAAAAATGACGATGAAATACAATACAGAACGAAAACCCCTCATCTTAGGTGAGTACGGAAGGTACCTGCAAGAACTTGTAGAACACACACTGACGATTGCGGAAAAAGAAGAACGAACGAAGGCAGCTAAGGCCATTGTAGATGTAATGACCACGATGAATCCTTCGTACAAAGGAAATGAAGAGCTCCAGCAGAAATTATGGGATGACCTCCATGTAATGGCCAAGTATCAACTCGACGTTGACTCTCCCTACCCCATTCCTGAACCTAAGGAGAACATTCAAGCCGAAAAGATTGACTATCCAAAGGGAGATTTCAAGTATCGGCACTACGGCAAGTCAATTGAAGATTTGATCAAGTATGCGCGAACGATGGAAAACGAAGAGGAAAAGCAAGCGCTTACGCAAATGATCGCCAACCTCATGAAGAGGAGCTACCTCAATTACAATCGCGATTCGGTCAACGAGGAAATGATCATTGACCAACTCAAGGAAATGTCAAATGGAGAGCTCAAGCTCGCCGACGATTTCAAGTTCCAGCACACCAATGATATCCTTGCATCGAGTCCGAGGCGCTCCACCAAATCAAGTGGAAAGAGTGGTGGCGGTAAGAAGCGAAAGTGGAAAAAGTAAGCAACAAGCAAGATGGGATCATTTCATATTGAAGGTGGACACAAGCTAAAAGGCACACTGACACCTCAAGGAGCAAAGAACGAAGCACTTCAAATACTTTGCGCCACACTCCTGACAGATCAAGTTGTCGAGATCGAAAACATTCCTGACATCAGGGACGTGAATAAATTGATTGACTTGCTCGGTTCGTTGGGTGTAAAAGTTGAAAAGAAAGGGAAAGGCCATTATTCATTCCAGGCGGATGAAGTAGACCTGGATTACCTTAACAGCCCTGAATTTCACACCAAAGGCTCCAGCCTCCGCGGGTCGATCATGATCGTGGGCCCTATGTTGGCTCGGTTCGGAACGGGGTCTATTCCGAAACCAGGTGGAGACAAAATCGGAAGAAGGCGTTTGGATACGCACTTTATCGGATTTGAACATTTAGGCGCTCACTTCAAGTACGACCCGAAAACGCATTTCTACACGGCGAAAGGAGATAAACTGAAAGGCACCTTCATGCTGCTCGATGAAGCGAGCGTTACAGGAACCGCCAACATCATCATGGCCGCAGTAATGGCGGAGGGGAGAACTTCTCTTTACAACGCTGCCTGCGAACCATACATCCAACAGCTCTGTAAGATGCTGAATGCCATGGGCGCGAACATCACTGGAGTGGGTTCCAACCTCATTCACATAGATGGCGTAGAAAAAATGGGAGGCTGCCACCACCGCATCCTTCCCGACATGATTGAGATCGGAAGTTTCATCGGCCTCGCAGCCATGACGCAATCTGAAATCCTGATCAAAGACGTTGGCTACGAACACCTCGGAATGATTCCTTCCGTATTCAGCAAACTGGGCATCAAAATGGAACTCCGAGGCGATGACCTCTTCATCCCTGAGCAAGAAGTGTACGAGATTGAATCGTTCATCGACGGTTCCATTATGACCATCGCGGACGCCCCGTGGCCAGGCTTCACGCCCGACTTGTTGAGCATTGTATTGGTTGTCGCGACACAGGCAAAAGGCAGCGTGCTCATCCACCAAAAAATGTTTGAGAGTCGACTGTTTTTTGTCGATAAGCTCATCGACATGGGCGCTCAGATCATCCTATGTGACCCACACCGTGCCACTGTGATTGGCCATGGACGAGAGAATCGCCTTCGCGGAATCCACATGACCTCACCTGACATTAGAGCCGGTGTTTCCTTGCTCATCGCGGCCTTATCCGCTGAGGGAACAAGCGTAATCAGCAACATCGAACAAATCGACCGCGGCTACCAAAACATCGATGAGCGACTCAATGCGATTGGTGCGAAAATTGTACGTAGCAACAATTAATCATAGAAGCATGCGCATCGTACTCACATCCATCCTCGGTCTTTTCCTACTTCTTCCCGTAGGTGATACCTTTTCTGAATCGGGCTATGAGAGTAGCGGGGTAAAGATTGGAGACAAGGCGCCCGAAATAGAGATGTCCGACCCAAGTGGCAAAACCCTCAAGCTTTCTGCGCTTCGAGGTCAGATCGTCTTGATCGATTTTTGGGCATCGTGGTGCGGCCCATGCAGACGTGAGAACCCAAACGTAGTGCGTGTATTCAAAAAGTACCAAAAGGCGAAGTTCAAAAACGCCAAGGGGTTCGAAATATTTAGCGTTTCGTTGGACGCAAATCAGAAGTCTTGGCAGGATGCCATCACCCGAGATGGATTGGTGTGGAAGAACCATGTAAGTGACTTGAGAAAATGGAGAAATGAAGCTGCACTCGCGTATGGGGTCCGATCGATTCCCAGCAGCTTTCTCATCGATGCAAATGGTGTCGTCATCGCTAAGAATCTTCGCGGAGCACAACTCGATATAGAGTTAGACAAGCTGATTAAGAGCCTGTAGCTGACACAACCAAGCTGCCGACTTCCAGATAATCTGACATTATGTCCCTTAATGGGCAATGGCAATACATTTGCGCCTTCGCAAACCGACCATAAAAATGACCTCGATGAGTGAAAAAGATGAAGAAATGACAGTAGAAGGCAGGGAGCAAGAGCCCGCCAACGAACAGCAACCAACCGAAGAAACAAGCACTCAACCCGACCAAGCCTCCGACACGAAAGAGTTCGGAGAAATGGAAGAGCTCGAGCAAGTGGCACAGCTGGAAAAAGAGCTCCTGGCTGAAAAGGACAAGTTCATGCGACTCTATGCAGAATTCGAAAATTTCAGGAGACGAACCGCCAAGGAACGGCTTGAACTCATTGGAACTGCATCGAGCGATCTGATGAAAGAGATTCTGCCCGTGTTAGATGATTTCACACGTGCGGTTGAATCGAACAAAGAAGCAACCGATATTGATGCGGTAAAGGCGGGCTTTGAGTTGCTCCACAGCAAACTGTTTAAATTACTCGGCAACAAAGGCCTTAAGCCGATTGAGTCCAAGGGCAAAGACTTCGATCCTGAAGTCCATGAGGCCATTGCCCAGATTCCGGCCCCTTCAAAGAAAGAAAAGGGCAAAATCTTGGATGTGATTGAAAACGGATACGAACTCAACGATAAAATACTGCGGCACCCCAAGGTAGTTGTAGGAACTTAGGATAAAACTGGAGATGGCGAAGAGAGATTATTACGAAGTATTGGGCGTTACCAAAAGCGCCAGCAAGGAGGAAATCAAGAAAGCCTACCGCAAGCTAGCGATTAAATATCATCCAGATAAAAATCCGGGCGACAAGGCGGCAGAAGAAAATTTCAAGGAGGCGGCCGAGGCATACGAAGTCATCAGCAACGATGAGAAACGCGCCAAATACGATCGTTTTGGACACGCTGGATTAGGCGGTGGCGCTGGAGGCTTTGGAGGTCAAGGGATGAACATGGAGGACATCTTCGAACACTTCGGAGATATTTTTGGCGGCGGATTCGGTTTTGGTGGCGGTGGCGGCGGCCGATCAAGCCAAGCCCGGATGAAAAGAGGAACAAACCTTCGTGTCCGTGTCAAGCTCACCCTAGAGGACATCGCCCTCGGAACGGAAAAAAAGATCAAGGTCAACAAGCTCGTTCACGCAGAAGGAGTTGAATACACCAGTTGCGGCACTTGTGGCGGCACGGGAAGGGTGATGCGGGTTACCCAAACCTTCCTAGGCCAAATGCAAACGGCAAGCCCATGCCCCACCTGTCAAGGATCCGGTAAGCAAGTGAAGACGTCCAAGCCCGGTGTTTTACCCGATGGTCTCGAACGCAAAGAAGTCGTGATTCCAATTGACATTCCCGCAGGAGTTGAAGAAGGGATGCAACTTTCAGTAAGGGGCAAGGGCAACGACGGGCCGATGGGTGGACCTGCCGGAGACCTCTTAATCGTCATTGAAGAAATCCCACACGAACACTTCTCAAGAGATGGTTCCAATCTACATTTCGACCTCTACATTCACTTCGCCGATGCGGCTTTGGGTGAGAGTTATGAAATTCCGACCATCGAAGGCAAGGCGAAAATCAAAATTGCCCCCGGTACCCATTCAGGTAAAATCTTACGCTTGAAAGGAAAGGGCCTCCCATCGGTGAACAGTTATGGAAGCGGTGATTTATTGGTCCACGTGAATGTTTGGACCCCACAAAAGGTGAGTCCAGAAGAAAAAGAGCTTTTAGCCAAGCTGAAGGATTCAGAAAATTTCGCACCTCAACCCGGCGAAAACGAACGAGGATTCTTCTCAAAAATGAAGGAATTCTTCTCACACTGACCCGCTTCACGTAAATTGCCGCTGATAAGCAGCCCATATGTCCATTCTGCTCCAGGCGCAACATATCGATAAATACTTTGGAGAGGCACATGTGCTTAATGATGTGAGTATTGACGTGCGCGAGGGCTCTATCTTCGGTTTGCTCGGCCCCAACGGTGCAGGGAAAACCACGCTCATACGTGTCTTGACACGCATTACAGAACCCGATCATGGTACCGTACTTTACAAAGGACAGCAGCTCACAGACGAAATCCGACGATCCTTTGGCTACCTACCGGAAGAGCGTGGTTTGTATCGAAAAATGAAAGTTTGGGAGCAAGCAATTTACCTAACCCAACTCAAGGGTATTGATAAGCAAAATGCCAGTACTCAATTAGACGAATGGTTTGAGCGTTTCAGCATGCAAGATTGGCGCAAGAAACGTGTGGAAGAACTTTCAAAAGGTATGCAACAGAAACTCCAGTTTGTGATCACCGTTGCACACGATCCGGAGCTCTTAATCCTCGATGAACCCTTCAGCGGATTTGACCCGGTGAACACAGAGGAAATCAAAGCCGAAATTCTTCGGTTAAAAGAAGCGGGGAAAACGATCATATTCTCCACACACAATATGTCGAGCGTTGAAGAGCTTTGCGATGACATCGCGCTGATTCACAAGGGCCAAAACATCCTCTTCGGAGGCACGCAATCCGTTCGATCCTCCTTCAGCCAAAACTTGTTCGAAGTTGTGTTCAAAGGAAGCAAAGTCGCCTTCGCCAATGCAATGGGCCACCGCTTCGAGATTGACACCATCACAGAAATCGGTGACCGCTTTCATGCTGTGGTGCGATCGCATACAGAAGAGAGCAGCAAGCACCTATTGAAGGCGCTCGCAGAATTTGTTGAGGTACTCAGTTTTCGGGAGAAAATACCTTCGATGCACGACATTTTCATCGCACAGGTGAGCGCTCCAAACGAATCTTTAAACCCGATGACAGATGGGGTCTAATATTGGGCTCATCATACGGAGGGAGTATCTTTCGAGGATTCGAAAGCGTTCGTTCATCATCATGAGTGTGCTCGGTCCAATCATCATGGCCGGTGTGATCATTTTTGCTTTTTGGAGCAGCTTGGAGGAGAGTGAGGATCAGCATATTTTGGTGATCGATGACAGTTATCCATTTTTCGCGGACCTCACTGGAACGAGCACGGTTCGTCTGGAGGTTCAACAGCTATCGTTGACCAAGGCAGAAGCATTGCTTGAGGCATCCGACTTTACAGGAATACTCTACCTGCCTAAGAACATTTTAGCGAATAAATCAGCGGAATTGATTTTTAAGAAGGAGCCTTCCTTTCGAGTTCAGAGACAACTAGAAGAGCGATTGCAGCAATACCTAGAAATCAGCAAGCTCAAAGAATTCAACGTATCGGAGTCAGACTATCGGAGATTAAAAGCCCCGGTAACCATCTCTACATTTAAGTACTTGGGGCCAAATCAAGCCTCTGAGCCGGCCGACAATCTGCCGGCCATCGTGGGTCAAATTTTTGGAGTGATCATCTTCTTTTTCATCTTGATCTACAGCGTGTCAGTAATGCGAGGTGTAGTGGAGGAAAAAACCAATCGCATCATTGAGGTCATGATCAGTTCGGTACGACCGTTTCAGCTCATGTTTGGAAAAATAGTCGGTGTTGGTGCCGTTGGACTTACTCAATTCATCCTTTGGATTGTACTAACATTTACGATAGTAAGCATTGGACAAGCAGTAATCCTAGGTGATAAATACCTAGCCGGAAACCAACAACCCGGTGCCGTTACCGAGATGCTGCAAGAGCAGATGGACGCAGAAAACGCGATGAACCTCACGAAAATCAGTTCAGACGACAACTTGTTCAATCAAATCAGAAGGGTAAATTTCCCCTTGATGATTGGGCTGTTTCTTTTCTACTTTCTAGGGGGGTATCTTCTTTACAGCGCATTGATGGCAGCCATCGGTTCAGCCGTTGACACCGATACCGACACGCAGCAATTTGTATTTCCAGTAACCTTTCCGTTGTTCCTTGCCTACTTCTTATCGTTTCAGATTTTTTCGAATCCGGATGGTCCTTTAGCCGTTTGGTTGAGCATCATTCCTTTCACCTCCCCGATTATCATGATGATTCGCATAGCACATGGAATCGACGGAGCAGACCTCTGGCAAGTGTATTTGTCGATGGGCTTGCTCGTCTTGACCTTTCTTGGGGCGGTATGGCTTTCTGCCCGAATTTACAGAACCGGCATCCTCATGCATGGAAAGAAAGCCTCATTGAAAGAAATTTACAAATGGCTAACCCTCAGATAATCTAGCATATATGTCACGCATCCTGATCATCGACGACGAACGACCCATTCGATCCACGCTTCGTGAAATACTCGAATACGAAAAGTTGGAAATCGAAGAAGCGGAAGACGGAAAGAAGGGCATCGAACTTTTTCTCAAATCGGACTTCGACGTTGTGCTGTGCGACATCAAAATGCCAGGAATGGATGGCATCGATGTACTGGAGCGCATGCAGGCGAGCAAACCCGATGTGCCGGTCATCATGATCAGTGGACACGGTACCATCGATACGGCGGTTGAGTCTTTGAAAAAGGGGGCGTATGATTACATACCTAAACCACCGGATCTGAACAGATTACTTGTCTCTGTACGAAACGCGTTGGACAGAACGGTATTGGTCAAAGAAGCCCATGTATTGAAGAAGAAGGCAGGTGAACGCGCCCCTTCGCCTATCATCGGAAATTCCAAAGCGATTGGCGAAGTAAAAGCTATCATAGAAAAAGTCGCGCCGACCGACGCCCGGGTATTAATAACGGGCCCCAACGGAGTTGGAAAGGAGCTGGTGGCATCACAAGTCCATAAAAAGAGCAATCGCTCCAAGGCACCGTTCATCGAAGTCAATTGCGCAGCGATCCCTTCCGAACTGATCGAAAGCGAACTCTTTGGTCATGAGAAAGGGGCATTTACGTCTGCGATTAAACAACGTATTGGAAAATTCGAGCAAGCTACCAACGGCACGTTATTCTTGGATGAAATAGGTGACATGTCATTGAGCGCTCAAGCGAAAGTGCTTCGAGCCTTGCAAGAAAACACCATCACACGGGTTGGAGGTGAAAAAGAAATCAAGGTCTCTCCCCGGGTGATCGCGGCTACGAACAAGGATCTTAAAGAGGAGATTTCAAAAGGAAACTTTAGGGAAGATTTGTATCATAGGCTATCGGTGATCATTGTAGAGGTTCCATCCTTGAACGATCGAAGAGAAGACATTCCGTTGCTCATCCAGCACTTCATTGATCAACTAGCCGTTGAACATGGAAATGCGCCTATTCCCGTTGACGAAAAAGCGATCAAGGCACTTACGAATGTTGACTGGACAGGCAATATCCGTCAGCTGAGAAATACGATCGAACGTTTGATCATTATGTCGGAAGGAAGCATTTCAGAGGAGCTGGTGAAGCGATTCGCCTGATTCCTAGCGCATCTGTTCACATCCGCGTTTAAAAATTCCATCGTTCTAGATTTTGGCCTGAATCCTTGTTATCAGGGGCCGTCACGCCGACCATTCTGTATTTTTCAAAGACAAAAACCCTTTTTCTATAGATGGAATTTATTATTTCCAAGATGAATACGTAGTTTTGATAGCTAAATCAAAATCATATCAAATGAAAAAAGTTTTACTCTCTCTTGGATTGGGGCTTTTGAGTACGATCGGTTTTGCTCAGATGAGCGGAACGTATACGATCAACTCAGCATCTCCAACTTCCGGAACGAACTTTAACTCCTTCACAGCGGCGTTCAGCGCCCTGACGACGCAAGGAGTGAACGCTCCGGTAACCATCAACGTAATCGAGGCGACGTACAATGAGCAAGTCTACTTGTACAACAAATCGATCTCTGGTGCTTCGGCAACGAACACCGTAACCATTCAAAGTGATGCTGGAAATTCTAGCATGCCTGTTTGGACATCTTCGTCCTATCCGATGTACTGGCAGTACTGTACGATGCCGTATCTGACGTTTGACGGGTTAGAACTCACCACGTCGAGTACCACAGGATTCATAGCTTATTGGAGGTACATGTACGCGGCATCCAACATCACCATGAAGAACTGTCTATTCACTGGCGGTGGGTATCAGATTTACAATTACTATCCTTATGCTTACAATCTCACCATTGAGAATTGTGATTTTGAGGATTTTTATTATCGTGGTATCTATTCGTATTATGGATATTATCCTTACTGCGACATTGACGTCGTAAACTGTGAGTTCCACGATGGTGGGTCTTATTCTTATCCTTATGGCATCTATGCTTACCGCCCAGGTGCAGGATCGTCATTCACGGGTAACCTCATCGAGTTGAACGGAACTTCTGGTGGATATGGACTTTATGTTTATTATCCTCAAGGTCTTTCGACAAACCCAATTGAAGTTTCTAATAACATCGTAAACTTCACCGATCCAAATGATCCCTACACTCAGTACGGAATCTTTTGCAGTTATGGTTCGTACGCGAACATTCACCACAACACGTTCAAGATCTCGAATAGCTATACTTCCTCGCGCGCTGTGTATATGTATATGTCCAGTTCGTCATACCAAGGAAATGAGTTCAAGAACAACATCGTAAGCACTCCGAATAGCAATCAATTTGGATTCTACGGGTATAACTACGGTGGGACTTCGATTGATTTCGAAAACAACGTTTGGTATCAAGGCAGCTCAAGTGGGGAACTCTATATGTATGATGGCTACGCAGGCGGATACATGTATACCCTAAGCGCTTGGCAATCTGCTTCTGGAAGCAGCGGTTCTGTCTCTGCAGATCCAATGTTCATTTCCAATACCAACCTTACCCCTCAGTCCAATGATGTCAACAACATCGGAGCGGCGTTGGGTTACACGGAGGATTTCTATGGTGCACCAAGGAGTGCAACGACTCCAGATCCAGGAGCGATAGAATTTACGGTTCCTACGAACAACGCTTCCATCTCAGACCTAGTTAAGCCTGATGCTCCATTGTGTGCTGATGACACTGCCGTGCTCGCCACTTTGGTAAACACTGGACTTGTTCCATTGACTTCTTGTACCATTACGTACGCATTGAACGGTTCGGTTCAAACTAGCCTTGTTTTCAGCGGTTCATTGGCCACAGGAAGCGATACTACTTTGACCATCGTTGCATCTACTACGTTCTCTGATGGCGATTCAATTGCAGTTTGGTCTTCAATGCCTAATGGCGTTCAGGACAGTTCAGCTTTGTTCGACACTGCTAGTGTTGTTATCTACTCTGGATTGACAGGTACGTACAACATTCCTAATGATTACCCAACGCTTACTGCCGCAGCGAGCGATGTAATGCTCAAAGGAGTTTGTGGACACGTTACTATGAGCATCAGCCCTGGTACGTACACGGAGCAAATCCTATTGGGTGAAGTTCTAGGTGCTGGCGCAGACGCTACCCTCACTTGGACCAGTTCTTCTGGAAACAGCGCTGACGTTATCATTAACTACGCATCGACGTCTGGATCAGATAACCAAGTGGTTCATTTGGACGGAACGGATTACGTTACGTTCAATGATGTTACCATTCGCAACAACGGTACATTCTATTACGCCACAGGAGTTCGTATAGAGAACGGTGCCGAGAATGTTACGTTTGACGGATGCCACATCCGAGCTGGTGAGTACGGTTACACAGGTAACTTGCTTACATCGGTTTATTCATACGGTCAGAACCACGGTCTTACCTTGACCAACAATACGATTGAGAAAGGCGGATATGGTCTGTACGTTTAGGGTGGTGGAACATCGGCACGCGTTGAGAATGTAACGATCGAAGGAAACAACCTTCACGATGCATATTACTTCGCTACCTACTTGTATTATGTAGATGGTCTTGAATTCAACAACAACGTTGTAGACAACGATTCTAACTTGTACCCATACGGACCACGTGGTGTGTATTGCTACTATGTGGATGATTTCAACATCAATGGCAACTACATCGGTTCGGATATTACATCTGGGTCGTATGGTGGCTATGCTTATCCACTTTACATGTACCAGTGCATTGGTTCTAACAACCCTCGTAGTTCAGTTTCTAACAACTGTATCAATGCAGGTGCTGAAGGAACTACCTCGTATGGTTACTACGGTGTGTATTCGTACTTCAGTGGATTGTACAACTTCCACAACAACTCGGTAACTCGACGAGGTGGTAACAACGGTTACTATACTTCTCAGTTCCGCGCTGGAGGACTTGTTTCAGTCAAGAACAACAGTTTTGCTGACTACTATAACGGCTATGCTCGTTACGCAGACGGTTTCACTGTTTCTGAGTCTGAGAACAATAACTTCTACTCTACTGGAGGTACGCCAATCTATCACGGTAGCTCGGCTTACGCTAGCTTGGAAGAGTACCAGGCAGGTACTGGTTTTGACGCCGACGGTGTCAGCACCGATCCAGCTTGGGAAGACACACTTGCTTGTGTTACTTGTAATGATACATTGGACAATGCAGGAACAAACACCTCTGTTGCCATGTACGATATCGACAGCAACATGCGAAGCATGACAGCTCCTGACATCGGAGCGGTTGAGTGGGTTTCTCCTGCTAGCTTTACCTTGGGTGGTGATTCTACTTACTGTGCTGATGAAGTTACCATCGAAGCAGGTCCTGCTCAGAGCGTAACTTGGAGTGTGAACGGTAACTCGAGCACAGCTCCTACCCTTACACTTACTGGCGGTAGCGAGGCTACTACGTACAACGTGCTTGTGAGTATCCAGACCGAGTATTGCGGTTCTGCTTCTGACAATGCATTGATCACGCTTGTGCCTAACGCTAACCTCGACAGCGCACTTCATATCTGTGCTGATGAGAACGCTACCCTCAACCCTGGTGGACTTACCTCTGGTAGCTACACTTGGTCTACCGGTGCCATGACTCAGTCCATCGTTATCGATGAGCCGGGTACATACACAGTGACCAAGGATGTTATGGGTTGTATTAGCACAGCTACTACTGCTGTAACACAGTCTGAGGCTGTTGAAATCATCGGAACCGAAGTTTGTTCTGACGATCTTCCGTTGTCTCTTGACGCTACCATCACAAATGGTACTACATATGCTTGGTCTGGTGGTTCTGCCCCA
>JAVKEP010000082.1:0-69116 GCA_040221375.1 Cryomorphaceae bacterium
GGCTGGAATATCGACCTGTTCATCTTCAAAGAAGACCCGATACGACGGATCCAATCGATGCAAGTCGTAATAGTCGGCTGGTGATTTGCCAAAACGAGCAAAGTATTTCTCGAAGACGTCAGGCATCCAGTACCAACTGGGGCCCATGTCGAAAGTGAACCCACCAACTTCGAATTTTCGGGCGCGACCTCCAGGTGTAGCATTTTTCTCAAGAACCGTGACGCGGTATCCTCGGTCGGCCAAAACAGTGGCGGCAGCTATTGCTGAAAATCCAGAGCCTATGACGGTGGTAGATGCCATGTTGCTCTTAATTGGGATTGTAATCGCTCAGAACATCCATCAGCTTCTGTCTCGCCAAAAAGATACGGCTCTTTACAGTACCAATAGGCAGTTGTAGGTAGTCTGCAATCTCCTTGTATTTGTACCCCTCAGTGTGCATGTTGAATGGAATGCGATACTCATCTTGCAAGGCGTTGACGCTCTTCCGAATTTCAGAATGGTCGTACATGCTGCCGGGGTGCTTGTCTTTAGAATCAGATGCATTGGAGAGGTAGTACAAGTCCTCAGATTGATCAATGATGGTTCTAGACTTCACTTGACGACGGTAGTTGTTTATGAAGGTGTTTTTCATGATCGTATACATCCAGGCTTTGAGGTTGGTCGCTTCGCGGAATTTATCCTTGTAGGCAATCGCTTTCATGAACGTATCCTGCACAAGGTCTTGCGCATCTTCTTCATTATGGGTCAAGCTGTAAGCGAAGTATTGCAACGGTTTGCGAAAGGAAAGGATCTTTTGGTTGAATTCTAGCGTTGACATTTGTTTAACATTTTGTGATTAAACTTCAACAAATGTATGTCAAAACATTTAAATCGACAAGAAATGTTTAACTAATTACTTAATAAGTTAAACAAAATGAATCACAAATCTTCGAATCCCTTGCATATCGGGGTGAATGCGAGCCTAGGAATAGGGCGTGAAAGGAAAAAGAAAACCTAGAAGTAGGCCTCTAAATCGTTGATTCCGTGTAGGAAGAATAATTTGGGATGTTTGATACTATCCAATTCAGGCAATGGACGCGTCGCGATCAGCAACTCGCACCCAGCGCACAGCGCGATCATTTTTTCGACCGTCGCACGCGCGTTACTCGTAACGGCTGGATCAACGAAAAACGTCAGGATCGCATCGGGTGAAATCGTGCGAATGGAGGTTTTGAGGTCCTGGTCCGGCAAATTCTGTCCCATGTAAAAAACCTGGGCACCATTTTTCTTGAGCAGATAGTGCGCCATCAATAGCCCGATCTCATGGTGTTCGCCTTCAGGAAGAAACAGCAGGAAGCGTTTGCCCCCAACTGGATTTGATAACCGATCGATTCCGACGATGATCTTCTGGCGGATCAAACAACTGATAAAATGCTCATGTGCCGGATTTATTTGGCTAATCGACCATAACACGCCGACCTTTTCAAGGAAGGGATAGATCAAGTGGGTAATGGTGCGTTCGAATCCGTTGTTCTTGACAGAGTTCTCGTAGATGCGATGGAATTTTTCAGCGTCCATGTCGATCATGGAGACCATCAAGTCGTTTGAGTCGAGGTCCAAGACGACATCGGTATCGTGAATCAATGTTTGTTCGTAGAGCTTTTCTACTTCTTGTTTGAATTCACCATCCGACAAGCTCGAGATCTTGGAAATTTTATAGCCGTGTCGAGAAAGAAGCGCAACATTGAGCACAAACTTGAGTTGCTCATCGTCGTAAAAACGAATGTTGGTGCCGGTTCGCTTTGGCTCAATGATTCCATACCGCTGTTCCCAGATGCGGATGGTGTGGGCCTTGATCCCAGACAATTGCTCTAATTCTTTGATGGAGTATGCGCCCATGGTCTTTCGATGAGGTATAACACCGGCACCGTCGAGATGTTCGGTGTCGAAGGTAAGATATTCTCTCAGGCGTTTAATAAAAGGGGTGAAACACTAAACAGAACGTTTTATTCAGAAGAGCATCTTTGCCCTTGGATGGGCGAAGAGAACTTTCACAGCGACGAACTCAAGGAAAAGGTTTCGAACCTCCCACACAAACCTGGGGTCTATCAGTATTTCGATGCCGAGGGAAAGATCATCTATGTGGGAAAGGCGAAGGATTTGCGCAAGCGCGTGGCGTCGTATTTCAATCGAGATCGATACGAGAGTGGCAAGACCCGCTTACTCGTACGAAAAATACGAGACGTCGAACACATCATTGTCCCCACCGAATTTGAGGCCCTCTTGCTCGAGAATTCGATGATCAAGGAGCACCAGCCTAAGTACAACATCCAATTGCGGGATGACAAGACCTACCCCTGGATATGCATAAAAAAGGAGCGCTTTCCAAGGGTGTTTCCAACCCGCAATGTCGTGCGCGACGGCTCAGAGTATTTTGGTCCCTACGCATCGGTTAAGCGAATGAAAGCGGTCTTAGCTGTCGCCACTAAGCTCCACAAGGTGCGCACCTGCAACTATGTGTTGAGCAAGGAGAACATCGAAAAAGGAAAATTCAAAGTTTGCTTGGAGTACCACATTGGCAATTGCCTTGGACCTTGCGAAGGTTTGCAATCGGAGGAATCCTACAACCAGAGCATAGATGAAATCCGAAAATTGGTCAAGGGCGATGTAGACGATGTCATCAAGAATACCAAGCAGCGCATGCAGGAGGCAGCAGAGGTCCTAGACTTTGAAGCTGCCGCCACGCTCAAGGCCAACATGGAATTGCTGCAGGATTACCAAAGCAAGTCCGTCGTGGTCAACCCGAGCATCCGCGACGTAGACGTTGCCACTGTGGTTTCGGATGACGTGTTCGTTTACGTCAATTTTATGCGCGTGGTCAACGGAGCTGTGATTCAAAGCCACTCGCTGGAATTTAAAAGAAAGCTCGACGAAGAGAAAAACGACATCCTGCTGAGTGCCATCGCCGAAATGCGCTCGGTTTTCCAAAGTACCGCGAAAGAAATCTTGGTCAACTCTAACCTCGAGGCGCATTGGGAACACGCGTCATTTCATCAGCCCCAACGAGGAGATAAGAAGGCCTTGATCGACTTTTCACTGAGAAACCTGAGGTTTTTCATGCTCGATCGGCAGAAAGCACAAGATAAAATCGACCCGAACCGGCATTCGAATCGGGTTCTTAAAACCCTGAAGGAAGACTTGCGTTTGACCGAGTTGCCGACGCATATTGAGTGTTTTGATAATTCAAACTTTCACGGAAGTTTTCCCGTTGCCGCATGCGTAGTATTCAAGGATGCAAGGGCGAGCAAGCAGGATTATAGGCACTTCAACATCAAGACCGTAGAAGGTCCCGACGATTTCGCCTCGATGGAGGAAGTCATTTATCGGCGCTACAAACGCATGATCGATGAAAATCAATCGCTGCCTCAGCTTGTCGTGGTGGACGGAGGGAAAGGCCAGCTCAGTTCGGCGGTCAAAAGCCTCGACAAGCTCGAATTGCGCGGAAAGGTAGCGGTCATTGGAATTGCGAAAAAACTCGAAGAGATCTTTTTTCCCGAAGATCCCATTCCCATTTACATCGACAAACGGTCGGAGTCATTGAAGCTCATTCAGCGCATGCGTAACGAGGCCCACCGATTTGGCATTACCCTTCACCGCAATAAGAGGAGCAAGCACGCATTTCAAAGTGAGCTCTTGGCCATCGATGGCATCGGTGTAAAAACCGCCAAGGAGTTGCTGCGTTCGTTTTACAGCATGGAACGCATTAAGCAATTGAGCGAAGAAGATTTGGCTACCGTCGTTTCCGCGGCCCAAGCGAAGGCGATAGTTGACTATTTTCGCTCGACATCGTGAACAGACTTTTCAGACGAATAATCAGGATGGGTGTATTTGAGGATACACCCGAGGAATTGGTAGACGAGATCAAGGTGATCAACTCCATCAAAGTGCAAGGGGCCATTTTGGTCTTGCTAAGCACCATTCCTTCGTTTCTCTTGCTGCCTGAGCACAAGCTGTTCACCGCCGTGATTTTACTCTTGCATCTGATGGCAGCATTCATCGTGGTGCAGTGCAATGCCCGAAAAGATTACACGGCAGCTAAATGGATATTCGTCATGGACCCGGCGTTCTTGGTCCTAGCCCTGACGAGCTACTATGGCGACGACACGAATTTTCAGTTCGTACTTATGGTCTGCTTCCTTATGTATGTATTCCTCTTCCGCAAGCGAAGCATACAAAGTTTCCGGATGCTCGCCACGTTTTTTGTGGTGTCGATCACTGGAGTATCCATCATCTATTTCAGCGACTTTGCGTGGGTGACCATCTCGAGGTTCGAATTGGAAGTACTGCGCGTTTCTGCCTTTGCTTTTTGTGCGGCGCTGGCCGTGATGATGGGCGTCGTTTTGCAAAAATCAGCCAGAAACCGCACCGAACGGGCCAAAGAAACGTTGAAAGTTTCTGAAAGAGACGCTACGATTCTGCAGACGATCAGCGACAACATGGATGAGGCAATCTTCAAATCTTCCATTACAAAAGGATTGGAATTTGTAAACGAAGCGTTCGTGAAGATGTACGGCTATGACTCTAAGGAAGAAATTGAGCAAATACACCCCGTCAATCTATACAACTCAAAGGCCGAGAGAGATGCACTTCTTTCTAGGATCGATAAGTTTGGAAAAGTGACAAACATGCTGCTTAAATACAGACGCAAGGATGGGTCATCCTTTTGGGGTCGATTGAGCAGCACCAAAGTAGAGGAAGACGGAGAGGTATTCTTGGTTGGTACCATTTCGGATGTAACCCATCAACAAGAACAGACCCATTTGCTCCAACTTAGCGAGCGTCAATTGAGGGAAGCTCAGCGTCTAGCCAAAGTTGGGAACTGGAGGGCGTTGCCTGAAAAAGGCATCGTAGAATGGTCTGGCGAGTGTGCGAACATCCATGGCTTTCTTCCTATTGATTTCGCGGACTCGTTCGAAATATGGCGCGATGGATTTGTAGACATAAGCTTTGAAGCCATGCGAGATGGGATAGAGCGCGCATCCTTGATGAATAAAGCATTTGAGTTCGGGTCGTGGTTCAAAACGCCAAATGAGGAAATGAAATTCCTTTACTTCACTTGCCAAAGTACGGTTAAGGGTGAAGTGACCGAATGGTTTGGTACGGTGCAAGACCGAACAGAGCTAAAGAACCAAGAGCTGCAATTGATTTCGACGCGAGAGTTCTACCAGAGCGTTTTGGACAACATCCCAGTGGAATCGGTACTGGTGGATGAACAAGCGAAGTATTTCTACATTTCGAAGAATGCAATAGCCGACGACGAACTGAGAAACTTCATGCTCGGAAAGTCGAACATCGAATACGCTCAGTACCGGGGGTTGGATTTATCGTTCGCCGAGCTGCGAGAGGAAAAAATGAGACAGGCCCTTAAAGGAGATTTGACCGTACGCTGGGAAGAAAAAATGAAAACGCGCGATGGAAGGGACACCTACCACATTCGAAACTTGGTTCCTGCCTACCTCAAAGATGGACGCTCGGTCAAGAAGTTTTTAATTGGATACTCATTCGACATCAATGACATCAAGCGCGCTCAATTTCGTTTGGAAGACCGAAATGCAGAGCTGAACCAGCTCAACAAGGAATTAGATCGATTTGTCTACAGCATATCACACGACCTTCGGGCTCCCATCGCATCCGTTTTGGGACTCAATTCACTCGCGGAGGAGGCAGAAGATGAAAACGAACTGGCCAACTTGCTCTCGATGCAAAGGGAAGCCCTTGACAGGCTGGATCGTTACATACGCGATGTGATAGATTATTCGAGAAATAAGCGGCTGGACGTGAGAAGCGAAGAAGTGCGGTTGAGAGAAGTATTGGACGAATGCATGAACGACCTCGTTTTCATGTCCAACTACGAGCGCTTAGAGTACTTCATAGACGTAGCAGATGATCTGGTTGTGATTAGCGACGTTCTGCGCATTCGAATCATCATCAACAATATCCTTTCCAACGCCATAAAATACGCAGACCCTAAGAAAGAAAATCCTTTCATTGCTATACGAGGACGCGTTGAAGAAGACAAGGTGATGCTGGAATTTGAAGACAACGGTATCGGGATTAAAGAAGAACACAAAGAGCACATTTGGGACATCTTTTTTCGAGGAACGAGCACGATTCCGGGATCGGGGTTGGGCCTCTACATCCTCAAAGAATCTGCCAAGAGTATCGGCGGCGAAGTGTGCTACGAATCCGAAGAAGGTGAAGGGACTAAATTTACGGTGACGCTCGTATCTCTCAGCGAAAACGAAGCGTGATCAGACAAACTTGTCTTTGAGAAGATTCATCTCGATGACGGGCGATATTTTCTCGTAGAGAATGTGGTAGACGGCTCTTGTAATCGGAAGGTCCACTTCAAATTTCTTGTTCATCTCCACAATGGATTTTACCGCGTAGTAACCTTCCGCGATCATGCTCATTTCCAATTGAGCAGCCTTGACACTGTACCCCTTGCCGATCATCATACCAAAGGCCCTATTTCTACTGAACTGAGAATATGCCGTAACCAGCAAGTCGCCGAGGTAGGCAGACGAATTTACGTCGCGATGAACCGGACTTACCGCGTCCACAAAGTTTTCAATTTCTTGAATCGCATTGCTGATTAACACGGCCTGGAAATTATCGCCGTATCCCAATCCGTGACAAATTCCTGATGCGATGGCCATGATGTTTTTCATCACTGCGCTGATTTCTGTTCCAAAGATGTCTTCAGAAGTGGACGTTTTTACGTAGCGGCAAGCGAGTGCATCGGCCATGATGGCCGCAATTTCTACATCCGGGCACGCCAAGGTTAAGTAGCTAAGGCGCTCCAAGGCAATTTCTTCTGCATGACAAGGCCCAGAGATGATGCCAATCCGGTCGTATGGAATGCCGAATTCTTTGTGAAAAAAGCGGGCAGGGATGGAGTGATACTCAGGTACAATTCCTTTGATGGCGCTAAACAGGATTTTCTTTTCAATGTCCTCTACCTTGAACCCGTTAAAGGTTTGATATACGAACGCTGATGGAATTGCGACAACCAATATGTCGCTTTCACGGACTACCTTTTCCAGGTCATGGCTTGGGTGTACCTTGGTCAAGTCGAATTCCACCGACTGCAAGTACCGTTCGTTGTGCTTGAATTTCTTCAAGTAAGCTACGCTGTGCTCATGCCGAAACCACCAATTTACCCTGGATGAGTTGTTGCTCAGCATCTTGGCTATGGCAGTAGCCCAACTTCCGCTTCCTATGACTCCAAACGTATGCTCCATTGCCTCAAATGTAAAAATTCGAACACCAGCCGAGCGCTTAAGTGTTTGGCTTTGATCTTTTTCTCAGTTTTGACTCATGTGGGGACTTTTAACGATCATCTTCAATTTGATCGGACTTTTCTTGATCTTCCAATTCTTGCAATACAAGTACCTCGACTATAAGCGCAGTTCTGGAAGCAAGGATTTTTGGAAATTCAAACGCCATAAATACGTGATCACCGTATTGGGCTTTCTGCTGGCGGGATTTTCCCTGATAGAGCTGGCACTTCCCAATATTTCTCCCCTCGTTGATCAAGCGTATCGCCTTCAACTCAATTCTTTTTTCGGAGTTGCAGCAGCATTAGGAATCAGTTCCATCTGGGCCGTTTACTTGCGGAAACTCGACATTTTCGACCCTGAGAAATGGTCCAATATATTTGTTGTGTTCGCCTTGGGATGTGCTACCACTGGGCTCGTTTTTCCAATTTCTGATTTGCTCAACAATCAACTAGGGTTTAACCTCAATGGCGACCAAGCGAACGACTTCCTCTACTGCGTTGTCGGCATTGGAATGGTTGAAGAATTGGTGAAACTATTACCACTCTTGGTGATCATCAGGTACAAGCATGTGGTACGCGAGCCGTATGATTTCATCCTCTACGCCTCGATCTCAGCCTTGGGATTTGCCTTCATTGAGAATGCTATGTACATCATGCGCTCCGATTTCTTCGCTACCAATGCCCGTGCCTTGTTCGCCACCGTCGCGCACATGACGTTCAGTTCGGTGTTGGGCTACGCAGTCATGATTTCAGTCTATAAGAAGCATTGGACTGGGTGGGTTTATGCGGCAGGCGGGTTCTTGCTGGCTTCACTCATGCACGGATTCTACGATTTTTGGCTGATCAACCTGATTGCTAAACAATACGATGGTCTCACCCTGATTTTCTTCCTGCTTACCACACACTTTTGGTTCTCAATGAAGAACAAGACCATCAATGCGTCACGGTTTTTTGATCCGCACCGTATGCTGATCAATGACAAACTGAGATACTTCTTGATATTTTGGCTCTCAGCGTTGCTGATTTCCTCGGCCATTATCATTGGCATTTTCCATGGGAAGACCACAGCCAATAGCTTCTTAAGAGGTCAATTGTACGGATACGGCTTTTTGGTCTACTACCTAAGCCTTAGTTTCAGCCGTTTTAGGATTGCCCCGAAGATGCTTTCTGCCGGACAAAAGTTGTTCGACTCTGTCATCCCGGATGAGCCAGCGCACAACACAGATTCATGGGGAGCAGAGTGATTCGGCCATGACGGCGCAGTGCTTTGCCCACAGTCGGAGACAAAAGCCAATGAATCCATGAGTCGCGGCATAAAATGCAATTTTCGACAACGTTCGCTTTACATTTACGTCTCCTTATTCTAAACACCTGCTTCCACGTCATGAACGTCGCACGCATTTTGATTTTCACGTTTGGCCTTCTGTGCTTGAGTGCGCAAGCTCAAGCGCAAGGAAATGAATACGATCATTGGGCGTTTGGATCAGGCGTTCATATGGATTTTACAGGCGGTGGAACCCCGGTCGTTTCTTGCACGCTTGCCATCAATTCGTCTGAAGCCTCTGCCGTGTGGAGCCATCCATCTACGGGTGATTTCATTGCCTACACCAATGGAGCAACGGTATACAATGGACAGAACAACAATATTTTGGCGAACGGTACCGGCCTGACCGCCAATGCATCGTCGATCGAAAGCGCATTGATCCTCCCCAAGCCTGGCTATTCCATGGATCACTTCTACATCTTTCATAACAACATTTTCAATACCTACTGGTCTGAAGCTGACATGAGCATTGGAACCAACGGGACCGTAACCTCAAAGAATAATTTCCTTCAAGCTACTGGTACAGAACGATGCGGCACCGCGCCCCATGGCTCCATCTGCCCAGCGTATTGGTTGATGATCAGCAAAGCAACCAACGACTCCGTAGCTGCTTACTTGATAGATACGGGCGGAATCAGCAGTACGCCTGTGGTGACTTCAACAGGAATTACAGGCGGAAATGCACGGGGAAACATCGTCTTTTCTGAAGACTTTACCAAGATGGCGATGAGCGTGGAAAACGTGGGAATGTTTGTCTGCGATTTCAATGATACCAGTGGAGTGACTTCTAATTGGACCCAAATCGGGACCGTTACCAATGGATTCGGATCGGCCTTTTCGCCGGACGGAACGAAACTCTATTACACCTCGGGCTACGGCCAGTATCTCTACCAATACAATTTTAGCAACTCCACCCAAACCCTTCTCGGTGGACCAGGCTTGAGCTACCTCGCTCTAGCTCCTGACGGGAAAATCTATATTTCTAAGTACGGTCAGAATACCTTGGGAGTGATCAATGCACCCAATTTAGCCGGCACTACGAGCAACTTTCAAATCAGTGGGTTCACGATTTCAACCAATACTACCTGCGTGTGCAGATGGGGATTGCCAAATCCGTTCCACGTAAACATCGGAACCCACCCTTCTGAACCCGATTCAATCTTTTTGTGTACGGGCGAAGACACCCTCTTTACTACACAAATACAAGGCGAAAGCTATTTGTGGAATACAGGCGACACCACGCAATCGATATTTCTAGATAGCGGAGGGTTATACTATTGCACCATCGGTATGGGCGATTGCTCCAGTTCAGATTCGGTGTTTGTTGAGTATGTAGACGAAGTTTCAATTTCGGCCACTACCGGTTGTTTGGGCGACACTACGTTCTTTACGTACAACACCCAAATGCCACCGTCTTCCATTGCATCCTACACTTGGGATTTTGGCGATGGGTCTACTTCTTCGCAAGCTTCACCAGGGCACATGTACAGCGCGGGAAACACCTATTCAGTGACGCTGGAGATCGAAACGAATACCGGATGCATTCTCGACACCTTTGTCAGCGCCATAGTGCATCCAAACCCTGATCCGTCGTTTTCAGTGGGGAATGAATGCGATGGTAACGCCGTCCAGTTCATCGATAATTCTGCAGCGGCAGGACCTCCAATCGTTTCAAAGAATTGGGATGTCAATACAGATGGTAGCATCGACTATACTTCTTCGAATCCCGATCATATTTATCCAGGTCACGGCACTTACACCGCAACATTTTACGTGGTAGATGCATTGGGTTGCGATGATTCTTTGAGCAAAGACGTCTTCGTCCATGCCGTTCCAAACGCAGATTTTGAGGTAGATCCAGTCTGCTTTAATGAAGTGCATGCGTTTGGAGACAGCTCTACCATTGCGCTTGGCGACATCGTAAATTGGGTTTGGTCATTCGGGGACGGAAATACTTCAACGCTCCAACACCCGAGCTACGAATTCTCCACGCCGGGATCGCATAATGTAACCCTGCTAGTAACTTCAGACAGTGGTTGCTCAGACGAAATTACACTCAACACCTTGGCGTATCACTTGCCAACACTTGGATTTTCCTTCGACTCAATTTGCCTGAATGAGACGGCAGTTTTCAGCCCATCCAGCACATCGCAGAGCGGCACTATTTTGCAGTACATGTGGGATTTAGGAGATGGGACCACTACCACAGTGCAATCGCCCAACCATGCCTATGCTACGGCCGGTTTGTATACGGTAGCCCACTCTGTGATCACCAATTTTGGTTGTACCGATACACTTTCGCAAAACATTCGGGTGTACCCCATCCCGCATACGGCATTTGGTTGGACAAACAACGTATGCGAAGGCGAAGACCTTCCCTTTACGGACCAGAGCTCTATCGCCAATGTTACCCCAGGTGGCGACGAAATCGTTTCGTGGGTTTGGGAAATCGATTCGGATACCTTCTCGCTGCAACCGGATCCGGTCTATACATCCTCACAATACGGTTCCATCCACATTCGGCTGACCACGACCTCGAATTACGGGTGTACCACCTTCGACGAGAACGATGCCTTCATTTTTCCCATTCCTAAGGCCTCATTTATTGCCGAACCCGCTTGTCAACATGATACTACAGTGTTCAAAGACTTGAGTAAAATTGACTTGGGCTTAGTAAATCAATGGAATTGGAGCTTTGGCGATGACAGTACTTCCACCGAGCAGTTTCCGCAGCATGTGTACACTTCGCCTGGAACCTACGTAGTGACGTTGACCATTGCTTCTAACAAGGGTTGCCGAGATACCACAAAACGCTCCCTGACCATTTTCGAATCGCCTGTCGTAGATTATGAAATCTCACCGCTATCGGGTTGTACTGACCTCGAGGTGCGCGTCGTGGATAAGAGTAGCATCGGTGTCGGAAGCCTTTCGTCCGAGTGGTTCGTAAGAGGTGAAAGCGTTTCCAAGTTTAAGGAGGCGAGTGTTGTCTTAGAAAATGACACTACCCTTCCTGTGCGTTATCGGTTCTACCTGACTTCTACCTCCGATCAAGGGTGCAAGGTGTCGGTTATGCTTTCGGATACGGTTACCGTATTTCCTAGACCAAAGGCCAAGTTTGATATCCTCACCAACGGCTATGGCATGTATGATCCAACCGTGGAATTTGACAACCGAACCAATGGTGCGTTCAAGTACTTGTGGACCTTCGGTGATGGTGATTCCAGCAAGCAGTTTCAGCCGATGCACTATTACAAAAGACACGGAACCTACCCGGTCTCCATGTGGGCGTGGAACGAATATGCCTGTCCGGATTCCTTGGAGAAGATCCTAGTATTTGATCCCGTCACCACCATTTATGTTCCCAACACGTTCACGCCGAACGGCGACGGCGACAACGACGTATGGATGGCCAAAGGTTTCAATGAGGACCAACCCTTCAACGTTCAAGTTTGGGACCGTTGGGGAAATACGATTTTTGAATCCAATGCGATGGAGCTTGGATGGGATGGCAAGGTGAATGGAGTGCGTAAGGCGTCCACTGGATCCTATTCGTATTACATAAAATTCACCGCCTCAGATGGAGAAGTACGCGAATTGTACGGCATGGTGAACTTGATACGTTGATGCGCGTTTCACCCTCTCCACGCATTTCTAACCCTACGTTTTAATTCCTATTGCGCTGCCTTCTCAGGTCTCATCTGAGGAAAGAACAGCACATCTTGTATGGAAGTTTGGTTCGTCAAGAACATCACCAAGCGATCTATTCCAATGCCCATTCCTGAAGTAGGTGGCATACCGTATTCAAGTGCGCGTAGAAAGTCTTGATCGATGAACATGGCTTCGTCATCGCCGTTTTCGCTCAACTTAAGTTGCTCTTCAAAGCGTTCGCGCTGGTCAATCGGATCGTTCAATTCAGAATAGGCGTTTGCCAATTCTTTGCCGTTTACCATGAGCTCAAATCGCTCCGTCAGCGTATCATCTTCACGGTGACGCTTGCACAACGGACTCATCTCTACAGGGTAATCCATAACGAATGTCGGCTGTATGAAGCCGGGTTCAGCTACCTCACCAAAGATCTCATCGAGCAACTTCCCTCTGCCCATGGAAGGTTCGGTTTGGATGTTCAGCTTCTTGCAGAAATCGCGCAACCCATCTTCGTCCATTCCTGAAACGTCAGTGCCTGTTGCATCCTTGATTGCTCCGAGGAAGGTAACGCGCTTAAAAGGGCGCTTGAACTCAATCGTGTTCTCCCCAAGTTGCAATGCTGTTTTACCATGCAAGTCCAATACAGCCTTCTCCACCATCTCTTCAGTAAATTCCATCATCCACTGATAGTCCTTGTAAGCGACGTAGATTTCCATCACCGTAAACTCAGGGTTGTGCGTTCGATCCATTCCCTCATTTCGGAAGTTTCGCGAGAACTCATATACACCTTCGTAACCACCAACAATCAGCCTCTTGAGGTAAAGTTCGTTGGCAATCCGCAAATACATCTCTTGATCGAGGGTGTTGTGATGTGTAATAAATGGGCGTGCGGCTGCTCCTCCAGGAATCGGCTGAAGCACGGGCGTATCAACTTCAAGGTATCCTTTCGCATTGATGAATTCACGCAATGAATTCATGATTTTGGTGCGTTGCTCGAACACTTTCTTGACGTGCGGATTCACCACCAAGTCTAGGTAGCGCATTCGGTACCGCTGCTCCTTGTCGGCAAAGCCGTCGTGCACATTGCCATCGGCATCTGTTTTAACAACAGGCAGTGGCTTCAAGGTTTTTGAAAGGACGGTAAACTCTTTGACGTGTACGGAAATTTCACCCACTTGGGTGCGGAAGACATGTCCCTTGATTCCGATGAAGTCACCGATGTCGAGGAGTTTTTTGAAGACCGTATTGTACATGGTCTTGTCTTCATCCGGACAAATTTCGTCCCGATTGAAATAGACTTGGATGCGTCCTGAGCTGTCCATGATCTCGGCAAAGGATGCCTTTCCCATGATGCGTCGACTCATCAATCGTCCGGCAATGCACACGTCTTGTCCGCTGCTATCGTCTTGCTCGAAATCCTGTTTGATCCCAAGGGAAGTAGCATTGGTTGGGTACATAGCGGCCGGATAGGGGTCAATGCCCAGCGAGCGCAATTCATCAAGGCTTTCCCTTCGTTCTCTTTCCTGATCGTTCAGTTCATTCGACATGCGTGCAAAATTGGTCGGCAAAGATGAAGAGAATTCGCCATATAACGAAGCTGCGCCTGCCTTACCACTGCTATATTTGTCCCTATGGAAATGAAGATGGATCTTTTGGTGGCTGACTTCACGCAACACTTGCGTCAAGCTCTAAACATTGCCGCTGAATTTAACGCAGGAGAGAGAAGACAACCCAAGAATGTATTGATATGCGGAATGGGCGGTTCAGGCATTGGCGGAACCATTTTGAGCCAATTACTGGCGGATCATTGCACCGTTCCGATACAGGCCAATAAAGACTATTCCATCCCAGCATTTGTCAATGAAGACACCTTGGTCATTGCCTCCTCTTATTCTGGAAACACGGAAGAAACCTTAGAGGCTCTTGCATCCGCCATTGATCAAGGTGCACAAATTGCTTGCATCAGCTCAGGTGGCAGGCTGAGTGAGATGGCCCTCGAAAACGATTGGCCGTTGATCACGGTTCCCGGCGGACTTCCCCCAAGGGCAGCCTTTGGCTTGACCATCGTTCAGTTGTTTCGTTTGGCAGAAGCCTATAAACTCACAAACGGAGCGTGGGCACGTCAGTTTGAAGCAGGCATCAACTACCTAGACGAAAACGAAGAGCAGATCAAGAACGCCGCCCATACCCTCGCAGAAAGCATTCAACATAAACTACCCGTCATTTACACAGCCACTTGGCTTGAAGGGGTTGCAACACGTTGGAAGCAGCAGATTGCCGAAAACAGCAAGGGACTTTCATGGTTCAACACCTATCCTGAGATGAACCACAACGAACTCGTAGGCTGGCCAAGCGGAAGCAATGACTTGGCTGTCATTTTTCTAAGCAGTGATTTTGACCACCCTCGTGTGACGAAGAGGATGGAACTCACCCAAACAGTATATCGCAAGAAGACCCCGCACGTGCATCAGTTTGTTGCCGTTGGATCTTCAAGAATCGAACAAGCACTTCACCTCATCCATTTCGGAGATTGGATGACCGTGTACCTGGCAGAATTCAAAGGAGCCGATTCCATTGAGATTGAAGTCATCGATTGGCTGAAAGACGAACTTTCAAAATTTTAAGTCGTGTTGAGATCCACCTTTTTAAAACGATTGGGATGGGTCGCCTTTTGGTTGTTGCTGCTCCACTTTGTGATTGAAATCACTGGACATCACTACATCTACAACACGCTTGGGAATACGGTTTTTCAAGGCCGACTTGGGCCTGGCATCCAAGAGTACAAGGACATGCCCAACCGTACGATCGCGAACGGCACTCCTCAGCCTTGGAAGAAATCCGATCGCTTTGGCAAGTTGTCACTCACGGAATCAGAACTGGCCTACCATAGAGAATTCCAGTCTGTCTCTTACGTCGTGATCCACCGAGACTCCCTGATCTTCGAGCAGTATTGGGATGGTTTTTCAGACACTTCTCGAAGCAATTCGTTTAGCATGGCAAAATCCATCGTCGGCTTGCTTACCGGCGTGGCCATTGAACGCGGGGAAATCAAAAGCGTGCAAGACCCGGTCTATTATTACTTGCCTCAATACGAAACGGCCTTGGGCAAGGAAATGACCATAGAGCACTTGCTCACCATGTCGTCAGGGATCAATTTTGATGAAAGTTATATCAATCCTTTTTCTTTTCCTGCACGAGCCAATTACGGAGATGATCTAGAAGCTTTACTTAGAAGCTATGAAGTCACCGAAACGCCTGGCGAACGCTATACCTATCAGAGTGGAACTACCCAAGTCCTCGCGTTTGTGCTCGCAAGTGCAACGAGAAGAAATCTTGCAGATTACGCCGCTGAGCACGTTTGGCAACCCATCGGCGCGGAGCATTCGGCACTCTGGTCTTTGGACAATCGCGACGGAGCCGAGAAGGCATTTTGCTGCATCAATGCCACCGCCAAGGATTTTGCCCGCATTGGAAAACTCTATCTCGATGGAGGTAGGTGGAATGGAACATCAATCGTGGATAGTGCCTACGTAGCTGCTTCTGTGGGGCTACTTGGAAACTATGTTGTCTACCCTTCTGAGAGCTATGGCTATTGCTGGTGGCTCGGAGATCACAACGGACATGACTTTTACTTCATGCGAGGCATCAAAGGACAATACGTCTTGGTCTATCCAGCAGAAGAATTGATCGTTGTGAGAATGGGTAGAACGCGAAACGTGGGTGAAGGAAAAGAACATCCCGAGGATGTATATGACTACCTCGACATGGGCTTAAGAATGATCAGAGAATGAAAGACGACATCGATTTTCCGAAAGTCGAGCAGGTAGGAGTGTGCGCTGTGCCTCACGACGCAGAAGAAATGAAAACGTGGAAAGTGCACATCATCAACCTATTGGACGAACCCATTACCAATGTCTTGGTATCGACCCGAGGATACGCAAAGAAAAACGACGATCAAGTCAGCACCTCGGAGCTGCGCCATTTTTTCGAAGACGTTCAATCCAAATCATCCAGGCCGATTGAAGTGATTCCACAAGATTTGATTGGACTGAATAACCAGTATTGGGTTAGTTTTTACATAGGCCGGACCATCTACGACAAGAAATTTATCTTTCTGCCGGATACATTGCTGGAGAAGAACCTCGTTGATCTTCCGGTGATGGAAGAGAAGGGCATTTTAATTCTTTGACCATGCATTTGAGCAATATTTTATTCCTTGACATCGAAACAGTCCCACAGTACCCGGACTTCGAGAAAGCAGAAGAGACCTATCAAAAGCTCTGGGAGGACAAGGCGAAATTTCTCATCAAATCAGAAGAGGATACGCCGGCATCTGTGTTTGAACGTGCTGGCATCTACGCCGAGTTTGGAAAGATCGTTTGCATCTCTGTAGGCATCATCAATGACCGCGGCCCGAAGCGTGAGCTGCGGATCAAATCCTACGCAAATGAGGATGAGGGAACACTTCTAAAAGAATTTTCTAGCCTGCTCGACAAGCATTTCAGCGGCGACGAGCATCTGATGTGCGGACACAACGGCAAAGAATTTGACTTCCCCTACATCGCGAGAAGGATGCTCATCCACGGAATGTCTTTGCCCAGAATCCTAGACATAGCCGGAAAGAAACCTTGGGAAATAAAGCATCTAGACACCATGCAGATGTGGAAGTTTGGCGACTTCAAGAATTTCACGAGCCTCAAATTGCTAGCGCACGTATTCGGATTGCCAACCCCAAAAGATGACATCGATGGAAGCCAAGTTGCCGGCGTATTCTGGGAAGAAAAAAACCTGGAAAGAATCGTTACCTACTGCGAAAAGGATGTAGTCACGCTCGTACAAGTATTCTTGCGGATGAATCAGATGCCGATGCTGTCTGCTGAAGAATTGGGAGTGGAGGAGTAAGAAGACTGTCGATCTGGGACTCGGTTCTCTTATGGTCGATCCAAGAGCAAGTTACATTACCGAAACAAATACATCTTCCCGAACTCTTTTCGGAAGTACTGATCAGCGGCCGTTTCGCGTCGGTCGATTTCTTCTCCGTTGACCTTCATTATGACGCGATAGAGATATACCCCATTCGCCAATCGATCACCGAATTCATCGCGGCCATCCCAAGCGTAGTCTGACATATTACGACCAATGTGAATCGGCCCCAACTCATCTTTGGTGATCTCTCGCACCACTTTACCCGTGACGGTCATAATCTGAATCGTAAACACATCAGGGATGCTTGTACCTGTTAACGTGAAGACGAAACGCGTAGAAGTGCTGAACGGATTGGGGTAGTTCACGACGTGAGTGACTGAACTCTTATTGATGACCTCAAACTCAATTGTGTAGGCCTCATCACCGCTTTCATTGCCAGAGGCATCTCGGCCCATCACACGAAGCTGATACTTGCCATCTTTCAACGCAATCTTTGGTTGGTATGTAATGCGCGCCTTGTTTTGGGCAGAGGTGGCGGGCTCGAAAAACATGATTTCTTGTCCGTTTGCATAAAAGGGAATGCGTCGCTCGATGCTACTCGGATCGGTCAGAAAGACATCGAAGGAAGAGGTATCATCCATCAACAAAACGGTGTTCTCATCCTTCAATTCCATGACAATTTCAGGAACAGGGGAAACGATGTCTCCATTCAATATATGCACGCCATCAAAGGTCACGTCGAGCAAGGGGTTTTTTCGGTCAGACTCGATGGAGACGCTGAGAAAAGCAGTGTTGTTAAACCGATACTGCTCGCGGTGCCAATTTTCTCCTTGGGGGTTCACTTCCATGTAGAAAACATAGCGCCCGGATAAGCCTTGCGACGCAAAGGCTACCGAATCAAAGATCACTTCACCCGCAGCAGCTGAAGCATACTTCACTTCCATCTCTTCCATTAATTCTCCATCGCTATTTACATACCAATAACGTACGCTGAATTCGCCCATGGAGTAATCGCTGATGTTTTCCATCGCAATGCCAAAGTGTAAATTCGATCCAGCATTCAATTGCTCATTGGCTTGCAGCGTTTGCCCTTTGATGGGGTTGATGGCCATATCTGGCGCGGGATCGTATAGTATGTGCCAGTTGCGCAGTTGGCCCGCTGTGAGGAAGCTGTTGTCTTCGGTGTTGAACTCCATTTGCAAATATGGAAATGAGTCGATGGCGATCCCGTCTAAATCAATGCTACCAGCGGTGGTTAAGGTTTGATAAGGCAATACGCTGGAACTGCCATCATCCTTGGATATCGTCGCTGTATTGAGGTCTCCAACAGATGCGTCCAAGGAGCCAGATTTGAAATGAGCCGAAGACCAATCCATCGCTGGACCAATAACGGGAGCGTTCATGGACCCCTGCCGAAAATTTGAGAAGAGCTTTCGGCTTAACTTGATCACAGCGTTGGCTGAGGAACCTATCACTTCTTTGGACGTGTTCGGATATCCTTTTTTGACCAAGAAAATGTAGGGCAATTGATCTCCGGCATCGCGGATAGAATCAGCGCCAAGGGATTCGAAATACTGCAAGTGCGCCTCAGACCAATGGTTGGTGTCATTAAACAAGCCTCGAAGCTGCGTGTAGATCAACAAGTACTGTCCGTCTTCCACTTCATTTTGAAGCATGTTGATCATGGAATTCATGTGGTTGGCATTGGTAATGCTGAACGTAAAGAAATACTCCACACGAGATCGGTGCGCTGGACCGTTGTTGCTGTTGCCGAATTGCTTATCGGCATTCTCGTAGTTCCCCGACGTCCCTATTCCATAGGTGCCCCAGGGCTTAAGGTCCATCGAATCGATGACCACTACTGCCATGCCGGGATTCACGGATGCGATCCCGTACTCGCCCAATGGCGCCGATTGGCCATCCAATGAGTAGAAATTGTTGTTGTAATCCAACGGTGAGGGGTTGCCGATCACTTGCACGAAGAGGTCGCGGCTCGATTCCGTAAAATCCAGTTGCCTTTGGGTGCGATCGTACTGAAGGAAATCACGCGGATTGCTCTTGTACTGAAAGAAATGATCCTGCCCCCAACCAACCGCATCGTTTATGACTTGAAATGAGAATTCCCGCCATTTAGAAGTGTCGTTCGCTGGAGCTACCCGCCAGAAGAAGACCGTGCTGTCTTGAAAACCTTCCGCATTCAACCCTGGTGTCCACTCAATCACAGCACCGCGCTGAGTGATTTGGGTCGATTTCATAAACGAGCTCGAATAACGATCTGTAGTGTCGATCTGAATCTGATACTCCGCTTCAGGAAGCATTGGAAAACCCGTGTTGGCGCGAAGCGTGATGTCGAAATCAGGCACCACTCCAAAGTTGTAAGGATACACCGGAAAGATGTCTGAACTGGACACATTGAAGGTGAGCGACGAGATGATGTTGTTCGCGCTTTCGATGTACTCTGGAATGAGGTCCAAGGGCTGATCAACTTCAATGATCAGTCGATTTTCTCCGGCCGAAACCTGGGGCAGGGTAGCAAATCGAAAAATGACGTCTTCTTCATAATTCAACCCAGCCAATTCTTTGGTTTCGATGATTTCTTGCTCGTTTGGGAGTACACGCCTCACCGTAATGGAGAATGGATCCGTCACGCTTCTCCCAATGTTTGACAGGGTCACGATGACATCAAAAGAATCGAGGTCGGTGGTGATGTTCCGCGGCTTGAACCGTACATCTGCTCCGTGCAGCGGATCGTTGACCGTGATCTCAGGTTTGTCGTGCGGGTAAATCTTCAGCGCTGGATCTCCATGAAGGGTCATTTCTATCGCAATGGAGGCGTTTTGCTCGTCGCCGAGCATGTCATCGCACGTGGCCTTCATCTGCTCCCCAATCGAGGCTCCATAGTTTGTGCTCGCAAGGTGCCTGTAAAACACTTGGGTGTAGTTGTTCAACGCCGTTTCAAAACTCAAGTCGGGTGTTGCCAGAAAGGCGATGGAACCTTCGTTGGGCGTGAATACGTACTGCTCAGATACGCTGGCTACGGCATTCACCGGAAGATGGATGTTGCCGGAGAAACAAGAATTGGCAATGACCACTGGGTAGCGTCCCTGATTCTCCCAGAGCGTCGGGTCGTCTACGCTGAGGTCAAAACTATTGCCCGAGGCGTGCCCGAAGAAGGTCATGATGGCTGGACCCGATTTGATGAGCGCGCGCACGCTGTCGGTGTTTAATTGTTCAATCACATTGCCACTGGTCTTGCTAAACAAAAAGACCTTTCCACCAAACAAACTGTCTTCCACGTGCGCTTGGTAGCCGCTTAGGTAACTTTTAAAGCGGTTGTTTTCTCCCACATCGTCGCCACCTGCGAAGTGGAGGATGTGCTTTTGCGACTGGCGATTATCGAGGGTGTAAGGATTGAGTAAAGTGTTTTGTGACTTTTCAAAGTCCCTGATTTTGCTCAGGTAGGTAGTGATTTCTTGCCCTTCACGCGCCGCCAACCGTCCTGTAGGAACTGCTGGAACATGTTTCTTCTCTCCGTTTAATCCAGCCGTAAGCAGGACGTCCGAAACGGGATATCCCATGGCAGGTACCAAGGTGTTGCGCTGGTGATTCGCATTCTTTCGCATGGTCTTTTCTTCGATGGACTTTCCTAAAACAAACAAGGAGCTAGGAGGGGATGGCCATTCAGCGATGGCGTAGTCTATAAAATTCCGAATCGCGATGGGGTGCTTGCGCACGCCGTAAGAGAACTGGTCGTACAGCGTTTCAATATCCAACAGCACGACGTTGTAATCTGTCGCTCGATACGAGGCATAGCTCTGTGCCTGAGCCATTAATGAACCGTGGGAAATGATCACGTAGGCATCGGCTACGGCTATATCGGCTGGGTCAGAAAATACGACCTGCGAAAGATCGTCGGCTAGCAAGGATTGAATGGCATTGGAAGCGGCGAGGTAAAATGGCCGTCGTACTCCAGGTGCTATGTTGCACTGCACCGTGCCCGTGGTGGTATTGTGATTTACCTCGATGCGCTTGTGCTGGCCGAGGTCGTAAAGGTGACCCGTGGAGACGGTGGTGAAATCCGTCGCCGAAAACGAAACTTCCGCTGCGTTGGCAGGTACTTCAAACGCAATCGCACTGGCGCCATCCATGGCCAACGTACGTGGATAGGTTAGCTTGATGTAGGCGCATGCGCTGTAATCAGAGGTCGTGTTTAATGGAGAAATTGTTGTGTTGGTTCTCAGACGAACCGTAGTTGTGCTTCCGATCAGGTTCTTAGCAATCGACCACGATTCTTGTAGGTATGCATAAGAACTGTAGAGTAAGTTGTCAATTACCGTAAAGCCATTGCCATTGTCGGTACTGACCTCGAGGTGGTGCGCTTCTGACCCACCGGCGCCATTATTGACTCCGCCTACTGCAATTTCTAATGTGCTCGTCGGAGCGCTGGCTTGGTTGAATGCATGCGGCGTATTGAACGCGAAGGGAGCGAGCGAAGGCGTGTTCCCACTGTTGTAACCAAAGTTCCCGCTCATCCATCCCTTGCCACCCACGTACGTGCCCGGAGGAACACCTCCTCCTAGATCCTTGCCTTTCTGATAGGCGCTGTTGTAGATCTTGACCTCTTCTTTCCAAACATAAGAGAGCGATTGTCCCGAAGGCGCTGCCAAAGGAACCGGAGCATATCTAAAAGCAGAAGCCGCTCCGGAAGGGTCCCAGGTAATGTAGTAGGAAGCGGTGTCGTTGTAAAGACTGTAGTACGGATTGGTGTGCTTTTCTGGGCTAGGGTAGAAGGATGCGTCCAGCCAACCATCATTTCCTTGGGCATAAAACTCAAGGTAGTCACCCGTATCAAACGAACCATCGTCTTGACCTTCTACGTGGATGTATTGCTCTTCACCACGACCAAAGACTTGAACTGATCGGGGGTCTACATTGGCTATGTCGACTCCTACGGCATCCAAGGCGTCGCTCAGTGCAACATCGCTGATGCTGTAGAGTCCATCGGAAGCTATGCGTACTTCAAGGTAAGTGCGGGCAGGGTCATAGTCGATCCATGCATTGGCATGGGACTGGGCATACGCCGCGTGGCCCAGGAAGGCAAGTCCTATGGCGGCCCAGAATCGTTTCATCCAGACTTTTTATTGATCGCAATGCGCAAGCTGAACACATTGGAGTACAAGGCAACGCTTTGATCACCGATGTCGGTCAAGGCGTAGTCAATGCTCACCGTTTCTTTCAATTGCACGCCAATGCCAATGTTGGGCTGAAAGGTGTACTCGTAGTAGTTCCCAATCTCAGCTTTGATCCGCTGAAAATTGCCAATGCCAGCGCGCAAGTACACGATGTCCATGTAGTCGATTTCTATCCCCAAATTTGGATCGATGCTGATCGGGTCTCCACTGATCAATACGTTTCTTTTTCCATCGGTGGTGATGTCAACGTTGACTTCTGCTAAAATGCCTACCCGATCTTGGATGCTGAATTCCCGCGCGGCACCAAGGACGAGCTTTGGCAAGGTGATTTCCAATCCGTTCGAAGGAATTTCGTTGTCCGTCGCCTGGAATACGGCTACGGTTGTGCTGTCCAAATCAAAGCTCCAAGAATTAAAAGTGGACGTGATGTCCCGGCCCATGGCGCCAAATTTCCAGCCTTTGTACTTGTACTGCGCTCCGATGTCCAAACCAAATCCCCATGCCTTTGCCATGTTGCCGATTTGTCGATAGACCACCTTGGCGTTACCACCGGCGGTTAATCCGTCGATGCCTAAATCGCGTGCATAGGAAACGAGAAAAGCATAATCTGCGGCTGAGAACGACGTGATTCGATCATAATTGACCTGTCCGTTTTGGTCGATGAGGTCTGTCGTATTCGGAATGTCGTCTACTCCAAAGCGAACAAAACTAAACGCCAAGGCGCTGCTGCTGTCGATCTTGGTTGCCACTCCGGCGTAATCGTATTTAGCGATTCCGGCAAAGTATTCGGCGTGCTGGGCAGAAACCTGAAGGTCGTTGTTGATGCCTACCAATCCTGCAGGGTTCCAGTAGGCCGACGTAACGTCACTGACGGAAGCCACCTGGGATTTACTCATCGCCAAGCCACGTGCGCCCACACCAATGCTTAAGAATTCATTGCTGTATTTTGGCGCTTGCGCCAACGAGCTGCTCGCCCATGCAAGGGAGAAAATGAGGGTCGCTATAAGATACTTCATGGCTGTGATTCAAATGTACGAGATAAACGTGTGTTCGGTTGGTCTAACTAACTCATGTTTGAACGATAAATTGCCCACTGTGGGCCATGAAACAGATATCTTTGGTCGTTCATGAGACAGGCAATTCGATTCATTCCGAACCTTTTCACGCTTGGCAATCTGTACTGTGGATTCATGGCGCTCGTGCACATTGCACGTGAAGAGATGATCACTGCGGTAGTCTTTGTTGCGGTAGCCTTGGTCCTTGATTTTTTAGATGGTTTCGTGGCAAGGGCACTGAGCGCGCAAAGCGAGCTGGGGGTGCAATTGGACAGTCTGGCCGATTTGGTCACCTCGGGCATCGTTCCAGGGTTCATTCTTTATCAGATGATCGTGATCAATGAAGGTTACTACTTTGTGGGCGTGGGCGAATGGCCGTTGAGCGTGATGATCAATGCCTCTGTTGCCGCGTTGATTCCATTGGCCGCCGCATATCGATTAGCAAAATTCAACCTACTCGAGAACCATGCATCGCATTTTGAAGGCCTTCCAACCCCAGCCATGACCATGGTAGTAGTAGGTATTCCGCTCGTGTTGGAAGCCAACTATCATTTGAATTTTTACTCCCCTCTTTCCAATGCATTTGTAGAAGTGCTCGGAACCGAACGGCGCTGGGACGCATCAGACATTTGGCTGGTAAAAGGCATGTTCAACACGCTCACTTATCAAGTACTTGCAGTGTTTTTAAGCCTGATGATGGTTTCGAACATTCCCATGCTTTCATTGAAATTGAAAGGCTGGTCTTGGGCTGCCAATAAATGGAGCTACGCCATCCTGATATGGGCCGTCTTGTGCTATCTCATTTTTATCATTCCTTACATCAGCTTCGGACCCATTGAATACGGGACCATTGATTATTTGATCTTGCCAATATTCATGGCTGGATATTTCCTCCTTTCATTCATTTATGCCACCTTTGACGCCTCAAAAAGCAAGCCCAAAGCAGATGAAATTCAAAGCTGAGATCGACATCATGCCGCATGACAACCTCCTTGACCCTCAGGGAAAAGCGGTATCTGCAACCATGACCAATCTAGGTCTGAACGAAATTTCAAACGTGCGAATCGGTAAGCACGTTCAACTGGAAGTAGAGGCTGCAGACGAAGCCGCTGCGGGGGCCAAGGTCGAAGAAGCGTGCAAGAATTTGCTTTGCAACGTGATCATGGAACGGTATTCATTCCATCTTCAAGCGTTAGAGACGGCTTAGGACTAGAAAGCCTGTTGGTTCGGGTCTGAAATAATCAACCCGCATACGTTACAGCTCACTTTTTCGACCATGGGTGCTGCGTCCGAATCCGATGCCATCCCTTCGTACTTATTCGTGCTGATTTTGGCCTCTTGGGTGATGAGCAATTTTTCGGTTCCGCAGCGAGGACAATGATCTTCCTTCGCCGTCACCTTCTCTTTTTCTTCAAGGTACACCTTGTTGAGAAAGTCTTGCGAAAGGTGGTTTGACTCGAGTAATTGGTCCAGAACAACCGAGGTAGCTGGGGTGATTCGCTTGCGTTGGAAATGATTAAAAAAGCTCAGTTCGACCACGGAGAGCGATTTCAGAAATCCCGCCGTTGAGTTGCCATTCTTCATCTTCTTCAATTCGAAGTTTTGCCCCAAATAGACCTTCCTCACTTGGGGATCGCTGGCCAGTTCTTCTGCCGTACCGGCTTTCAGAATGCTGCCCTCAAATAGGAGGTAGGCTCGGTCTGTGATCGAGAGCGTTTCTTGCACATTGTGGTCGGTGATCAGGATGCCGATGTTCTTGTTTTTCAGCGTGGCTACGATGGATTGAATGTCCTCCACAGCAATGGGGTCAACCCCCGCAAATGGCTCGTCCAACAAAATAAACTTGGGTTCCGAGGCCAAGGCCCGAGCGATTTCTGTTCGCCGTCGTTCACCTCCTGATAGCAGATCGCCGCGGTTTTTCCTTACGTGCTGAAGGCCAAATTCGTTCAGGAGCTCTTCCAACTTGCGGGCCTGTTCATGTTTGTTGATGTCCTTGCGCATTTCCAAGACCGCCTTGATGTTGTCTTCTACATTGAGTTTTCTGAATACAGAAGCCTCTTGGGGAAGGTAGCCGATGCCTCGTTGCGCCCGTTTGTACATCGGAAGCCCGGTGATGTCTACCTCGTCTTGGAATATCGTGCCTTCGTTTGGCTTGATCAGGCCCACGATCATATAGAACGAAGTCGTTTTACCCGCGCCGTTCGGTCCTAAGAGCCCTACAATTTCTCCTTGTTCCACTTCCACAGATACGTCGTTGACTACGGTGCGACTCTTGTATTTCTTGACGAGGTTTTCTGCCTTAAGCTTCATTAGAAGTCGATTTGGAAGGTTGTCCTGATGCCGAAAGGTACAACGTCAGGATTGTTCAAATATGTCAATCTCCACAATGCATCCACCCTAAATATTTTTAAAATATTCTCGATGCCCGCTCCTACTTCTACGTAAGGCTTGTCTAAATTGAAAAGATCGGCAGGAAAAACCATCTCGCTGGCATGCTTGCCTGAAAGGTCGCCGATCGCAGCGCGCATCGAAGCCACTTCACGCCATTTGAGCTTGCGAACCAGCGGAATCTTATTGAACAGCAAGCCATTGAAATGGTGCACCCAAAAAACCGACGCCCACTGATCACCCACGAATTCGTAGAAGTTCATGAGGTTGTAGGCGTAGGCATCGTAAAAATACGTTTCATTACCGCTGTACAGCTGCAAAAGCGGGAAGGGAAGCCGTCCCCAGATCTTACCCACCTCGAGGGTGATGTCGCTCATGCCGATTGGATTGAATTCGATGCGGTCTTGGATGTTGATGCTTACGCGTTGGTATTCGTATTCGCCGCTCAAGAATCCTTTGATGCCAAATGCAGCTTCGGCCCTAACGATGGGGTTTTTGGTCCCCAGACTGACGCGATCCAGCTCTCCGTTGATGAACTTCTCGCCGATTGCGACGCGGGTCGACAAACGCAATTCAGCCGTGCTGATTCGATTGACGTTTCTCAACGTGCCATCCGACGCTTCTCGCTGAAAAGGTATGGAACCCACCGACCAAATGTCACGCCGATTGAAACCAGCCGCGGCGCTCCAACCCGGAAAGAATTCAATGTCGTAGCCGATTTTATACTCTTCAAACGCGTTGAGTTGATTGTTGGGTGTCCGTCGAAAGACGGAAGATAAAATGTTGTCCGTCTGCCAAGCATTGGCGCTGATTCCGAGCTGCTCCAAGTCGCGCCGGTGGGAGAGGTTGATGATTTGCCTCGGCTTTTTCGATATAAAGACTCGGTTGGCGGCTGAATACTTGATGAGTTGGTCTTTGATTCCATAAGCGATGTAGCCTGAGAACTCGAGCCGAGTGCTGAAGTCGGCGTTGGTTTTACCCCCTACACGCAACCGCAAGCCTTCGATCTGATTGTAGCTGACAAACGTGAAATACGGCCCGAGGTCTACGTACTTGAACTCCTTGTAGCCGGTGACAAAGAGCGTAATGATATCTACGTAAGTTCTGAAGGCAGGTATGTTTTGGATGGTATCTACCATCGAGTAGATCTGGGATTCTGTGGCGCTCAGCTTTTCGGGCCGCTGTTCGCTCCAGTATTCATCTGATTTCTCATTGGCATCTTCGGCAACTTCTATGTTGTTGAAGGCTTGGAAGAAGGATTCGTCCTTGGGTTCGTTGATTTTAAATTGGTCGTATACCGTTCTCTTTCGACCATAAAATCCGACGGCCCTTTCGCTCACATTGAAGTCGACTACGACGTTTTCCTTTGTCAACATCCACACTTCGGGAGCCACTTGATCGTATTCGTGATACACGCTGAACCCGTTGATCCAGTTGACGTTTGCATCCTCCCTGATCGTGGCGTTGATCTGCTTCACGGCAAAGGTTGTGTCGTGGATCCACATCTCTCCTTCGAAGACCAATTCCCCTTTCCTCCGGGGAAGAAATGCAATCTTATAGCACTTGTATCGATGGTTGATTACCGCACTGTCGAGCAGGTAATACTTATAACTCAGGTTGCCTAAATCGGCAATGGGACTGATAAAACTCTTGCCAAACGCGCTGATATAATTGTCATAAATATTCGTGTTTTGGTACATGTCTCCCAAAAACTGGCTCACGCTTTCATTCTTAATGCCCGCGACCTTCGTCGCCTCAATAACTTCTTTGCTGTTCTTCGGATTGCGCGTATAGTAATAACGGGATTTTGATTCGGTGAGGAATATCGGCAGGAAGGGCTTGTCTTCGGAAGTGGAATCGATGTTGTCGAAGATGAATTCGAATGGCCGCATGACCCGCCGGTTCTTGAAGTTCTCGCCGATGTTGTTCATGTCAAACTCGATTTTATTGTAAACCGAGTACTCATAGGCATCCAATTTTTGGCGGTTGTTGGCTTTCTTATTGCGCACCACGCGCTGCATGATTTCCAAGGCGGGATCCTTGGCTTTTCGATCGCCGACAATCATCACTTCTCCCAAAGAAATGCCAGAGACCGCCATCTTGAAATCGATCACCTGCGCCTGATCAGCCCTTACACCCATGGCGATTCGAGAATACCCCATCATCGACGCAATGAGTGAATCTGTGGGGTAGTAGGTTTCGATCCGATAGTAGCCATTCGCGTCACTGGCGGTGCCAATTTTGCTGTCTTTGAAGAATACATTCACGAATGGAAGCGGTTGGCCCGTGTTCGAATCAAATACCTTCCCCGTGACGATGGTCTTTTGTGCCAATACCGATTGCCCGATCAGCATCAATAAGATGATGAAAGAAACGAGGCGTCGCGTCGGTAGTTTCTTTTGGTTCAATTCAGGTTGGTTGCAGGCTAGCTACAAGGTTAAGTAGCATCGCGCTTGATAACAATACGAGAGATCCAGATGCTAAGTTCGTAAAGCACGAGAATTGGAATGGAAACGAGAATCTGACTGAACACATCAGGTGGCGTAATCACGGCAGAAAGGATCAGAGCAGCGACGAAGGCGTGCTTTCGGAATGCCTTCAACACCTTTGGCGTTACCAAACCTACTTTGGTTAAAAAGAAGACGAGGATGGGCAATTCGAAGACCGCTCCACAGGCAATCACTACGCTCGTGATCAACGAAATGTATGTGGATAGAGTCGGGCTGTTGAGGACTGCATCACTCACTTGGTAATTGAGGAAAAAGTTGATCGACAAGGGGCAAATGACATAGTATCCAAAAAGTACACCTGAAAAGAAGAGCAGCGAAGCCGCAGCAATGAAGCCACGGGCCATGCTTCTCTCAGAACGTTTTAATCCAGGACCGATGAATCGCCAAACTTCCCAAATGATGTACGGAAAAGCCATGATCAACCCAGCGACCAACGAAGTGAGGATGTGTGCAGAAAATTGACCTGCCATCGTGAGGTTGACTAGATCGGGCAAATCTTGTCCAATGCAAATGGCACCGTCTGGAAAAAGCGCCGGTATCCACTCGCTCAGCTTCTGCGAAAGCGCACACAACGCACGGTACGTAATGAAATCAGGCCGCTTAGGGCCGAAGATCAAAACGTCGAAAATGAAGCCTTTGAAAATGAACGCCCCGATGGCTCCGAGCATGATGGCCGTGATAGACCGTACCAAGTGCCACCTCAGGATTTCTAGGTGATCTAAGAAGGACATTTCTGCCTCTTCGTCTATGCGTTCTTCGTTTGCCATGGATAAAGCCGGCAAAGATAGCTTGCACGATACACAACAAATGGACAGACGTAGGCAATCTTTCCGATTTCCGATTACATTTGTATGGTCATGAGGGCACCCGTCTATAAATTCTTAGCATTCTCGTTGGTGATACTGCTGGCGATGTCTGGAATGAATTCAGACAGTAGGCTCTATTGCCCCGACGCGAGCGCTTCTTACACTGCTGATAGGGTAGATACAGAACAGGTGATCCAATTGGCCGAACAAAACCTCAAGGAGAATCGAGGAACAAAGGATGATTCGAAAGGATTTAAATTTCCCAATGTATTCGACGCACTTCGTTTCATTTTCTAAGCCATTTTTGTGCTCGCTTGTTAGAGTATAAGAATGAAACAATCCTTTTCACCTAAAAAAATCGTAACGTATTGGCTCTATTTGGGCATTCTGCTCGTATTGGGCATGGTTGTGATCGGAGGCATCACTCGACTCACGCACTCAGGACTTTCCATGGTCCATTGGAGCTTCACCGGCTCCCTTCCTCCGACTTCGGACGGTGCCTGGCAGCAGGAATTTGAGCGCTACCAAGACTCACCACAGTTTAAAGAAGTCCACAGTCATTTCACCTTGGCCGAATTCCAATCGATCTACTGGTGGGAGTACATCCATCGCATGTTTGGCAGGATGATCGGAGTGATTTTTATCGTTCCTTTTGTCTTTTTTCTCTGGAAGAGCTGGATACCGAAAGGCATGCTCAAGCATTTTTTCATCATCCTGGGATTGGGTGCATTTCAGGCTTTCTTGGGATGGTTCATGGTAAAAAGCGGCTTGGTAGATGTGCCACGGGTAAGTCAGTACCGACTGGCCGCGCACCTTGCCACCGCATTCATTGCGTGCGGCTATATATTCTGGGTAGCGCTGAGATACCGCAACCACGGCCAAGAGTTCAAAGAAGCCTCGAATGCAAGAACGCTGGTGGCATGGATCGGTTTGGCGGTCTTCGTGCAAATCATCTGGGGTGCATTCGTCGCTGGATTGCGGGCGGGCTGGATACACAATACATGGCCGTTGATGGATGGCGAATGGGTGGCACCGGCTGTAACAGCGATGGAGCCATTTATATCCAATTTTTTCGAGGGTCGGTCAGGCGTGCAGTTCGTTCACCGCACCTGGGGAATGATCGTGTTTATCCTAGCCCTGGTCTTGTGGAAGCAATCGAGAAAGTGGAGTGAGGAACAACGTGTGGGAGCTTCTTTGCTCAGCGTTGCCATCGGAATTCAATTTTTACTCGGCGTCGTGACCTTGCTGCTCGAAGTGCCTATGTTCATGGGTGTAATCCATCAAGTCTTTGCGCTGGTGGTGTTGCTCAGCGTGGTTTACTTGTACTACCTCCACTCCTTTCGTCGTTCCAAGTGAGCGAACCGATCAGCTGCGAAATGTCACGTTTCACGTAGCCGATAACCGGACCCAAACTGTCTTTGTTCGGATGCACGCGGAAATAGAGCGCTCCCCTCAGAAAATGAGATGTGCTATCGGTTAGGAAGAACTGGAGATCCGAAGCCGTTTCTCCAGCAAAGTCATAGACGATTCCATGTACTTTTTTCTGCGGAAAATCGATGAGTGTTTCGTCGATCTGTGCAGCCATGGAGATGTGTTTCATGGCGAGTTTTCGACTGTCTTCGATGTGTTGTGCGAGATCACCGTCGAGTTGAGTATAGGTGAGGTGAAGGGTGGCCTTAAACTTCGGATAATACAGGTTGTACCAACAGGTGCTCTTCTCATAGCGTGGATCAACGGTGATGACGCTGTATTTAGAAAAGTCGAACGAATACGGACAGTGCCAATCTTCGCCTCCGGCGAAAAGGTACGAGTGTTCAGGTAGTTCAATCCGCGCATAAGCTCGCGGTTTCGGCGTGTAATCTTCTTCACAGGAAATGAAGATGGCCATGGCGATGACGGCGACAACGATCAGCCGAGTCATTTGCTTTCTTCGTTTGGAAGGATGGTGAGCTTGACGCGCTTGATGCGCCGTTTATCTGCCGCTTCCACCGTAAAGAGGTACTGATTAAAACGCACGCGCTCATTTTTTTGAGGAATCTTCTCCGACAGTTCTAGAATGAATCCAGCAATCGAATCGCTGTCGCCTTTTACCTTTTCGAATTCTTCCCCGGTGACACCGATCACGCGGTACACATCGATCAATGCGGTCTTGCCTTCAAAGACATAATTGTGGTCGTCGATCTTCGTATATATCAATTCATCCTCATCGAATTCATCGCTTATTTCACCCACGATTTCTTCGATGATGTCTTCGAGTGAAATCACGCCGGAGCTGCCTCCGTATTCATCCACAACCACGGCCATATGGTTTTTGTCGTCTTGAAATTCACGGAGCAAATCGTCGAGCTTCTTGTTTTCAGTCACAAACGTAGGTGGCCGGAGAAGGGAGCGCCAGTTGAAATCATCGGCTTCGTTGAGGTGGCTCAGCAGATCTTTGACATAGAGTATGCCCAAAACATTATCGAAGGTCTCTTCGAAAATGGGAATGCGACTGTATCCGTTTTGGAGTATTTTTTTAGTCAGTTGCTTGTACGTAATGTTTACATCAAAGCAAATGACATCGACCCGAGGCGTCATGACTTGGCGCACTTCCGTGGAGCCGAATTTCACGATCCCACTCAAAATGCGTTTCTCGTCCTCGCCCGTGGTATGATCCGTAGTCAGTTCAAGCGCATGGTTCAATTCGTCAGCGGTAATCAAACCCCCAGAGTCGGCTTCGCGTGCTTTTTTATCGATGCGACGCGTGCTTTTGACCAGCAGTTGCGAAAGTGGCCAAAAGAGTTTTCGCATCGCAGCCAACGGCCGCGACATGAAAAGGCTGAGGCGCAAGGCTTGTTTGGAAGCGTATACCTTAGGTGAAATTTCACCGACGATGAGGATGATCAGCGTCACGGCGATGACTTGGATGACAAAGGCCAGCACTTCGCGTCCTGTGAAGTTAAACAGGAGCTCCATGATCAAGGACGAAAGAATGATGATGGCGACGTTGACCAAATTGTTGCCAATCAGGATGGTCGCCAGCAGCGTTTTGGGCATTTTAAGCAATTCCAGCACGAGCTTAGAGCTGTTGGAATTGTCTTCTTCCAGCAATTGTTTGTCTTGCGGAGAAAGCGAAAAGAAGGCTACTTCAGATCCACTGATCAAGGCTGAAAGTAAAAGCAGTATGAGCATCGCAACCATCCCAATCAACACGGAGTAATTCCAGGGTTGAAGGAAATCTAGCAGGATACTCATTGACGGGTCGCCAGGGTCCAAATTGCTCGATTTAGGTTAAAACGGGAGGTCATCATCATCTGCGTCTGAGGAACCCTCCGCTGGCTTTGTAGCCTTTTTCGGTGCAGCTTGTGGTTCTGCATCGCTAGATCCTTGTGAAGGTGCAGACCCACCTCCATCGTTACGGCCGCCTAACATGGTCATGTTGTCGCCTTCGATTTCGGTAACGTACCGGGTAATGCCTTCCTTATCGTCATAGCTGCGGGTACGCAATTTTCCTTCAACGTAAATCGTATTGCCGGTTTTCAGGTATTTTTCAGCCACTTCAGCCAAGCCCCTCCAGAGGTTTACGCTGTGCCATTCAGTATTGGTCACGCGCTCGCCTTCGCGATTTGTATAGGATTCCGAAGTTGCTATTCTAAGACGCGCCACCTTGGTGCCACTTGTCAACGTTCGAACTTCTGGGTCTGCCCCAAGGTTTCCGATCAAGATTACCTTATTTACACCGCCTGCCATGTGTGATTTTGGATTTGAACAAATTTAAGGATTAATGCCGCTTTTTACCACCGTTCGAATCGTAGTTTTCAAGATACCGATCGATCAATCGCGGAAGCGCAAACGTATGAAGTTCCTCTAAGCTGACAATTCGGTACCCCGCTGTTTTCACCAACGGAAAGGACGCGTGGTAAAAGTGCGCGAAAATATCTTGGTGGCTGAGCACATGTTTAGGGCCAGCATTGACGCGATGCACCTGCATTTGGTCCACGTTGAATCCGGCCTCGAGCGCGTCTTTCGAGAGCATGCCTTTGTTCTCGGTTTCGATCAGAGGAAATTCATAGAGTCCGGCCCAGATGTCATTTGTGTCACGCCGCTGAATGGCTACCTTCCCGCTTTCGATGCCGATTAGATAGTGAAAGTACCGGGCACGCCGTTTTACTTTCTTGCGTTTGACGGGAATCCTTTCTGCGGTGCCGTTTTTGAAGGCCATGCAGGTATTGTTCAAAGGGCAAGCTGGGCAATGCGGTGATCGAGGTGTGCAAAGCGTTGCGCCTAGCTCCATGATCGCTTGGTTGTGATCTCCCGGGTGATGGTGATCCAAGAAGTCATCCGCCAATCGTTGAATTTCTCGTGCTGTTTGGCCCAGCTCTACGGCAGCTTCAATACCGTGAAGTCTGGTGATGACGCGGATAACGTTGCCATCTACCACTGCATGCGGAAGACCAAAGGCAATGGAAGCAATGGCCGCAGCTGTGTATGGTCCTACTCCCTTCAAAGAAAGCAAGGCTTCATAGCTGTCTGGAAAATGACCCTCGTATGCCTCTACCACGCGCTTGGCCGCTGCATGAAGGTTTCGGGCTCTACTGTAATAACCTAGGCCTTGCCAAAGTTTCAACACTTGATCTTCGTGGGCCGCGGCAAGGTGCTCAACGCTTGGAAACTGCTCAACGAACCGCAGGTAATAGTCCAAGCCTTGAGCAACGCGCGTCTGCTGGAGGATGATTTCAGAGAGCCATGTCTTGTACGCAGACGGATCGTCGCGCCAGGGCAAGTCCCTTTTATTTTCTAGGTACCAGTTTCTAAGAGCAGTGCGCGATGCGGTCATTGTCAGCGCGAAAATACTTCCCCCTTGGCTTTCAGAGTATTAAAATGATTCTATCTTTGCAGCCCGTTTTTTGAAATTGGTAAAATCACTGAATATCAAAAGTTTATAACAGAGAAGAAATAATGACGAAGGCAGAAATCGTAACGGAAATCGCGGAAAAGACTGGTGTTGACAAGATGGAAGTCCTTACAACGGTTGAGGCATTCATGAACAGCGTGAAGAATTCTTTGGCGCGTGGACAGAATGTTTACTTAAGAGGTTTTGGAAGTTTTATCGTAAAAGAGAGGGCAGAAAAAACGGGACGTAATATTTCGAAGAACACGACCATCATTATTCCCGCTCACAACATTCCCGCATTCAAGCCTGCGAAGACATTCGTAGACAAGGTGAAGAAGAATGTAAAAGTTAAGTAAGACGGAGCGATGGCAGGATTTGGCACAAAGCATTATCTGGCCATTGGCGTTACTGTCGCAGTGATCGTTCTTATCATGTTTGCTCCCCGTCATGCGGGAGATGTGGTGTCGTCAGCCGAGCCTGCTGCCAACAACGAACCCCCAACGGTCGAGAATCAGATTGATTCGGCCTTGGCCATCATCTCCGGTGAAGCTCCAATGCAAGGAATATTGTTACTAAGGCAAATAGCCGAAGACAATCCGAGTAATTTTAGAGCACAGTATCACCTCGGCCGATTCTCGGCCCAGACAGGACAGTGGGAAAAGGTTGTAGAGCGATTTGAAAGCGTGCAGAAAATCGATCCGACCTTCAGTGAAGCGAACTACTGGCTAGGGGTTGCAAAAACCAACCTCGGCCGGTCAATTGAAGCAAAAGCACATCTTGAGGCTTTCCTAGAGATGGATCAGAATAATTCCGAGCTCAGAAATGAGGCTCAAATAATGTTGAATCAAATACCAAATTGAGATGCCAAGCGGTAAGAAAAGAAAAAGACACAAGATGGCGACTCACAAGCGCAAGAAGCGTTTGAGAAAGAATCGTCACAAGAAGAAGAAGTAATTCTTCCCTATATCTGACCCCGGGTCAACTAATACATTAATACAGTGGATGAGAAAAGCAAAGAACTGATCATTCGCTCCGGGGATGGTGAAGTAAATATTGCTCTTCTTGAGAACAAAGGCTTGGTCGAATACCACAACGAAAAACTCGATAAGGGTTTCAATGTGGGCGACCTCTTCCTAGGACGCGTCAAGCGCGTAGTACCTGGGTTGAATGCAGCATTTGTGGATGTAGGATACGAGAAAGACGCATTCCTGCACTACCATGATCTGGGCCCTCAATTCGCATCCTTACAGAAATTCGTTTCTGAAGGGATTACCGGTAAACGGAACAATGGAAGTCTAGCCGACTTCAAAACCGAACCGGATATCGATAAGAACGGAAAAATGGACTCGGTGGTTAAACCCAACCGATACATACTCGTTCAAATCGCGAAAGAGCCCATCTCAACCAAAGGCCCTCGCTTAACATGCGAGATGAGCATCGCAGGAAGATTCCTCGTGCTGGTTCCCTTTGGTGATAAGATCTCGGTTTCTCAGAAGATCAAGAAGCGCGAAGAGCGCGACCGTCTCAGGAGATTGATATCGAGCATCAGACCAAAAGGTTTTGGTGTGATCGTGCGAACCGTGGCCGAAGGCCAAAAAGTAGCCGAACTCGATGCCGACTTGCGCAACCTTGTGCAACGTTGGGAAGAAGGCTTTGAAAATTTTACTTCAACAAAGCCTCCTCAGAAAGTACTTGGCGAAATCGATCGCACCAACGTTATGTTGAGAGACCTTCTCAACGCATCGTTCAATCAGGTGGTGGTCGATAGCCCAGAATTGCAGAAGGACATTACAACGTACCTAAAGTCCATCTCGCCTGATGCCGATAAACTTGTGAAACTACACAAGGCCAAGACAAATGTCATGGAGCATTTCGGGATCGAAAAGCAGATCAAAAGTCTGTTTGGAAAACACGTCACCATGAAAAGTGGCGCCTACCTTGTCATTGAACACACCGAAGCCATGCACGTCATCGACGTTAACAGTGGCAATACAGCGAAAGGTGAAGTCAACCAAGAAAACAGCGCCATGAAGGTCAATATCGAGGCGGCTGAAGAAGTGGCTCGACAATTGAGACTTCGCGACATGGGTGGATTGATCGTCATTGATTTCATCGATATGCGCAAGGCAGAGAATCGAAAGACGCTGCTGAACAAATTACGAGACTTCATGGATGCCGACAGGGCAAAACATCAGGTGCTCCCTGTAAGTCGTTTTGGCCTCGTCGAAATCACGCGCCAACGCGTACGGCCCGAAATGACCATCAAAACGTCTGAAGTGTGTCCAACGTGCAAAGGAACCGGCGAAGTACAGGCAGCCATTACCATTGTAGATGAAATAGAAAACAACCTGAAGGCGGTATTCGAAGACAAGAAAGAGATCAGCATTGCACTCGCTGCACACCCATTTGTTGCGGCTTACTTGCAGAAAAACATGTACGGCTACCAACGGAAATGGTTCAAACTATTTAAAAAATGGATCACCGTTGAGCCTAAAACGGCATTGACGCTGCTCGATTACGAATTCTTGGATAAGGACGGAAAGGAAATCCTTTTCTAAACCCTACCAGTACATCAATTCAAAAAAGGTCGCCAATTGGCGGCCTTTTTAATTCCCTTGATTTGCTAGTCATAGCTTTCCAAGGATGCGCCAAGCGCTCTGAGATACACTCGCATCAATGTAGGTTTCTAGGAGCATCCAATGTATCGCGGTTCCGATTTGATGCATAGCTTCGTTTCGTTGAAACATCTATCTGTATCGGAGGCGATCATCAAGATTCGCACGTATTGTAACTACCGAGACCGGTGCCATAAAGAGGTGCGCGATAAACTCTATGCATGGGGATTGTACAAAAGAGAGGTCGATCAGGTGATGCTCCAAATGATGGAAGAAGACTTGCTCAATGAAGAGCGTTTCGCACGCAGCTACGCAAGAGGATATTTTCGCACGAAACAATGGGGCAGGTATAAGATACGCCGCGAGCTTCAGTTGAGACAAATCCACGCGCGACTAATCGATACGGCCATGACCGAAATCGATGAAGACGAGTACCAAGATACGGTGCGTAAGCTCATCGATAAAAAGCTCAAAACTACCCAGGGCAAACCCATGGAACGTAGACAAAAGGTGAGCGAATACCTGATGCGTAAAGGCTATACTTACGCCGAGTTCAAACACGCTTTGGAAGAAAAGGGAGTGCGGAAGTCATCCTGACACCACCAGTGCATCGAACAACGCTAGCATCTGCCTATTGAAAGCCACTTGTCGGGTAGAAAGCTTCTGCCTAAGCTTTACATTTGCCGCATGATCACCCTCGATGATATCAAAGAAGTTGACGCACGGCTCAAAGCCCTCCGGTCCTACCTTGATATCGACCACAAGAAAGCACTCATCGCCGACGAAGAGCAAAAGACCCACGACCCTAATTTTTGGGATGATCCAAAACAGGCAGAAGGGATATTGAAGCAAATCAACAAGAAGAAGATTTGGACAAAAGCCTTCGACGAACTCATCACCGCACAAGAAGACCTCAAGGTGCTCTACGAGTTTCTAAAAGAAGGAGAGGCCGAACAAGCTGAAGTAGAAGGGCAGTACAAGAAATTGATGAAGATTCTCGACGACCTCGAGATGAAGAATATGCTGAGTGCCGAAGAGGACGGGCTAGAAGCCGTCTTACAAATCACCGCAGGCGCCGGAGGTACCGAAAGCTGTGATTGGGCTTCAATGCTCATGAGGATGTACATGATGTGGGGCGAAAAGAATGGATACAAAATCACCGAACTCAATTACCAAGGAGGTGATGTCGCAGGCATCAAGACGGTTACCCTTCAATTTACAGGTGACTTTGCATTCGGCTATTTAAAAGGCGAGAACGGCGTGCACCGACTCGTGCGCATATCGCCCTTCGATAGCAATGCGAAACGCCATACGTCCTTTGTTTCGGTCTATGTTTATCCCCTCGTCGATGATTCGATCGAAATCGATGTGAATCCCTCTGATATCGAATGGGATACCTTCCGATCTGGTGGCGCGGGAGGGCAAAATGTGAATAAGGTGGAAACAGGAGTACGCTTGCGTCACGGACCGTCTGGAATCATCATCGAAAATACGGAGACGCGTTCTCAGCTGCAGAACCGTGAAAAAGCCATCCAATTGCTCAAGTCTCGGCTCTATGAAATGGAACTGGAAGAAAAACGAGCTAAGCAAGCAGAGATTGAAGCCAATAAGATGAAGATAGAATGGGGAAGTCAAATCCGCAATTATGTCCTACACCCTTATAAAATGGTCAAAGATGTGCGGACAAACGTTGAAACATCGGACGCGGATTCTGTACTCAATGGGGATATTGATAAGTTTTTGGAAGCCTTTCTTATGTGGAGCGCAGGGAAACTAGCGACCGAAGACGCTAACTAGTCGTTCAAAAAACTCCGACTCACGTTCAAGCTAATGCTTAACGTTGCTTAGCAGCATGCGTGGTGATTCATTACTTTGAGTTCCTTGCATCATTTGTATTATCGGTCTTGCAAGCATAATTTGTATTTTGTAATCCGATAGCGGATTTAGGGATTCTTGGTGAATGAAAACCCAGCAGTATAATAGCCTGATCGATCTTTCGAGGTCTGAGAATCTCTATAACGGGAACTTCAGCCTGTTTGCGGAGGATGCCATCAGATTTCTTGCCAACGAACTCGAGGTAAGCCGCGTGAGTTTTTGGCTTTATAACGGAGATGAGGACAGCATCGAGTGCCATGCGTTATACAAACGAGAAACAGACGAGATATCGTCAGGCCAAAAGTTGTACAAGCGAGATTATCCAAAATATTTTAATGCATTCAAACAAACGTTGGTAATCAACGCACCGGATGCTTACACAGATGAAAGGACCATCGAATTTGCGCAGGAATACCTCCCGCAAACGGGCGTTAGTAGCTTACTTGACGCTCAAGTTCACGTAGCACAAGAGTTTCTAGGCGTCATGTGCCTTGAGCACTGCGGATCAATAAGGAAGTGGTCAACCTCGGATGAGTTGTACCTAAGAGCGATAGCATCGTACGTAGGACAATCTTATTTGTTTATGCTAAATGCAGACGAGCACAATCTCAGAATGCAAAGCGAGCGGAATTACATAAACCTATTTGAGGATAATCCCATTCCAATGTGGGTGTATGACCACGAGTCACTCAAATTTTTAAAGGTTAATAAGGCTGCAACTGTCCAATACGGTTACTCGAAGGAAGAATTTTTAGAGATGAGCATTCTCGATATCCGTCCACCGGAAGAAAGGGTGAAACTGGAAAAGTATTTGAAAACGGAAAGCGGTAGAACTTGGAGTACATCGAGCTGGATACATAAGAATAAAAAGGGCGAGTTGATGAACGTGGAGGTCTCCTCTGATTGGACGGTCATAGATAATGAACGACAAAGACTGGTCATGGCACAGAACAAGACCCAAGAATACATCTTGAGGTCTGAAAAAGAAGGTTATTTAAAGAAAATTAAAGAAGGTACCTTTTTCGCTTCTCATAATCTTAGGGCCCCCGTTACCAGACTGATGGGCTTGAATCAATTGCTGAGTTTTGAGGACGTATCGAAAGAAGAGTTAGAAGCAATCGCGCATAACATCTCCAAAACAGCCGATGAGATCGATGCAATGATTCGGTTAATGCATGGCCTTCTGAACAATGAACAACCACAGTCCTAGCACGATGCACACTTACAATGGCCGCAAGAGTTTAAAAAGTAGCATACGTGCCACTCATACTTTGAGTGCAATCAAACAAACAGGGAAGTTGCCTTTTTAGGGAATAGGCGAACTTATATCGGAATTATTCCTCGGGGGAGGAGTGCTCCTCTTCCTTCTTTTCAAAAAGACCTGGCATCAGGCTATTCAAACCTCCCATCACGGACCAGTATCCCAAGAAACCGATGAGGAAAATCAGGATCCAAAAGGCCATCAATAGAAAGAAAAGAAAGATAAAGAAGCCAATATATTCTCCCATGGCAGTTTACATTTGGCAGCGAATATAACGCATCGCTGCTATTTACGATGTGCGATGTGGACAAGAAATTGACCAAATAGGAGAAGTGAAAACGTAAACGGACAAAACAATGGAATACAGGATCGAAAAGGACACGATGGGCGAGGTCAACGTACCGGCCGATAAGTATTGGGGAGCCCAGACAGAACGTTCGAGAAATAATTTTAAAATTGGCCCCGAAGCCAGCATGCCGCTCGAGTTAATCCATGGGTTTGCTTACCTGAAAAAGGCAGCTGCCCATACCAATTGTGAGCTAGGGGTGCTGACAAGCGAGAAAAGAGACTTGATTTCTAAGGTGTGTGACGAGATTTTGTCGGGCAAATTGGATGATCAGTTTCCACTCGTGATTTGGCAAACGGGATCTGGTACACAATCTAATATGAACGTAAACGAGGTGGTTTCGAATAGGGCCCACGTACTCGACGGCGGTAAGCTTGGAGAAGGGGACAAGAAAATTCACCCAAACGACGACGTCAACAAGTCGCAAAGTTCAAACGACACGTTTCCAACAGGCATGCACATTGCCGCGTATAAAACAGTCGTAGAAACGACAATTCCTGGGGTGGAAAAACTACGGGATACGCTCCAAGCCAAGTCGAAGGAATTCATGCATGTAGTGAAAATTGGAAGGACCCACTTGATGGATGCTACGCCACTCACTGTTGGACAAGAATTATCGGGCTACGTGGCGCAACTCAACCATGGAATCAAGGCTCTGCGCAATACCTTGGATCATCTTTCTGAAATCGCCTTAGGTGGTACTGCAGTGGGAACGGGAATCAATACTCCGACAGGTTATTCAGAATTGGTCGCCAAGAAGATCGCAGACTTCACCGGCCACCCTTTTAAATCGGCCGAAAACAAGTTTGAGGCACTCGCTGCCCACGATGCACTCGTCGAGACCCACGGGGCGTTAAAACAGCTCGCTGTGAGCTTGATGAAGATTGGAAACGACATCCGGTTGTTGGCCAGCGGACCGCGGTGCGGAATCGGCGAACTGATTATTCCGGCCAATGAACCCGGCTCTAGCATCATGCCCGGAAAAGTGAATCCGACCCAAGCCGAAGCCCTGACCATGGTCTGTGCGCAGGTGATGGGCAATGATGTGGCCGTTACCATGGGAGGTGCCACGGGTCATTTTGAACTCAATGTATTCAAGCCTGTGATGGCCTACAATGTGCTTTCGAGCGCTAGATTGATTGGGGAGGCTTGTGTATCTTTCAATGACCACTGTGCTGCTGGCATCGAACCTAACCTTGGTAGAATCAAGCAGAACTTGGACAACAGCCTCATGCTCGTCACTGCACTCAACACCAAGATAGGCTACGAAAAGGCGGCCAAAATTGCAAAGACAGCACACGAGAATGGCACCACCTTGAAAGAAGAAGCCATCAATTTGGGCTACCTGACCGCTGATGAATTCGACCAGTGGGTAGATCCCAGTAAAATGATTGGTAGTCTGAGCTAATTGAAGGCCAGTAAGAGTGAAAAAGCCCCTAAAATGAGGCTTTTGTGATCAGAGAAATTGGTTCAATTTGGCGTCTTTCAATTCTTGCACGAACTGCTTAATTTTCTGTTCTTCGTCCTTCTGGCAAATTAACAACACGTCGTCTGTGTCAATGACGATGTAGTTCGTCAGCCCTTGTATTACCGAAAGCTTTCCTTGCTTGGTGAGCATGATGGAATGGTTCGTATTGTAAGTACGGATCTCGCCGTTCAGTTTCACATTGTCATTCTCGTCCTTGTCCACTTGTTCATAAAGGGATCCCCAAGTACCGAGATCGGACCAACCAAAATCGCCGAGTACGACGTCTACGTTTTTGGCCTTTTCCATGATTCCATAATCGATGGATATGTTTTGGCATTGGTTGTAAATGCGCTTGATGGCCGCCTTCTCCCCCGCATCATTCAGCGAAGAGATATCTTCCTCAAAGAGTTCGGCCATGTCAGGCATCAACGACCTGAATGCTTCCACGATGCTTGACACTTTCCACACGAACATTCCGCTGTTCCAATAGAAGTCACCACTTTGTAAGAATTGAAGCGCGAGCTCAACACTCGGTTTTTCCGTGAATGTTTTCACTTGTTTTATGCCCTCAGAATCGTACGTACCTTCTCGATGAAATTGAATGTAGCCGTAGCCTGAATCGGGACGACTGGGCTTGATGCCGATGGTGACTAAATGGCCCGTTTCTGTTGCGTGTTCTATCGCCTCATTGAGCGTGTGGTGGAATGCCTTTTCTTTTACAATGATGTGGTCCGAAGGCGAAACCACCATCACCGCATCGGGATTTTGCTTATAGAGCTTGTAAGCAGCGTAGGCAATGCAAGGCGCCGTGTTTTTTCTGGAAGGTTCGGCCAAGACTTGGGCGATACTCAACTCAGGTAGGTGGCTCAATGTCAAATCCGTATAATCTTCGGAAGTCACAATCATGAATTGTTCAGGCTTCGAAATGGATTTAAATCGATCGTATGTCAATTGAATCAGTGAGGATCCGGTTCCCAGTATGTCTAAGAATTGTTTCGGCGTAGTTTGACGACTCATCGGCCAAAACCTACTTCCGATTCCACCGGCCATTATTACACAATAAACTTCTTTCATCGCATTAGATTGGGCGCGAATGTAATGCACAAGAATCGCTCTAAGTTGAAGTCAACGTTAGGAATTAGGATACGTTGGCGATTGTAACCTCGGCCTCTCCATGGATAAGGAACCATTTTTGAGTGCTGAGTTCGAAGCATTTGTAGCGCGTTCTACGCAATGAACCCAGCTGAAATACCCTTCCACTCGAAAGCTCGAATTGGGCACCTTCTTGCAGGTCCTTCACGCGCAAGACGCGAAAATCATCGTATTCCCGCAACGCTTCAAGTAAGCCTGGATCCGAGCATGATGCGGCTTTGGGTCGGCGCATGTGTCGGCCCAGCGCGGGGAGTAGTTCGTTTGGAAATGCATTCGCCGCCCTCAATTCAGCCAGCAAGTTGACGTATTGCTTTTTCCATGATTCACCGTGAGCTTCACGCAGATGGCCGCGATGTTCGAAATCTTTGAGGTGCGCAACTTCGTGTGTCAACGTAATCAGAAATGAGTACTTGTTGAGGTTGCCGTTGACCGAAATCTGAGCCGGTGCGCTGTCAGATCGAACCCTAAAATCGCCCAGTTTGCTTGTGCGGGGTTTGCTGATTTTTAGTTTGATGCGATGCGGTTCAAGCCAGGTGTATACCACATCAATCGCCGCTGCTGGAATGTACTTGATGAGACTACGGGAAAACGACTCTTTACTCATGGTTAGCCGCAAGTCGACTGTCAGCCGGCGTTTCGCGGAGGTGTTGAGCACCCCACGAGGGACAGTCGCAATCTTTTTTACCCTTGAACAAAGCGCATCCGCTCAAGGAAAAAGAAACGAATAAAAGGACGAGGATTTTTGCAAGGCGCATCGTTCAAAGCTACTGAATTGTACCGCAAGTGCACATTGATTTAGAGTTACATTTGCTGCAATGGCTCCGTTTCTTTTTCACCTGGGCAAATACTTCATTCTTATGTGGAGGGCGTTTAGTCGCCCGGAGAAGTTTTCTATCTATAGAAGGAGGCTGCTCGATGAAATGGTATCCCTTGGCCTCGATTCCTTGGGAATCATCATGGTGATTTCGGTGTTCATGGGAGCGGTAATTACTATACAGACGGCTGCCAACATTGACAGCGCATTCATCCCAACATACACGATCGGATTTACGACTAGGCAATCGACCATCCTCGAATTCAGCCCGACGATCATGGCATTGATCTTGGCAGGTAAGATCGGGTCTAACATCGCGTCAGAAATTGGCTTGATGCGGGTAACCGAGCAGATCGACGCGCTAGAAATCATGGGCGTAAATTCCAGCGCCTACCTCATCCTCCCTAAGATCGTCGCAGCCGTTTTGATCAGCCCGTTTCTCGTGATCATTTCGATGTTTGTCTCCATTGGCGGAGGCTACATGATCGCGATGTTTACTGACATCGTCTCGGTTGCGAATTACGAGTACGGCATTCAGTTGGACTTCCGCATGTACCACGTTGTCTACGCGCTTTCAAAGTCGGCCGTGTTTGCATTCATCTTCACTTCGGTTCCTTCCTACCATGGATATTTCGCATCCGGTGGTGCATTGGAAGTGGGCAAGGCGAGTACGCGAGGAGTGGTTCAAAGTTCCATCATCATCCTCGTGGTCAATTACTTTATCACCCAAATCTTTTTGATATGATTGAGGTGAAAGGCCTGTCCAAGGCGTTCGGAGAGAAAGAGGTGCTGAAGAACATTTCTGCCAAATTTGAAGCCGGCGTGACCAGTTTGATCATCGGAGCGAGTGGTAGCGGAAAGAGTACGTTGGCACGCTGCCTCGTGGGGCTCATCGACCCTGACGAAGGGGAAGTTCTTTACGATGGACGAGACTTTGTGCACATGACAACCAAGCAACGAAAGACCGTGCGCAAGGAGATTGGATTCCTTTTTCAAGGCAGTGCATTGTTTGACTACTTAACGGTCCGAGAAAACGTCCGTTTTCCATTGGATATCCTAACCGATATGACGGCCAAAGAAAAAGAAATGCGCGTCGACACGGTGCTTGAGCGCGTTGAACTGACCGATGCACATGCATTGTATCCTTCTGAATTGAGCGGTGGTATGAAGAAACGCGTGGGCATAGCACGGGCTATTTCACCGAAACCAAAATACCTCTTTTGTGATGAGCCAAATTCTGGACTGGACCCACAGACGTCGATCGTAATCGATGCGTTAATCCAAGAGATTACCAAGGAAAATGAAATGACCACATTGGTCATTACTCATGACATGAACTCGGTCATAGAGATCGGAGAGTATATCATGTTTATCCACGTTGGTGAGAAGTGGTGGGAAGGTACCAATGAAGAGATCATGAAGACGGACAACCAAGAGATTTTGGACTTTGTGAACGCCTCGGGGATGATGACACGCAAGCGCTAAAAAAAAACCGACCTGCGAGCAGATCGGTTTCACCTAATAAATGTTCAATTATAATTTACTAATTGCGTGGTTGGAAATCATTCAATAAGTTAAACGAACCCCTTCGCTCTATGTACTCGTCTCCGTCAGTGTAAAAGACAATACGGTAAGTGTAACTTCCCATTGGAAGTCGTTTACCATTCAGGGTTCCGTCCCACTCAAAATTCTTATCGGGCGTAGAAAACACTTCTGCTCCCCAACGATCGTAGATGACAAGCCGCATTTCGCGAATGCCTGTGCTCTCAATGCTCCACTTGTCATTCATGCCATCCTTATTGGGCGTAAAGCCAGTAGGAATGTACAGGTGGAAACTAGGCGCAATCAACGCAGAGTCTAGTGCCTCGCAACCGTACTCATCGATCACCGTCAAAGTGGCCAGGTACTTGTCGCCGTCTGGCATTCCAATGATCGGAGATTCTTCGAACGATTTCAATCCCGCTTGTTCCACATCCCAGATGAAGCCGGTGAGTCGGTTGTTTCCTTTCGATAAATTGGTGAACTCAACTTCGTAATCATTGAGGTACTCCCAATCAAAGTCAGGTCGAATCTCAGACACATCCACGTAAATCTTTGCAGTTCGCACCGTGTCGCAGAAGTCATTCATTCGAATCGTATACGTGGTCGATACCTTCGGAGACACTTTGGTATCCTTGGTGGAGGCACCATTGCTCCATTTGTACGTGTACTCTGGAGCGCCATAAATGGCTTCTGAAGTCAAGGTGATTTCATCGCCATAACAGATCAATGTATCGTTGTGGACGAGGAGATCAAGGTCATTTTTCTCTGCGACGATTCCGTAGACCGTCTCGGTAATGGTGTCCGTTCTACAGCCATCCGTCAACCAAATGGTATAGGCTTGTTCGTCTTCGAGGATGATGTCTTGAATCCGATTCGTGTCCGACTCGAAATTGTCCCAGCTAAATACGTATCCCCATCCGAAACCTCCGCGCGGTTCGGCAGGACCAAAGTGAACTTTCGTATTCAAACACGGAACGGTATCGTTCACGATGCCGTGAATTTCTAATGGCACGGCAACGGGCATCGTAACCGTAACTTCATCTACGTAATCTACGAGCGCACATATGTCTTGTACCGTAACCGTATACGTTTTGGTCAAGAGCGGACCGACGATTTGACTTGGCGTCGTTGGGCCATTGCTCCATGCGTACGTGTAAGGAGGGTATCCTCCGCTGGCTTCCACGTTGATGGTGGCCGTATCTCCTGGACAATCGAAATAGGTTACCGGAATGTCTTGAGTTGCCGTGATGACAGGGTCATTGTATGTGTACAAGTTGAATGTGTGTACGGCCGACTCTTGCGTACATCCTCGGGTAATCGTTACGCTGTATGTAGTGTCGACGATCGAGAATACGGAAATCACAGAATCTGTTGAACCCGTACTCCACAAGTAGGAAATATCCCCATGCCAGATGCCATCGTTGAAAACGACACCAACGCCCAAGTCTACTGGAGCATCGATGCAACTGATCGTTTGGTTGTCGCCAAATTTCACAGATGACCATGGAACGTTGAAAATACTCACATTGACAAAATCAGTTTCTTGTTGCTGCCCACAGGCATCGGTTACGGTCACCACATAGGTAGAGGTAAGCGTGGGTTGAACGTATTGAGAACTGTCTTGGGCCCCATTACTCCAAGCATAGATAAACGGGGGTAATCCACTCGGAACGTTAACGCCAATCAGGGCGGCGCTGTCGTTGCAATCCAAGGTTACATCACCAAACGCGTTGATCTGGAGGTCTGGCTGATCCAGCACCGTCAGTTCGATTGTGTCGCCCGTATGACAGCCCAATTGTATGCTGTCAACGATGGCAATGGTGAGGTCTTCAATCCCCTCGATTAAGTTGTCGTAGAACACGGTGAATGCGATAGAATCTGTTTGCTCGCCTGCAAGGAAAGCCACTTCACATTCCCAGTGATTGGTCGTTGTGTTGTAAATACAAGGATCCCCTGCCGAGTTGACGATGTTCGAGTAGTCTACGCCCATTTGAGCTGTGCCCCAAACTTCGTAGGACAGGGTCGCCGCAGGAAGCACACTGTCATTGCGGGTAAAGAAGATCTTCACATCACCACAGCCTTCGTAAAGTGCGGTATCTGCACCAAAGGGATTGTACGACGGTTCTGGCTGAACGATGAGGCCTGTAGACACAAAGCTTCCCGCTTCGAGGAAAACACCAGTGTCAAGAATTTTATCCGACCCGTCCGCTACGCCAAGTTTCAAGTGAAACGTATCGCAAGCCTGTACTGCTAAGATCGCCGTCATTACATCGGTGTACCCGTTGTAGGCCAACAAAGAACCGCCGGTATTGTAATACTGCGAATTGAGGTTGGGGTGAATCGTACTGATCGATATCGGTAAGGCAGGACTCGTGTTAGGAACCGTAGCCACGTTGATGGCGTTGTTGCTGTACGAACCACTGATACCAGGTCCTGAAAGGAAAAACCCGAATACGTCGTTGTAACTTGTGTTAATCCACGTGGTGTATTCGTCCGAACCAAAAACGTAATTGAACTCAACGGTGTCGCCTCCAGGAACGAAATCGAAATTGATGATGCTTGCGTCCCAAGTAGAGTATACGTTGAAACTTTGTCCAATCAGGGCCGGCACGCTTTGCGCCACAGACAACAAGTCCGCATCGCCCGCTCCTTGACCCGTACCGTTCGCGATGGCCGTAGAGGCACCTGAACCCGTTGAGGTCATTATATTAGTGACGTTACCCGAGCACATGACCAAGCCGCTGTCGATGCCGATTGCCGTTCCGCCATTGCTGAAGAAACCCCTTTGAATCGTTGCCCCGTAGGAGGTGACGTTGTAAGCGGTCATGCCTTGGCCCATCAACACATTGTTGATCAGGTAGGTAGCACTGTTGTAAGGCGCTGTCGAAGTCGTGACAATTTGAGCTTGTGCGCTCAAAGTGCCTACCAGTAACATCGTCAGCAGTATGTAAATTCTTTTCATTTTAATCAATGATCAAAGTCGAAATGGTGCCTCGTTTTTCAATCTCACGTCCTTCAACCGTTTCCGCTCTTAGGATGTAAGCATAACTCGTAAGCGGAGATACTTTTCCTTCCATTAAGCCATCCCACTCAAAGTATTGGTCGCGTGATTCATAGATTAGTTGCCCCCAACGATCAAATATCTTTATGTTAAAATCGACGAGGTCGTCTTCAAATTGTACGCTGAATTTGTCATTCAACCCGTCGCCATTGGGCGAAAATGCAGAAGGAAGCTCCACGCCGTCTTGTAAAACAACTGTTCTGGCAGTCCTTTCCGTGCAGCCATTTTCATTTTCGATCTCCAGTACGATTTCGTTTTCATCCACTTCTAAAAATTCAATAAACGGATCGGGGTCGGTGCTGATTTCCTTGCCGTTGAGGTACCAAGTGATCTTTTGATCTCTGGCGCTGACCGGTGCGTAGAGCGAAGCGTTGCGATCCAAATGATTGAGGTGCATTTCGAATTCCGTATCCACTGCGTCGATGATGACCTGACGCGAAGTGTGATGCGTCTCACCGCAAACATCGATGAATATCAAGGCTACTTGAGCGTCGTCGAAGTACCGTTCAGCATACGCCGTATGCATCGTTTGGCCGTCCCAGAAATAAAATGGATCGGTGGATGTTGTGATCTGCGCCTCTTGGCCTTCGCAAACTAAGATGTCCGTCGCCGTGGGAGCATCCAGTTCTTCAGCGACTAAAACCAAGTGCGAAGTCGCTACTTGGATTCCACAAGCGTCTGTAACTTGATAGGTGTACTCGGCCCCATCCGAGGTAGAAGCAATCATGGGCGTGCCTGCTGCTGTCCAATCGCTGAAGGTATAAGCATAGCCATAACCAACGCCACCTGTAGTCGCCTGAACAGGAGCTTCCAAATGGATTTCCTCGCCTTCACATTGAAATGAAATTTCCTTTGACAACGGCGCTACCAACGCGTCGTGTACTTCAAAAAATACGGTCACAGTAGCGCGCTCTTGCGTTCCACAGACATCGGTAACCGTTACAGCATATGTCGTTTCGACCTCTGGATTGACGGTCGGCGAAGCTTCGTTGTGCCCTGAATCCCACGCATATGAATAAGGGGCGTACCCCCCGATTGGATCTACTCCCAATTGAATGTCCGTGCCCGGACAGGTTTTATTGTCAATGGTTATTTGCTCGTCCGCCACAATAACCGGCGCATTGAATACCTTGACCTCTATGCTCCTCGTTGCGTTGTATCCGATGGCTTCGTTGACCACGTTGATCTCATAAACGCGTGTCTGCTGAGGCTTAACCGAAACAATGGAATCGGTAGGTCCGTGGGCCCATTGGTAGACAAATCCTTCTTGCCAATGTTTCACTTTGACGCCGATGAGCACTGCGTCAGATGTGCAATTGATGGTTTGGTCAGCACCTACAATGCTGAGTTGAGGTGCGTTTGGATTATCGCCTTGCGCCATTCCCAGGAACGGCAAAAAGCTGAGTAGGGTCCACAGGATGTTTTGAAACTTCATAGTGCAGAGCAATTGAGATACAACAGGCTTAACTTACAAGTTTAATCATTCTGTTTCAGATTCATAGCAGATTTAGGCAGGTTCATCCGCGGAAAAATGCCCTTGATGGCATTCCTATCTCTCCTCGCGCATGGCCTATATTTGCGAGCCTCGAAAATGAATAGTCAAACCAGAAGATGATGAACAGACAAGAGATCCTCGATTATATTGAACAGCATAAAGAACGTTTTTTAGAAGAGTTGTTCGAATTGCTCCGTATTCCTTCCGTAAGCGCAGACCCGGCCTTCAAGGATGACGTTCAGCAATGTGCGAATGCAGTGAAAGAACAGTTGCTCAAGGCAGGTGCAGGAATGGCGGAAATTCACCAAACGGCCGGTCACCCTATCGTGTATGCAGAACGGATGATCGATCCAGCGAAGCCGACGGTGTTGGTGTACGGACACTATGACGTGCAACCGGCTGACCCCGTTGACTTATGGGATTCACCGCCCTTCGAACCGGTCGTAAAAGATGGAAAAATCTACGCCCGGGGTGCATGCGATGACAAGGGCCAGATGTACATGCACGTAAAGGCATTTGAAATCATGGACCGAACGGGAAGCTTGCCTTGTAATGTTAAGTTCATGATCGAAGGAGAAGAAGAGGTTGGATCGAGTAACCTGGCTATATGGGTTAAGGAAAACAAAAAGAAATTAGAGGCCGATGTCATCTTGATCTCAGATACTTCCATCATCGCTAATGACGTCCCATCCATTACGGTTGGTTTGCGGGGATTGTCATACGTTGAAGTGGAAGTGACGGGGCCTAACAAGGACCTGCACTCAGGAGTCTACGGCGGTGGCGTTGCCAATCCGGTAAACGTGCTCTGTGAAATGATCGCCTCCCTCCAGGATGAAGATCACCACATTACCATTGAAGGCTTTTACGACGACGTTGAAATCGTCAGCGCAGAAGACCGGGCTGAGATGGCCAAAGCGCCATTCGATATAGAGGAATACAAGCGTGGTGTTGGCGTAGCAGCTACTCGAAGCGAAAAAGGGTATTCGCCCTCTGAAGGGACCAGCATCAGGCCGAGTTTGGACGTTAATGGAATCTGGGGTGGATATATCGGCGAAGGAGCAAAAACCGTATTGCCCTCTAAAGCCTATGCAAAGATTTCCATGCGATTGGTGCCTTACCAAGATCCGAATGACATCACGCGCAAGTTCGAGGCACATTTTAAGAAAATTGCCCCGCCATCAGTGAAGGTAAAGGTGACGCCGCACCACGGAGGTGAACCGATCGTAATTCCCACCAATTTCCCGGGGTACCTTGCGGCGTCGAAAGCCATGGAAGAGAGCTTCGGTGTGCGGCCCATACCCGAGAGAAGCGGTGGAAGCATTCCCATTGTAGCCCTATTCGAAAAAGAGCTCGGATTGAAATCGATCTTGATGGGATTCGGATTGAACAGCGACGACATCCACTCGCCGAACGAGCACTACGGAATTTTCAATTATTTGAAAGGCATCGAAACCATCCCCTTGTTTTTTAAGCATTTCAACGAAGAAGCTTAATGTGAACGAATCAACGTGAAGGTACCGCGGAAGCTGGTGTTTTCACCCATCGCATCCGTAGCGTTTAAGAGGTAGTAGTATACGCCCGGAAGTGCTTCTGTTCCGTTGATTTCACCATCCCAGCACTGGGCTTGGTTGGATGAGTACAAAACTTCGCTTCCCCACCGCGTGAAGATGGAAAACTCAAAGTCAAGAATGTTGGTGAGTTCCAGGCAAAACTCATCGTTGATTCCGTCAGAACTTGGGGTGAATACATTGGGAATATATACCGTACCTGGACACAGGTCGTTGAGGCCAACACTGTCCGTGTGTATACAGCCAAAGGTGTCAATCACCGTAATGAAGTATTCACCGGGATCCGTAATCAGAGACTCCCTTTCCAGGTCCCCGTTCGACCATGTGAAACTTGATGCCTCAATGGTAGAAACCTCGAAAAGCAGCGAATCGCCCTGACAAATGGTCCGGGTGGTGCTGTCCGTTATGAGAATACGCGGAGCTTTGAATACATTGAGATTACTTACAAGGGTATCGCACCTCAGTCGGGCTTCAACTTGGTAGAACCCTTTGCTCACTGGAATCGTACGTGTGCTTGAACCCGTATTCCAACGATAGGTCCAAGGGAAATCATCCGCGGCGTCACCAATAATGACCGTATCTAAGGGCGAGCAAATCGTGGTATCGTTGCCAATGGTAAATATGTAGTTGGTGTCATACGAGAGCACTTCAACGGTGTCTGATACAAAACCACATTGATTCGATTGGCTGTACCAATAGGTTCCTGCCCCTTGCATTACGGTCAGCGTTGGGCCTACAGATCCATCGCTCCAATTGACAGATTGCGAGTCGGCTGAGGCCAGTAATATGAGCGGATTGCTCGGATCGCCAAAGCATGTAACGTCTCGGTCGGGCAGTACATTGTAAATGGGCGCATCGATTTGGATGTTGATCGTATCACTCACCGTATCGCAGGAATTTCCTACGCGCACCCAGTATAGCCCAGATTCAGTAATCGTCCTGATCGGTACAGTTTGACCGTCGTTCCAGGTATAGACTGCGCCTTCAAAAGTGACGTCCAGCTCGATGCCTATGGTGTCACAACCCGCAGTGTCTGATGGGAAATTGAGCACCGGCTGTGCGGCTTCATTGAGTATGACGTTCAACGTATCCGTGCTGGTTCCACACGCATTGCTCGCCTGCAGCCAGTAGGTTCCTGTAGAAGATACAGCGAAGGAGGTGTCATGCGAACCATCTTGCCAGGTATAAAACGCATTCGGCAAGTCAGGATCGATGATGAAATTTACATCTGCGCAGACCGACGTGTCGTTGCCGAGGGTAAACTGAGGCGGTTGAGAAACGAGCGTTACTTGCACCGAGTCAGTCCAAACACAACTTTGGTGAAATATTTCTACGCTGTGCCAACCGGCCTGATTCGTAGTGTAGCTGTTGTTCGTAGATCCATCTTCCCATAGTACACACGCATCATACCATGTAGCGTCAAAAGTGATCGATTGCCCCGAGCACATTGTTGTGTCCGGTCCAATGAGGTTCACCGCAGTATCCCAAATGATTATGTTTCGAGTAAATGTGTCGCCCAGAGCTCCTCGATATGCGAATAAAGTTACTTGAAAAGTATCGGGAGCGTTGCTGAATACGTGCCCTGCATTGAGATCGGTACTGATGTTTGCCGAGCCGGTAGACGGGTCACCGAAATTCCAACGCACGCTGTCAAGTCCAATCGTGTCTTCCGGCATAAACCAAGTCGTATCGTTTTCGCAGTTGGTGCCAAACGAATACGTAATGCCATCGCTCATGAAACTCGAAACGAAATTGGTCACGCCAGAAAAAATGATGCTATCGGTGAGCAAATGATTGTCGATATACCCGCAGTCAGGACACATTTCTTCCGGACTGCCGATTACGCCTAATGTATCCGCATTGAAAGGCGAAGGCTTGAAGTAGGACACGTATATTTTTTTGTCGTTAGCGAGTTGCAGATCCGTATAGAGTTTGAATGGATTGTTGTTCGAGACGATCGTTTCGCTCGCCAACAGGCAATCAACGGATGCATGGTCGAGATCGAACTGATGGATGCCCGCGGGGTTACTACCACTAGAAACACGACGTCCGTAAAAGAGCTTTTTACTATCTGCGCTGAACTCCACACCGAAAGGAAACACACTGTTTCCGGAAGCCAGGGTAATCGGGTCTGTCAAAACTCCCGTGGTATTATTGAAACGGAATAGTTGAACATAGCCTGATGAGAAATTGCAGGTTGCGAGCCAGGATCCGTCAGGTGAGATTTTCATTTGACCCGTCTCCTCGCCGGAGCCCGAACTGTTCAGATGCTCTATGCCGATGGCGCTGATTACCGGAGTGGTATTCACTCCGTTGTCGTCGACCAAAAATGCGTGAAATTCATCCGATTCCCACTTGTGGGCCACCACCCAATAGCCCTTGTCGTTTCCGTGCCTCGTAGCCGCCATTTTTTCGGTGGCACTGTCGAGCAACATGGTCGGGCCAACAACTCCGCCATTTCCGCCGTTCAAGGTCATCTCCACGTCGTAGTATTGAAAGCCGTTGGGCCCTGCATTGGCGTCGTTGACGAAAAGGTAATAGCGCGTACTACTGATGGTCGCTGGAACGATCAATGAGGATTGCGTCGCCTGTGGGTCGCCTACGAGCCCTGTGCCTCCTGACATCACCGCTCCTCCCGCCTCCCAAACCTTGTTGCCGTTGCTGTAAAAAATCAGGTCGCCATTCAGGTCAGAAATGGCAGATGTTCCCATTGAACCCGTACACGATGTGCTGTAAGTAACGGGAGTACCAGAAGAGAAGTCTAGGCCATTGAAGGATGCAAATGCCCAATGGTTTGCCCGAAAACCCTGTGAAAGGGAAGGAATTGAAAGGACAATCAGGAAAACAGATGAAAACAGCTGGATAAGCGTTTTCTTTGTTGTTAAACTGTTTGTCATATGAGCGCTCCTCTTCTTGTTAACCGGCCAATTGTCATGCTTGTCACTATCATGACGGTCGTTTTCCTTTCGGGTTGTGAATTTAAGGATGTTGTACTTGACCGGGTCGATCGATTTGAAATAAACTCGTTGGAGGCTGGGAAGTTGGACGCAAACATTCGCCTTGTCCTTACAAACCCTAATTCATTCCCCATCACGATCAAGGCTGGGGAATTTGATATTTATTCAGGCAAGATTCATTTAGGCGATGCGCATTTAAAAAGGTCGTTCAAAATCAGCGCCAATTCTACCAAAGAATACGACGTAGAAGTAAATGGAACCATTGGAGACATGCTGGCCGCGGGTATTACAGGATTGGCCGGAATGCTCACAGGCAAAAAGCCTGAAATGACGGTCAAAGGGGAGCTTAAAGCCGGGAATTTTTTCTATACCAAAAAGGTGCCGGTTGAATTGAAAACCGAGATGCCCCTCAATCTATAGAGGGTCCGAAGACCATTCCTAAACAAAGCTTCATGCGGATGACGCGTTTAACTGAAGCTTCAATTTGATTTTTGAATGCTGGATCCTTAGCCATTTCGTTGATGATGGATGAAATGGTCCCGACTTCATCTGGGGGCATCAAGATGATGTCACATCCAGCCTTTGCGGCCAGAAGGGTAGAGTTTGGAATCTCCACCACCGCACCCATGTTCATAGCATCCGTCACGATTAACCCTTGAAACCCAAGCTCTTCTCTCAGGAGACCTGATACGATTAATGGACTCATCGTCGAAGGCATTCCACCCGTCGCGTACTTTTTATTGTTTTCAATGGCTATGTGAGCTACCATGATGGATAGCACCCCGGCTTGTATAACAGGCTTGTACAGAGAGACTTCCGTCAGCTCACCGTCGATGTACACCAATTTTTTATGCGTGTCGCCACTCACCCGTCCGTGCCCCGGAAAATGCTTCGCAGTAGCAACAATTTGATCGGACTGAGTTTTGCGGATAAAGGCATTGGCCAAAGGAACGATCGTGGCCGAGTCGCCACCCAGTGTTCGGTTTCCAATGGCTTCGTTGTTTGGTGAAACATCAATCACCGGCGCGAAATTGTGGCGGAATCCAACGTCGATCAAAGTGCTGTCGATGATGCGCACTGCCGCTTCGATTTGCTCTACGGTCTTGAGTTCGTTGGTCGGTGGCATTTCGGGCGTTCCTGGCAGGCGCCGGTTAAATAAACTCGGCTCGGCATCCATGCTCATCAATAGGGGATAACCGATCGATAGATCACCCAAAGCCCGAATATGTTGCTTGAACTCTGCGGGATCTCCGCTCAGAAAAATCACCCCTCCCACCAAGCGCTGTTGCACCAATGGCTCTACAACCGTCATCGGTTTACCAAGCCTGCCTAAGGAGGTGACAATCATTTGTCCGACCCGCTGCTCAGGTTTCAATTGCTTGAAGATCAGATCTACCTGCTTTTGAAGTTCCAGATTGTCTGAGTAGAAATCAGAAAGTTGGTAAAGGCCGCGGTCGTTTTGACCTTGCACGGCTACACTGAGGAGCACGCAGCACATTAGCGGTAAGAAGAATAATCGTTGCATGGTTCAAACCTATCCCAATATCATGCCGATGGCTGGCCGCATTCCAATATTTTTGAACTTTACTTTATTGATGGCGAAACACAACGACAACTGGTTGCCAAAGTACATCCATGATTACATCTGGAACGTGCGTTTGGAAGATAGAAATGCGATGACGGCTTTTTTTCTCAAGCAAGTCCGCATCATCCTGATCGTCCTACGCAACTACGCGAAAGACAACCTGCAGCTCCAAGCAGCCGGATTGACATTCTACACCTTGCTGTCGGTGGTCCCGCTGGTCGCCTTGGCTTTTGCAGTTGCCAAGGGCTTTGGATTTCAAGAAGCGCTGGAGTCGCAGTTGACTTCTGCGTTCAGCGGACACGAAGAGGTGGTAGATCAAGTCATGACATTCTCAGGCCGCATGCTTGAGAATACGAAAGGCGGTTTGTTGGCAGGCATTGGAGTGGTTATCCTTCTCTGGACCGTAATGCGACTCTTAGTCCGCATTGAAATGTCCTTCAATGATATTTGGAAGGTAGCGAAAGGCCGTACATGGCTGAGGCGATTCACCGAATACTTCAGCATCATGCTTTTTGCCCCTGTCATTGTCATCCTCGCCGGCAGCATCACGGTGGTGATCTCCCAAGAATTGGAAAATTTAATCGCGGGATACGACTTCCTCCTATCGGTGGGTCCCGTGCTTCATTTCGGCATTAAGATGATTCCCTATACATTGATTTGGCTGCTCTTCACTTTCGTTTATATGGTGATGCCCAACACGAAGGTGAAATTCAAATCCGCTTTGATCGCTGGAATCATTGCCGGAACTTCATTTCAGTTCTTGGAGTGGGGCTACATCAATTTTCAAGTCGGCGTGAGTAAGTACAACGCAATTTACGGAAGCTTTGCAGCCTTGCCATTGTTCCTTATTTGGGTGAATATTTCTTGGCTCATGACCTTGATCGGAGCAGAGATCGCTTACGCGAATCAGTACGTTAGTGAGATCGAAAACGAAGTCGACGGTGATCGCTTGAGCAATTCTCAGCGCCACGTCATCGCATTGATGTTGATGAAGCGGATTGCTGCTGCCTTTGATCGGGGAGATGAGCCTTTCTCAGCCCAAGACCTGAGCGGTGCTATGGATTTACCCTACGGCGTCACCTCGCGCATTCTCGACCTTATGGTCGAGGCAAAATTGCTCAGCGAGATCGAACACTCCAACAAGGAGGCTTCGAGCTACTTGCCCCATAAATCTACTGAAAAGCTATACGTTGACGACATCATGAAGGCCATCGACCTAGTTGGGTTTACCGAGATTCCTCGACTGAAAGACTCTGATTACAATGAGTATTTCTTGAAGTACAACGCGCTTCGCGAAGCGATGAATGATGCGCCCCAAAACTTACTGGTTCGGGAATTGCCCGACCTTCACATTTCTAAATCATAGCAGCGAGCTGTTACTTTCACACCATGCGCATCATTTCCTTGACTTTCATCCTATTCCTTTCTTCCTTATCCGTCGTTTCTCAAGAGTGGGATACCCTCCGGTTCATGACGTATAACCTGCTCTATTATGGCGAGGTCACCAATTTTTGCACGACTTCTAACAACGACATCAATGAGAAAGACACCTACTTTAAAAGTATCGCCAAGTACGTAAAACCAGATTTGCTGCTGGTCAATGAAATGGGCGCTTCCATTGTCTACGCTGACCGGATCATCGAGAAGGTATTGAATACAGACGGCGTGAATCGCTACAAACGGGCCCCTATTCAAAACAATTCATTCAGCGATTTGGTCAACGGAGTCTTTTACGACAAATCGAAGCTCTCGTTATTAAAGCAGGATAAATTGACCCAAGCAACGAATGGATCCAGCATCGTGCGGGCCATTGACATCTGCACATTTTACTATAAGGATCCCTATTTGGGACCGACTTCTGACACAACATTTCTTTACCTGATAGGCATGCACCTCAAAGCGGGAAGCAGTGCATCGGATGTTTCAGCAAGAGACATTGCAACGCTCTCGGTCATGGACTACCTCGTGGATCACTATCCTCCTGGCTACTACATTACGGCGGGCGATATGAACGTAGGCGGATCTTCCGAACAGGCTTTTCAAAACTTCTTGGCCAACAGCAATGGAGACTACGCGATGAGAGACCCGCTGATCACCGGAAGCTGGAGCAGTTCGTCTTCGTTTGCTTATGCCCATACGCAATCCACCCATACCGAAAGCGGATGCCATTCAGGGGGCGGACTCGATGATCGGTTCGACATAGTTCTGTTGAGCCAGCAAATAATGGACGATACTGGGTCCGTGCGATTCGTTGAGGGGTCATACAAAACCGTGGGCAATGACGGAAACCACTACAACCAATCCATTCTGCAAGGAACAAATAACAGCGTGCCTTCAGCGGTGTTAGGAGCGCTCTACGAAATGAGTGACCACCTTCCTGTTCGACTCGATTTGCGCTTCAAAAGGTTAGAGCAAGACAGCGATACGATACCTACGTCGATAGTACGTCCAGCTCAGAATGATTGGAACATCGGGATGGTCAATCATCACCTGCAGATCAGCGGTTTGGGTGTAGAGGACAGGGTAGTGGTTGCGGACCTCACTGGCCGCATGCATTACGCCGCAAAATCGAACGGAGGAGATCTTGTTGTCATCAACGGCTTTGAATCGGGCGTCTACATCGTAACTGTTTCCAATGAAACGATGAGAAAAACAGAGAAGGTTTTTATCCCTTAGCGCAGCACGTACTTACGTTCTGAGTCAAGTTTGATGAAGGTAAAGAGCAAAAGCGTAAAGGACCACAAAGAAGAGCCTCCATAACTGAAGAACGGCAGCGGAATTCCGATAACGGGTGCCAGACCAATGGCCATTCCTATATTGATAGCCACATGGATAAATAGTATGGATGCGACGCTGTAGCCGTAGATCCGGGTAAATGCACTTCGTTGGTTCTCAGCATTCCAAATGATGCGACCCAGTAAGAATACGAAGAGTGAAATCACGACAAAGCTTCCAATGAAGCCCCACTCCTCGCCGACGGTACAGAAAATGAAGTCTGTACTTTGTTCAGGCACGAAGTGAAACTTCGTTTGCGTTCCCTGTAGAAACCCTTTGCCGCTGAAGCCGCCAGACCCGATCGCTATCTTCGACTGATGCACATTGTATCCAGCCCCAAGTGGATCTGAAACGATTCCTAAAAGTTCGTTGATTCGGTTTTGATGGTGGGGCTTGAGTACTTTGTCAAACAGCCAATCTACACTTAAAAAATATCCCAATGACACTGCGTAAGCGCCGCCAACTACCAGTCGGCTTCCTTTTCGCTTACTGAGCAGGTAGAGTATTGCAGCGGCGAGCATCGTCAATCCAACAATGAAAACCATCTTGCCTTCAATTAATTGGCCGCTTACGGTCCATTCAAACTGCTTGAGGTAGAGCGCAATGACAAAAAGCGCGGCGGCGATAAATCCGATGCCAAATATCCATCCACTCAGTCCTTGTCGGTATAGTACGATAAGCAACGAAGCGAATACTAGGGTAGACCCTACGTCAGGTTGGAGCATAATCAAAGCCGCGGGGAAGAAGATGATTCCCAGCGCGTAGAGCTTCGTTTTCCATTGGTCGAAACGCTTGCCCTCATCGCTTAGGTATTTGGCAAGCGCAAGCGCAGTACCGAACTTGGCAATTTCACTGGGCTGGAAACTGATCGAGCCGATGACGAACCAGGATTGGGCGCCTTTGATTTCTGTGCCAATAAGCAATACTGCCAACAGAAGTACCACGGCCGCACCATAAATGAGGTAGGCGAAAGTTTCAAAAAACCGGTGGTCAAAAAACAGAATGGTAATTGCGATGACGCTCGCGAGGCCGATCCACAGCGCTTGCTTTCCATGGTTTTTAGCGAGGTCAAAGATCGAAGGGTGGCTCTCGTCATACGTGGCTGCATAAATGCTGATCCATCCAAACAACACGAGGGCCGCGAAGGTGATTACCATCACCCAATCGATGTCTTCGAATATGCTGCGCTTAATCCTCATCTCGTTCTACGTTGAGCAGGTTAGCTTCTAAAACACGATCCTCCTTCAGGCTGTCGCGCACGCTTCCTCGGATGTAGCGTTCAATCATCAAGCTGGCAATGGGCGCCGCCCACGTGCCACCGAATCCAGCGTTTTCCACGTATACAGCAATGGCAATTTGAGGGTTTTCACGTGGAGCGAAGGCTATGAAAACCGAGTGATCCTCGCCATGTGGATTTTCAGCGGTACCCGTTTTGCCGCAAACGATCAAGCTATCGATTCGAGCCCTGCGGGCTGTGCCACCAGGTTTATCTACCACACGCTGCATGGCATCAATCACCGGCTCAAAATAGGCCGCATCAATGTTTGTACTATGCGCCTCATAGCTAAGCGACGAATCCAGTCGACCGTCAAATTGCTTGACAATGTGCGGGTCAACGTAATAACCACGGTTGGCGATGATGGCTGCCAAGTTCGCCATTTGGAGCGGAACTACTTCTACCTCTCCTTGGCCGATGCTCACCGAATAAATGGTGCTAAACGCCCACCGGCGCGCACCGTAAATGCGATCGTACAGCGCAACGTCTGGGATGCTACCACTTTTCAAGCTCGGCAGATCCAAAGCCAGTCGCTGCCCTAGGCCAAACTTCTTCACGCGCTTCTCCCAAGCGTCTAACCCAATAGCTGAATCTTCGAAATAGTTGCTCGACTTTCCTTGATTGATCAAGCGCTTGTATACCTGATGGAAATAAGGATTGCAAGACATTTGAATGGCCTCGCGAAGGTTCTGGGCCGAAGGGTGGTTGTGGCAACCTACCAGTGCCTTGTTGCACGCAATGCCCGTTTTTTCATTTACCACCCCTACGTCTAGCGCTATAAGGGCCTGAATGATCTTGAAGATGGAACCGGGAGGATACTTGGCCATCAGCGCACGATTAAATAGCGGATCGAGCGAATCATTTTGTACCAAAAGTTGATAATTCCTTGCCCGCTTGACGCCCACCAACAAGTTGGGGTCGTAAGTAGGACTCGATATGAGACAAAGCACTTCGCCCGTCCTAGGTTCGATTGCTACGATGCTTCCTTTCTTATTCTGCATCAGGCGCTCTCCATAGTGTTGGAGGTCTAGGTCCAGGCCCGTGATTAAGTTGGTGCCGGCGTGCGCTGGAATGTCCAATTCGCCTCCTTTGTAGCGTCCTTGTACGGTGTTGTGCACATCTACCATCAATACCTCTCGTCCACGATCGCCGCGCAATACTTTTTCGTATTGCCGTTCCAGCCCACTGATACCAATGAAGTCCCCAGATTTGTACACGCTATCTGCTTCTATATCCTTTGCACCGACTTCACCGATGTACCCCAACACGTGTCCAGCTACCGAATCAGGATAGATGCGTAAGCTTCTCTTCTGGCCGTAAAAGCCGTGGAATTGATATAAGCGCTCGGCGATCTGGGCGTATTCATCCGCGGTGAGTTGCTTCTGGAAAATGCTTGCTCTGTAGCTAGAGTACTCCCTTGCCTTATCCAATCGCCGATTGAATTCTTCAACGTCGATGTCGAGCAATCCACAGAAGGCAGCGGTGTCGATTCCTTCAACTTGGCGCGGAACTACCATGAGGTCAAAGGCGGCTTGGTTTTGGACCAATATTTTGCCGTGACGGTCGTAGACGATGCCTCGGGATGGATACTGAGTTACAAAACGAAGCGCCTGGTTATCGGCAGAGGAACCGTAGGAATCATCCAGCACTTGTATCACGAACAAACGGCCCAAAAAGATCAATCCAACCATCACAAAGACAGTGATCACTACGATCTTCCGATTCTCCAAATTATTCATAGCCAAGACTCGACTTTGGTGGTCGGGTAAAGAGCAATTGGATGATGACGATCAAAAGAACGGTGAAAAAGCTACTGCTTATCGACTTACCCAATGTAAAGAACAAGCCACTCATTCGAAACGTTTCGATGAAGAACAACACAAAGTGGTGCAAGAAAACCATGATGCCCGTGAAGGTGAGAAACCAGAGCCAGCCCATCTGACGGATGCTGATGGTACGCGTGAATTCGTACCCGTCTCTGGGCGCCATATAGCGCAATACGTAAGGTCGGCCATATGCAAAGAATACAGAGGCGATGGTGTGCATGCCGAGCGTTTGGGAGAAAAGATCTACCAAGAAGCCAAGAACAAATGCGAGCAGAAGTCCAGCGTTGGGAGAGAAGTCTACCGGTAATACCAAAAGAAAGTAGATGTAGATATACGGATTGATCAAGCCAGAAAATTGCACATTGTTCATCAGAAAAACCTGAATCATGAGCAACAGAACGAAGCGTGCAATATGTGCGATCAATTCACGATTCACTCTTCCATGATTTGAATGAGGCTATCCACCTCGGGTTTGGCTTTGTTTTCAATGATGTAAACATTGTACACCTTGCGAAAGTCTGTTGCGAGTTCAACGGTCACCGACTGAAACCCAGAAGACTCATTCTTTTCGGAACTGAGTGCCTTGCCGACCAAAATATTGGACGGGAAAATACCTGAACCACCCCGGGTTACGATGGAGTCGCCTGTAAATACGCCGATGTGATTAGGGATGTCCTCTAAAATGGCCAATCGATCATTCTTCCCTTGCCACTTTAACAGCCCAAAGTAGTTGTTCTTTTTTAGCTTACAACTGATGGTTGATTGAGAATGAATGATGGGAAGTACCGTACTGTAATGCTCGCTCACACTGTGCACAACTCCTATGATTCCTTGAGGTCCCGCAACGGCTTGCTGCGGAGTGATGCCTTCGGCTGCGCCTTTATCCAGTACGATGAAGTTGTTACCAAGATGATACGTGCTGTTAATCGCATGCGCGGTTTGGAAGTCGAAAGGGAGGTCGTGCTTGCGTTCGGCACCAGGAGCGTTTCGTACCCTCTGATGGAGTCGGCGATTTTCTTCGAGCAATTTTTCGTTCTCTTCTTTCAGTCCGATGTACTGAGCATAAGAATCCCGAATATCTGCGATATTGCCAGAAACCGAAGCAGCGGCGGTTTGGATCTTACTGTTGTGAAACCCATTGGTGGTTGTGAGCAAGGCAAATCCGATGAATTGCAATAGAAAGAAGAGCAACGTGAATTGGTTGTTCCAGATGAACTGAAGAAAGTTTCTCATACTCAGTCATGCGCTTTGCCAGCCGGTGAGGCTTGTTACCTCATTAAGAATGGGAAACGGTGTGCATTCTTCAATGCAATACCGGTTCCGCGTGCCACGGCGCGAAGCGGATCTTCAGCGACGTGAACAGGAAGTTTGGTCTTCATGCTGATGCGCTTGTCAAGTCCTCTCAGCATCGAACCTCCACCTGCTAGGTAAATACCAGTACGGTAGATGTCAGCCGAAAGTTCAGGTGGCGTCATTTCAAGGGCGCTCAGAATTGCTTCTTCGATTTTAGAGATGGACTTGTCCAAAGCATGGCCAATCTCTACATAGGAAACCGTAATTTCTTTCGGTATGCCCGTCATCAAGTCCCTGCCGTGCACGGCCATGTCTTCGGGTGGGTCGTCGAGTTCGGTAATGGCTGCGCCGACTTCGATTTTAATGCGCTCTGCGGTTCGTTCTCCGATGAGAATGTTGTGCTGCCTGCGCATGTAGTCTTCAATGTCGCTTGTGAATTCATCTCCCGCAACGCGAATCGATTTATCACACACTATTCCACCAAGGGCGATGACCGCAATCTCACTCGTTCCACCACCGATGTCAATGATCATATTGCCCATGGGCTCTTCCACGTCAATTCCGATACCAATGGCGGCTGCCATAGGCTCGTGGATTAGGTAGACTTCTTTGGCACCTGCATGTTCTGCAGAATCTTTTACCGCACGCTTTTCAACTTCCGTGATTCCGGAAGGAATGCAAATCACCATTTTCAAGCTAGGCGTAAACAGTCGATTGCCATAGTTGATCATCTTGATCATCCCGCGAATCATCTGCTCTGCTGCGTGAAAGTCAGCGATAACGCCATCCTTCAAAGGGCGAATTGTCCGTATGTTCTCGTGGGTCTTGCCATGCATTTGCATCGCTTGCCGACCTACGGCGATTATTTTCTTGGTGGAGCGATCCTCTGCTACTATGGAAGGCTCATCCACCACAACCTTATCGTTGTGAATGATGATCGTATTCGCCGTTCCGAGGTCGATCGCTATTTCTTCTGTAAATATGTTAAACAGGCCCATTGCTATCTGTCTGGGTTCAAAAATCTTGGTTCGCTAAAAGTACTTTTTATTCTCATCGCCGCAACGTATGCCTCAATGGCGAAAATGTCGGACGCCCGTCATGACCATGGCCATGTTGTGGTTGTTGCAATAGTCGATCGATTCCTGATCTCGCATGGAACCGCCTGGTTGAATAACCGCCTTAATCCCCTCGTTATTGCCGATCTCGACGCAATCTGGAAAAGGAAAGAAGGCGTCGCTGGCCATGACCGAACCCGAGACTTCAAAACCGAAATTTTTTGCCTTGGTAATGGCTTGTTTCAAAGCGTCAACTCTCGAAGTTTGACCCACTCCACTCGCTACCAACTGCTTGTTTTTAGCAAGTACAATCGTGTTTGACTTCGTGTGTTTCGCAAGCTTGTTTGCAAAGATCAAGTCTTCTACTTCCTCGGCAGTGGCTTGTCTTTTGGTGACGTTGCGGAGCTCGGTAGCTTGGACATTTTTACTGTCGATGTCTTGCTCAAGCACGCCGTTGAGTACCGATCGAACCGATTTTCCTGGAAAATCTTCGAGCTTGTCAACCAATATGATGCGGTTCTTTTTGCCTTTCAACAACGCCAACGCATCAGCGTCGTAGGCGGGGGCGATCACTACCTCGCAAAACAGTTTATTGATTTCCTCGGCACACGCAAGGTCAACGGTGGTATTGGTCACCACAATTCCCCCAAACGCGCTGACAGGATCTCCAGCCAGGGCATCCAAGTAAGCCGTCTTCGCATCGCCGCGCGTGGCGAAACCGCAAGCGTTGTTGTGCTTGATGACAGCAAAGGAGGCATCCTCGTTCTTGAAATCGCGAATCAATCGCAGCGCCGAATCGATGTCAAGTAAATTGTTGTATGAAAGCTCCTTTCCGTGCAATTGCTCTATAAATGCCTTAATGTTGCCTACGAATGATCCCAACTGATGCGGGTTTTCTCCGTATCGCAGTGCTTTGCGCTGATTGCTCCAATCTTCACCGAGAAAATAGGAAGAGATGGCGCTGTCGTACAGTTTGGTTACCTCGAACGCCTTGGAAGCAAGTGCTTTTCTAGTTGAGAGGTCCGTTGCCCCTCCGTTTTTGAGTATGGAGGCCAGTTCGGCATACTGGTGCTTTGAAGGAATGATGCATACGTCATTAAAGTTTTTCGCACCCGCTCGGATCAAGGAAATGCCGCCTATGTCGATTTTTTCGATGATCTCGGCGTCGCTGGCTCCGGATGTTACGGTGTCTTCAAAAGGATACAAATCCACGACCACCAAGTCCAGGGTAGGGATGCCATAGGTCGCTAATTCTGATTGATCGGATGCATTCGAGCTTCTGCTCAGAATGCCGCCAAAGACTTTTGGATGGAGTGTTTTGACGCGGCCTCCTAGGATGGAAGGGTAGTCAGTGATGGTCTCTACTTCGACGACTGGAATGCCCTTGTCCTTGAAGAATTTAGCGGTGCCACCAGTCGAATAAATGGTAACTCCTCGTTCATGCAAGAGTTGGGCAATTTCATCCAGTCCGTCCTTGTTAAATACAGATACTAAGGCCGTACGGATCTCTTTCATACTGAAATGGGAAATTGACAATGAGAATAAGGTGCAATATTACCCAAACCGATTGGCCTGACATGGAATTTTTATCCACGTTTATTCACATTCAATCCTAGAAGGAAGGCTTGGAACTGGGCGCATTCATTCGCTCTTTGAAGCGACCCTTTTTGAAGACGTTCCTGGCATCCATTTTTGGTGCTTTGTTTTTCCGGCGTTCGCGTTGGACTTCTTCAGGAAGTTGTGCGATTTCTTTGCATTCAGGCGAGCAGCAGTGTTGGAATTCCTCCTTGCAGGCGTCGCACTGAATGAACAAGATATGGCATTCTAAGTTGGCGCAATTGGTATGGTTGTCACAAGGGTTTCCGCATTGATGGCATTGGGCAATTACTTCGTCTGAAATGCGCTCTCCCAAGCGTTCGTCAAAGACGAAGTTCTTGCCTACATAATTATTGGCCAATCCTTGTTCTTTGACTTGGTGTGCGTATTCTATGATGCCACCCTGAAGCTGATTCACGTCTGTGAAGCCAAGGTGCTTGAAGTATGCACTTGCTTTCTCGCAGCGGATGCCGCCCGTGCAATACATCACTATTTTTTCATCCTCTTTTCCTTCGAGCATTTCTTCGACCATCTTTAGTTCTTGCCTAAAGGTATCGGCGTCTGGGGTAATCGCCCCTTTGAAATGCCCGACTTCGCTCTCGTAGTGGTTGCGCATGTCGATCACGATGGCTCCGTTTTCAAGCGCCCGATTGAACTCCTTGGCCGATAGGTGATTTCCAGTGTCCCAAGGATTGAAGGTGTTGTCGTCCAGTCCGTCAGCCACGATCTTATCGCGCACCTTAATTTTTAACTTATAAAACGATTTGTTATCGTCTTCAACCGCAACCTTGATCGGAACGTTTTTGAGCTTTTCGTCTGCGCTGAGGCTTTCGATGAACGCGTTCCAATGTTGTAGGGGTACGCTCATTTGCGCGTTGATTCCTTCTTTTGCCAAGTAGATCCTGCCTAGGCACCCGAGCGCCTCCCAATCACGGTATAGTTGGTCGCGGTAGACCTTCGGGTCTTCGATGCGTACGTACTTATAAAAAGACAAGGTCCGACGCTGGGTTGGATCTTTTTGGATCATGGCTTTCAAGACCCGTTTGTCTATTTTATTGTGCAAAGGCATGCTGCAAAAATAGCGTCATTTTCGCTTCTGCAATCGCTTTGCCTCAGCCTCGGATGTGGTTCTGGAACCGTTTTATGTGACGTTGGATGTCTACTTCAGGGAGTAGCGGTGTGTCATGGAGCAAGTGGTCGGCCAGCTGCTTCGCAAAATAGGGGGCAAGCATCACGCCTTTTGAGCCGAGCCCGTTGAAGATCGCGAGCGATTTATGTACTGGATGTCTACCTAAGTAAGGTCTACGATCCGCAACGGTGGGACGGAGCCCAGCGCGATGCTCGATCAATGTGAAAGGACCGTCAAACAATTCTTTGAAGTCATTTAACAAGCTCTCTTTGTCTTGCTCGTGCGGATTCCAGTCCAGTTCGTCCCAGTTGTAAGTGCTGGATAACTTGTACCGGTTTCCGCCCATCGGGATCACATTCGTTTTGTTGTTCAATACCCGGTCGGTGAGCGGCGCGGAAGTTTCTATGATGACCCACTCACCTCTGCATACATTAAACGGCAACCAGTTGAAGTAAGGGTTTTCAGCTCCGTATGGACCTTCGCAAAAAATGAGGAGATCGTAAGGCGCATCTCCAATGAGCACCTGGTTAGCTTCGAAACGAAGCTCTGTGTAATCAAGGGCACGGTTGATCAAGTCCCCTTCGACTTCCACATGGGCCTCGTACGCTCGTTTGAGCAATGCACAATCAATCATTCCCGCCTGTTTGACCTCACCGAATCCAGATTGAATCGGGGCCATGTAGCTCGAATGGGGCTCATTTGCTCGGCGTTTCTCCCAGAGTAGTGCGTAATCTTTGCTCGGAATACGCTTGGCGAGCTTTATGGGTTGAAAAAGCGTAACACCCAGTTTTTTTTCGAGGAGACGATAAAAATCAACGGCATGCGGCAAAAGGTCTTCCACCATCCAACTCAAATTTAATCGCCGAAATACGACCGGATTGTACATGCCTGTGGCAAGGGAAGTGCTCGATTTCTGGAGGGTTTGAGAGAGTATCTTGACCTCACAGTCAGCTCGACGAAGTTGTTCAGCTAGAGCGATACCAGCCAGACCAGAGCCAATGATTATTATCTTCACAGCCCCAAAGTTGTAGATAAGTAAGAAATTTTATCAACTTAGGCAACTTTTGTTCGCTTTCGTTCATCTTAGAAGCAGTCAAAAAATAATTATGAAAAAGATAGCTCTCGTACTCGGTATTCTTCTGACTTCCATACTTGGAATGCAACACGAAGCCCAGGCTACACACATCATGGGAATGAATATTTCCTATAAGCATATTGTTGCCGATACCTATGTCGTAACGTTAGATTTCTGGCGCTATTGTGGCGGATCAGCCTTTAATGGTTCTCCGACGAACGCTTCTACCGGAGTACCGACCTACTATCAGGTCATCTGTCCTGATTTAGGAACCTCTGTAAACCGATCTACGCAAACCGATACGTTAATCGATGTTTCCCCCATCTGTGCCCCGATGGCTCCGTTTCAAAATTCTTGCGTAGCTGGTTGGCAGACCGGATTGCTCGGAATCGAATGGACCATCATGAGTGACACCTTAGTGTTGAGTGAATTGACTCAGAGTACTTGCTCCGAATTTATTCTCTTATATGGAAGTGGAGCACGAAATACGGGGGTGAACTATGTTAGCCAGCCTTCGATTTGCGCATGGACTACGCTTAAGCAACAAACCTTCGCGAACAACAGTTCTCCTTTGTTTACAACTACCAAACCGATTCCTTTCTTCTGCAATGGACAGGAGGTGACTTATAACTGGGGTATCGTAGAGCAGGACGGAGACAGCCTTTACTGGGAGTTGGATACAGCGATGCAGAACTACAATACAACCACAGGTTTCAACCCAATTACCTATCAAGCTCCTTGGTATGGCATCCAGCCAATGAACAGCGTGACCATCAACAACGCAACGGGAGAACTTCAATTTACCGCTTTCAAGCCAGCGTCTGTGATCGCTGCCAACTACGCCATTGCGGTGAAGGTGTCAGAATACGACCCAGAATCCGGCGTTCGCATCAGTACTACACAACGAGACGTTCAGTTCATCGTGATCGACTCATGTGCTAACCTCGCTCCTATGCAAGACACCAACGGTGTGTTGAACCTAACGGGTACGGGTGCTCAGGTAGGCCCTAACGAAATTGAAGTTTGCGTTGGACAAAACTTTGCCTTCGATGTCGCCGTCTTCGACTTGGATACCTCAGGAGCCTATTCAAATGACAGTTTGACCATCACTTGTAACATCGATCAAGTGCTTCCTGGTGCTACCTGGACTATTAATGGGACCAACCCGGACACCGTACACATCGAATGGAATGCGGTTCCAGTGAGCCAGACCTTCGTGCCGTTTAACATTACGGTAGAAGATGATTTCTGTCCGGTTACTGGCTTTAACATTTTCAACTACATCATTCGCATCGTTCCGACCACCTACTTA
>JAVKEP010000083.1:0-18066 GCA_040221375.1 Cryomorphaceae bacterium
GAAGGGCAGCGGGATCCGCCTCATTGAGAACAGCGACGAATGAACCATCGATCGTGAAACCCGCCTCGGTGGCTTCAATGTGTGCAGGAAACCGACCGTGTACGCTGTCGTATTTTAAAAGATGGGCCAGGTTAGCAGCTCCGACAAGATCATTGATTGCAATGAGTTCTAATTCGGGATGTTGTTGCAATACCCTGGTTACTGTTCTGCCGATTCTCCCGAAGCCATTGATGGCTATTCTGACCTTTTCCATGCTTGAAGTTCTTTGGCCAAAGGTAGGAGCAAAAAAAAGCCCCTCCGGATGGAAGGGCTTAATAAATTCTAATGGAACGGAGTGGCTAGTTCATTACGATGAACTTGGCCGATTCGCGAATCCCTTCGCCGTCCACTATGACGAAGTAGGTTCCAGTTCGCATGGACGTAGTGTTGAACGAAATGCGATTGTTTCCGGATGCAACGCGCTCTGTCCACTGAGAAACCTGGCGTCCGTTGAAGTCATATAGGCTCACCTTTACTTGACCGTTGAAGCCAGCGTCAAATGAGAGCATGCCATCTCCCTGAACAGGATTTGGGAAAACCTTCATTCCAGTAATCGATTGATTGCGTCCCGCCAAATCGCGAACTTCCTTCGTGCCTACCAAGGTGGTAGATTCCCACATGCCTTTTCCAAATGTTCCAAGGTATACTACACCAGAATTGGACGCTTCCTCAAACGGCCTCCATTGTTGGCGAATGTCGTAAATGGGCACAGTAGAAAATTCGTGGTTTTCATCTTCCCATACGGTGCCTGTTCCCGCTGTGATGTCTTTGGTAGCCCACACTCCGAAATCGGTTGCAAGCAATACTTCACTCGGGTTATTGACATTGAATTCTGCGTCATAGACAGGAATCGGGGCGAGGTCTCCGTGTGCATTGACAAATACGGGATTGGCTGAAAGTCCGTCCTCTGAATAGCGAACCCGATTCACAGCCCCGAATCCACCTCCTGTGACGACCACACGATTGTTGTCCGTTCGATCTAAGGCAATGCCAGTGCATGGCCCGCCAACGTTGAATAAGAGATCGGACTGAATATTCAGTGCGTCAGCATTGCTATATACTTCCTTCAAACCGGTCAAACGATAAACCGAACCGCTCTGCATTCCTACAAAGGCTACGTCTCCATCATTCGAAATTTCGATGGCCGTAACGGTGCCCGAAAGCCCGCTAATCGCAATCGGTTTTGGAGGCTGGGCTTGGGCATTTAGTACATTTCTATAAAAACGTAAAGCGCCACCCGCTTGAGCATCTCCTGTGCTCAACAAGTACGATTGGACAGGGTCTTGAACTTTTATCTCATCGCCAGGATTCAAATTGTTTTCCAGACGATGTTCGAACGTATAAATTCCTGCTTGAGTCCGAAGGTTGTGGCTTTCTAGGATGAGCACATCATTAGCGTCATAACGTTCCTCGTAGCTCACAAGAATATTGGCGTTCTCAGAGGGCGCAGACGCGAACGTGACCGAAATATTGATGCTTTTATCTTCATTGAAGGTCACCGTTCCTTCTCCATCTCCGATCAATTGTCCGGGATTCTCAGGGTCAATGCTGAGCGACATTCCACTTGAATTCACTTGTACGCTAGATTCGATGACCTTGGCTGCAGGTTGAACCGGAGTAAAGCTCTCATTGAAATTTCTTAAAATTCCATTCCCGGTTGCTACAGCAAATTCAGTGGGCTCAACGGAAAAGATGACCGAATCCTGACTGGTAATATCGTTTTTGCTTTCCCACAACTTAATACGGGTCAAGAAACTCGTGCCGCTGCCGAAGAAACTGATGAAAGCCGAAGGCGGTTGTTGAGACGTACTTCCAAGAGAAAAATCGGCCCGAATGCATCCGCCGTTTTGTGAGGTGGCAAATAGAATTCCAGCGCTTTGCGCAATTTCACAATCCACTCCATCTACGCCCGGATAAACAGAATAGCCCAGATTCGGATCATAGCTATTGGCTCCTAAAACCGCAAGAGTTCCGTTGTCTTGTGTACCACCAATGATTACACCTCCGCCAGCACCGTGGGCTATACCATAGTATTGAGTAGTGATGTATCCTTTACTCAAACCTTGCCAAGTATTACCCCGTGTTTCGGTTTTAGCAATACCTCCATCCGTAGTGACGTACATGCGCTTTGGGTTGTTAGGACTTTGGTAGAAGAAATGCTTGTCTGAATGGACGTAGTTTTCTTGAACATCCAAGAAGGGAGGTGAACCGCCTTCGGTAGCAACGCGTGTGAGGCTGCCATCGAATCGCCACAGCTCAACTCCACCGATATATACAGTATTCGGATCGTTTGCAGAAGAGGCCATTGCCGCATCATAGATGCCTTGACAATCGGAGTTTCCACTCATAGGGCTGAACGTGTCAAATGGCTCAAGTATTTTTGACCAATTCGTTCCACCGTCGGTAGACTTATATAGTCCCTTCATGCAGCCATCGCCCTGAATGAACATGACATACATGTAATTCGGATTCTTCGTATTCACATGGCATACTGTCCGAGATGCACCCGTTGTGAGGCCGCGGTTATTGATCTGTACAAATTTCCCTTCTTCGAGAAGGTACACAGACCCGCTGGCAAAAGAAACGAGAACTGAGCCGTCTCTTCCAGCTGAAACATCCGCGCAAGTTCCATTGTTCGGGATGGTTTGGCCTGGATCCACAAACACGGGGTTGGTCCACGAGGCGCCGCCATCAGAGGAAACTTGAAGTCCGACTTCCGTTGCAGCATAAATGCTTCCGTCGGTGCCAATTTGAATGCGGTTTACACCATGCCAATTTTCACTGGCTGGGGCGAAACGACTGTCTGGTGCAGTAGAAGTAATGTGGAAAAACGTCTCACCTCCATCTTCCGACTTGAAGATGCCATACCCGGGTCCATTGTAGCCGCCATAGAACTGGTCAAAAGTGGACCCAGTTCCGACGTAGATATCTCCGGTTACTGTGTCTTGAGCTATGCTGGAAATAAATGATGAAGTTGAATCCAAGTTCTTGAACTGATCGTGAGGAACCCAAGTGCCTCCTCCATCGTTACTATAGAAAAGGCCCCCTGTGACGCTTCCAGATATGAGTTTGTCAGGCTCGCCATACAGCTCTATGATCGCTCTCGTACGTCCACCTACGTTGTCAGGACCGCGCATGAAAAACTCCATGCCGAGCGCTGCCCCTCGGGAAACGCGCTGATTGATATAGCTTTTTGCTTCGTAGAATGCCTTCGGGTTGTATTCACCGGTTCGCAAATCTAGCATCGCCCACTTCATAGAGTAAGGCTCAGAGGCCTGACCATAATTGTGTGACCGCTCTTCGTACGACCGCTCTTTCGTCAGGTATAAACCTGATGTGATGAGAAGGCCTAATGTGGCGGCTATTCCTGGATAAAGTAGCTTTTTAATCATAACGCTGTTTGTTTCAATAAAGGTTCCCGAAATGGAGGTGCAATTTAAATAAAATCTTTCCGGATAATTAACACAATTTATAAGAGGAAGGTTCAACCTAGAAAACGGTCAGATCACATGGAAATTTGGTGAACGGTTAGAGGTAGCGTTTACCGAGGTGAAGTGCAATGTAAAAAGTCAAGTAAAATTGGTCGTTGTAGGTCACGGCCATCATCGGAATTTCCTTCCCGAAAGCGTCGAAATTAATGCCTGTTTCGATCGATTTGATGTTTTCATCGTCGCCAGAATACTCGAAATTAAACGCAAATTTGGTATGTAGCCCTAAGTGTATGCCGGTCTCATTCACCCCTAATAGAAACGGCGCCCTTCCGTTGATTTGGGTCTCGCTTGAGTGACGCTCATAATCGTATCGCTCGGTGGCTGAATTGCCTGATTCAACGTACGTGACATCCATGTAAATGGGCTTAGCAAAGCCTATAGTAGGTCCGAACATGAAAAAGTAACTTACCCGCACGCCTCGTTTGACCTCCTTGTCATACATGGTTTTTTGCCAGCCAAATGAGTTCCTCAAAAAGTAAACCGAATTGATTTTCCCTTCGTAATAACGCAACGACTGTTGCCCAAAAGGCTCTACCTTCTTTTGCTTCGGATGGTTGACCGTTACAAATTCAACGTGATAAATTTTATTGGAGAAGCCAGTTTGCCTCCATCCCCGCCGGTAGTACGCACCGAAGCCTCTGGTGTAGATCTCAGCGCCGTACATGTTCATGGTACGATAATAGCCGCGCTTTTCAATCGGGTTTCCTCCATCTGCTTGCGCCGCCGATTGGAGTGGGAGGCCTAACAGTAATAAGAGTAGTATATGGAATGGAAGCCGCATCCTATCAAAAGTACCGAATACCCTTGAATTATAGGAGCGTAAATCAACCTTCTTGAACCGTAAACCTCGTTCACAACCAAGGCACGGACAGAAAACGACTTCCTAAAACGACAGTTTAATCCTGCCTACGAATTGCGATCGGAGTGCTCAATTGTGTCAACACTGCTGTACGCAGGACATTTCTCATGCGTTTTGCATGAAGACATCCCTACAGCGAAAAGAAACAATGCAGCCGATACTATGATGAGTTTTTTCATCTTTCAAATTGATTTGCTCACCCTCATGGGAAAAGCATGCGAGATTCCAAAAGTAAACGATACAGAACTTAATTTGGTTTGAACTGCGAAAGGTTTTTGACCTTTGCTGTTAATAACCTCTATGGACATACGTATGAAATCGTCGTCGGGTTGGTCATCAGTGGACAAAACGTGGCAAAGCGCCATTTCAGCATCAGTGGATAGTAAACACCTCATTGATGTCATCGCAGCAGTGAATGAACAACGTAAGGAGCATCTCGTCTACCCCCCGAGTAGTCATGTGTTTCGAGCATTTGAGCTGACTCCTCTATCCTCGGTGAAAGTGGTCATACTTGGACAAGATCCTTACCACGGACCAACGCAGGCAAATGGTCTCTCTTTTTCCGTCGAAGCTGGCGTCAGACTGCCTCCCTCGTTGAAGAACATTTTCAAAGAGATTCATCAGGATTTGCAACTTCCAATGCCCACCCACGGCGACCTATCTTCTTGGGCTGCACAGGGTGTTTTCTTGTTGAACTCCACCTTGACGGTCAAACATAAATCTCCGGGCTCGCATCAGAAAATGGGCTGGGAACCGTTCACCGACCAAACGATTCGAACCGTTTCGGAGAAAAGAGATCACGTCGTATTCATGCTCTGGGGTAACTTCGCTCGGGCGAAAAAAAAATTGATTGATACGCAGAGGCATTTGGTGCTGGAAGCGCCTCATCCTTCGCCGCTCTCAGCATACAAGGGATTCCTTGGTTGTCGACATTTCAGTAAAGCCAATGCTTATCTACAAGCGCATCATATGGATCCTATCAATTGGGGTAGCCTTTCACCTTGAACTCTCCGCACAAGGCGACTCGTTGGCTGGTGGTCAAACCTTCTTCAAAGGAGCCAAAATCAACGTGCAAGGAACGGATCAAAAACGCATTTTACGATTCGATGAGCTTGGTGTTGCCCCCGATGAAATCGATGACGTAATCGAAGATTTAGAACGGCTTGTCCTTTCGTTTGGCTACATAGCCCACGTAAAGACGGTTGATACGATCAATGACAGTCTGCGTTTCCGGTACGACCTCGGACCGGCGTATGCTTGGGGAGCGTTGCGAACCTCGGATGAAGTCGAATGGTTGTTGGCCAAATCAGGCGTCAACCTGCGCAGGTTTCGGCGTGAATACGTATCCCCGAACCGCTTACATCGTGCAATGAATAAGGGGTTGTACTACTTGGAAAACAATGGATTTCCTTTTGCTGCGTATCGATTGGACAGTGTGCTTATCGAGGAAAATTTAGTCACTGCAAAACTCGTGTTGGAAAAAGGGCGCTACGTAACCATCGACAGCGTAGTGATCGAAGGAGACCTGCAGCTGAGGCATTCGTATTTGACCAATTTTCTCGGTATAAAAGAGGGGAGCGCTTACAATGAAAAGGCCATTCAACGGATTCCTGATAAGCTGGTTTCCGTTCGGTTCTTGAGCCAAGTCAGAACACCAATCGTGAGTTTTGAGGAGGACCTTACCAAAGTGCGCTTGTATCTCAACAAGAGAAGCGCGAGTAACTTTGATGGCATCGTAGGATTTCTTCCAGATCCCGCTGACGGCAGCATCCTGATAACGGGCGATGTTAAATTGCATCTTGAGAATGCGCTTCGCCAAGGTGAAATCGTGGACTTGAACTGGCGTAAGTTGCAGACGAACACACAAGAGTTGAACCTAATGCTGGTTACGCCTTTTGTTCTCAACAGCGGTTTCAGTCTTGACGGAAATTTAAAAATTTATCGGCGAGACACGTTGTTCACGGATGTGTTCAGGCAAGTAGGGCTGAGATATGCCCTCGGTGCTGGGGATCACCTGAGGTTATTTTTTGATCGACAAACCACCGATTTGATCAGCACCGACCAATACGCAACCGGCGTGGTTCCTTCGTTTCTGGATAGAGCAATCAATGCTTACGGGGCCGGAATTCGCGTCGGGCAATTGGACAACCGGATGAATCCGTCGAAAGGAGTCGATCTGGATGTTCAAGGAGGACTAGGCGTGAAGCAAATCGTGAAGAATCAGCGCTTACCTGAATCGATCTACACTGACTTACAGCTGCGAACACTGCAGTGGAAGGCGGCCCTCGACGCTTCGTACTACGTCTCGCTCATCAAGCGGGTAGTGCTGCATCAACGCGTGATGAGCTCAGCCTTGGCGAATGATCAATTGTTCAACAATGAGGCGTATCGCATCGGGGGACTGAGAACCATTCGTGGCTTCAACGAAGAATCAATCTTCGCGACCACGTACGCAATTTTGCGATCCGAACTTCGGTATCAACTGGACCAAGATGGCTACGTTTTCGGATTTTTCGATGGAGCTTGGTACGAGAACGCATCGATCAACCGAATTGGCGCACGCAGAGACACGCCATATGGCTTTGGTGTGGGAATCGCTTTTGGCACTAAAGCTGGAAATTTCAGCCTTTCATACGCGCTTGGCAGCCAGCTGTCTAACCCAATACTGATCGGGGCATCTAAAGTTCACTTTGGTTTTCTCAGCCTTTTTTAAGGATTTCTTTCGCATTCGCGAGTGACTGCAATCGTATGTCATTTCTTTGCACCCACCGTACCATGACGATCAACCAACGATACATTCCATTAGTACTCTCCTTTGCAGTTGGGCTGGGAATTATTGGACTATTTTCAATCCAGGGCTGCACGGTCAGCAATAGCATCTCGGGTCGAAACGTGAGCTTCCTATATCGCGATATCTCGCCCGAGTTGTTCGTTGAGCACCAAGTCGTAAACCTAGATAAACGTTCCATCGTTTACTTGAAATTTCCAACGGCCAAACTAGGAAAGTCGTTGAATGAGGATGGAAATAAACGGCTCAACTACAGCATACGATATCGCTTGTTTACGTCCTATTCCGCACCAGTTGCACTCGACAGTGGGAACTTGGTTCGAAAAGATGTTGCGATAATTCCATCTACCATGGTTGATACCTTTTCGGTTAATGGCTTGGATAGTCGATACTACTTATTGGAGTGTACATTCCATGACTTGAATTCTCCTAAGTCATTTACGATGTTCATCGATCTACTGAGGGGACAGAGGTTGACCAATCAAACGGTGATTTTCAATTCTTTCAGAGATGGCATGCTCTATCACCCCTACGTAGACCATCCCGATAGTTTGGTGGTAAGCTATTCTGACCCATTGATACCACTTTACGTTAAGTTTTACGACCGGGATTTCCCGATTGCGTCCCCTCCGTTTTCGACCATTTCACCCAAGCCGTTTGATTTTAATCCGGACCGGAGAATTGAATTGAGGCGGTCCAATTCAGACCAATGGCTTCTGGATGTGACGAGACAAGGATTTTATCAAATTACAGATGATACGACCAAGCGATCAGGGGCGACGTTGTTCTATTTTGGAACGCATTTTCCGGAGGCAAAGACAGTGCTGGATTTGACGCTTCCGTTGCGCTACATAACAACGAACGAGGAGTATAATCGGCTTACCCAAGGTGATAACATCAAACGAAACGTGGACCAGCATTGGCTAAACCTAGGTGGAAACGCAGAGCGTGCACGAGAACTGATCGCCTCCTTTTACGGTAGGGTGCAATATGCCAATCGGTATTTTACGTCCTATTTGGAGGGCTGGAAATCGGATCGCGGCATGTGTTATATCGTTTATGGACCGCCCGATGTTGTGTACCGATCAACCGCTTCGGAGACGTGGCTATACGGCGAAGAAGGACGCTACAACTCACTTAGCCTTACTTTTACCAAGGTGGTCAATCCATTTACGTCAAATGACTTTCGCCTCAATCGTTCTACCTCGTTAAAAACCTCATGGTATCGAGCGGTAGAATTTTGGAGGCAGGGGCGCGTACTCAAATATCAATAGATGAGCAGACACGAACACGACACGAATAATCAGATCTATGGCATCCATCCAATCATGGAGGCGCTGATTTCTGGCAAAAGCGTCGACAAGCTTTTCATGCAAAACGACCTCAAGTCTGAGCAATTCACGGAAATGAAACTCCTAGCGAGAAAACTTGGCGTATCCGTAATCAAGGCTCCTAAAGAAAAACTCAATAAGCTGTGCAGAAAAAACCACCAAGGAGTAGTAGCCTTCACGTCGCCCATCGAGTTTGCCAACATCGAAGAGATTGTCCAAAGGGTCTACGAACGAAGTGAGGTTCCATTGTTTCTCATGCTCGACAAAGTCAATGACGTAAGAAACTTTGGTTCCATAGCTAGGTCCGCACTCTCGGCAGGTTGCCACGCGGTCATCATTCCACACAAAGGGTCTGCCGCCATCAATGAAGAGTCGATCAAGACTTCTGCGGGGGCATTGTACCATATTCCGGTCTGCAAAGTCTTGTCTTTAGGCGATACCATTAAAATGCTCAAGGCCTCGGGTATACCCACCGTTGCGTGTAGCGAAAAGGCAAAGGAGACCATCTATACAACGGACATGGAGAGGCCAGTCAACCTGCTATTCGGAAACGAAGGGGAGGGCATTGAGCCTCACTTGATAAAAATGGCCGGAGAAGAAGCGCAAATCCCAATGAGAGGGAATGTGGGATCCTTAAACGTTGCGGTTGCCTGTGGCGTGGCCTTGTACGAAGCGGTTCGCCAGCGAATTCAAGCGGGCTGAATGCTTCTGAAGTTTATTTTCTTCATTTCACCGTACGGTACTTGTTGCAACTGACCGTCGATCCACGTGATATAGTCGAAGTATTCAAGCGCAACTCGTTCGTTTTCGTCCGTCAGTAATTCGGTCAATTCCTCCTTCATGTCCTGAAAAATTCCAACGGTTCGGTCAGCGTGCTTAACCGCTTTGATCAGTTTCTTGAAGTTCTTGATGAATGTCGTCTCGAATTCATAGCCAAGTGAAAACGACTTCCTCTGCTTGGCGTAAAAGCGTTCCGTAGATTTAATCAAGTAGTCGAGGAGGTCATAATTACCCAACTCGTAGTGGATGACCAGATTGAAAAGCTTCGAGAAGCTATAAATGTCCTTCCTCAGGTTGTTGTCGTTGTCGTTGAGTACGGCGTTCAATTGCCGCAGCGCATCACGGTATTGCTGCGCTCCGAAGTAAATATTTGCGATGATGTGTCCAAATAGCACTTCGTCTTCCTTTGTCAGCTTCTCGCCAAACTCTGAAATCATGGACTTGATCTTTGGAATCTTGCTCAACGCTTCTCGGTATTCGCCGCGTCGATCGTGCGCTAGGAGTTCAAAATAGTTGGTAGAGATGAAAATTCTGATCTGAATGTCGATGCGGTTGAAACCAGGCTGATCCCTGAGGGAGCGCATTTTTTCTATGAGCTCAAACAGTCGCTCGTAATCACCGGCGCCGATGTAATAATAGAACAGGTTGCCCAGCGATTTGATGTACTGTTTGGGAATGTCCTGAATCAAGTTTGGATTTTGTTCGAATATCTTCACCACTCGACTGAAGTTGTCAAATGAGTCTTCTACTTCATTGCTGGTGATGGCGCAGAGTCCCTTGACGTAATAACATGTAGCCGCAGCTCTTCGTGACAAGGCGGTGTTTTTTCCTTTGATCAGCGGGTGCGATTGGATTTCATGAACGATCGCTCTTTCATCATCGTTTCTGACGTAACCACCTTGTCTGAATACATAATTCACTTTCGAATACAAGATTTGGTACTCGGCAAGGTTTCGGAGTTTTTCGATGACCGATTGCTCCTCTTCCACAAGCTTGTTTAAGTCTCGATCAAATTTTCCCGCTTGAAATTCTTCTTCTAAAAGTGTCTTCTCCCATTTGATCAATTCAAAAAGGTAGTAAAACCGTTCGTGCGAAGCAGCGATCTTCTTGGCCTTTTTCACGAGCTTGGAACATTCGATGTACAATGCCTTGTTGTACAGAATTTCGATGCTCTGGATGTGTTCAGCCAAGACGGCGGAAATGCTGTTCTCCGCATAAAAAAGCCGAAGACTCTTTAAGATCAGTTTGTACAGATGGTTCTTTTCTGAAGGCAAATGCCGAATGAAGGTCTCGCCTTGAAACTGAGCTTTAATTCCTTCCTCATCGTACTCGTTTTGCTTCTCTATTGCATCGAAAAGCTTGATGTAGTTCTTTTCGCCGGATTGCAAGGATGACATCAGCTTGAAAAATCGTTTTTCAGATTTACTGAGTGACCTGATCAGTCGAAACAATTCCTGTGATGGTTTCATCTTGTCTGCTTGTAATTAAGAGGTGAAAGCACCCGATGAGACAATTGAGACGTAAAGCTGTTCATAAAGGAAGGGTAAGAATCCAAACATTTTCGATGAAATGATCCAATTCATCGTTGAAAAACCTTGGAGTCCCATTGAATATGAATCGACCATTCGCAGATCGTACTTTTGAAAAAATCCTTTCCATGACGCGAGCACTCAGCATTTTTATAGTCTTTTTAGCGATCGTGAATATCGGTCGGTCACAGAAGGGTTACTGCCCTAAGTTCCTGGGTAGTCTCGATCTGAAGAGATTAGTTGTAGAAGACCATAGAAGCGACTCAATTGATATCGTTCATACTCAATTAAAATTGGATTTTAGTAAACTTGCCGAGAAGCAGGTGACGGGCAGAGCCCAGCTTTCAATTAGAGCTTTGTTGCCCGGAGTCAAGCGGGTGAATTTTGATTTTGAGGGACTGACGGTTGATCGGGTTGAAGCAGAAGGACTTCTGTATTCAAAGGCTGAGAACGCAACGCTAACACTTCAGTTTGCAGAAGCCATACCTACGAAGGAGGAAAAAATCATAGCCGTTACCTATCACGGTTCCCCTCTTCAAGACTCTTCTGGTTGGGGAGGGTTTTATTTCGAAGGTGAATATGCTTGGAATCTTGGCGTAGGTTTCGCTGCAGACCCTCACAGTTATGGTCGCGTTTGGTTTCCTTGCTTCGACAACTTCATTGAACGATCCACTTTTGAGTTTCACATAACTACACAGCCCGATAAATACGCGGCGTGCAATGGGATGTTGAAAAGCATCGATCACTTAGAAGGTGGGTACTTACGCTATCATTGGATGATGAGAGACGCCATTCCCTCCTACCTGAGTTGCGTAGCGATTGGACCTTATACAGTGCTCTCGTCGACCTATGCGGGTTTGGACAGCAATTTACCCGTGGAATTGTTTTGCGCTGAGAGCGATTCTGGACGCACTGCTTCTTCATTCGTGCATCTACACGATGCCATTGCTGCATTTGAGCAAGCGTATGGAGACTATCGGTTCGAGAAAGTAGGCTACAGTTTGGTCCCCTTCAACGCAGGTGCCATGGAACATGCTAGCAATATAACTTATCCCATTTCTGCAGCAGGTGGCGGACTAGGGAGTGAGGGTTTGATGGTGCATGAATTGGCACACATGTGGTGGGGAAACAACATTACTTGCCAAACCGACGGCGATATGTGGATCAACGAAGGCTGGGCTACCTTTTCAGAATACCTCTTCAGGGAGCGTGTATATGGCCGTGATGCATACGAGAAACGGATGCTCAGCGATTTGCGTTATATGCTGCAATTCGGTCATCATTCCGAAGAAGGGTACCGGCCTGTTGCTGGTCAGCCTCATTCGTATACCTATGGAGATCATGTGTATAAAAAGGGAGCCTTGGTAGCACACAACCTACGGGGGTATTTGGGAGACTCAGCGTTTTTTGCGACCACTACTCAGTTGATGAGCGCCTTTCAGTTCCAGCCAGTGAATTCGGATACCTTAGAGCAATTCATGAGTGCCAATGCTAACATGGATCTTTCCTGTTTTTTTCGGGATTGGGTGTACAATCCCGGGTGGAATGCCATTGTGTTGGATTCATTCAAGGTACAAGCAGCTGAAAATGGATATGAAGTTACGCTGCATGTGCAACAGAAGTTGAAAGGGACAGCTAGGTTTCACTCAGGAGTTCCTGTTCATTACACCATTTACGACTCCGATTGGAATAAAATTGCAGGAAAGGAAATCATGTCCGGAAAATGGGACGTACTTAAGGTTCAATCTCCGTTAAAACCTGCTTGGATTGTGTTGAATGAGAAGAACCAACAAGCTGGAGCCATGACGGCCGATCAGCTTTGCGTAGCGAGTCAAGGAAGCCATTCATTCGAAAACATGCAGTGGGACATCGAGGTAACTTCTGTCAAGGATTCTGCATTGCTTAGGTTTGAGCAAATTTGGTGCGCCCCTGACCCGGTGAAAGCCTTTTCAAAAAAAGACATTCAGATTTCAAGCGATCACTATTGGCGCGTTGGTGGATTGAACTTGGAAAACGTTCAAATGGAAGGACAGTTTTTATACGATGGCAGGATGGAGAAGGGAGCGGCTTATACGGACCCTTCTTTGTTTGCAGATTCAAGGGGACGTTTAGTGTTGCTCCATCGTTCGTCATCAAGAACGAATTGGGAAGAATACAAACACTATCAATCGGACGATCTTGGTTCTCCGGACGGCAAGATGGGGCTGATCATGCTCAAGGAGATTTTGCCAGGCGAATATGTCCTTGCTAGGCGAGCTAGCCAAGCGGGCGGGCAAATTCAACGAAATGGACTACGAGGCACGGCGGTATATTCAGAACCGTTGGAAGGAGAAATCATTTTGAAAGATCCGCAACGCGTGGTAGATCGATTTCGCCTGTATTCACAGCGTGGAATTTTGATATATGAATCCTTAGTAGTCTCAGATTCAATGGTTGTTGACCTACGAGATAGTGAAGAGAAATTCGCTCATTACGAACTCATCGGTCGGTATTCAGAAGTGCTTGATGCAGGAAACGTGCGTGTCAAGTAGTTCGTTCAGAACTTAAAACCAAAGGTCGCTGTGATGCGATGATCGACTTGATCGATGGTAGCAGCATCGACCAGCGTTGGATCGTACAGAAATTTCACCTCTTCTGAAGATTTCAGCTGATATGCCGCGTCAACAAAGTAGTTGCTGTTGCGAAATCCAAAGCCAAAACTGTAAAGCTGAAAACTGCCTTTGTCCAACAACCCTTTCGAAAAAGGGTCGCCATAATGAGCGTATCCACCTCGCAAGCTCCAAAACTGAGATAAGCGGTATTCTGCCCCGAATCGAAGATTGAGGGCAGCGTTCAATTGATTTCTAATGGCATCTTCTTCTGCATTAAAGTTGTATCCATCGGAAATACCTCTCATTCGAATGCCGGTATAATTGACGTACTCCAAATCGGCACCAACCAACCCTGTTTTTCCGATTAGGTAAGCCAGTCCAAAGGTCGCTTGCGTAGGAGAGTTGAGCCTAAATTTGTAGAGTCCAATGACCGGCGATTGCTCTTCAAACACCCGCTGTTCGGTGAACGACGTCGTCATTCCACTCTCGTACTCCAGTTCCAAAGGGTAGAAAGTTGGCGATTTAATCGACAATCCGACCCGTAGCTCAGGGACGGGACGATAAATCAATCCACCAGAAAATGAAGCACCGAGCCCAGAAAATCCTTCGCTAAAACTGAATGCGAACTCCCTCATAACGGTGGTAGTGTCATCAGGGTCAATGACCTCACTGTGCTGGTAAAACCGTTCAAAGACTATCCGAGAAAAATTGATATTGGCGCCTAGGTAAAGCTTGTCATCGTAGTTGCCTCCAAACGAAAAGAAAGTTTCCCGTTTTGCGCCACTTTCCGTAATAGAATACGATTGTTCTACAGGTAACTTGCCAGAAGCATTGTAATAATTCGGACCACCCAAGGTGTCCAAAGCATAGGTTTGCCACGCCAGAAATATGTCGAAGGGATACAACGATCCAAGGTCTGCAGGGTCCGCTTGGTCATTTAGGAGTGTTTTCTCATAACTATCGATGAGTGAACTCGGTACGCTCGGCGCCCAAATGGAATACGATCGGTGATAGCTTTGCGCTCTGTGCATACCAAAAGCCATCGCTGTACTCCGCCATTTGCCTTTTGAATCAATGTTGCTGACACCGACAATTCCAAGGCTGGGAATGTTCAAATTTGATTTGGAATCCAGCGTAGTGGAGCCATAGTAGTCGCTCAGCGAAACGTGGGTGTGAAAACCTAAGCCTATGGAGAACTCATTGTTTCTAAACACGCCTATCCCCGCTGGGTTGAGGTAAGCGCCTGATACATCGCCTCCGAGAGAACTGAAGGCGCCACCCATCGCAATGGTGCGCGCGCTTCCAGTAATTTCATCTCGAGAGAAAAAGAGTGCATCCCTTTCGTTTTGCCCGAAACTCACCAGTGAGAGTACGTTGAGGCAAACAAGTGGTATGATTGAACCTAGCTTCATTATCTTCTCCTACTTCCAGAACCATTCGGACTTGAACTTCTGCTTGGACTACTCATCGATCCACCCGGGCTTGAACTCCGACTTGGTACACTCATACTTCCGCGTGAAGGAGTCGATGATGGTCTGTCAAATGAACGGTTCGGAGTGGTGCTGCGTGTAGGGGCATTATAAGTGCCTTTAGACGGCGACACCGATCTGGAAGGGTTCACACTTCTCTCTTGCTTTTGACGCGATGGAGAATAATTGCGATCACGTACAGTTGGAGACGTGGATGGCTTTTGCTGGTAGCGATCGTACCTCGGACGCTCATTTGGCTGTTGAGGCTGCTCATACCTGGTACGGCTCCTTGAGTTATCCTGAACAGTGCTCTGCCGCTCGGGTGACCGGTAATAATTCGGCTTTTGCTTGTTCGAAGGCAATGTTCGTGATGGTACAGCACCATCGCGACCAGGTTGCTGGGTTGTACCAGAAGAAGACGGGTTCCTGCCTGAAGAGATCGGGACCACTTCCCGATTGCGATTGACGGATCCGCGCTTATCCGATTGTTGCGGAGCACGAGAAATGTTTGGATCGTTTCGCTTGACCGAAGCCCCATAGCGTTGTTCCACTTTAGGGGTGCGCGCCAATTGGCTGGCTTCGTACTTAACACGACTACTTACAGGTTGCGCGACCGGGCTTTTTTTGGCCATCGGTTGGTTGTCTTTTCCGATGGTTGAACCACCAGTCAATACAGCGTCGCTAGGGTTTCTAGTCTTAGATGCATTGTTCAATCTGTCGGCGTCGATTTTATAAATGCTGGATGACCCATTCAATCTGTCGGCGCTCGCGATCATTCCGTCTTTTCGGGAAGGGCTAGGGCTCTGACCTTCTCGGTCGACGATTCCTAATGGTCTACCACTTACCTTGTCTTGAATGTCCCTGTTTGGACTACTAGACCTGCCTGTGTTGCTGACGAATCCTGTTTCATTCGCGGTTCCCCTACGACCGGTCAAGGTCGCTCTGCGGTTGTATCCATTTCCACCGTATGCGCCGTCATTCCATCCATTTGCATAACCGTTGTTGTATCCGTTCCAATAACCATTGTTTCCGTATCCATAGCAATAAGGCGAAGGGTATCCCCAAGCGGCGTAGTAATCTCTGTACCTCCACCGCGAGTAGTAGTATGAATTCCCGTAGTAACCATAGCGTGGATTCCATGAATTCCAGCCGTAGCCCACGCCCCAGCCTGCATAACTGTTCCATCCAACATTCCAGCCCGAATAGTAATAAGGATCCCAGTAGGACCATCCATAATTCCAATACGGATCGATAAAGTAAGGGTCGTAGTAAGAATATCCAACCACTACATTGGTTGAATTGAAACGGCGTATACGGCTGGCGTACGAGGCGTCGTAATCGTCTTCGTAGTAATTGGTAGTTCCGTAGAAATTGTTGATGGTAGTTCCATCCGCCGAAGTCGTAGTTGTGACCTGAGCGGCCTCTTCTTCGGAGTAATAAGATTCATCGCTGCCGTCGTCTTGGCTCTTGGCTGACCCTTTTACAAAATAACCGTCGTCTGATGAGGCATCTTCTTGAAATTCAGGTGCGATCGCAGGCTTTACTACAGTTACATTAGTTGTCTGTTGCTGTGCTCGGTCTTTCGCTGAAAAATAGATATCATCCGTTTCAGCGGTGACTTGACGTTGGTTGCTGCATGAACTGATCAATATGGTCAGAATCATTAAAAAAGGTGCGAAGAGCGTTTTCATGGCTTCTAAATTTGAAGATGTATATCCGAATACCGTGCCAAAGTCTGTTAATCCGTACCTAGGGTTTTGGATTTCAAGATTTGTATAAAGGTATCACGAGCTTTTGAGAAAATTAATGGTTCTTTTGTTTAAAATCATTATCCATGAGATTAACTTCTACATTATTAGTCCTCCTATTCGTGGGCTCTACAGGAATTTCCCAGGTAGTACCTAAGGTTCCCGTCTATGAAATCTTTACGAGTTCGACGTGCCCTCCGTGCAAACCGGCGAATGATTACTTAATTCCAATCCTTGCAGACTATGATGAAGAGGCAGTGGTCGTGATGTATCACATGAATTGGCCAGGAAATGGCGACCCTTATTTTACCTCTGAGGCCGGTAGCCGCAGAACGTATTACGGTGTGAATGGAATTCCCAGTGTGTGGGACAACGCCACAAATGTTCCGTATTCAAATATTACGAGTTCGTCGATTGAGAGTGATTTGGCAGAAACTACAAGCATGAGCATCGAGATGCGCTACATGGTTGATACAGCAACGCAGTCCATTCGCATACGCGCTCGTATCGAGGCGCTCGATGATTACACCGATGGGGCACATAAAGTTTACCTTCCTATTCTTGAGCACTTGACTACCAAGAACAAAGAGACCAATGGAGAGAATGAATTCCATTATGTCTTCAAGAAGATGCTTCCTGATTTGCAAGGCGAAATCATCATCGGTGCTATCGATGCAGGAACGGTTATTGAGTATGATACGACCTATGTCTTCAACGGAGACTATCGTTTACCCTTCAACTCTAGTGACCAAATCGACCATGAAATAGAGCATTCAGTAGAAGAATTCACAGATATCTATCCGGTCATATTTATGCAGAGCCTTTCGGACAAGGAGATATATCAAGGCGCAATAGGAATCGAAGAGTCGACCGTTGAGAACTTAGAAAGGGAGTGGAGAACGGATCCTTATCCTCCATTGACGATTGCAGAGCACAACACAGAACAAGGCTTTGGCTTGTACCCTAACCCCGCCAATGATGGAATCACGGTTCTCTTCTCCAATGAAAAAGAAGTGAAATCGCTAAGGGTGGTTGATGTGACTGGTCGGACGGTATACACAATGACCAACGAGCGATTTACCACGCGTGTCATCCCGACCATCCAGCTTGAAGAGGGAGTATACATGATAGATGTATTGGCTGGTTCTAGGCATTTCAGTTCATCGTTTGTGGTTAGCCATTAAGGACATTATTAGCAATAGTTAGAAGGCGGGTAACTCCCGCCTTTTTTTATTTCAGCACTCTAGCCAAGTGGCTACTTTTGCCGGCGAAGAAAAGGACAGCATCAGATGGCAAAACTCACAAAGAGGGAGGATAATTATTCTCAATGGTACAATGAATTGGTCGCCAAGGCAGACCTGGCCGAGAACAGTGACGTGCGTGGATGCATGATCATCAAACCATATGGCTATTCGATATGGGAGAAGATGCAAGCGGCGCT
>JAVKEP010000084.1:0-49634 GCA_040221375.1 Cryomorphaceae bacterium
TTGCTGTAATCATAATGTGGATTGGAACATTTGTGATACCAACGGACATTCCGACCCACATTGAAATTCACTTTGATATTTTGGAAGGGAGCATTCCAATGAAGCCACATTTCTTGTACTACTTGACGCTAGGGCTTGCAAGTGGGTTTAGCTCAAACCTTTTCTTTGTTTCAGTTGTGGCGATCGGGTTGCTCTCCATATTCACGTGGTTGAGGTTCAGGTTTTATGTCCAAGAATATGAGGTTTTGGTAGATAAGGATCGTAGGATGGATGTGTGGATCCTTGCCTTCTCAATGTTGATCATGTTTAATCTACCTCCTGGTGTTACTGCGACGATGAAACTAGGGCAAATATCTCCGACTCAATGGCATAACTCGACATGGGTATTTGCTATGCCATTTATTCTGGGCTTATTCAAGTACAGCATTCGAACTTCTCAGAATTACGTGCATAGTGATTTAATAATGTCGATGGTTCTGGTTGTTCTTGGAATCTTGGCAAAACCAAATTATTTTCTTGGTTTCTCGGTTGCTTATGCGCTCTTCATCCTTTTAGAGAAGTCAAACCTTCGCGAAAAGATTGCTCCTCTCTCAATCTTGGCTGTTGGGTCATTTACATTGTTGTCGCAGTTTGTATACTATTACGGCAAGAGCGATTCTACCGCGTCGATTAAGTTGAGCCCTTTTGAAAGTTGGGAAGTGTGGTCGGATAACCTGCTCATCTCGTTGATTGTTTCTATCCTTGGCCCCTTGGTATTCCTCTTAATGTACCCAAAACGCAATTGGCAGATAAAGGAGCTCAAGCTTGCTTGGATGGTCTTTGTTGCATCGATGATTGTCTTTGTCTTGTTCTCAGATTACAAAGGTGGAGCTGTTTCGAAGGGTAATAATTTCCTTTGGGGACCTGCTATGGCACTGAATGTCCTGTTTTATGCCATAATTAAGGAGATCTATAGCATATGGAAAGTAGAAGGGTGGAGCAATCGGAAGTTACGATGGGTCATTTTGATATTCAGCCTTCATGTACTTTCTGGAGCTCTGTATCTGCTGAAGTATCCGTTTTTAGGTTACCGCTAAAGGCTACATGACCAAGAAAATCACTGAGTATGATATATCCACAAGGGTAAATGGCTACCAGATACCTCGGTTCAGTAAATCCGAACACCCACGCGAGCGTTACTAAATAGCAAAGGATGAAGAGGCCTGCAGTCAAGGTGTATCGATTCCAAAGCTTTTGCACACTTAGGGAATATGAAGCAACCACCAATGCCAGTAAAAATAAGTAATGGGAGGCCCATTGCATGCCCTTAATTACTTTTTGAAAGAGCGACATTTCATTTATAGAAGGAAATGGGATATAAGAATAACTCCGTATGGTTAGCAACGATAACATCATACGGATGGGTCGAACGATGTAGTACTCCGAGGGGTTGAGTTCTATATGCCCATTGATATACGCATCAGAAATTTTGGTTGCTAGAAGGTCCAATGAATCCAGATTGCTCCTGTTTGTTGTTTCGCGTGTGAGCCAATAAATTTTCTTCAATTCGATAATAGAGGAGTCAGAGCCATAAGTTGTTCCGAATTTATTATGAGAAGTTAGTTCACCTCCAGAGAAAAAGAACTCACCAGCAGAATTTGGTATCCAACGTTCATACTGATCTCCCAGAGTGAAAATAACCCTCCGAATTGCTTTAACGGTTGGAGAATAAAGATGAGGTTGACTCTCATAAATCGAATCCTCTACTACGATGAACTTTCCTGTCGTTTGAAAATTTCTCATGGTCCAACATAGGAGGGCTAAGGATATAGGCATCCCCAAGAAAATCAAACGGGTTAGTAAATTTTTCAACCCAATCTTCTGACTCCAAAGCACGAGTGAATAAACGCCGATAACGCAAATAAAAAATATCATCATTGCAGGTCTCATGAAGACGGACCACCCTAAAAGGCACCCAATAAAAAATAAGGCGGTAAAGGACTTTTTTGAATAGAGAAGAGCGATACCTAATATTGATAGAGAAAGGGACAAGCTTTCACCGAGACCGATAAATGCAAAGTATTTGTCATACCAAATGCAAGTAATTAGACAATAAAAACCGAGCAACGTATAGATGTTTTTCCTTCTCTGATATAAGGCATCACCGAGCACCCAATAAGAAATGAGACTGAGTATAATCTGAATGAGAACGAGCATTTCCCGAGCTCCATTTTCACCTAGTGCTTGGTAGAGTATAGCATATATTGGAAGAAATCCTGGTGTGCGTCGGGTACTAGGCATCAGGCTTTCATCTTTGTAGCGATTGATTGAAGTTTGCCATGAATACCCTTCTCCGTTAACCAATCGTTCGATAGGTTCTAAAAATGTACGCGTTTCTCCTGATTCAAGAAACAGACACTGACCGCTCTCTGAAGGCTGAATCTGGTACGTGTGATACCCCAGAAAACAGTAGATGATCAAGTTGATCAATATGAAAACAAAGTGAATTCTTTGTGCCTTTAGACGGGATAAATTTTGAATCATAATCGAGAGAGAGTGACTTTGACCCACTTATGTGTTTCAGGATGTCAAATGTCTACTTTTGATACGCGCAAACAAAACCATGAATGATCAGTGTAGTAGTTCCTGTATACAAAGGAGAGGCTTATTTAGCGGAGTTAACTGATCGGTTAGTGGACTCATTGAGAGGCGTAGATGAGTATGAAATTATCTATGTTGATGATCGCGGGCCAGACGATTCTTGGAATGTAATATCTACACTATGCTCGAGGTTTAAAGAAGTCAAAGGAATACGGCACAGCCGAAATTTTGGACAACACCCTGCTATCCACACGGGACTTCTCGCTGCGCTAGGAGATTGGATCGTCGTTATGGACTGCGATCTTCAAGATTTACCCGAGGAGATTCCAAGACTTTTGCAACATGCGGTAGAAACAAAAAGTGATATAGTAACGGCGTTTCGTTCCAGCCGGAAAGATTCCATTTACAGAAAGGTGATGAGCAGCTTGTTCTACTGGTTGTTCAACTATCTGACAGGTTTCAATCAGCCGCATCAGGTAGCCAACTTCGGTATCTATAGCAGGCGTTCCGTGCAAGCTGTTCTTTCACTTGGTGATTACATTCGGTTTTTACCATTACAAATGTCTTGGGTCGGGTTTGCCTCTTCTTGTGTGGAAGTTCAACATGGAAAACGAGAGCAAGACAGCAGTGGATATTCCTTTTTTTCCCTTTTAAATTTAGCATTGGAAACCATTATCACATTCAGCGATCGACCTATGCGTCTTGCGATTCAAATAGGGGTCATGGTTTGCTTAACGGCATTCGCCTATGGACTCTATACCATATACGGATACCTGACTGGTAGAATTACCGTCTTGGGTTTTGCTTCCTTGGTTTTGTCGATTTGGATTTTATCTGGAATAATTATCGGGCTCATAGGTGTAGTTGGTTTGTACGTCGGAAAAATGTTTAATCAAACAAAGCAACGGCCAATTTCCATAGTTGAAGAACGCTTAAATGTAGAATGAACGATTGCAACTTTTAGCGATGATCATATTGGACAAAACGTATGGATAAATCTCCGGATCTAGATATTCGATTATTGCCGTGGGATACCGACTTCTTTGGTTTTAGAGTCGGTGCGATTCATTCTGAGCAAGTTTCGGTTGCTTCTCTGAAACTACTTAAAGACCAAATGAATGAACAGAAACTACGACTGTGCTACCTGACAACAAATCACCAAATTGACGAGGCCTTATTTTCTAAAATTGGATTAGAATATGAGTTGGTGGATGTAAAAACGACGTATGAAAAAAAAATTGCAGATCATCCAAGATCATCGGAGGTATTGGAGTCGGTTCATGAAAAATCCTTGTCGAAGATTGATATCGATTCCCTGTATCGCTTAGCCCTCACGAGTGGTGAATATTCTCGATTTAAGATTGATCAAAAAATCGGATATGACAAGTTTGTTTCGCTTTATCATCTATGGATGGAGAACAGCCTAAATAGGACGATCGCTGATGATGTCTTAGTACATCGCGTAAATGGCCAAATAGCAGGCTTCGTATCATTCGCGATTAAGGATGGAATTGGGTCGATTGGAATCATTGCTGTCGATGAGAATTTTCGAGGAATGGGTATCGGCAAAGCTTTGTTAAAAAATGCGGAAGCCAGGATGAAATCCATGGAGCTTGAGCTTCTTCAAGTTGTCACCCAAGGTGACAACAAAAAGGCTTGTGCCTTCTATGAAGGCGCTGGTTATTATACGGTCTCTCAGTTACCGTACTATCATATTTGGATGAATCAATAGAAAACGCGTGATAATCTTATGTCTTTTTATTCCATAGTCATACCCGTTTACAAAAGTGAAGATGTTGTTACACAAACGGTTCAAGCGATCCAAGAGGTATTGCGCAAGCATTCACTCAACGCGGAGATTGTACTCGTAAATGATGGGAGCCCTGATGATTCTTGGAAAGTAATACAGAAGCTTGCAGAGTCAAATAAGAATATCATCGCGATAGATCTCCTTAAGAATTATGGACAACATACTGCCGTGCATTGTGGCATTGCCAATGCAAACGGAGACTTCATCATTACGATGGATGATGACCTACAGAATCCACCTGAGGAGATTCTCAAATTGATCTCTAAAATCGATGAAGGATATGACTTGGTTTTTGCTAGGTTTAGACAAAAGATGCATGGAAGATTCCGTAGCCTCGGATCTAAGTTTGTCGGATATTTAAACACTAAGATTTTTGGAAAACCCAAGGATTTGACACTAACGAATTTTAGAATTTTCACAAAGGAGACTGCTCAGCTCATGCTGAACTATCAGACAAATTACCCTTACATTCCTGGATTATTATTAATGCACGCATCGTGCATTGCTAATGTTGATACAGAACATCACAAAAGGGAGTCTGGGGTTTCCAACTACACCCTAGGTCGTATACTCAAACTTGTAGCCAGGCTATTGTTCAACTACTCTTCTTTTCCGCTGAAAGTTATGAGCGGGGCGGGTGTCATCGTCAGTCTACTGAGTTTCATTGCTGGAATATTTTACGTTTTTAGAGGATTTCTGAACGAAGAGAGTGTGCCGGGTTGGACAACCCTAGTAGTCCTGATTTCTTTCCTATGTGGATTCATTCTCGCTGTATTGGGAGTGATGGGAGAGTACTTAGCTCGGATGATGAATCAAATGGCAATAAGTCAACCCTACTTAATTCGTAAAAAAGTTGGGTGACAAACAGCATATTGTTGTTGTCGGAGCTCAAAGAGCTGGATCTACATTCCTCTATCACACCCTGCAAAGTCATCCAGAAATATTTATGTCTGTGCCGGTGAAACCTGAGCCGAAGTATTTTTTGAAAGAGAGTGTGAACTACGCAGATTATCTGAAAGAGGTGTTTCCTAATTATCCTGATCATGTTACCTACTTGGGTGAGAAAAGTGTGAGCTACTATGAATCAATATCGGTCGCTGAGCAGATTAAAAAGCTACTTCCCGGAGTGAAAATCCTCTTGATTTTGCGCAATCCTGTTGATCGAGCGTTGAGTAACTATTCATTTTCTGTTACGCACGGATTGGAGACACGTACACCTGAAGAAGCGTTTATTTTGAATGTCCCTCCACCCCCTCGGTCAATGTCTACATCAGTAGACCCTTTTGATTATATAGGGAGAAGCGATTATATGTGTCATGTACCGGTGTTAAAGAATCTTTTCGGGGAGGATTTGCTTATTCTCCAATTCGAGCGTCTTGTGAATGGACTTGATTTAAGTCAACTCCAGAATTTTCTTAATTTAAAAGTAGGGTTCGAGCTTCCAGAAGCTTCAAATATGTTCAATCAAAGTGAACGATTTATTATTTCTGATGCAGTTCAAGGCCATTTGAAATCTAGGTTTCAGCCAATGATTGAAGAGCTATCCACCTATCTTCGTCGTGATTTCTCAGAATGGAACAATTAAGCTGATAAGATGATCAGATTCAACAAACCTTTCCTATTTGGCGAAGAACTTGAAAATGTTCAAAAGGCGGTTCTGGACGGCCGTCTTTCGGGAAATGGAGATTTCACTAAAAAGTGCCATGAATTTTTTCGCCTACGCTATGGTTTTTCAAAATGCCTATTGACCACATCATGTACCGATGCGTTAGAGATGGCAGCTATTTTGCTTGAAATTGCACCTGGCGACGAAGTGATTGTTCCTTCATATACGTTCGTTTCTACCGCAAACGCATTTGTTCTGAGAGGTGCGAAAATTGTTTTCGCAGATTCTCAAGTGTCCCATCCCAACATAGACCCCGAGAGTATTCGATCGTTGATAACGAGTAAGACTAAGGCGATTGTCGTAGTCCATTATGGAGGAGTAGCTTGTGAGATGGATACGATCATGCAAATTGCCGAGGAGCATTCCTTGAAGGTTGTAGAAGATGCTGCCCAGGCAATCGAATCTTATTACAATGGAAGGCCGCTTGGTTCCATTGGTCATCTCGCAACATTCTCATTTCACGAAACAAAAAATGTTGTGTCGGGAGAAGGAGGATTGCTGGTTGTGAATGATGTTAATTTCCAAGATCGCGCCGAAATCATTTGGGAAAAAGGTACCAATCGTGCGTCCTTCTTCAGAGGCGAAGTGGACAAGTATGGATGGGTTGATGTGGGTTCATCTTTTTTACCTTCAGAGTTAGTTGCTGCTTATTTATTCGGTCAGTTGACGAATATTTCTAGGATACATGAAGGAAGGCTTCATCGATGGAATAAATATAACAACACTTTAGCCTTCCTTGAGAAGCAGGGTAACCTGGCATTACCCCGTATACCCGGTTATGCAACGAATAATGCCCACATATTCTTTGTTGAAACGCAATCACTGGAAGAACGAACCCAGCTTATTAAGCATCTTAAGAGCAAGGAAATTGGTGCTGTATTTCATTATTTGAGTCTGCATAAGAGTCCTTTTTTTAGCGATCAATACGAAGGTCGAACGCTTCCGAATGCAGATCGTTTTACGGAAACCTTGTTAAGACTTCCCCTGCACTTGCACTTGTCCAATGCGGATGTGGATTTCATCTGCGACTCTATTATCGAGTTTTATGAGGGAACGTGATTTGACCGTACTTCTCGCGACGGACGGAATACCACCTTATGTAATGGGTGGCATGCAAAAACACAGTCGCTTCGTGGCGGAGTATTTAGCAATGAATGAGGTAAATGTAATTTGCTACCACTACGTTCAGGGTCAAAACGTTACGAATGAGGAAGTTGCTCTGATGTTTTCACCTAAAGCTCGCGAAAGAATTAAAATCCGGACATTTTCTTATCCAAAGGAAGATGCTTTCCCTGGGCATTACTTAAGAGCTCAAAAGAAAGTTTCTGCTTTGTATCTCGAAGCATTCCAGAATGAGAAGGGGGTAGACTTCATCTTTTGCAAAGGATTCATGGCATGGGCATTTGTAACATCGTCTAGCAAAGGGAAGGTGCCAGTCGGGGTTAAGTTTCATGGAATGAACATGTTTCAAAAACAGCCAAATTTTAAAGGTGAATTGGTCAAATTTCTGATGCGTCCGCCCGTTCGCCGACTGATGAACATGTCGGACTTTGTATTCTCTTATGGAGGAAAAATATCAGACATAATTCGCGAAGAGATTAGGGAAGGTGATAAGCTTATTGAGATTCAATCAGGAATCGAAGATAGCTGGATCAAAGAGGAACCGAATAAGTTCCATGCCCCGTTAAAATTTATTCTAGTAGGAAGGCATGATAGGCTCAAAGGCCTGCCTGAACTATACAAGGCGATTTCGCAATTACCAGATTCAACGTCGGGTAGCTGGGAGCTGACAATTGTGGGCCCGATACCGCGTAAGCACCAGTATGACCACCCCCACATTATGTATGCGGGCCCTATCAGCAACGAGGACGATTTAATGCGATTATATGATCGCTGCGACGTGTTGTTATGTCCTAGCATTAGTGAAGGTATGCCTAATGTTATTCTAGAAGCTATGGCTAGGGGATTGGCAGTATTGTCTACCGATGTAGGGGCTTCAGGTCTTTTAGTTAATGAAAAGAATGGTTGGTTGGTACCTCCCGGTAATTCAACTGAACTTTGTAATGGCTTACTTGAAGTATTGGCATTGACTCCAGATCAGTTGTACACTAAGAAATGCGCTTCTATTCAAATTATCAATGGTCATTTTAGATGGGAGTTGATTGGTAAGAGACTTAAAAAGGAAATATTGTTAAGGGTATGACGTGCTATTAATCCAGCATATAAAACAGTTCAAAGATTTGTACCTGTACTTCTTGGTCTGGGCTGCAGTAGGTGCGTTTCTTCCAAGGTTCGTTGCTGCGGGCGTAGTTATTTTGAGTTACATCCTTGTACTCCGCACACGTGATTTGTCCAAAATATTCATCGCCTTTGTGGCTATCTTAATTCTCTCAGACTCCAGAGCGCATGTATTTGATTTTGCCGCCCAGGCCAAAATAGGCTTCGTTGTATTGTTATTTGGGTACATAATTTTCAATTACCGAAATCTCAGAAGTGTCGATACTAAAATTTTTAGAATATTCCTTCCTTTCTTACTCTTTGCAATACTCGCTTCCTTCTGGTCTTCCAGCCTTTTTATTGCCTTACAGAAGTCCATAAGCTATGCATTGATCTACTTTTTAGTTCCGATCGGCTATTCTTCGGCGGCAGCTGAAGACGAACGATTTCCGCTCGACTTTCTCTGTTTCCTGACCGTATGCCTTGGTATAGGTCTTGTCATCCATGTTTTCAATCCTGCGTTTACAACTTTAGGAGGACGATATAGAGGAATTTTAGGAAATCCTAATGGGCTTGGTATATTTCTCACCGTAGTATTTCCCTTATTTTTTCTTATTACTTCTAAGGTAAAGTCAACGACTGCTGCGTGGCGTTTTGATTATATATTTTATCTATTCTTCTTGGCAAGCCTTCTTCTAACGGGGAGCCGAACGGCTCTTTTTGCGTTTTTAATACTCGTCTTCTTTCTAAGAGTCCGATACTTGTCAAATACGGTATCTATAATTTTATTCGTTGGACTTGTTTTAGGTTACGAGTACTTTCTTCAACAACTTCCGCTTTTGATCAGTACCTTGGGTTTAGAAGAATATCTGCGTGCGGATACACTGAATGAAGGGTCGGGCAGATTCGTAGCATGGGCATTTGCATGGGAAAAAATCAATAATGTGTTTTTTGTCGGTGGTGGATTTGGCTATACCGAGTCGTTGTACCAGATTTTTAAGGATGAGTTATCGTTGCTTGGCCATCAAGGAAATGCTCATAACTCGTATTTGACGTTGTGGTTAGACACAGGCCTGTTGGGGGTTCTCCTATACTTAACAGGGATGCTCAGGCTGGTAATGCTCAGTTCATCAAAAACCTTGATAGCGCTGCCTTTAATTTATTCCGTTTTGTTTTCGACTAACTTTGAGTCTTGGTTGTCGGCGTCTCTTAATCCCTTCACGAGCTTATTTATTATCATGTTTACAATTTTGGTGAGCTGGCAATCGCTGCCGAATGACGCCGACGAGTTACTGACAGAAAAGATTTGATCATCCGCCTTGAGAATAGTTGTTTTATATTCAGAGTTGGCTCAGTACACGGTGAGTTGTCTTTCAAAATTGTCATCAGAAGGGCATGACCTACTCCTGGTGCATTGGCCAGTCAATAGCGAGGCCCCGTTCACCCTTGACTTGAGTTTTATACCTCAGGTTCTTGTGCGTGGTCAATCGAATTTTGACACGATTTTATCTCGAGTTTTAGCGTTTGATCCAGAGGTGATCATGTGCAGTGGATGGATGGATAAGGGCTATCTCAAGATTTGTCGGTCTGTGGGTAAAGATTGCGTTCGAGTCCTGACCTTAGACAATAAATGGTCGGGGAGTATCAAGCAGAGAATCGCATCGCTTCTATCGCCTTTTACATTAAAAAATTCCTTCGACAAAGCATTCGTTCCTGGAAAGGAGCAGAAAGAATATGCCCTAAAGCTAGGTTTTACAGAAGCTGAAATTTCGACGGGATTCTATATTGCCGATCTTCCGTTTTATCAGAGGTTTTATAATGAGTTGAGCATGAGAGATAAGGCCTCTCGCCCTAAACGTTTTTTGTACTTGGGCAGGTATGTTTCTATCAAGGGCATCTTCGAGCTATGGCATGCTTTCAATGCATTTAGAATCGAGAATCAGGAGTGGGAACTATGGTGCGTAGGTACAGGGAAGGACTTTGATCAAAAAGTTGAAGCTCCTGGAATTCGACATTTTGGATTCATTCAGCCGGAAGAAATTTTGCCGATTTTACTCGAAACTTCTGTTTATATCTTGCCCAGTCATTTTGAACCATGGGGTGTTTCAGTACATGAAATGGCCATTTCAGGTTTTCCAATGCTCCTAAGTAATGAAATTGGGGCTAAAGAATTCTTCTTAGAAGAAGGGAAGAATGGTTGGACCTTTGATCCTCATGATCCTAAGACCTTGACCCAACGGATGCTTCAGATTTCGAAGCTCAGCGTAGATCAACTTTCAATACTCGGTGTACATAGTCACGAACTGGGGCTACAACATAACCATGAGACATGGTATAATTCCTTTTTACATTTGGTGGCTAATAAGTAAGGATCGGAGGTGATAGGCTCACTCAATGATTCACAAAAGAATGAATGTCAGAAAATCACCAAATTAAAAACAACATCGTATTCATAGTAGGTAGAGGACGCTCGGGAACGACCCTGCTGGCAAAGATGTTAAATCAACACGACGGATTGTACTTTCCTCACGAAGGACTTTTCATAATCAATTTAGTGGGTAAGTTTGGCAAGATGACATTCACGTCGGATGCCGACTACAGCATGTTTACCAAGAACCTGTTCTTAGACATTCGAATGAGTCGGTGGTTTCGAAGTCCAGATGAATTGATGAACGCTCTTCTGAGCGAACGACCCTTGACCTTTTCTGAGGTATGTCGTTGCGTATACCGCACGTCTGCTAAGTCGATCATGGGAAAGGAAAAACTCATCTGGATAGGAGATAAGAACCCGCATTATTCGCTTTGCTTGCCTGAATTGAGAGCCGTTTTTCCCGACGCTAAGTTCATCGTTTTAACGCGGGATTTCAGGTCGAATATTCGGTCGTTTCTGTCGGTACCGTTTGACTTAGACTCTCCCTATGGACTGGCTGCTCGTTGGGTCAGTTTTAATACTCGATTGCTCGCGTTCATGAACCAACACCCAGCCGCTTGCTTCCACGTTAAGATGGAGGATTTAGTCAGCAACTCAAGCGACGAGCTTCGGAAGATTTGCGCGTTTTTGGGGGTTTCATTTGACGCTTCCTTGCTTTCTCCGAAACCATTGCCCAACGAAGAGCCGCTCGATTGGCACGGAGGATTGCACAAGGCCGTAGACGCATCAAAGGCAGAAGCCACCGCCGATGTCACTCCAGAGTGGGAAAGTTTTTGTCAAGCTAAATGCAGCCAAATAGCCGAGCGCTTGGGGTACGAAATCAACTCCAATTCTACTTCGAAAAAAAGTCTGATGGCTGAACTGGAATACTGGAAAGGAATGCACCTTACGTGGATCGAAAAACGAATGGATAAGCTTCCTTATCAAGTGCGTCTATATGTTAAGAACAACTACCTCAAGAGTAGAAATGCCTTTACTGAAAACGAGCTTTCTCGATCTGAAAGGCACCAACAGGAGCTTTGATCTTCATGTTCTCAAAGTACTTTTTTCTGCTTCAAGATGTATGGTAATCCAACCAAGGCCATGGCCAATCGCTGTGCATGGTTAAACATAATTGCTGCAAGTACTACGTTCAATTGAATATCCAGGAGCGGCTCCATGAACGTCAAAAAGACTTCCCTAGACCCAACCCCTCCAATGAAAAGTGGAACCAGGAATGTGAATGTGCTCAATGAAAAGCCAGCTGTGTACTCTATCCAATCGATTCCTGCGATAGCATAAGCATTCAAACACAAAGCGAGAACACTCAGGCCTTGTATCAAAAGGGAGTATGGAAGCGTCTTGAGCTGTACGATGACGGTATTAGTGAACACGCGGAAGCACAGCAGTGTGCCTAGAATGGCCACAATAGGCGAGGCGTATATGACATAGGAAATTTCGTCGATCGCCATCAGGCTTGATAAGTAGACGACACCGCAAGTGATGAGCATCAATCCTATCATCCCGTTGAGGCGGTCGAGTAGGGTAGCGCGTAGTGCATTTTTGACTTTTTCGGAAAACCCATTTGCCCTGAGCCAAACCACTTTGTATCCATCTCCGCCAAAGCCCCCGGGCAAAATCATGTTGTAGAACAGCCCGATGAAAAAGAGTTTGAAATTGGTCTTATAATCCATCCGTATTTCATGTGCTTCATAAAACACACTGATTCTTGCGATGGACAGGAACTTAGATAATACCATGAGTACGAAGGCAAAGAAGATGTAAAGCAAATTGGCCGTCTTCATTTTTGCCCATAATTCAGAGAATTCGATGCTGGTTGATACAATCCAAATTGCCAATGCGGTCGCCCCTAACTTCACAATCCATTTAACGTAGCGGTTGTTGAGTCCTCGTTTGAATGCGTCTAGAAAGGAAGCGAAGTCCATCCTGTAAACCAACTAAAAAAACCGATACCATTAACCGCGCAATGCAGCTCTGAAGAAGAAGTCCATGTAGTCGAGGTACTGACGCACTTATTTAACAATTGTCTTTCTTTGCTCCATGTGCGGAATCGCGGGTATATTCGGATTAGAGGAGCTTCCAGATGCTTCAAGACGCGTTCAGATAATGCTGGACAAGCTGGCCCATCGAGGGCCAAATTCGGAAGGTGTTTACGAAGGAAAGAATGCGGTTTTGGGCCACCGAAGGCTCTCCATCATTGACTTGTCGGAAGCCGCTAACCAACCCTTTCATTCCCAAGACGGTAGATATGTGCTCATCTATAACGGTGAGCTGTACAATTACAAGGAGGTGCGCGAGTCATTGGTCAACTACCGATTTTTAACCAACTCTGATTCGGAAGTTGTCATGGCGGCGATGATCGAGTGGGGGCCGGCATGTCTTCAGAAATTCAACGGAATGTTCGCATTCGCATTTTGGGATAACCATGAAAGCAAGCTGTGGTTGGTCAGGGATCGGCTGGGTATCAAACCGCTCTATTATACACAAGTGGGCAATGCGGTGGTGTTCGCATCTGAAGTGAGGTCCATCTTGGCTTCCGGATTGATTTCACCTACATTGGACAAGCATGCTCTGGCTGATTACATGCGCTACCAAACGGTTCATGCGCCTAATACCTTGGTCCAAGGCGTGAAAATGGTAGAGGCGGGAAGCTATCTGTTGCTGGAAGACAATGAAGTGCAGAAAAGCGAATATTGGAAACCATGGCAGACTTATCATGAAGACAAAGACGCCATCGTCATCAAGAAAAACGTAAGAGATCACCTCACCAAGGCGGTCGAGAGGCGGCTTGTTTCTGACGTGCCCTTCGGAGCATTTCTTTCAGGCGGAATAGATTCTAGCCTCATTGTCGGCGTTATCCGAGAGCGATTGGATTTGCCCATCGACACCTTCAATGTGTCCTTTGACGAATCCGAATTCAGCGAAGCGAAATACGCGAGAACTATCGCGGATAAGTTTAAGACTGCACATCATGAAGTAGTCCTTCAACCTCAGCGATTCTTAGAGTGTTTGCCCGAAGCTTTGGCGGCCATGGATCACCCTTCTGGTGACGGTCCCAACACTTGGATCGTCTCAAAGGAAACCAAAAGCCAGGGCATCAGCATGGCCCTTTCTGGCTTGGGTGGCGACGAACTTTTTGGTGGATACGACGTCTTCAAACGCATTCCCTCGATCGCTGATCGGCATTGGATTCTGAGCTTTCCGGCAGGCCTTCGAGCGATGGTCGGAAACCTGCTCACCGCATTTCGTCCGTCAGTGGCATCGGCTAAGACCAAAGAAATTTTAACCGCTGATTACTTCGACCTTGAGCATTTGTACCCCGTTTTTAGAAAGGTGTGGTTGGATGACAAGGTGGGTGGATTGATAGGAAACCCGCTACCCAAAAATCAGGTGCAGTCCATCATAGCAGAATTAGAACGATTCAATGGATTTGGAACCCTCCCGACCTTGAGTCGAATTGGCATTGCAGAGATGTCGACTTACATGCAAAATGTGCTTCTGCGCGATACGGATCAAATGTCGATGGCACATGCACTGGAAGTACGGGTGCCCTTCCTCGATCATGAATTGGTGGAGTACGCCATGCACATTCCTGATTCCGTCAAGTACCCAACTTCGCCCAAGCAGTTATTGGTTGAAAGCTTTGCTGACCTTCTGCCCCACGAGGTGGTGAATCGTCCGAAAATGGGTTTTGTGCTTCCGTGGGAACATTGGATGAAGAACGAACTGAAGGATTTTTGCGAAGAACGGCTCCGCTTTTTAGCTTGCACGCCCTATTTTGAGGAAAAGGCAACCCTTGGGATGTGGCAACGCTTTTTGAAAGGCGATCCCATGGTTTCGTGGTCGCGGATGTGGCCAATGGTTACCCTCGCAGACTGGATGCAAATGAATCATGTCGAATAAAAAGCGCGTACTCATACTTTCGGATTGGTACGTACCTGGCTTCAAAGCAGGCGGTCCGATCACCTCGGTGCATCGAATGGTTCAACAACTAAACGGCTCGTTTGAGTTTTCCATTCTGACGCGAAATACGGATTGGCACGACCCCCATCCCTATGATGTGCCCATTGATGTATGGGTGAAGGCAGATGGGGCGCTGGTGAAGTACTTGTCCCACCCTTCTGCTTCACGGGTTTGGCAAGAAGTCGAGGCCTCAGAGTACGATGTGCTCTATTTAAATGGAATTTATTCACCTGTCTTCAATGCCTTTCCTCTGCTCCGTTGCCTGCTTTTTAAAAGTAGAAAGCAAGTGATCGTAGCACCAAGGGGAATGCTGAATGCCAATGCCATTGCATTAAAGCCATTGAAGAAACGGACGCTACTCTGGTTGTACCGGATTCTCGGAATTGAGAATAAGGTGATTTTTCACAGCACGGGTGAGAAGGAGTCCGCCGCTATCCGCTCGGTGTATTCGAATGCCCGAATTGAAGAAGCCGCTAATCTTCCGCCCGTCCCTGATGCCTATCCCGAACAAGAAAGAAACGGAATGCTGTCAGTAGCCCGAATTAGCCCGGTAAAAAACACCTTGGCGCTATTGAGGGCCTTGGATGGCGAGGCTCACATCGGATTGAAGCTGGTTGGGACGGCAGACGACTCGAATTATTTGGAACAATGCATCGACATCGTCGATCGGAATGAAGGGATGGAATGGCTCGAGGGGAAGGGACCAGGGGAAATTGAGACATTGTATCGATCGGCCAAGTTTTTCATTTCGATGACTACCGGTGAAAATTTTGGCCATGCCATCATCGAAGCCCTCTCCAATGGATGTCCTGTGATCATTTCTGACCAGACGCCTTGGAACGACGTTCTCGAATGCGGAGCAGGTTGGGTGATTCCACTTGTTGATGAGGAAGCGTGGAAGCGAGTCATCGCTGAAGCTTCGTCCATGGAAAATGAAGCCTATTTAGCCATGTCGAGAAAGGCAGTAGACTACGTAAAGCGTAAATTTGACGTTGAACAGCTGCGAGAGCAGTACACAAACCTTTTTGGTGCAACATACTGACCTTTCTAAGTACGATAACCGCTGGTTTAATCCTGGGGCGGGCACGATAAAGCGGCTGCTGTGGTACGTTACGTCATGGCTTTGCTTTGAGTCGGGCATCCTTCTACCGTATGCATGGAAGCGCTCGATCCTGCGGTTGTTTGGTGCACTAATTGGAAAAGGTGTGGTGCTCAAGCCATATGTGAAAATCAAGTATCCCTGGAAGCTTGAAATGGGGGATCATGTTTGGATAGGGGAGCACGTTTGGATCGATAACCTGGATACGGTAAAGATTGGTTCACACGCTTGTATTTCCCAAGGGGCGATGATTCTTTCCGGGAACCACGATTATTCAAAGGCAAGTTTTGACTTGATCGTGAAACCAATTGCCGTCGAAAACGGCGCTTGGATTGGGGCGAAGGCTGTAGTAACACAAGGCACGTCGGTCGGGTCACATGCGGTGCTGACCGTGGCATCGGTAGCATCAGGAACGTTAGCGCCTTATGGAATTTATCGAGGGAATCCAGCCACAAAAGTCAAGGAAAGGCTGATCGAATGAAAATTTCCCTCATCACATCCGCCTACAACAGCGCGAGCACCATTCGAGACACCCTGGCTTCTGTTCGGATGCAGAAAAACGTAAACCTTGAATACATTGTCGTAGATGGGGGCTCGTCGGACGAAACCATGGAGATCGTGGCGGAATTTGATGACATCGTTTCTTGTTCCATTAGTGAGCCTGACAATGGGATCTACGACGCGCTCAACAAGGGTTTGTTCCTTGCGACAGGAGATGCGGTTGGATTCTTGCATTCAGACGATATGTTTGCCCACGATTTGGTTCTAAAAACCGTAGTGGATGCCTTTACGGCATCCGGAGCAGATGCCGTGTACGGTAACTTGGACTATGTGCACCGAGAAGACCCCGGTCGGGTGCACCGAAAATGGAGATCCAAACCATTTCAAGTCTCATTGTTTGTACGCGGATGGATGCCGGCCCACCCCACGTTTTACTTGAAACGAGAACATTATGAAGCGTATGGAGGCTATGACACTAGCTTTCGTCAGTCAGCGGATTATGAACTGATGCTTCGGATGCTTCTGACACATGAGCTGAAAGCCGAATACATACCAAATGTGATGATCAAGATGCGCACAGGTGGAGCCAGCAATGCATCCTTCAGCAATCGTTGGAAAGCGAATCAAGAGGATGCCAGGGCATGGAAAAAAAATGGAAAAAAAATGAGTTTACTCACCCGCATCAGAAAGCCCTTGTCGAAAATTGCCCAATTCTTTGGATAGAGCTGGTTTCCTTAAGATTTGGAACATTGAAATGCGAGCGCGTGCTGAAACCTAGACTCGTCTTCGACCGCTTTGAAGCACTCCAATTCGCTGTCATTGAACCGAGCTTCACGCACTTCAGAGAATCCCGCTTTCAAGAGTTCATTCCTCGTGGATACAGCATCCCATAAGCTGAGATGCAATGAATTGGCATATTGCCTTTTCAAAGAAGCGAAGAAACTTCGGTTCCGCACCTCTACGGGGACAGTACCTGTATTCTCCATAAACTTGATCGAGGCCTCAGCTGGAACCAGCTTTTGATTCTCTAAATATTGATGGACCAGCCGCTCAAGATTGGGCATGACCAATCGAAAGATGCCGTTAGGCTTTAGGATGCGATGAGATTGTCTCAACGCTTTCCTAAATTCCTCAATCGTCAAATGTTCGAGTACATGCGAACAATAGACAGCGTCAGCGCTGTTGTCAGGAAGTGGAAGGCCGGTGACAATGTTGCCATAGCGTACATTATCAGGAAAGGTGAATCCTTGGACTTTTTTGGCCAATGCACTTCCAATTACAGGAATTTTCTGGATCCGCAAGGTGGGTGACGCGTCAAAGTTTGTCCAAGTGGTCGGTGCGCTCAGGCCGCATCCGTACTGCACGTATAAGCTCATTTCCAAAGCGGTTCATTGATTTGCAATTCAACCACGGGGGGATTGGTACCGCGTAATATGCCGACTGAAAATGAAGGATGGTGACCCAAATCATCGATGTTGTCGCTATCGTATTCAACGGTTTGTTTGCGATAGCCCTCATAATCCATATCCGTACCTGCGTTTCGCTTAAACCCTTTGTCGCCGATTTGTTCGAATATGAGCTGGGCCATTTGCTCCACCTTGGCCTGCGCTGATTTGGAGTCCTTGGCTCCGAAAATGGCTACGTACGTATGGGTTTTTTCGGAGTCTACCTTAATGAAAACATCCACGGCCCCAGAGATTTTCCTGGTCGAGTGGTGCTTCACGTCTCCTTGGTCTGTGGTACCATTTTCATCCCCTTTGATGGATTTGAACCCAGCGTCGGCGGCCTCATAGAGCACGTCGATATTCTTTCGGAAGATTTCAGGATTGATGTCTTGAGAATGGGCCTGAAGAGTCAGGAGTATAGCAGCGATGCAAATGAATGTCCACTTCATGAATCTTAATTTGACAGGAAAAGTAACAAGAATTCTTGGCAAGCGGCTTAGAATCGAGCGCGACCCGATCTTCCTCGACGACGACCGTAGAGATAGTTCTTTCTTCGACCAAAGCTTTTGGACTGTCCCCGAATGACGTAGGAGTATTGAAACCCAACGGTAATGAAACTGTCTTTTGCGTCGGGATTTCCGCGCACACCGCCCTTTCTAAAAAAGGGTACCAATTCGGCAGCCAAAGGGTGCGATGCAACTTCTGATGTGCGGTTGGATAGCAATTGTGCTTCTTCGCTCTCGAGCTCGAGTGGGTCAGGATACACTGTGCTCGCGTCGTCTATATAGTCTGTAAAGGTGAACCTCCAAGCTGCATTCAAACCAAATCGATGGATGCGAGAGAAGGTGTAGTAGAAGCCAAATCCAAGCGGAACGGCCATCTGAATCCTGTTGTACTTTTTGTCTAGATTTTCAGTGTTCAGCGGTTGTAAAGGAACCCATTGACCATTCAATTGCGCCTTTGGATTGTTATAAAAGGCTGCGACGCCTCCGAATACATAGGCCTTGAAATCCAATAAGTAGCGTCCTGTACGACCAACGTCGGGTTGGTTGTAGAAGTAATACTCAACCGTGCCTCCTAGTTCAATCACGTCATTGCGGAAACTCAAGTTTCTTGCAAATCGATTGGGATTTTCCGTGAGGCTGTCTGCACCCTGAAGTCGGATGTATTGCAAACCAAAATTCATGGCCCAGTTATAATCCAGTCGATATCGCGCAAAAACCCCCGGATTCCAACGCGTTTGATTGAGCTCCATGTCGAGAATCCAATCGCGTGCGAGACCAGGACCACCGCCAATTTCACCTAAATAGTTCGCGAAACCCACGTTTACACCAACGTCCAATGCGTATTGCGAACGCACGGAGCCAAAGGCAAAGAGGCTGATAAAAGTGGCAATAATGAGCTTTTTCTGGAGCATAGATCAGTTGGCAAATGTAAAAGATTTCCAAATGTCCCTGACCAACAATTAATTAATGTGAGTATTAAGTGTATTGAACACAATCTAAAGGAGGGGTAAAGCGTTGTACCTTTGCACCTTAGATTTGAAAGCTACGCCGACATACTTTCTCGCCTTGGTCTGTATTTTATTTGCACTCTCGGTGCAGGCACAGACCGTTCCGCTTTTGCGGTGTATATCCCTTGATGACAACGACGATATTACCTTGTATTGGGAGCAACCTGCCGATACGGGATCAGACTTTAATCAATACTTGGTTTACTACCGATCGGGTGCAACGGCGAATTTTTCCATCCTCAGTCAAGTTACCGATTACAACCAGAATTCTGTCCTGGTCACCGGGAGCTTTGCGGGCTCAGGTAGCTTTTTCATTGTTCAGGTATACAATGGCTTCGCTGACACGAGTTTGGCGTCGGATACGGTTTCTCCTTTGGTAGTGGGAATATCATCCAATGGGAAGCGCATCAGTTTGGGGTGGAACCATTCAGGGCTTCTGAGCGAGGATTCCATCTATCGAGTCTACAAACAAGACACCGGCGGAGTTTGGCCGTTGTTTAAAAAACTGGATTTTCCGGGTACTGCTACCCAAGATACTATCGCTCTATGCACAGAAGCAGTTGCTTACCGGGTTGAAACCAAGGGGATAGGGGGCTGCATCAGCCGTTCGAATTTAGCCCAAAAACTGGTGATCGACGAAGAGCCTCCTCAACAAGTGAGCTTGAGCTGTGCAAGTGTGGATACAGCGACCGGGGCGGTACGTTTGGAGTGGCCGGCGAGTAAATCCAAGGACACCTACGGCTACTTGGTTTTTTACTTCGAAGACTTTGTACGTACCGACACTTCTTTTGGAGAATCGGTGCTTTCGTACACCTTCACGGACAATCAGATCAATGGACTCATGCAGCCGGAAACGCTCTCGGTTGCGCCATTTGATAGTTGTTTCGACAGCACCAACATGTGGTACAACCAAGCACCAGACAATATTCGTTTTGTGACACTTTTTATCGATACGATCAGCTTTGAACGATGTGCCGGTGAACTCGCTATAAAGTGGTCGCATCCAAAGGCTCCATTCGCTCTAGGGGTCCGAAACCTCGGAGGTTTTGGTGTTTATCGGCAGACCAACGGCGGCCCGTCTCAGCGCATTGCCACCTTGTCGGCGATGGATAGCCTATTTGTTGACCAAGGATTGGAAGCCGGAAACAAGTACACGTATGTGGTTACCTGCATCGACGCTACTACCGGGAAGGAAGCAATGTCCAATAAGTTGAACTTCGATTTGAAGAAGAAAAAGGCACCTAAATTCTTCTATATCTCAAGCGTTAAGAACAACCACGCGAATGGGAACAACCGAGTCCATGTGTTGGTTGACACAATCTCCGAAGCCGCAAACTTTGGGCTTTTCAGAGCCATGGAGGGTGACGATCGATTTGTCCTGATCGAAAAGGAAAACGCAAACCAGGGATCGGCGTTCTTTTTGGAAGATTTCAGCGGCAAGGCCGGACTGGTTTCGTATCGATATAAAATTGCTGCTTACGATGCCTGCGATGACATCATTGCTTGGTCCCAAGCGGCGACGAGTGTGCACGTCTCTGGCACGAAGAACGCACGTGACTTGATCAATGCCATCGATTGGAATGCTTACGAAGGCTTCGATTCATTGGGGAATGGCGTATTGAGCTACGAATTGTACCGTTCTGCTGGGATGGATGAAGCCATCGGGAGCTATACGAATCCAGCTACTCACCTCGATGACATCGGCTACCTGCCTGCTGTGAATGGGCAGGTTTGCTATTTCGTGAAGGTGCCGGAGAACGGCGAAAACAGCTATGGAATCCAAGACACTTCCGTATCGAACTTGCTGTGCCTTTCTTTTCCAGCAATTGCCTTTGTACCCAATACCTTTAGCCCTGACGGTGATGGAGTGAACGATGTTTTCCAACCCTTTGTGAATTTCATCGACCAGTCTGACTACCATTTGGTCATTTATGACAGAGTAGGCAGAATGGTATTTGAGACGGACAACCCTGATATGGGATGGACTGGAGAAGGGTACCACACAGGCACATACGCCTTTCACCTGTCCTTGCGCAATGCCTTCGGCGAGGCGATAGAGCAAACAGGCAAGGTGCATCTGATCCGTTGATCTTGTTTTGTTAATGACTATTTAGAATTATCCTCTCTCTAAACGGTTAGGTCTTCCTATTTTTGCCCAATTTTTTAAGAGCCGTTAGCATGAGTAATTCCGCATACAACATCAAAGAAGGACTGACATTTGACGATGTCCTCCTCGTTCCAAGTTATTCCGAAATCCTTCCGAGGAATGTTGAGATTACTTCTCGCTTTTCGCGCAACATCGAACTCCGATCGCCTTTAGTTTCTGCCGCGATGGATACAGTGACCGAGTCGAGCCTTGCCATTGCCATAGCGCAAGAAGGAGGAATTGGAGTCCTGCATAAAAACATGACCGCAGAAGAACAGGCAGCGGAAGTGCGGAAGGTAAAGCGCTCAGAAAGCGGCATGATTCAAGACCCGGTTACCATTCTCCAAGGGTCTACCGTAGGCGAGGCCCTTTCCTTGATGAAAGAACATTCGATCGGCGGGATTCCCGTAGTCGATGAACAAAATAAGCTTCGAGGCATTGTCACCAATCGCGACCTGCGTTTTGAGAAGGTCATGAACCGTCCCCTCGCTGAGGTGATGACCAGTGAGAATTTAGTCACTACCAAAGACGGCAGCGACTTGACCAAGGCGGAAGAAATCCTGCAAAACCACAAGATTGAAAAATTGCTAGTGGTCGATGACGAAGACAACCTGTTAGGACTGATCACCTTCAAAGACATCATTAAGTCTAGGATTCGTCCCAACGCTTGCAAAGACGACTACGGTCGCTTGCGCGTAGCTGCGGCGGTGGGGATTACTCCAGATACTTATGACAGAATGGAAGCGCTGGTCAATGCGGGAGTAGACGCGCTGATCATCGATACTGCCCATGGACATTCAAAAGGGGTAATCGATACGCTGATCGAAGCGCGCAAACGGTTTGGCGATAAGGTTGACTTTGTGGTAGGAAACATCGCGACGGCAGAGGCAGCACTTGCCTTGGTAAAAGCTGGAGCCGACGGAGTGAAGGTTGGCATCGGCCCAGGTTCGATTTGTACGACGAGGGTCATCGCAGGTGTAGGAGTACCACAACTAAGTGCCATCATGGACGTAGCGAATGCAATCAAAGACAGTGGTGTACCGGTGATCGGCGACGGAGGCATACGATTTAGCGGCGATATTGTGAAGGCGCTTGCAGCAGGTGCGTCGTGCGTTATGGTGGGCTCCATGTTTGCCGGCGTGGAAGAGTCGCCAGGCGAAACCATCATTTACGAAGGAAGGCGATTCAAAACCTACCGAGGCATGGGCAGCCTTGAGGCGATGCAAAAGGGTTCCAGCGATCGATACTTCCAGGACGTTGAAGACGACATCAAGAAATTGGTGCCAGAGGGCATCTCAGGACGCGTGCCGTACAAAGGAAAGCTCAGCGAAGTGCTGTACCAAGCAATTGGCGGCTTGAGAGCAGGAATGGGATATTGCGGCGCGGCGAGCATCGAAGAACTCCAAAAAGCTCAGTTCATCCGAATAACAGCCGCCGGCGTACGTGAAAGCCACCCGCATGATGTTTCCATCACCCGCGAAGCACCCAATTACACCAGTAGATAACAAATACAAAATCAATCAAGTAAATAGGAAATGAAGAAAGTAATAGTATCCATGTTGGTTGCTTGCCTGGCATTCGGAGCAATGGCTCAGGATGATAGAGTGTTGATGAGCATTGAGGGAAAGGATGTGACGGTCGATGATTTCCTCTCGATTTATAACAAGAACAACACATCTACAGTCGTTGACAAAAAGACGATGGAAGAGTACCTCGATCTTTTTCTCAACTTTAAGTTGAAAGTGAAAGCAGCCGAGGATTTAGGAATGGATACGGCTCCAAAGTTTGTGAATGAGCTTGAAGGATATCGACGTCAACTAGCGCAGCCCTACCTCGTTGATCGTGAGACGAACGACCAATTGATCATGGAGGCATACAATCGATTGCAACAAGACGTTTCGGGCTATCATATTTTAGTGAAGGTCGCTGAAGATGCATCTCCGAAGGACACACTCGAGGCACTGAAAAGATTGAAAAAAATCGCCAATGACATCCGCACAGAAAAAGACATGCAACTCGCAATGGGTCGGATTCGGAATGCCAATGATGGAGACGTCATCGCGGAAGACCTTGGCTATTTTACAGCTTTCTCTATGGTATACCCGTTTGAGAATGCCGCCTATGCAACGGAAGTGGGAAAATTAAGTGCGCCGGTACGTACCCGATTCGGATACCACGTTGTTTTTGTGAATGATAAACGTCCAGCGAGGGGTGAAGTCAAGGTTTCGCATATCATGGTGAAGTCCAACGCTGAGATGAGCGATGAAGAAAGGGTTAGGGCAAAGGAAAAGGCAGATGAGATCTACGAACGAATAAAAGCAGGCGAAGATTTTAAAACGCTCGCTCAAGAGTATTCAGATGACAAGTCTTCGGCTAAAAATGGGGGGCAACTCCCTTGGTTCGGAACCGGCAGAATGGTGCAATCCTTTGAGGACGCAGCGTTTGAACTCGAAGAAGAAGGGGCGATCACAGCTCCTGTCCAAACCAACTACGGCTGGCACATCATTCGAAGAGACGACTACCGTGGCATCGGCACTTTTGAGGAATTGAAAACAGAAATCAAAAAGAAGATTGAACGCGATTCCCGCGGACAAAAGGGAAGGATTTCCTTGCTCAACCGACTCAAGACAGAATACACCCTGAGCTATAATTTTAAAATGCGGAATGCGGTTGATAAACTGGTTACCAGCGAGTACTTGCAGGGAAAATGGACTCCTTAACAACCCGAAGGATTGAAAGAGGTAGTCTTGATCATCACCGACAACAAGTACAGCAAGACTTCCCAATCCTTTACCCAAGAAGACTACTTCGATTACCTCCGGAAATTCCAACGACGCTACGGTGCAAATGAAACCGTCAGCGATGCGCTTGAGAGCCAGTGGAGTGGCTTTGTAAATGCGTGTTTGATTGATTTTGAGAACGATGTATTGGGATACAAGCACCCCGATTATCGAGCCTTGGTGCAAGAGTACCACGACGGAATATTGTTGTTTGATCTGATGGATCAAAAAGTCTGGTCGAACGCCGTTAAGGATACCGCTGGGTTAGAAGCCTTTTACGAACGATCCAAGGAGAATTATATGTGGGATGAACGGGTAGATGCTTCCATCTACCTATGCGAGAACGAGTCCATCGCAAAGAAGACAATGAAGCTTGCGAAGAAGCGTGTGAAGAAGGGATACACCGACAATGACATCTTGGAAATGGTGAACAAAGAGAATCCATTGAATCTATCGATTCGATCTGGTTTATACAGCAAAGGCGACGAAGAGTACGTCGATCAGGCCACTTGGCAAGCTGGAATCCAACAACTGGAAGGGAACAATGGTAAAATCGTGATTGTGCAGATTTATTCACTCAAGGCACCAGAGCCCAAGGCCCTCGTTGAGTGCCGAGGTCTCGTTACCTCTGACTACCAAACCCATTTGGAAAAGGAGTGGATCACCGAGCTCAGAGAACGTTACGATTACAGCATCAACATGGACGTCTTTCATTCGATTGAAGAATAGATTTTGAAAATTGCATTCATAGCGGCCTTGGTTTTCCTGAGCCTTATCGGTTGCCAGGAAAAAACCCTGAAGGACCCTGTGATCGCCCAGGTGGGAGAGAATTATCTTTCGTACGCTGAATTGATGACCTCCATTCCCAATGATCTTTCTGCCGCGGACAGCACCGAATTGGCCAACAACTTGATCCAAACGTGGGTCAACCGTGAGTTGATGTACAGCCAGGCAAAGTACAACCTGCAAGGCGTTGAAACCGACATCGAAGACAGGGTGGAAAAGTACCGCAAGGAGCTGTACATCTTCGCCTATGAGAAAGAACAGGTAAACCAAAAACTTGACACCGTTATTACGGAGAAAGCCATCATCAATTTTTACGACGAGAACCAAGAAATATTCCAGCTCAATGACTACATCCTCAAAGTACGCTACGTAAAATTGGCCCTGAACAGTCCTAATCAACCCGATGTACAACAATGGATTCAATCCGAGGAGCCCGAGGATTTAGAGGTCTTGACCGAATATTGCCACAAGTACGCCGTGAAGTACTACAACGATACCAATTGGGTCTACTTTAACGAGTTGCTTCGAGAGCTGCCCATAGAAGTGTACAATAAAGAGTCGTTTTTACGTTCTGACAATCTGGTGGAGTTTACGGACCCAGACCATGTTTATTACCTTTCCATACGAGACCTTCAATCCAAGAACACATTGTCGCCTCTGGAACTAGAAAGGAACCGGATCAAAAGTTTGATTTTGAACAAACGCAAGCTAGAGCTGCTGAGTTCAATTCGGAGCAAACTGTATAAAACAGCGGTTTCGAAGGGAAATGTGACCATTTTTACCAAGCCGCAAATACCGAATTAGGACCATGCGAAACGCATTGATTTTACTTATTGTCTTCTCACTTTCTAAGGTTGGATTGGCGCAAAATGAGGTCATCGACAAGGTGGTCGCTGTGGTCGGTGAAAACATTGTTTTATTATCCGATGTCGAAGAGCAGATTGACCAGATGACGCTATCAGACATTCCTGTCACCGCGAATTCGCGGTGTCAAGTCATCGAGGATCAAATGTACCAGAAGCTATTTTTAACCCAAGCCAAGGCAGATAGCGTTTCTGTGACTCCCGATCAAGTTGAGCAAGAGCTGAGTCGTAGATTGCGTTATTTTATCTCCCAGTTCGGCTCAGAAGAGGAGTTGGTTAAATTCTACGGCAAGACAATAGATGAGATCAAGGCAGATTTTAAAGACGAGGTGCGAGACCTCCTGCTGATTCAAACCATGCAACAACAAGTGGTCGGGGGAGTGACGGTGTCGCCTGCCGAAGTCAGGGAGTTTTACGCATCCATTCCAAAGGATAGTATTCCTTATATCAATGCCGAGGCGATGATCGCCCAGATCGTGCGGAAACCTCCGATTTCTACCGAAGAAGAAGATCGAATCAAAGACCAGTTGCGCGCATTCCGCAAGCGTGTGGAGGGCGGAGAGGAATTTGGAACCCTCGCGTACTTGTATTCCCAAGACCCAGGTTCGGCTATGAATAACGGTGAGTTAGGGTTTGTTGACAGAACTGAACTCGTCCCCGAATTCGCCAATACCGCGTTGGCCCTTCAGCCTGGGGAGGTTTCTGACATCGTAAAGACACAATTCGGATACCACATCATTCAGCTGATCGAACGTAAAGGAGACCGGATGAACGCGCGGCACATTCTTCTGATTCCTCAAGTATCCCCCCGCGACCTCCAAAAGGCCAAGGTATGGCTAGACAGCATTAAATCCAAGATCGAGACGATCGACAGTTTGACCTTTGCACAGGCTGCGATAAAGTACAGCGACGACGAGCAAACGCGCATGAACGGTGGAATGATGATCAATCCCACAAATGCCACCAATAAGTTCGACATGGAGACGCTTGGTAAGATGGACCGTAACTTACTGTTCACCATCGAAAAGCTCAAGGAGGGCGAAATGGCTGGGCCAGAACTCTTTCAATCGGAGGATGGAAAACGTGCGTACCGATTGGTGCAGTTGGTCGACATGACCGAGCCACACGTAGCTAATATCAAAGACGATTACAACCGCCTTCAGCAGTCAACGAAACGGAGAAAGGAGAACATCCAACTAGAAAAATGGATAGCTGACCATTCCAGTGCAGCATACATTTGGGTGGACCCCCAGTTTCAAACCTGTCCCTTCAGAACCAAATGGGAAATAGCTGAGCGATGATGTCGTTGGCTTCTCAGCAGCAGGTCACATAGCTAGAGAGCCCGGACCGCGTTCTGGGTCACGCGTGTTCGTAACGTCTCCGATGCTTCTATTCGGTTTTTATTGAGGAACCTTCACTTTGTCTTCAGCGCTCAATCCAGACACTACTTCGATGAATATGCCATCGGAGATGCCCGTTACAATTTCGCGTTTCTCAAATTGTTGAGGAGAGGTCTCCACTTCTACGAAGGCCTTGTCTTCTTCAAAAACTACAAGTCCCTCATCGATGGACAAAGCGTCGTCTTTCCGCTCCAAAACGACGTTGGCGTTGGCCGAGTACCCTGCCCGGATAAAATGATTGGTATCCGTTGCTACGGCGGCTTCAATTTCAAACTTTATGGCCCCTTCTTCTTCCACCCCTTTTGGTGAAATGTATTCAAGGATCGCCTTGAATTCGTTGTCTTCGATGGCACCGATGGTCATGATCAATTCCATTCCAAGCTCCAATTTTTCCACTTCGGATTCATCGATCATTCCTTCAAAGATGAGGTTGTCCATGTCTGCCACACTCGCAATGGTGGTGCCGTCGTTGAAGTTATTTGCTTCGATGACATTGAAGCCTGTTTCGACCGGTACATCCAAGACCATTCCGTTTACGGTAGATCGAATCAAGGTGTTTGAACTGTTCGCCGATTTTTTGGAAACACCTTCCTTGATAATAGCTAAGGCGTCTTCTGCGGCGTTGAGCTCTTCTTGCGCTTGTCTACGTGCAATCTGAAACTGCTGGAATTCGGCTTCGGAGATTACCTTGTCATTGGCCAATTTTTCATTTCTACCGTAGTCCATTTGCGCATTGCTCAATGAAATTTCGGCGCGATTGACGCGATTCTCAGCGTTGTTGAGTGAAACCATATCAGGAATCACTTTCACCTTCGCGATTAAATCTCCTTGCTTGATGATGTCGCCAGGCTTCACGTATACCTGCTGGAGGATGCCCGATATCTGAGGTTTGATGAAGGTTTCGTTTCTCGGAACTACAGATCCCGTGGCTACGCTTTTCTTGATGATGGTTCTATGGATGGGAGATTCCGTTTCGAAGACAACGGGCTCTTCTTGGTTCTTTTGATAAAGGAACCACAAGGTCCATGCAAATAGTGCAAGTAGAAGAACTCCAAATCCGATTCTGATGATTGATTTCATATGATTTTATTCACTTCTTAAGGCTATAATAGGATCCACGCCAGCGGCTTTTTGCGCAGGGATTACTCCGGCCAATCCACCTCCTACAACGATGATGAAAAGACAAAGCAACGCGGCATTTAGGTCAATTTCTGGATTTCTGAACATCGGGGCTCCTTCGCCCATCGCGCTGTTTACGGCTTCGAGCACGCCGACGCCTGCTGAAAGCCCTAAATATCCTGCGATGCCAGTTAAAATGATCGCCTCTAAAATGATCTGAGAAACGATGGAGTAGGGCGTGGCTCCGATTGCTTTTCTTATCCCGATTTCTTTGGTGCGTTCTTTCACAACGACCAACATGATGTTGCTCACACCAATGACGCCTGCGAGCAAGGTGAATACACCTACAACCCACACCAAGACATTGATTCCCGTAAAAAGGCCCGTAATCTTCTCAAATTCTTCGGATGCGTTCCAACCGCCGATGGCTCGTGGATCTTCCGGATGGACATTGTGCCGTTGCATGAGCAATTGGCGAGCTTCCTTTTCCAAAACCTCAATCTTCACCTCTGGTTTGCCCATGATGGAATACCATCCGATGTTATTTCCCCAGTTAAAGGCTTGTTGAAAGGTGGTGAGCGGCGTTAAAATCGATTCGAGCTCGCCATCGTCATGATCAGAAGTGAATTCAAGGTCGTGAACGCCCACGACGAGAAAGTAGATACCATTCACATTGATGTAATCCCCGATCGGATTTTCGTCGGCTTCGAAAAGCACGTCTCGAACGCGGGAACCAATTACGGCAACTTTTCGTTTCTCGGCCAAATCTTTGTCATTTAACCAGCGCCCTTGGATGATCTTCTTTGGTGTTATTTCTATCACATCAGGCGTGTCACCCGTAATGGAGAACGTGCTGCCGCTGAATTTTCCTCGTGTAACATAGTTGGTTCCGCGATAGCCACCGAGCTGACAGCGCGGAGCGATTACCTGTGCTCCGTGCAACTCACGTTTCATCGCTTCGGTGTCGTCATTCGTAAAATTGATGTGTCGACCGCGCTGAAACCCTTTGTAGGGCATGCTGGTCGATTGACCCCACATAAAAAAACTGTTGGTGGCAAAACTTGAGAATCCGCTGAGTACCCCTGTGCGCAAGCCATTTCCCGAGCCCATTAAGATGACCAACATGAACATGCCCCAAAACACGCCAAACGCAGTCAGCGCCGTCCTCAGCTTGTTCTTAGCGAGCACGTGATAAATCTCTTGCCAACGATCTGAATCAAACATGTTATTCTTCTCTAAGTGCTATAACGGGTTGTATTCTAGACGCGCGAATGGCAGGGATGAGGCCTGCAATGCTACCCGCAATGATGAGGAGTACCGTAGCGCTCATGGCCACGCCTAGGTCTACTTCAGGGTTGATGAAAAAATCGGACCCGGTAATTAAGTTTCCAGCCCATTCCAACAACAATACACCTAAACAAAGTCCAATGTAGCCCGCTACCGTTGTGATGAAAATGGCTTCTTGCATGATCAGGCCAATGATCGAACTCGAGGTCGCCCCCATGGCTTTTCGGATGCCTATCTCCTTCGTACGTTCTTTAACCACGATCATCATGATGTTGCTCACGCCTACGATGCCTGCTAAAATGGTTCCACAGCCGATGATCCAAATGAACACGCGGATGCCAGAAAAGAGGTCTACGAACCGCTGGTAAAATTCCGCCCTGTTTCGAATGAAAATGGCCCGATCATCCGCCGGATCAAACCGCAATTGTTTTGAAAGCCGCCCGCGAATCTCCTCAACGATTAAGTTAGCTTCTTCGATCGAAGCATCTCCTGTAGTCATCGCCATTCGATCAATGCGTGTTGGGTCGCCAAAAACACGCTGATGGGTCGAAAGGGGTATCCAAGCCCTTTGAACATCACGATCACCTCCTTGGTCCATGTAGTATCCGATGACCTTGAATGGAATGCCTTGAATATTAATGTAAGTGCCAACCGGATCGTCATCGCCAAAAAGTTCCTTCTTCATGTCGATTCCTAAGCATGCAACCTTACGCGCTTCTTTGATGTCCAAGGCATCTATGAATCGGCCACCGAGCATTTCGATTTGCTCCGACGCTTTCTCTCCGGGCAAACATCCGACGATGTCAAAATTGCCCGACTTATTTTTATACGAGGTGAGGCCAGAACCCCAGGCGTATTTGCGTGCGGACAAGTTATCCACGCCATCGATATTCTTGTTCAAGTCAGCGAAATGTTCATTTCGCATGCGAATCTCTCTTCCGGGCTTGAGTCCCTCGAAAGGCAGTGACGTGCGACCAGGTGAAATCCAGATGGAATTGATGGCATCACCAGCAAATTGATTTTGAGCGCCGTTCTGAAGTCCTCGTCCAGAACCTAAGAGAAGGATAAGCATAAAAATTCCCCAAGCGACGCTGAAACCAGTCAAGAACGTACGCAACTTGTTCTTGCTAATCGTGCTGAAAATTTCTTGCCACTTATCCAGGTCAAACATGGGCATCTACATTTTCGACAATCTTTCCATCCTTCAAATGGATTTGGCGATCGGTTAAGTTGGCAATGTCGTTTTCATGCGTCACGATGATCACGGTAATTCCGAGTTTGTTCACCTCGCGAAACAGCTGCATGACATTTCCGGAGGTGACCGAATCCAATGCGCCGGTAGGCTCATCGGCCAAGATCAATTTTGGTTGAGAGATCAAGGCGCGCGCGATGGAAACACGTTGTTGTTGCCCTCCAGATAGTTGGCTGGGCATGTGCTCCGCCCAATCCTTGAGACCAACTTTATCCAAGTATTCCATGGCCATCGCATTTCGCTTCTTTCTACTGATACCTCTATAGTACAGTGGAAGGGCCACATTTTCCAGCGCGTTTTTGTACCCGAGAAGGTGGAACGACTGAAAGATGAAGCCGATGAATTCATTCCGATATTTCGCAGCTTTTTGTTCGCTCAGGTTCTTGATCAAGGTGTTGTCCAGCGTGTACTCGCCGCCGTCGTATTCATCAAGGATGCCCAAGATGTTGAGCAAGGTCGACTTTCCAGAACCCGAAGAGCCCATGATGGAGACCAATTCCCCTGCACCGACCTCCAGGTTTACATCTTTCAGTACATGGAGCTTATGCGATCCAGCACTGTAGTACTTGTTGATGTTCGTCAGTTTAATCACAGGGTACAATGTTAGGCATAGAATGAGTCGCGCGAGATGATAAAAGTGCTAAGGCGTGAAAGGTTTGATGGTTGGCTCGTTGGAAGTATAAGTGGAGAGCCGAATAAAAAAAAAAGCGCCGAAGGGCGCTTCACGATGCATATGTTTTCTCGGTCAGTCTTCGCAGTAACAACTCCGATTGAAGTTCACGCTCCAATCATAGCCTTGTACGTTGTCGTCTTCGAAGATCACGATGGACTTGGATTCGTACGCGGCTTTGGCGTCGTCGAATTTCCCCCGCTTCTCGCAAATTTCTTCCTCTGAATCAGGGTAATCTTCTGCGAACTCTTTGTCGTATCCAGAGCGGATAGAAGATTCTACAGACTCATCAAACCCTTCTTCAAATTCGTAGACGGTGGTTGATTCACAAGAGCACTCCCTGCACTTTTCGCAAGAAGTCAAGAGGAGACCAGTAACGGCCAAGATTGCTAGGAAGTATCGTTTCATTACACAGTTGTTTAATGTACTCGAATGTACAACAAGCGAGTCGTGATTGGTACGGGATGCATCCATTATCTTTGGGAAGAGCGCAATCTTATGAAAAGCATACTTCCCTTTTTTTTACTGTTAACACTGCTTTCTCTTTCACCCAAAGAGGAGGTTGAAGAGTACCTGAGAAGAAAGGTTGAAAACGTTTCGCTGGGAATCGTACGCATAGGTTCAGATCGTATTCAGTGTGCGGAAGCCGTGCCTCGTTTCTATCAAAACCGTTCGTTTCAGCAGGTTTGGACAAACACTTCAGACGCTCAAAAAGCCTTGGCGATCATCCGCAAAGCTCCCGAACACGGATTGAATCCTGCGGATTACCATTCTGAAACATTGGAGCGATTGATTGCATTGGAGACGTGGACGCCTTTGAGACGCGCAGAATTTGAATTGTTGATGACCGATGCTTACTTGCTCTATACCTCCCACATGATTTCGGGTAAAGTGAATCCCCAAAGCATAGATGCACAATGGCACGTGCTCCGACATGAGATGGATCCCGTTCAGGCCCTAGAAACGGCCTCACAAAACGGTACGATTGGAAGCACCTTGGCTCACCTGGCGCCGAACCACCCAATTTACAAGTCGTTGATGGAGGCCTTAACGCAATACAAATCCATTCAAGAGAGCGGTGGTTGGACAACCGTTAACCCTGGTGAGACCTTGAAACCTGGTATGAAGAATCCTAGGGTAAATGACGTCCGAGAGTTACTCCTTGCAACAGGCGATATGCAGTCCGGTGCAGTCGAAGATCTAAGCACTTATGACGACAACTTGCGCCAAGGAGTAATGCGATTTCAATCAAGGCATGGCATCGATGCTGACGGGGCTATTGGTGTTAATACACTAGCTGCGATGAATGTGTCGGCCGAGGAAAGGGTGGCACAGATCCAGGCAAATTTGGAACGTTGGAGGTGGTTGAGTCAACAGCTTTCTGAATATCATATCCGAGTAAATATTGCGGATTACTCCCTCAAGGTCATCCGAGGAAACCAGGTAGAACGCAGCCATAAAGTGATGGTGGGGAAGCCCGTTCGCAGCACACCGGTGTTCTCTTCCACCATGCAGTACATTGTCTTAAATCCTACGTGGACAGTACCGCCAACGATTTTGAACAACGACGTACTCCCAGCCGTCCGAAAGGACGTCGAATACCTGAACACAAAGGGACTTCAAGTGCTGGACAACAATGGAAATGCACTGGACCCATCTACCATTGATTGGAACAGTCCCAGTGTGAAGTCTTATACTTACCGACAACCTGCAGGAAAAAACAACGCCCTCGGCGCCGTCAAGTTCATGTTCCCGAATTCGTTTAACATTTATCTGCATGACACGCCCAGCAAAGAACTCTTTTCGAAATCTGAACGTGCGTTTAGCTCGGGATGCATCCGCGTAGAAAATCCACTAGATCTGGCGAAGCATCTAATCAAATCAGATGGATTTTGGACCGATGATGCCATAGATATTGCGGTGAAATCAGGGAAGACACAAACGATTCCAATTAAGGAAAAGCCCATGGTTTATTTGCTGTACTGGACTGCCTGGACGAGTCCTGACGGCCTGGTACAATTTAGAAAAGACATCTACAATCGAGATCGAAAACTGATCGAAGCCTTGAACGAAGACGCGCCGATGGCCTTGGCGTCAAAGTAGGTCCTTATCGAGCAGTCGCGAACGCTTTAAGTAATTGACGTCTGGATACCAAACGAAAAGACAAGTGCCGTCGGCCAGAGCTTCGATCAGTTCCTTGTGTACATGCATCGGAACGGCAGGGCAGCCATGACTTCTTCCCAAACGCCCCACCTTTTTAATGAAGCTTTGGCTCACATAATCGGCTCCGTGCATTACGATGGCACGTTCTTTCGCCTTGTCGTTAATGCCGAGTTCTTGTCCATTGAGGTAGAGTGAAAGTCCATGCTTTCCGTGATAGGTGCTTCCGGTTACGTAAAACCCGAGGCTGCTCATGTACGACTGGGGACGATTCGAAAAGACCTTCGCCACGTTTCCGCCTGAATTTTTACCATGGGCCACCAATGTGTTGTAGCGCATTTCTTGGCCATTGACGTCGATTACCCAGAGGCGCTTTGCCGTCGAAGGTTTGGTGAAGTCAACAATGGTCAATATAGGGGTGGCGCATTTCCCTTCCCGCTCAAGCTCGTCCATTCCGTGGATTGCGTGTGAAAAGACCTGAAAGGAAGGCTTCACATCTTCACCTTGAAAAAGGTCTGAGTAAAGCACTCGTAGTACTTCAGACGAACGTTGAGCCGCAAGCTTGAAAGGAGCGGTGAGCAGCACCACACAAGAAACCATCGCCAACAGTGTATTCATGGTGCAAAAGTACCTTCAATTCGAAGCAGAAATGAGGATGAAATAGTCAATAACAACCTTTATGAGGGCGAGCGATGGCCTTTGATGTCGGCGTGATAATGCCGAGGCTATTTTTCACATGCCTCCACGTGTACCACGTCCAATTCTTCAATGGACCAGCGAAAGGAATCGTCCATCAATGCGTCATTGCTAAATTCCTCGCTTCCCAAACAAAGTCCGTCGCGCCGCCCTTTGAGTTTCTTTTTCGAGGCAATGCACTGTCCCTCAACAACAAAGGTTTCGGCGAGCAATGCGCCTTTATAGAAGTTTACTTCAAAGGCCACCGTCGCCGCGCTTGGGTTGGTGTTGATCACCTTCAAACACAACATCATTTGTCCTTTGTGAAACATTTTCTCATGCTTCCAAATCCCGTGCACTTCAATGCCGTCTTGCGATTCGTAGAGTGCGTATTTGTGTCCCGAATGCTCCTGCCCGCGAATGGTAAGGGGTGCAACAAAGAGCAGCGCGAAGAATGCGACTATAGCAAGGCATCTGGAAATGGCTGGGCCAAATGAGCCTAAGGTTGAAAATCTCCAGATCGAATCAGGAGGAAGTGTAGCTAGCATATAAGATCAATTTTTCTCAACCAAAGCTAGCTATCGAAGTTGGCTTGGCGTGGATTGCAGGGGTAATATTTAGGAGCGGGGTAGAGCTAGGCTCTTCTAAAAGCGGTCATCAAGCGTATGCTCTACGGTTGACTACAAAAAAAGCCTTGACCAGCAAACGCTGACAAGGCTTTGATCACCAAGTGATCCACTCAGGGCTCGAACCTGCCTGCCGGCAGGCAGGCCTGAAACCTTCTTGAAGGAACGTGATGCTTTATCCTGTTCTGAAACAAAAAAGTCCACTAGCAGTAGCTAGCGGACTTCGCCGTGATCCACTCAGGGCTCGAACCTGAAACCTGCTGCTTAGAAGGCAGCTGCTCTATCCAGTTGAGCTAGTGGACCAAAAAAAAAAGGCCTCCGAGTGGAGACCTAAGGTCTGTGTGGCAGGATTTCATGTAAGATCCTGCCCTTATTTCTCCGTCAAAGGAAATGCTTCCTTTCAAAGCATTACCCTCATCTATGGATTGTCGGGATGGCAGGATTACTTGCGCGATCCTGCCCTTATTTCTCCGTCATAGAAAATGCTTCCTCTCAAAGCATTACCCGCATCTATAAAAAGTCGGGGTGGCAGGATTCGAACCTGCGACCTCCTGCTCCCAAAGCAGGCGCGATAACCGGGCTACGCTACACCCCGAAAAAAAGAACAAAAAAGCCGTCCTTTTAAAGGACGGCAAATGTAAAACTTATATCGATATTTCCTACAGCTTAGATTATGTTACCTCGAATTCCACTGACCGCTTCAGCGAGGGCTGCTACATCGGCTGGCTTGAACTTCTTCGCATTCTTCTTGATCTTGTTGATCTCTGGAGCGATGCTTTCCAATTCTCCCGCTATTTTTTGCATCTCGGCATTGGAGGTGAATACCTTGCACATGTGCGTTACATTGTCATAAGAGTCTACCACGCTCCAAATTCCTATGCGAACATTGTCGTTTGAAAGATCATCCTTAGCAAGTTGGGTAACGATGTGCAACCCCTCTAACCAACCTCCAATGACCATGAATGTTGCGTATTGTGCGCGCTCTTCCGAGAACAACTGATCCTTGGCGTTGAGGTAGGCTTTGGTGAGTAGAACGCTCTTGTTGATCGTGGTGTCTTCACTGGCCATTTTTTCGATCAATTCTTGGTCAAAGGCTTCAGCCACGCCCAAGGCGCTCGCTGTTTTCATCAATCCTTCCATGCGACTCATCGCGCTTTGATTTTGTCCAAATGCGGAGCAATAAACCATGTCGCTTCCAATGGCGCCGATGCCCATCGCTTGCTTGGTGGAACCGCTGAAGGATTTTCCAGAAGATAAGAGCATACTCTCAGAAAAGGAGTATCCACTTGCGTTCATGTCCTCATATAGTTTGGCGGTAACTTCAATGTTCGTTTTGATGATACCAAGTTCTTCTAGGTAGCCGTCAGGAAGGGATTCCGCCCGTTCAAAGTTGTACTTAGGGCCGGTTGGAGCCTCTTCACCTCCACAAGCTGAAAGTATCAATAGGCCAATTAGGGCAGGGAAAAAGAGTAAGCGGTTTAGCGTCTTCATTCGTAAAGTTTATGGGTCAGTTAGCACGCAAATCTAATGTGCTCCTTGAAACTGACAAACCGAAGTTTTGTTTTGGGTCTGATATCACTGTAAGTTAACGGGTGATTTTCAAGGATTCTTGACCCGAATCTCCGAAAACAGGAGGCAGAATATTCGTCATCTCGATTCTGGCCTGAGATTCAAAGCTTAATCATTTTTGAATTCTTGTACCTTCGTTAGGTCATTTGGTCTATCCCTTGACTATGTCCCAAAAAAAGTCACCATTTCTTGTTGTGACAATGTTTAGCAGTTCTGAGAAGAAGTGGTTTTGGCTTGGCAGACCTTCATTTGGGCAGCTTGTCGTTTTACGTTTGCTTCAATCGGTCTTTTCATATTTTCCACCTGTAAATGATTGGTAGCATAAAAATGAAAAGTGCACTGGTACTTTGTTTAGTGCTGTGCTTGACCGCATTTAGAGGCCTTGCTCAAACTGAACAAGAAGCGCTTGGTCTATTGCACCTTTCTCAAGGATCGTATGACCAAGCAATCCAAGAGCTGAGTGAGGTTAAAGAGCTGTCTACAGATGGTCTGAGGGGTATAGCTGCAGCTCATCTGTACCAATACAATATTGATAGTGCTGCTCATTACCAGCGCAGACTGATCGCCTCACCGGGCCGAACGGAGGACGATTTGCTTGCGTTCGTCGGCATCTTAAAAAGGCAGGCGAGGTATACCGAAGCCTTTCAATGGATCGCCGTTTATGCCGAAAACCATCCGGATGACTCACGGGCACTTAAGTACTTTTTGGATCCTGAATTCTTCAATAGAATCTTTGCAGACACCGGTAGATTTGAATTTTACCATTTAGAGGTAAATGAAAAAGAGGACGATCAATCGCCCTCATTTTTTGGCGATTAGGTGGTGTTTTCCTCTAATCGTGAACACGGCGAACGTCTTTGGAATTCGAAAGAGAAACAACCGAGAAACGATTTCGATTTGTATCGATCCGCTCCAGACACGATTGGAGATATACAAGTGGCAGAGAATTTAGGGCCACCTTTCAATACGAGCCAGAACGAGGGCTCCATCACGTTCAATGAAGCAAGGGATATCGCAATCTTTTCGAGATCCTACACGAATCAGTCGGAAGGCGAAGGACAGAGATTAGGCTTGTTTCAATCTGAATTGGTTAATGGGGCTTGGACTGAACCGCAGCCATTTTGGTTCAATCATCAAGGCTATAGTGTGCAGGATCCGGCCCTATCTCCCGATGGATCCATGTTGTTCTTCGCTTCAGATATGCCTGGCGGCTTTGGTGGATTTGACATATATTTTGTAAAGCAAAGAGAACATCAAGGAGGATGGGCATTTCCGATCAATTCAGGAAGAACCATCAACACAGAGGGGGATGAATTAACGCCTTTCTACCACACGACAGACAGCCTATTGTTCTTCGCTTCCGATGGACAACTGGGGATTGGAGGTCTTGATCTTTTTGTTGCCAAGAAAGACGGGAACCGCTTTATCAACATTAGTAATCTTGGACTTCCTTTCAATTCGAGAGGCGACGATTTCGCATTGATTACCAACCCAAGAAGAACTTCGGGCTATTTTACTTCGGATCGAGGCGGGCGGTCTGGGGGCAACGACCTCTTTCATTTTTTGCGAATTGCGGAGGAAGAGGCGACAGGCTTCAAAGACCCTCTTGATGCCGAACCGATCTTAAAAAACCGATTGAGCTATGCATCAGGCCAAGGCGACATCGGAGGTCAATTCTTATATCGAAAGGTGGCTCAAGAGAATGTCTACCTCAATTTGTACAATTCTGAAGGAAGGAGAATAGGGGCAGCTACGACAGACTCGGCGGGGAAGTTTGTGTTCACCGGACTGAATTTTTACGACAGCTACATCATCAAGCTCGACGAAGACCAAGATGGCTTGTTCGGCCAGAGCACCATATTTTTTCTGGATAATAATGGAAACAAGGTTGATTCGGCTCGCACGCTGTTTTTCAACGCATTTTCTTTTCAGTACTTGCCCAAAGAATATGCCTTCCGACCTACGTTAGTCGCCGATGATCCTTCTGATCTTGTTATAAAAGTTTTGTTTACCCACGAAGGTGTTTCTCAAGCGTTTCAGGATTTTGAACTGTCATCACTCGATGGAGTGATTGATACATTAACAACTGACTCTTTTGGATTCATAGAGATTCCACACCTTCGGCACAGACAGCATTGTAAGCTGACCCTTCTTTCCGAAGGCGATCTCACACTGGAAAAAGCGTCCTTGGAAATCGTAGGCTTTGACAAGGAGGTATTGGCGATCGCAAAAAAGATCCCCGACTTTCAATTTCAATTCACAGCATTACGAAAGCTCGACTTCAATAATGTCGCTAGGTACGAAGGACGGAAGTCAAATATGTTCGGGCGCTTCGTTATCGACAAGAAAGGCAAGGATGGCGTCGTGATTTCACTATTTGATACGGAAGGAAATTATGTTTCTACCACTACTACGGACAGCACCGGTGAATTCATTTTCGATGACTTAGAATACCTAAAACAATACAAGCTCAAACTTGCAGAGGCGTATTCGGATTTATTTAAGGATGGGAAAATTTACTTATTGAATGAAGAGCGAAAAGCCATCGACTCCGCAGGCGTCTTCCGATTCAATGAGTATGCGTTTGTGCACTTGCCGGAAGATGTAAGTCTTCCCCTCACACTGCTTGAAGAACAAGACACGGGAGCAGGAATTGAAGGGTTTTATGCCGTCCACGATGTACCCATCGAAGGAGAACGCATGATGTTGTCTTCGAAGAATGGGGTGAAATTAGACAAGGCGACAACCAGTATCAATGGGCAATTTGAATTCAAAGATTTGCTCGTGGATGAGGAGTACATCCTCACGCTTGAAGATTCACTTCATCTGAATGAAGCCGGCAGCGTCTACATTGTATCCGATTCCAATGCAGCTGGTGAGGAGGTGCAACTTGGCAAAGGTGGGATTGTCTTCAAATCTGGAGTTTCCGGATCAAGGCTCAGTGCTGAACCGAGAGAATCCTTCAAAATTTTTGACTTGAAAGGGGTATTCGAACACGACAGTGAAGCACTGGAAGGGGCCGAATTGGCGCTGTTCGATGAGGATGGTGTACGCGTTAAAGTCACCACCATCAAGGCCGATGGCAGCTTTATCTTCAAGGACTTCGACTATTACGGCACATGCATTATTCGCCTTGGACCCAAGGATCAATCGTTGTTTGAAGATGGCCGGGTTTTTATCTCTGAAACGAAGGATCACGCAGGTGCGACGGCGACCACTAATAATTTTAACGAGTATCGATTTGTCTTATCTCCTTCCCTTGTCAAACCTCGGCTTGAGCATATGGATGAGGAGGATCAAGCATTGGATCTTACGACCGCCGTTAACGGAGTGTTGAAATTTGACAAGTTTCCAACAGTACCGCTCAAGCTGGTTTTGTCAGGTCAAGACAAGCTTCCTTTAGATACGGTCGACGTATTCAGAAATGGCCTCTTCAGTTTTAGCGGATTGGTAGGGGGGCAGCAGTACTTCATCTCTACCGAAAGCGGAAAAGCCATCAACTCCTCAGCCTGGATTTGGGAACTAAGTGCTGTCGAAGACGGGGCTTCGGTTGAATCAAGGAAATCTAGCGCTGACACGCTTATGTTCGTTGCCCCACATTTTTGGAAGGGTTCCACCCAAGAAATTGGGGCCACACAGGCTGGCGCGATCCGTAAGCAATCGTTCGAGCCAATTTATTTCGACTTCTCTTCGCATACAATCGACCAAGCCACGAAGGTTGAGATGGATCGCTTGGTACGCTACTTAGCTGCTAATGAGCAATTGCGGCTGGAAATAAAGGGTTTTTCCGACTCCAGAGGCGGGGAGGAATTCAACCTTATGCTTTCCCAAGCAAGGGCTGATGCAGTGGCGGATTACCTGCATTCGCAAGGTATTGCTCGTTCCAGAATCGAGTCGCATGGTTTTGGTGAAGAGGACTTGCTCAACAAATGTTCGGATGGAGTGCCGTGCTCAGAAGAGGAGCATAAGGTAAATAGAAGGACAGAGTTTTCCATCTTTTAAACCCGATAGCCTGAAGTATCCTATTGGAGCAGAATCACATCAACTTCCATAGGAGTGTTGAAAGCCTCGAACGTAAGAGGGGAGGTCGTCAGGGCCAGAATTAACCCATGAATCACGACTTGAAAAGCGAGCGGCTAAGCACAGCTGCCAAATCAAACTTGCAGTTTGGCCCACACGATAAACGCGAAAAAAATGATCTATAGCTAGCATTCGCAAAGTTTGTCCCGACTTTCATTTGTACGATCCTGAGAAGCTGATTAAGTGTCCTCAGGATAGGATGCAATGCCTTAACTTAGTGCTGGAAAGTAATTTTCATCAATCGGTAATCTGGATAGTGGTATGAATTTACACATGGGGAAGTGGATAATCGCACTGTTTTTCGTCTTGGGGCTGATCATAGCGACCAACCTCATTGACAAGCGCAACTTCCATCAAGTAGCCGATGCCATTGAGACCATTTATGAAGATAGGTTGGTGGCCAAGGATCTAATTTTTAAGATGTCATCGTTGATGCATGAGAAGTCGATCGCGTTTGCCAGCTCAGATTCGTCATTTTACGACCAGCGTATTCATAAGGTTAATCAAGAGGTAGAGGAGTTAATTGCGCTTTTTGCTGAAACGAGGTTAACCAAGGAAGAACGGTTGGCATTCGAGCAATTGCAATCGGACATTTCGGTGTTAGCAAGTTTGGAACAAAAGGGATTAGCATCCTCTGAAGGCAAGCATCAACTATTGAGCGATGCATCGGTCACATCCCGGATCGAAAGAATCTTGGTTGACCTACGACTGCTCTCGAAAATCCAAATAGAAGAAGGCAAGCAACAGGTGCTCATCGGAAAAGAAGCAGTAAGTTCAATCGACTTCCTCACTCAAATGGAGATCTACATCCTTGTCATCATCGGCATTTTGGTTCAAGTTCTTCTCATCAGTGGATTTCGATATCGAAAAATTAGGCAACGAGGGAATACAGGCCAATGGTTAGACAACTAATGATTAATATATGAACCAAATGAGGACAAAGAATAAAGTTAGAACGAAGCAATGTATAGTGCTGATGGTCTGTTTCTCAATGGGCTCTATCATGTATTCATGCCAACCCAACGCTAGCATCTCTGAAGAACCGGATAAAACCGCATGGAATCCTCCGGTAGACTTCCGGTTAATTGACAAAGAGACCTCTGGATCATTGGCACATCTAAAAGTGTCACCTGAACTCGATTCGGCGGCCATCAGACAACTGGTTTATGTGGCGGTCAACACCGACATCTACATCAGAAGTAAGGAGCAGCGGCTTCCTTTGACCAATACACTTTGCATACGAAACGTAAGCGTAGATCAGCCCATGATCGTAAACCACGTAGATTACTACGACGCTGAGGGAATAAAACTGAAGGATTATTTAGCCCATCCGGTAGAATTGCGTCCGTTGCAATCCATTTGGCTTATCCTAGAAGAACAGAAAAAGCAAGGAGGCACTGGAACCAACTTTCTAATAGATTGGGGGTCAATGAAGCCAATTCCAGATCCCATCATCGAATCACTCATGGCCGGAAGCTCGTACCAATTGGGCCTATCGTTCAAGTCTGAATCTGTGGTAGTCAAGGAATGGCGATATGGTGTGGAGTCGGAGAACGAAGCGAATTGAGAACCAGTAACCATTCGAATAGCTTTAGTAGCATCGACGTCCCATGTTACGCTCACTACACATGTCTCTTGCATTATCTCACCCAAGAATCTTTATCAGATGAAATCAAGAGATGAGCACGGCGAAGAAATCGCCCTGATTGAACGAGTTAAGGAATTGTCATGCCTCTATCAAATTGCATCCATAGGAGCAGTTCATCATTCGGAACCAGAAATTGCGCTAGAGAAAATTGTGCATCAGCTTCCTGCGGCTTGGATGTTTTCGGAACTGGCCACGGCAGAAATTTCAATAGATAGATGGCATTTTACATCGAATAATTTACCGAAAAGTCCTCATGTTCAGCGCGCTATCATCAACATCGATCAAAAGAAGTGAGGTGAAGTGAGAATATTGTATCCGCGTAATTCACAAACCTATTTCCTGAAAGAAGAACAACATCTCATAGAGATGATCGCGAAAGAAATCGCAACGATTGTTGAACGAGCAGAATTGCGAAGGAAGGAGAAGGATTTAGAATTGAAATTGCAACGGAGTGATCGGTTGGGTATTCTCGGAGAAATCACGGCAGGAATAGCACATGAACTGAACACACCATTGGCGAATATCCTAGGATTCTCTCAATTCATCAGGACTAATTCGAACGAGCCGCAAATTCTAAAGGATGCCGAAAAAATCATTCAATCTGCCATGTATGCCAGAGAGGTTGTAAAAAAATTGATGCTTTTTTCCTGCGATATACCGGGCGATATCAAAGAGAGTAACATCAATGAAACGGTTGGTAATGCTTTAAAGTTGCTGCAGCCAACCGTACAAGAGGCCGACTTGGAGTTGGTCTTTTCAGCAGATTCGAATGACGTTGTCGCTAGCATCGATGCAGTGCAGATAACTCAACTTGTATTCAACCTTGCACTTAATGCGATTCACGCGAGTAAGCCTCATGGAATAATTGCAGTACGTATTACAAGCAATGACCGAGAATTTATCTTGGAAGTGGAAGATAATGGCTATGGAATTTCGGATGATGTTCAGGCAAAGATGTTTGAACCATTTTACACGACAAAACATCAAGGAGAGGGCTCAGGGTTAGGATTAAGCGTAGTGCATGGAATCGTGAAGAGCCACAGAGGTGAAATTGATGTCCACTCAAAAGAAGGCGAAGGAGCTCGGATAATTATTCGAATACCTTTGAACAAATGAGAAGCGAAACGATACTTATTGTCGATGATTCACACGACATGCTCGAGGTATTGCAACGCAATCTGAGAACCTTGAAATTTCACACGTATCAAGCGGATAATGTGACGGATGCTGTAGATATCCTCAAGGATTCTAAAATCGATTTGCTCATCACAGATTTACAGATGCCTAAGGTGAGTGGAATGGTTCTTATCAATTATGTCAACCAACAGTTTCCGGATGTACCCATCCTAGTGATTACAGGTTTCCCGAGCGTCTCTGGGGCTGTAGAAGCTATCAAAGCAGGGGCCGTTGATTACATCACTAAACCATTTACGTCAGAGGAACTATCAGCGGCTGTCGCTAAATCACTCTCAATCAGGAGAGCTAACGTCCAATTTGAACCGTCCCAAGCAGATCCACGAATGAATGCGATAAGTCGATTTGGCATCATTGGAAACTCCGATGCCATGATTGATCTCGCACAGATCATAGAAAGAATCAACGACAACAGAGTCACCGTGTTGATTCATGGTGAGAGTGGAACAGGAAAAGAGCTGATTGCTAGGGCCATTCACTACAGCGGTAAATTTGGGAAGTTTCCATTTATCGCAGTGAATTGCGGGGCGATTCCGGAGAACCTATTGGAAAGTGAATTGTTCGGTTTTATCAAGGGCGCTTTTACGGGGGCCAATGAGACGCGCGCTGGATTTTTCCAGGCAGCTGATGAAGGAACAATCTTTCTAGATGAAATAGGGAATGCTTCCGAAGCAGTTCAGACAAGGCTCTTGCGTGTACTTCAGGAGAAGGAGATTACCATGATCGGTGCGACAAAACCGCAAAAAATAAATGTCAGAATCATCTCGGCAACCAATGCTGATCTTCTATCAATGGTTAATAAAGGCCAGTTTAGAGAAGACCTATACTACCGATTGAACGTCATTTCCATTGAGTCTCCACCTTTGCGTAAGCGAATAGATGACATCCCCCTTCTGGTGCGTTATTTTCTACGGAAATACCTCGATGAGTTTGACCGAGGGAACATGAACATCAGTGAAAAGGCGCTTGACGTGCTCATGCGGCACCAATGGCCAGGAAATGTTCGAGAGTTAGAAAACATCATTCAATGGGCGGTAATCATGAGCGATGAGAATATCGGACCAGAGCACCTTCCTGAATACCTTAAACGAATGGATGAGGGAAAATCGGAAGATTTCAACACGATGACGCTCAAGGAAGTTGAACTGCAACACATCTTGAAAGTACTAAGGTCAGTAGACAATAACAAGACCAAGGCTGCACAGATTCTAGGGATCGACCGAAAGACCTTGCGACAAAAGTTGTCTTAAGCATTCTCATAAGGGATATTGGTTTAGTACCGTCTCTCAAACCGATACATTTTGCCCCAACCGGGGAAAAGCACCCCAGCGGATCTTAGAGTCTATCCCTTCTGTATTTTACGGTAAAGTGATGATAATCAATGCGGTGTAGCTTCTAATCAATCTTGTGATAAAGGTTGTGGCATAGAGGTTGACTAAGGGGGGTCAACAAACTTTATCAAGAATGGACGCAACAGTAATAATCGATAAGCCACCGCTCGAGGTTTCTCTTAACCCAGCTCTAGGACTCTGTACCACTTGTGATTTTGCGACTAATTGTGCCCTTCGTCATGAAGGTGTAGTCATTTTTTCATGTGAAAATTTTCAATAACTAACTCAAACTATGTTAACTAAGACGAAGAAGCGAACCGGAATGTACGATAACGTGCAGCACCAGTTCAACAAAGCTGCAGACCTAATCGATTTGGATTCGGGAATTCACAAGATCCTTTCAGCTCCAAATTGTGAGATTGTAGTACACTTTCCTGTAAAACTTGATAATGGACAGGTCGAAGTTTTTACAGGGTATCGAGTGCAACATAATAATGCACTTGGCCCGTACAAGGGAGGACTACGGTATCATGAGACAATAGACATCGATGCAGCGAAAGCACTAGCTACTTGGATGACTTGGAAAACGTCACTTGCCGGATTGCCATATGGCGGAGGAAAAGGAGGAATCAAGTTGGACCCTACGAAGTATACTTTGGCTGAATTGGAGCGGATTACAAGACGCTTTACTTACGCATTGGGAGAAAATATCGGCCCAGAGTATGATATTCCAGCTCCAGACCTGAACACCAATGCCCAGATGATGGCTTGGATTGCCGACACCTATATGTCTACCAAGTTGCCCTCGCAACGGAGTATGAACAGACATGTAGTAACGGGTAAGCCAATTGGTGCCGGTGGCTTGGAAGGACGGGATCGGGCAACTGGATTTGGGGTTGTAGTCTCATTAAAACAATGGGCATTGTCAAGGGGGACAGTGCTCAAGAAAAAGCGGTACATCGTACAAGGGTTCGGTAACGTGGGTTATTGGGCATCTCACTTCATGCACTTGAATGGTGCTTTACTTACCGCCGTACAGGACTCCAGCGCGACCATCATGAACCCTGCGGGAATTGACCCAATTCAACTTTTGGATTATGCACAATCGAACGGGGGATTAATCAAAGGCTTTCCGCGCGCCGATGAATTGAATCCAAATGAGTTTTTTAGCTTGGATTGCGACATCTTGATTCCAGCTGCTCTAGGCAATCAAATCACTTCAGAAAATGCGGGCATGGTGAAAGCTCAGGTCATTGCAGAAGGTGCGAACGGGCCAATCAGTGTTGAAGGAGAGGCTTTCCTTATGGACAGGCAGATTGATATTATTCCAGATATTTTATGCAATTCAGGTGGCGTAATTGCGAGCTATTTCGAGTGGCTGCAAAACAAGAATGGTGAAATCTGGAAACTCCACGATGTTTTAATTCGACTAGAGGACAAAGTAGCCGATGCTTATCAGCGCGTAAAGCACTCGGCGCAGATTCACAATTGCGACATGCGAACCGGAGCGTACATCGAGGCTATCAGACGTGTGGAACGTGCATACAGGGACCGAGGGATATTCCCATAAATAACGATAACCATGAAAAGAATAGGATTCATATCAGAACCGATCGAAAACCCTCGACTATGCGTATCACCCAGTACGGTTGAGAAACTATTGAGAAAGTTTGCAGTGGAAGTGTATGTTGAAAGAAAGATAGGAAGTGGGTTAGGAATAAATGACAGCGAGTTCACAGAGGCGGGGGCAAAAGTGGTTAGTAGGGAGGATGTGTTGCATGAATGTGACTTGCTGTCATTTGTCGAACCGCCGGAAGTCGATCTCCAAGCTTTGAATAATAAGGTGTTGATTGGGATGATGAATCCACTTGATCCCACCGTTTCAATGGACGATTTCCTCTATAAAAATATTTCGGTATTCAGCATCGATTTGGTTCCCAGAACATCACGAGCTCAAACTATGGATGTTCGGTCGTCCTTATCATCGTTGGCTGGATACCGTGCCGTAATAAAGTCGGCCGATATTTTTGGCTCCGTTTTTCCAATGATGTCTTCTGCTGCCGGTACACTCAAACCGGCGAGAGTGCTTGTTCTTGGAGCAGGTGTGGCAGGTTTACAAGCCATTGCCACTGCAAAAAGACTTGGGGCTATCGTAGAAGCCTTCGATGTTCGGATAGCCGCGAAAGAACAAGTAGAAAGCCTTGGTGCAAAGTTCATTCGGGTCGAGTCGGCAACAGAAGATGCGTCTGCGGGTGGTTATGCTATCGAACAAACTGATGAATACAAATTGCGCCAGCAAGCCGTTTTGGCCGAAAGAATTAAAGGAGCAGATATCGTGATTTGTACCGCAAATGTGCCTGGCAAGAAGGCGCCCGTACTGATCTCCACAGATCATGTAGAAACTATGGCAAGCGGAAGCGTGATCGTGGATATTGCTTCCGTGAACGGTGGCAATTGTGAGTTAACCCAAGATGGAAGAATGGTCATGCATAACGGCGTGTCAATCCTGGGAGCAGGGCACATCACAAAAGAAGGTGCCGTTGCCGCTTCCCGATTACTCGCCGAGAATTATTATTCATTTCTCGAGTATTTTATTGTCAATCATGAGATAGCCACTGACGAGATAATTAAATCGTGCAAACTCATCGAAAGAGGCAACCCAGTGCATTCAATGTTTAAAAAGACAGAGCAATGGAAAGTTTTAGCATAGGTGAATGGTTTACCGAGTACGAAGAAGCGGTTTACTTCCTCTTCTTGATTGTGTTCCTTGGATTGGCGCTTATTTCAAATGTACCTTCCATATTACACACTCCACTAATGTCAGGATCAAACGCGATCAGTGGGGTCATTCTGTTGGGAGCAATTGTCTCCATAGCCGAATTGCCTGAAGGAGACTACTTCGGAATTTCATTAGGATTCATTGCAGTCGTATTAGGAACGATCAACATAGTAGGTGGGTTCACAGTGACAGATAGGATTCTTAAAATGTTTAAAAAAATAAAGTAGTGGAAGCATCATTTCTACCATTAACCAAGTTGACATATATCATCAGTTCCTTACTATTTATAGGAGGACTGCGCTATTTGGGCAACCCAGAAAAGGCTAATAGGGGGAACTTAATCGCAGGCCTTGGGATGGGCTTGGCTGTGATATCGACCATGGTATTGGTCTATTGGAACCAATCGGTTTCGCTCGGTTTAATCGTTACGTTAGGCGCGCTGTTGGTTGGATCAATCATCGGGTTATTCTTGGCCGAAAAGGTAAAGATGACAAGTATGCCGCAAATGGTATCGTTATTCAATGCCACTGGTGGTGGGTGTGCAATGCTTCTTGGGGTTATGGAAGCCCCGCAGTATGCGTCGAACACGGATATAAGCCAAATCCTGCTCGCAACAAGCACGGCAATAGGGGCAGCCACCTTTTCTGGAAGCATCATTGCCTACTTTAAGTTAAACGGAATGAGTAGTTTATATCCAAGAATGGCATTGATCGCCACTTATGGTGCTCGATTGATTTTATTGTTCATAGGTGTAATAATCTCCATGCTAGTATTTATCTCTACTGATCTCGGGCTGAATACTTGGATTATAGCTATTGGAATGCTCGCTTTAACATATGGAGTTCTATTCGTGTTACCCATCGGTGGAGCCGATATGCCAGTCGTGATTTCATTGTTGAATGCCTTGACCGGAATAGCGACAGGTCTGGTAGGAGTAACCTTAGACAACAAGGTGATGATCATTGGAGGTGTGCTGGTTGGTGCGGCTGGTATCATTTTAACCTCCCTGATGTGCAAATCAATGAATAGGTCTTTGTTAAGTGTTGTATCTGGGGTTGTGAAAAACGACTCTAAGGCATCTGCACATCAAGAAATAGCCGTGAAATCTACTTCCGTTAGTCAAACCGCGCTCAAATTAGCTTTTGCCAAAAAGGTTGGCATTGTACCAGGATTCGGTTTAGCCGTTGCGCAGGCTCAACATGCGTGTGCGGCTTTGCAAATGGAATTAGAACAAAGAGGAACGCAGGTAGAATATATCATTCACCCTGTAGCGGGAAGAATGCCAGGTCATATGAACGTCTTGCTCGCAGAGGCAGAAATAGATTACGAAAAAATGCTCGATATGGATGAAGCAAATGCCCGTATGTCAGACTTTGACGTGCTTCTGATCGTTGGCGCGAATGACGTGGTCAATCCAGCGGCCATCGAGGATGAGCGAAGTCCTTTGCATGGTATGCCAATTATCGAAGCCCACCGAGCAAAACAGATTGTAATGATTAAACGAGGGATGTCTTTTGGATATGCTGGAGTACCCAATACCCTTTTTGAAAAGGAAAATTGCGAGCTGCTTTTCGGTGAAGCCGACAAAATGCTGTCAACCCTATGTTCTGAACTAAAAATGTTTTAAGCAATGAAAAAATCAATTATTATTTCTCAAAAGGACTATAAAATCTTGATAAAGATATTGGATCGTGCATCATTTGTGGACCCAGTTCAAAAAGCTTGTCTCAATCGCTTGTTGTTAGAATTGGAGCGCGCTACCATTGTTGCAGACGATCAACTTCCTGATAACGTTGTTCGATTTGGTAGCACAATTGATATCGAGATTCCGATGGGAGTCAAAGATGGCCTGACCATCGTTTTACCGGAAGAAGCTGATTTCAATCGTAAGAAAATTTCGGTCATATCTCCGCTCGGATCAGCCATTCTCGGATACCAGGAAGGCGACGTCATCCATTGGCCATTGAGAAACGGAACACAGTCCATTATTATTTGCAAAGTGGATAATTCTGGATTGAAGAAAGTGAAAGGACCCATTCGAGTG
>JAVKEP010000085.1:0-139725 GCA_040221375.1 Cryomorphaceae bacterium
GGCTTTTGCACTTTTAGCCTTTGATGTTTTCGCCATTTTCTTTGTTTATGCGTTCGAAAGTAAGCAGCGTCATCGACTTGGTGAACCCTCTTTCGAGATAACTGTTTTAGTTGCAGATTTGCACACATGTTCACCACTGGCAGAATCATTTTCGCTTCGTTGTTTGGGCTTGCTTTTATCGGCTATCTCATTTGGGCGTATACCAAAGACGCGCGTCTTTCTAAGTCCTACTACAAAGGCACTGGCTATATACTCTTGATACTCATAGGTATATGGCTAGCTTTCTATGCATTCGTTCGGCTCACCTGAACCCCAAGGAATCATTTTACGTAAACTAAGCTTGTGTTTAGGATTACTACCTTCTTTCTCGTTTGCTTTTTGTGCTTTACCGGATGTTCTTCTACCTCAGAGAAGAAAGCCCTACGTGAGAGCCCAGAGGCGAAGATCGCCCAGCGTGACCTGGATGTAATCCTGGCCAGTGGCAAGCTGGTCGCCTTGACCGATTTTAGCAGCTCTAGCTATTTTATTTTCAAAGGAGTCCCCATGGGCTTCGAGTACGAGCTGCTCCAACGATTTTGTGATGAGCTAGGGGTAGACCTTTCGGTGCGCATCGTGAGCGATATGGACAGCGTTATCTACTTACTGAACCGCAACAAAGGCGATGTGATTGCAGCGAATTACACGGTGACCAATCGACGGAAAAGAAAAGTTTCGTTCAGCGAACCTGTTTTGAAAACGCGGCAAGTACTGGTGCAGCGACTGCCTGAACAGTGGTGGACGATGACCCGAGATCAACTGAACCAAAACTTGGTGCGCAATGCCGTGGGACTGGTTGGGAAAGAAGTCTACGTGCGAAGAGAGAGTTCCTTCTATACTCGGCTGCTCAACCTCATGGATGAAATGGGAGGAATTATCGACATCGAATTTGCTGAAGGAATCGGAACGGAACAGTTGATTGAAATGGTCTCGCTTGGTGAAATCAATTACACAGTAGCCGATGAAAATGTTGCTGTTTTGAACAAGGCATATTTTTCGAACATCGACGTCAATACGCCCTTGAGTTTTACCCAAAATGTTGCATGGGCTTGTCGTAAAAACAGTCCACTCCTACTCGACACACTTAATAGCTGGCTAAACGAATTCAAGCACACCGAAGAGTTCGCCGTTATTCACCTCAAGTATTTCAAAGCGCGTACCCAACACCGAGAACGCGTTCTCAGCGAATACTCCTCCTTAAAAGGAAGCAAAATTTCACCCTACGATGTGCTCATCAAACAAGAAGCAGAACGCATTGGCTGGGACTGGAAACTATTGGCGGCCATGATCTACCAAGAGTCTAAGTTTATTCCGGATGCTGAAGCCTGGACAGGCGCGAGCGGCTTGATGCAACTGATTCCAGAAACGGCGCAGCGATTTGGTGCCGATAGCGTCGGCGACCCACAACAAAACATCCATGCAGGCGTCTCCTTTTTGAAGACGATCGATGCCTATTGGAAAGAAAAATTGAACGACAGTACCCAGATCATACCTTTCTCTCTCGCATCTTACAATGTTGGGTTAGGGCACGTTCTGGACGCGCGAAGGCTTGCTAAAAAGCATGGCGGTGATACGGCGAGTTGGGAAAGCGTATCCACCTTTCTAGAGTTGAAAGCCCAACCTCAATTTTACACCGACGAAGTCGTCAGACATGGGTATTGTCGCGGCACTGAGCCCGTGACATACGTGCGCAGCATCATGTCGCTTTGGGAGCATTACAAAAACACACCTATCTGAATCCTACTTCTTCTTCATCCAACCCGGTGCTGTGTCTGGATCTCGTTTTTCTTCCTTCTTCTCTGGTTCCTCATGGAAAAAATAACGCAAATCAAGCGTAAGGTAATTTCCCGAAAGGGGAAGCTTTGATTCGTATTGGTGTCGGTTGGCATCCGTGTAGTACATGAAGTTGTCGTAAATCGAACGGAAGGGCCTGTGGTAGGAACCTCCGACGTAGAAATAACCCGATTTTTTCGTTCTCAACTCAAATCCAACATTCGCGAGCAGGCCCAGTTTTGACCACGTCATTATCGACCCAGAATTCCCAAATCCTCGCCGCATTCCGATAGCAATAAAATCTTCGCCACTCGCATTGCCAACATTGGAAGGAAACATGTCCAAGGCCAACCCGAAGGCGGCATTCATAAAAATCTGATCCGACAACTGAACGAAGACGAGGCCGGTGACCGGAATTTCATACCCGATGACTCTGAAGCTCACTGTATCCCTAAAATCAAAGCTTGGATCGTAAACGCTTGTGCTAAAGTTTCGCCGTACAAAACTGATTCCTGACTCCAGCGAAAGCCATTTTGTCAACCCAAATCGCATGACTCCGCCAAAAGAATAACCTACGCGTTGCCTTACTTCATAATCAATCCCTTCTTCTGTCTTAGCTGACAATCCAGTCCTCAACAAGCTACTCGGAATGATGGGCTTCATTTCTACGCCAAAGGTGGTCACTCGCTCTTGAGAGAAGCCAGTTATTGCACAGCCAACTATGTAGAAGACAAGGATGAAACGCATAAGCCAAAGTTCGGCAATGTAAGCGTACTTGAAACCGCAGATTTAGATTTTGGCACCACTCGTTTCTACGAGAGCAGAGCGCCTAGAATCGCAAGCACGATTACAGTTCCGGAAATGAGGATGATGATCCACCGCATGGAGGCTGCGGCAATGAATTTGTCCCTTCCTCTTCCTAGTGCGATGTAATTCAGCCGATCGACGCGTGTTTCTAAATGCCTTGCCACTCCAAAATACGTTGGCTTGCGATCATCTTCTTCATCCACCTGAGCCTCGAAATCGATGTTGGCATCGACCAGCAACTCTGTGAAGCACTCGGCTTGTTCGCGCACGAAATGCCGATACACCACTTTGAGCGGATTGGTAGGGTGGCTGAGCTTATTCGTAAAATTGAACTGTTCTTCCAGGTCAATCATATCACTCGCAGTCGTTGTCCTACGTATAGGTACCCATTCCTTCTGATCCCGTTGAGCTCAGCGAGCTTGTACGTTGTGGTCCCGTAAAGCCGTGCGATTTCGTACAAATTGTCGCCCTTTTTTACGGTGTGAATCAAGATACCTTTTGGATAAGAAATATAGCCGTGTTTGGTTCTTTTCAGCACCAATGTGTCGTTCACCAGCGCTTGGTCATCGAATGAGATGAAGCTCAGTGGATTGATGGGCTTGCCTTTGAATCGGACTTCGAAATGCAGGTGGCTGCCTGTGCTGTGGCCCGAACTCCCACCCAAACCAAGTACTTGACCTGCTTCAACACGGTCGCCTTCTTTGACCTTGTACCGATGTAAATGTGCATAGATGGTCTCCAACCCGTTATAGTGCCTGACTACCACGACTCTTCCATAACCTCCGTGGCTTCGTGCCATGCGCACTACGCCTGGAAATGCAGAAACTACAGGATCCCAAACCTCGAGATCAATGTCGATCCCGTTGTGCATTCTTCCATCCCGCCATCCAAACTTTGACGTTAGGGTATTTACCACGGGAAGATGGAACTCACCCATTGGTCCGTGATCCGTTAATAAAATTGAAAGCGCGGTATCCTCTATTCCAAGGTCCCAAGGATAAGGGTTCGGGTTGGTGTTGTCCCAAAGCGGGTAAAAATTTCTGGCGGGTATCGGAACATCCATCGCACCGACAAACAGATCCTTGGGCAATACGCGGGGTATTTCTTCTGGCCGATTGGCAATAAAAATATTGATCTGGTTGATCAACGCATAGGGTACTTCTTCGGTTTCAAACAACGAATCGATGTAAGCAACTAACTGTTCTTCGGAATACGAAGTCAACGAAATGTACAGGTCTAGGTAATCCGAAAACTTGCTCTTCCCGTGGAACTTCAAGACGGAATCCCTGAGGTCTCTCACCTGTTGATCCTTGAGTCCCGAAACCGCATCGAAAAGCACTTCTTCCCCGTACATTACAACAGCTTGCACAGTATCACGCTTGTCCTTAACGCCTTCCGGACCGGAGGCCAGAACGGTGAAAGACATACCAAACGTCATAAAAATAAATGAGAGGTAGGATCGCATAGCTTAGGTGGTCAAAAATAATGAATTCAGGCCTCCACTAACGCGTTCGTCTCCATGGAGCGTATGGAAGCCGGCCTGATTTTGACCAATGTGGATTCTGCTTCGATGACCCATGCGGATCCTCCGATGACTGAGGCGCTATTTCCATTTTATGTTGCAGCCCATGCTTGGAAGTTGCTGCATGGTGACGCTCCCTTCGCCGAGCAATTGATCCAGTGCCCTGCGCAAGTCATTTCCGGTAAGCGGAACCCCATTGCCAGGTGAGCTGTCATCCAATCGCCCTCGATAGACGCACGTGAGTTCAGAATCAAAAACACTGAAATCCGGCGTGCAAGCTGCCTTATACGCCTTGGCCACGCTTTGGTCTTCATCATATAAATAGGGGAAGGGGAAATCCAGTCGATTAGCGAGGTCCTTCATCTCCTCCGGGCCGTCTTCTGGATAGTTCACAACGTCATTGGAAGAAATCGCTACAAATCCGACGCCCTTGTCTATATATGCATTGGCTAAGCGCACCAGTTCTTCCCTGACGTGCACCACATAAGGGCAATGGTTGCAGATGAACATCACCACCAACCCCTTGTCGCCGCGTACATCTGATAGGCTGAGCGTGCTTCCACTCACCGTATCAAGCAATTGAAACGTGGGGGCATCATAACCCAATGAGATCTCTGCGGTATACGTCAATGACATGTTGAACTAGTTTGCTTCAAATGTAGCGACAATCCCTTCGTTGACGAGGTACTCGAGCGCATAGCTTTGCAAGCTAATTGAACTGCGATGATGAACCGGATTCTTGCACTGACTTGCTTCAGCTTTTGCTTTGGCTGGGCAGCTATTGGACAAGTCGACACTTTCAAAGTAGATTTAGCGTCGAGTAGCATTGCGTGGACGGCCAAGAAAGTGACCGGTGCGAACAATGGAAGCATCGACTTGCAAATTGGCGAACTCTGGTTGAGGGAAGCGAATCTCGTTGGCTGTAGGTTTCAAGTAGACATGGCCTCGATAAAAAATGAGGACCTCCCTAAGGCCTATCGGCCAAAACTTGAGCGGCACTTGAAATCGGTGGATTTTTTTGACGTAGAAATTTTTCCACTTGCATATTTTGTCATCACTGGAATTTCGCCAATTCGCAAAGGCACATTTAATTACACGATCGTGGGAGATCTCACGATCAAAGGAATGTCACAGGAAGTCAGCTTCCCTGCCAAGATCAAGGTTAAGGGCAATAGGCTGGCCGCATATGGAATCGTACAGGTTGACCGGAGAAAATTCGACATTCGCTATGGCTCCTCAAGCTTTTTTGACAATTTAGGAGACCGGGCAATCGATGACCACTTTGACTTGGAAATCAAGCTTGGGGCGAAAAGACACGTAGACTGAATGCATAATGAAAGCAACGATGACGACAAAGCATAAAACGCACATGCCTTGCTAGCACCTCGCATCCATGACGATCGATTAGAAGCGGGCTGCGATGAAGTAGGTCGTGGATGCCTCGCCGGGCCCGTAGTCGCGGCCTCTGTCATACTCCCCGCTGATTTCTGCCATCCAGACGTAATCGATTCAAAAATGCTTTCCGAAAAAAAGCGCCTCGCTGCCGTGGATGAAATCAAGTCCCATGCTTTGGCGTGGGCAGTCAGTTTTGTAGAACCCGTCATCATCGACCGGGTCAACATTTTGAATGCCTCATTTCTGGCAATGACACGAGCCGTAGAAAGGCTGAGTATTCAACCTGAACACCTGCTGATCGATGGGAACCGATTCCGCTCTGACTTGGACATTGGCTACACATGTATGATCAAAGGGGACCAGAAAAACGCATCGATTGCGGCGGCATCCATTCTGGCCAAAACCTACCGGGATGCGTACATGAAGGCAATCCATGATGCACATCCCAATTTCGGCTGGGATAAAAATGTGGGCTACCCTACGGCCCAGCACAGAAAAGCCTTGCTCACATGGGGGCCCACGTCATTTCACCGGAAGAGTTTTCGCTTGATCCCTGAACAATTGCGCCTCGATTTGGCCGATTAACAAATAAAAGCTGAGAATACGCAACGGTGCGCCACAGGAACATCAGTAGCCCATGTAGATTTGCACCATGAGATGGATCATACGGCTCACAATCATCGTCATCATCGCAGTCGTCGGTTGGTTTTGGTACCCACGGTTGTTCGAGGAAAAAGCCCATTCGGCGTATGCTCTTCTCGATGCCTCGGTTTGGATGATTGTTGACATTCACGATGAACGCGACTTTGAATGCTTGACCGATTCAGCAGGAGCGCTGATCGAAGTTGACATTTTAAACCAATGGCCGCTTCCCACGGAATGGTCGAGCAATGCTTCTCTGGTTTTATTTGCATTTGAAGGGGCGAAGGGTCCGGGTTTAGGAATCCTTTCATCGAATGAACTCGATTGGTTAACGGATCCTCGATTTACATTTCAATCGGAATTAGGAGGATTTCATTTAAGCGCAACGCAAGACTACGCACCCGATCTTTTGGCTCCAAATCTAGGATTCAACCAATTACAAAGCGAATCCTCGCCCACGTTGCGCGTCTATGCCAGAGCACAGCATTTGCTTCAAACCTACGCGACAAACCTGAGTATTTCATTGATTAGAATGATCATGAATGAAGGGGAAAAAGACATGTGGATCGAATTCGATTTGAACGACGAAGGGAATGTTATGCAAGCGACTGGAATCGCTCACACGAGCGACGACCAAACGCAGAGAAGCACGGACCTTCACTTGCTGCGCTTCATTCCCGCCAACGCAGGACTCGCGATTGTATCGGCCAAGGACAGCCTAAACTATGGCTTAGTTCATTGTGCCTATGGCATGAGTGCTGATCCTTATGAGTACTTATTCGTGCTAAACGAAGCTAGGACCGATGACCAAACGCATTCCATCCCCGATCAGAACTATCAAGGAATTCCCATCTCCATCTCGGCCGTCCCTTCGCGTTTGGATGCGTTGGAAATCCCTTGGGCAAAGGAGGCGTATACAGCACACATCGGAAACGTTCAGATCCAAAGCGCCAGTTTCGCTTCGCTCGTAAGACTTCTTGACGATTACCTGGCAGACGATAAGTTGGTGGGCTCACCGTACTTCACGCAAATAGAAGGCGCCATTTCTGACGCAGGGTTCACATTGTACGTTCGTCCCGATCAACTGGCTACCGAGAATCCATTTATCAATGTCGACATCCCTTGGCCTGGAACCAACTCGTTGGTATTCCAAGCCTTTTCTGAGTTGCCGGGACAAAAATTCTTCACGGTTTCCATGCTCCATCACAAAGACATCGTAGATGAAGCGCCGATCGTCTGGAGCGCACTTTTGGATACGGTCATTCAAGGAGGGCCTTGGTCCTTCAGAAATCACTATACCAATGAGATGGAAGTGTTGGTGCAAGACGCTTCTGATAAACTTTACCTGATCAACAAGGATGGCAAAACGCTTTGGAAGAAAAAATTGACTTCGCCTATCGTCGGAAACGTGCAGATGATCGACCTTTTTGCCAATGGTAAGCATCAGCTCCTTTTCGCTACCCGAGATAGAATCCAACTTCTGGATAGAAATGGAAATTCCGTCAATGACTTTCCGTTCAAACTAAAAAACCAGGCCACAGCCGGACCCAGTTTGGTACGTTATTCCAGCAAGGATAAGCCTAGAATCCTTTTTGGAGATGGATCCTCGTTGGTCAACCTAGACGAACAAGGTCTCGCCGTTAAAGGATGGAACACGCCTTCACTTTCTTCTACACTTGAAGCGCCCATTGAATACCTCAGCTATCAAGGCAAAGATTACCTCGTGGGACGAACCGCGAATGGAAAGGTTCATTTTTTAGACCGACAAGGGAAGGATCGGCTGCGTACCATTCAATTGGACACCAACCAATCAGTCGTTTACATGCAGATCGGTAAGGCGCTTGGTTCTTGCGCTTTCGTCGGCTCAGACACTTCTGGGAATCTATACAGACAGACTTTTACCTCTCCGGCAAAAGTGGTCAACATTTTGCCTCTCGGGTCTCAAGTGGGCATGCTACACACGGAAATTGAAGGCCACAACATTGTCACCGTTTCGGATGATCACGTCATCACGCTGGATGGATCCAACAACGTGGGCTTGGACTACCTTCTTCCCGAGGCGGTAGATAAAAGCATGCAGCTGCTTGATGAGACCAAAGAATGGATCGGATTCAATGCTCGAGAAAGTAATCACTTCTACATCTTAGACCTCGACGGTCACATGCTCGACAAAATGCCGGTGATAGGAAAAGGCAAGGCGATGGTGATCGACTTGAATGGTAACGGAAGCTTGGAATTGATCGTTTCGGACGGAAAACGCGAGTTGAAAGCGTACTCGCTGGCAGATTAGTGGCCTAAGAAAATTTTACCAAAGAAGCCAACGCTTCGAATCTGGATTTTATCTCCTGCTTTGGGAGAATAGCCGTCGTCTAGATCGTTCATCTTCTGCAGTCGCTTGATCTTAACTCCGTAGCGTTGAGATACGTCGCGCATCGTCTCTCCACTTTGAATCGTATGAACTTCTTGTTGGGCGTTGTTCCGCTTTGGCTGAATGTATACGACCTCGCCCTCCAACAACCTAGCGTCTTTGTTCAGATCGTTGTATTTGACAATTTGCCAGCGGTTCAACGCATATCGATTCGCGATCGACTCTGGCGTATCCCCTTTTTTAGCGATGACGAATTTGATGTTGTTCTCGCTCACATCCACCGCACTGATGCTCATTACATGAGGAACTGGCTCTTCTCGCGCCTCTTCTTTTCCACTCTTCACCTCAGCTACTTGCTCGGTATCTGGCAGTTTGATTACTCGGTCGTATTGGCTCAAATCATTGTCTTCAATGATTCGGATAAGCATATCCGCATACTTTGGATTGGTCGCATAACCCGCTTTCTTCAATCCCCGTGCCCAGCCTTTGTAATCCGTTGACTTCAAATCAAACAAAGAAGCGTATCGATCGCGGGTCATTAAGAACTCACTGTGGTCCTTGTACGACTCAAATGCGGAATAGTATTTCCTAAAACACTCATTTGCTTCGTCGTCATCTTGGATAAAACTGGGTCCTTCCCACCCTCTGTGGCACTTGATTCCAAAATGATTGTTGGCGTACTTTGCCAAGGGACTGTTCCCGTAATCGCTTTCAAGCATTCCCTGTGCCAAGGTGATGCTCGCTGGAATTCCGGTGGCATGCATTTCTCGAATGGCTTCATCGCGAAATTGCTCGATGTATTCCGCTCTTGACAACCTCGGCTCTGACGGCTGAGATTGAGCCTTCGACGGGAAGATCAAAAGAGCCCAGAAGAAGATGAATGCCGTTAGAATGTTACTTTGCATGCCGAATCAACGCTTTGTAGCAAAGCTATCGAGTTATTAACTGAGTTTTCAACAATAAGTAGCTGGTTATCAACAATTCTAATGTTAATTACTGATGTCTAGGGGGATTGTAACTAAAAGTACGGGAAGTTGGTACAAAATACGGCTAGACAATGGCACGCAAGTGAATGCCCGGGTGCGGGGAAAGCTCAGAACTGAAGGCAGTAGGAACACCAATCCGGTTACCGTTGGTGACCACGTAGATGTGGAGTTGATTGGGGAAGATCATCTCATCACAGGTGTGGACAAACGATCCAATTACATCATTCGCAAATCCACCAACCTTTCTAAGCAAACGCACATCATTGCGGCAAATCTCGACTTGGCCATACTGGTCACGGCGTTGAAAGAGCCAAAAATCAAGTTTGGTTTTGTCGACCGCTTTTTAGTTACCGCAGCAGCCTACGGCATTCCGGCGATGATAATATTCAACAAATGCGACCTGCTCGACGAGCGCGAGTTGGATTATTTAGAAGACTTGCGAGACGCCTATTTAAACATCGGCTACCCTTCTCTCGCTGTTTCTACGCTTGAAGGGCTTGGACTGTCGGATGTGAAGCGTGAAATCGAAGGGAAAATAACCCTATTCAGTGGGCACAGCGGAGTCGGTAAGAGCTCCTTGCTCAATGCGCTCAACCCAGCCATTCAGGCGAAGGTGACCGATATTTCAGATGCGAATGAGAAAGGGCAGCACACCACAACTTTTGCTGAAATGCATGAGGTCGATCACGATACGTACATTATAGATACTCCGGGGTTGAAGAGTTTTGGACTCATCGATATCGAACCCGAAGAACTGAAGGACTTTTTTCCCGAAATGGTTGCCCGAAGTTCGGCATGTCGCTTCGGAAATTGTCAGCACTTAAACGAACCTGGCTGTGCCGTCAAAGCTCCCTATGACCAGGGCGAACTGCCATGGTTTCGTTACGAAAACTACTGCCATTTTCACGAGGAATTAAAAGCAATGCGACAATGAGGGCTGTGGTTCAACGCGTCTCTGAAGCCTCGGTGACCGTGCGCGAAACGGTCATCGGTAGCATCGGATCTGGCTATCTGATTTTACTGGGCATCGAAGAGGCAGATGGCGAGGAGGATATCGACTGGCTGGCGAAGAAGATCATCGCCTTACGCGTTTTTGGCGATGGAGAAGGGTTGATGAACTTGGACATTGCAGATATTGATGGCGATTTACTCGTCGTCAGCCAGTTCACACTCCACGCGAAGTACAAAAAAGGAAGCCGTCCGAGTTTCATCCGAGCTGCAAAACCAATGACCGCCGTTCCGCTCTATGAAGGATTTTGTGCTCGCCTTGAAACCCTTCTGAACAAACCCATTGCCCGCGGAGAGTTCGGAGCGCACATGGATGTACATTTGGTGAACGATGGTCCAGTAACATTGGTAATCGACACTAAAAACAAGGAATGATCCGTGCTGTTTAACTCCCTCCCATTTCTGATCTTTTTACCGTCGGTGGTATTGCTCTACTATCTACTCCCACATCGCAGCAGGTGGGTAGTGATGCTCGCAGCTAGCTACTTTTTTTATGGTTATTGGAAAATCGAGTACTTGACCCTGATTGTTGCAAGCACCACCGTCGACTATTTCGCAGCACGCTTGATCTACTCCAGCGAGGCTGTGATCAAAAAAAGGATTGGACTTGCCATGAGCTTGCTCTCCAACCTCGGCTTGCTCGCTTTTTTCAAGTATTCCGGTTGGGTGGTCGAAGACATCATAGATCCGATCATCGGCCTTTCAGAAGGGCAATTGCATCAATTCCATTCGCTGTGGGATTTCGTATTGCCTGTCGGTATTTCGTTCTACACGTTTCAAACGCTTGGGTACACGATCGATGTCTACTATGGAAAGACCGCACCGGAAAGAAATCCACTGAAATTCGCATTGTTCGTGAGCTACTTTCCGCAACTCGTGGCTGGCCCCATCGAGCGCTTCAGCAACCTCCAGCGTCAACTTTTCGAAAAGGTTGATTTCGACTACGAGCACTTCCAACATGGCGGTCGACTCATTCTATATGGCCTTTTCATTAAAATGTGCGTCGCTGACAATGTTAGCCCCATTGTAGATCAGGTATTCAACCAAACCGAAGATGCCAGCAGCCTTCAATTGATCTTCGGAATGCTACTTTTTGGCATTCAGATCTACAGTGATTTTCACGGGTATTCATTGATTGCGATTGGCACCGCGCGGTTATTTGGTGTTCACTTGATGGATAATTTCAACGCCCCCTACACTTCTCTGTCCATCCGCGAATTTTGGAGCCGGTGGCACATCTCTTTGAGCACGTGGTTCAGGGATTATTTATTCATACCGCTTGGCGGCAGCAGGGGTGGTAGGATGAAGCTGGTCGTAAACATTTCGATCGTGTTCTTAGTAAGTGGACTTTGGCATGGCGCCAACTGGACCTTCGTTGTGTGGGGAGGTTTGCATGGCGCGGCATACCTTCTAGAGCGTTGGATGGCTCCTAACCCTTCTTCCAACCCTATAAAAATGCTCAGGTGGGCACTCACCATGTGCATTGTATTCGTTGCTTGGATCTTCTTTAGAAGCGCCGACTTGACGCACGCTATCGACTTCCTAAGCAACATGGTATCGAGCGATTCCAAGGGACTTAATTTGAATTGGGATCCTATCTTGCCAACACTCATTGGCCTATTCATTTTAAGCGACCTATATTTTAGAGACAGAAGCATCCACTCGTGGTTAGCGACGCAGTCTACGCTTGTTCGTTGGTCGGTGTACGGCCTTCTCCTTTTCTTCATCAGCGGATTTGCAGGTGCAGTGCAGCATCCCTTCATCTATTTCCAGTTCTGATGAAGCTACTGATAAAAATAACTTGGCTCACCGCACTGTTGTTCTTGATCAACTTGCTGTACCCTCGCTTTGCGTTTGAAGCCTTTCTAGCCGAACACGCAGACCAATATCTACAGGTCCAAAAGATCAAGAATTGCGACGTAATCTACCTATCCGCCTCCAGCAATTTCGCCTCCGGTCTACCGACTGAAAAAGATCCCAGGAAACTAAGCCAATTCGTGGCCGACCATTTTCCCAAGTTGCGCTTTGAAGCGATTAATCAGCCCGCTTCGCATGCCGGCATCCACGCTGATATACTCGAGATGTTCAGAGCAGATGCAGAGGCCAAAACATTCATCGTCACCATGAACCTACGGTCTTTCGGACCCGATTGGATTCACTCGGAACTGGAAACACCGCTTCGACAAGCAGCTGTCTTCTACAACAATCGCCCCCCACTGCTGAATCGATTGTTGGCCTCCTTCAGGGCTTACGATGATCGAAGCACAGAAGAGCGTCATGTTTTACGACGCGAGGCATGGGACAACCAAGCTTTGCCTTTTGACGCTCCTCGAAACAATGTTACCGATTGGTGCGCTGTGGAGAAATGGGGTGATTGGCGCGATCCAAAACGCCAATTGGCGGATCAGTTCATCAAGCAATACGCCTTCGTGCTCAACGAAGAAAACCCTCGGGTGAAAGACTTCGATCGAATCGCCAAGATGGCTGAGGAAGAAGCGTGGACAGTGGTGTTCAACATCCTGGCCGAAAACGTGGAAACCGCAGACTCATTGGTAGGTAAAGACTTGACCTCCTTGATGCGACGAAACACGGAATGGCTCGTCGCGCGTTACGAATCTATCGGCTTCGTGGTCGTCAATAACCTTGAGTCAGTGAGCCATGAGCACTTTACTGACAAGGACTTCCCAACAGAACATTACGATGACGTCGGAAGGAAAATAATCGCAAAAAACGTAGCCGTGGGACTATCCATAGCTATGGCAAATCGAAGAGCGCATGACCATTAAAACTGCACAGGAACGCGTAGACGAGTGGATCAACACCATTGGAGTTCGCTACTTCAATGAGTTGACCAACATGGCAATGCTTACGGAAGAAGTAGGCGAACTTGCACGAATCATCGCACGTCGATACGGCGAACAGAGCGAAAAAGAGTCGGATAAAAATAAGGACATAGGAGACGAAATGGCCGATGTACTATGGGTCTTACTTTGCCTAGCAAACCAAACGGGAGTCGACCTAGATGAGGCGCTCGAAAAGAATTTTGAGAAGAAAACACTCCGCGATGCTGATCGTCACAAGGACAATCCTAAACTGAAGTAGGCTAAACGGTCTTAATCTTCCAGCCGCTCTCAACTTCATTCATGCCGCCTACTTCTGCACAAACCCGCGCGGCAAGGCATCCTCGCTGCAGGCTCCGATTGATGCCATAAAAAAGCCCCGCTGAAAACAGCGAGGCTTTTAAAGGTTTTAACGGCCAATTTTATTCACTGACCTTCACTGCGTCCGAATCCGTTGTGGTTGTTTTCACAACTTCGATGGTCTCGTTCACTTGGACCTCATTCGCTCGGTCATCATTTGTTGGCAATGAACCGACTTCCAAAGCGATGGAAGGTGCGATCACCAATGCAACGACCGACATAAGCTTGAGTAGAATGTTGAGCGACGGCCCAGAAGTATCCTTGAATGGATCGCCGACGGTATCACCTACAACGGTGGCCTTGTGAGGCTCAGAACCCTTGTAGTACATTTCGCCATCGATCTCCACGCCTTCTTCAAACATTTTCTTGGCATTGTCCCAAGCACCACCTGCATTGGATTGAAAAATGGCCATGAGCACACCTGCTGAAGTAACGCCAGCAAGCAGTCCTCCGAGCATTTCAGGCCCACCAATAAAGCCTACTAGAACTGGCACAGTAACCGCGAGAAGTCCAGGCAACACCATCTCTCGAATGGATGCTTTGGTAGATATTTCAACGCACTTGTCGTATTCAGCAACGCCATCGGCGGCTTCAAATGTTGTTCGATCGGCTTCGCTCCAATCCTTTTGTTCTTTTCCTTCGTTTCGATTCATCACCTCCAAAGCAGCTTTAAGCTGTGGAAGGTCTCGAAACTGACGGCGCACTTCTTCAATCATTGCCATCGCGGCGCGACCTACGGCGTTCATGCTCAAGGCAGAAAATACAAACGGAAGCATAGCACCGACGAGGAGTCCGGCCATTACAGATGGATCTGCTACGTTGATCATACTCACGTTGGCTTGTTGCATGAATGCTGCAAACAAAGCAAGTGCAGTAAGCGCTGCGGATCCGATGGCGAATCCTTTTCCGATCGCTGCGGTAGTATTTCCTACGGCATCCAATTTGTCGGTTCGCTGACGCACCTCTTTCGGCAATTCGGCCATTTCGGCGATACCACCTGCGTTGTCAGAGATAGGACCGTAAGCGTCCACCGCGAGCTGAATGCCTGTATTAGCCAGCATACCTACAGCAGCAATAGCGATCCCATACAATCCAGCAAATTCGAATGCAACCAAAATAGCGGCGGCTATCAAAAGAATTGGAATCGCTGTGCTCATCATACCTACTCCAAGTCCAGCGATGATGTTGGTAGCGGACCCAGTCAATGATTGACGTACGATGGATCGAACAGGCGGTGTTCCCGTTCCTGTGTAGTACTCGGTAATTTTACCAATGCCCAAACCGGCCACGAGGCCAGCAATGGTGCTCAAAAAGACTCCCAATGATGAGTATTCGGTAATCGCTCCCGTAAGTGGGTTGATACCGGTCCATGCACTTGGAAGCATAAAGTCAATAATGAAATAAGACGCGATGATCATGAGGATTGAGGATCCAAACTCACCGATGTTCAATGCTGTCTGTGGATCTCCTCCTTCCTTCACCTTCACAAAGAAGGTTCCGATGATGGACACCACGATGCCTACTGCGGCCAAGAAAAGCGGAAGAACAACAGCTCCCAATCCGCCCATAAAATCTCCTTCTCCAAATCCGGTTACGCCAACGAAAGCAGCACCCAATACCATGGTACCGATAATCGATCCAACGTATGATTCAAAAAGGTCGGCACCCATACCAGCAACATCACCTACATTGTCTCCAACGTTATCGGCAATCGTAGCAGGATTCAACGGGTGATCTTCAGGGATTCCTGCTTCAACTTTACCTACAAGGTCAGCCCCTACGTCAGCAGCTTTTGTGTAAATACCGCCACCGACACGTGCAAAGAGCGCGATCGAAGAAGCTCCTAATGAAAAGCCAGCTAGTACGTTTAATACCAATCCGGTATTCGCAGCTCCAGGATACATTGCCGTATAAAGAATATACAGAAGGCTCAATCCGAGCACGCCTAATCCTACCACGCCCATTCCCATAACAGAACCACCACCAAAGGCAACCTCAAGTGCTCTTCCCAAGCTCGTACGTGCCGCATTCGTCGTTCTTACGTTCGCCTTAGTAGCGACTTTCATGCCTAGATAGCCAGCGAGTCCTGAACATACAGCGCCCACGATAAAGGACACCGCAACCAACGCGCTAGAATTCTCTTCATTGGCACCTTTAAACGCCAGTAGAATTGCAACGGCTACGACAAATATGGAGAGCACTTTGTACTCAGCTTTTAAGAAAGCCATGGCCCCAACTGAAATGTTGTTCGCAATCCGTGCCATCTTCTCATTTCCAACCTCTTGCTTTGATACCCACGCACTTTTCCAAGCAACATAGAGTAATGCAACAACACCTAGCGCGGGAAGCGCGTAAATCAAATTTTCCATTTAATTATTGATTTTGAATAACTTAAAAGAAGTTCAACCCTTCGATTTTAAAGCGCGCAAAGATAGTAGCCTGTAGTAATAATCAAACGAAAGATTACATCAAAAAACGACGCTCACACGGAAGTAGGGACCGATGTTGGTAAACACGTTATTGTTGGTGCGCGTACTTTGCCAGTCAAAGATCGTCTCGCGCAGTTGAAAATGATTCAATGAAAGTCCTCCCTCCCCGACGAAGGCGATCTTCGAACCGGTGTCAAACCACCAGCCTCCACCGATGTTGGATTGAAATATTGGAGAGAAATCGCCATCTCGATTCCAAACATTGTCTACGTTTATGAAGTAATCTGCCCAAGGTCCTATGGCCGCGCCCCCTACAAAATAAGTTTTCGACTGCTCGGATATTTGCCAAGATCGCTTCGCTCGTGCACCGAAGCGAACCATTACATACCTCGACAAGTCCAATGACCCGAGCACGCCGAGCGACCAATCTTCGTTCAGCTTAAACCAATGGATCAGGTGCATGCTTATAGCGAACTTTGAAAACGTGTAGAGTCCTCCGCCTATTTCGAGCATATAAAATCGATCGAGGGGCTTAAATACTTCAGGTTTCCGTTGAACGGGTGTATAAGTAGATGTGGTACGGTACTCATAAGGCGTTTCCTGTTCCCTGAATACATACTTAATCTGGTCCCTGTCAACACTAAAGACCCGTTCATCACTCTTGATCAATAAGACATGGGTGCCAACTGCGATGATCTTCCCTTTGAAGTACTCTCCATTGAGCAAATACACCTCATCATTCTGAGCCTCGACATTATTAGAAAATGCAACGAGAACCAACACAATTATTATGAAACGCAACCTCTTCATCCCTATCCACACGTTTTTCGTAAAATATGTTTAACCAAAATTCGTTGGGTTAAAAATGCATATAAATACTAACCATTATAACGTTCAAAGCGTCTGACTTATCACGAAATAACTCCATATTTGATCTAAATCAATTTTTCGCCATGAAAACATTTTTGAAACTAAGCTTTCTATCAGCTGCGCTCCTAATGGTAGCTTCCAGCTGTCAAAAGGTTACACAGACCACTAGGTATACAGCGAACACACCGCAATACCTGAGCTACGAGGATTTAAGGTCTTCGATCCACAACGAGAATGAGCAAAAATTAGAGCGACCGGGGAAAATTTTCCTTTACAACTCGATGATTCTCATCAACGAATTTGAGAAAGGGATACACATTTACGACAACAGCAATCCCTCGGCTCCCAGTCATATCGGTTTCATCAATATACCCGGAAATGTTGACATCGCCCTTCGCGATAATGTATTGTATGTTGACAGCTACGTGGATTTGGTCGCGATTGACATCAGTGACCCTTCAAATGCGCGAGAAATCGGCAGAGCAAACGATGCGCTTTCTTATACCATTCCTTCACAAATGGATTGGACATATCCCGTTGCAAGAATAGATCGAACGAAAGGAGTTGTAACAGGATTCGAAGTAGCTGAAGTAGAAGAGACGTGCGAGAACCAAGAATGCAGAACATACTATAGGAATAACATGTCGCGCGATTGGGACGGCGCTTGGGGCGGTCAAATGATGAGTGAAACGGGTTCTCCGGTGTCGTTCAGCGGCAATGCGAATAATGTTAGAAGTTCCAGTTCATCTACAGGAGGAAATGGCATTGCTGGATCCATGGCGCGTTTCATGTTGGTTGAGAATTTCTTGTACGTAATTTCGGATGAGAACACGGTGAAAATCTTTGACATTGCGACGACGAACATGCGTGAGGTAAATTCATTCAAGCCATGGCAATCCTCTGGAGATGGTTGGGGAGTGATCGAGACGCTATTCACCTTCAAAGACCGACTTTTTATTGGGTCTGCAGTGGGTATGTTGGCATTTGACGTGAGCGATCCTGCTTCACCTCAGTACCTATCCAGTTATAACCACCTTACGTCTTGCGACCCTGTTGTTGCAAACGATGATTACGCATTTGTAACGCTTCGTGCAGGTGCTGAGTGTACTGCAAACAACACAAATCAAATGGACGTACTCGACATCAGTGACATCATGTCGCCTCGTATTCTTCAAACCGTTGTTCTAGCTAACCCACACGGTTTGGATATCGATTCAGACAAGAGCATGGTTTTCGTTTGCGATGGTACAGATGGATTGAAAGTCTTTGACTTCACTGACGTTGCTCAAATCTCAAATAATCGCTTGAACCACATCTCTGGAATCAATACGTACGATATCATATTGAACAACGGCATCGCCCACGTTATTGGCGACGGTGGCTTGCGCCAATACAACTACGACGATGCAGGCAATTTGAACGAGTTGAGTACGATTCCGCTGAATTAACTTTTATTGACATTAACCGCGTAACAATAAGCGAATACGATCGTCTTATAGGTACATAGGTTAGTAGGTTTAGTTTAAAGAAGGTCCTCTCAAATTCTCACGAGAGGGCCTTCTTTTTTTATGGATGTATATCCGTTTTTATGGCACAACTATTGCAATTACAAAACACATAGGTTAGTAGGTTTAGTAATGAAAAGCCCCTTGCAAGATATCCGAGCAAGGGGCTTTTCATTTATATATATCGACCACGCCGGCCAATGGCATTCTATTATTGTTCCACTATACTAGGTACATGGACTCCTTAACCAAGCGAATGACTCCACCCACGGTAGGAATGGCATTCTCAATCAGGTTCGGCGTAAACGGAAATGGCGTATCGGTTTGTGTAGCTCTTGATACTGGTGCGTCGAGGTAATCAAACGCATCTTTTTGAATCCGATAGGCTATCTCGCTCGAAACCGATGCGTACGGCCAGCTCTCATCCACGACAACACAGCGATTTGTCTTTTTGACAGATTCAATGATGGTGGCCACGTCCAATGGTCGGATTGTACGAAGGTCGATTACCTCGCAATGGATGCCCTCCTTGGACAACTCGTCTGCCGCTTCTAATACGACCTTCATGATCTTACCAAAAGAAACAATCGTAACGTCCTCGCCTTTCCGCTTAATATCTGCCTTTCCAATCGGAATCAGGTATTCCCCTTCCGGAACTTCTCCTTTGTCGCCGAACATTTTCTCCGACTCTAAGAAGACAACGGGGTCATCGTCTCGGATCGCAGACTTCAAGAGCCCTTTGGCGTCGTACGGCGTTGACGGTGTAATCACTTTAAGCCCTGGCACGTGTGCATAGAATGCCTCAAAGCTCTGTGAGTGTGTAGCCGCAAGTTGTCCTGCTTGGCCGTTACCCCCTCTGAAAACGATAGGCACATTGTACTGTCCACCAGACATTTGAAGCATTTTCGCTGCGGAGTTGATGATTTGATCGGCGGCTAAGATGGCAAAGTTCCACGTCATGAACTCCACAATAGGACGCAAGCCATTCATCGCTGCTCCCACACCAATTCCAGCAAATCCCAGCTCGGCAATTGGGGTATCGATGATGCGCTTCTCTCCGAATTCATCCAACATCCCTTGACTTACTTTATAGGCACCGTTGTATTCGGCCACTTCCTCCCCCATCAAAAAGACCCGCTCGTCTCTTCTCATTTCCTCTGTCATCGCCTCTCGAAGGGCCTCTCTGAATTGTATTGTGCGCATAGTTATCTAGTCTAGGGCGGCAAAAATAAGTAGTGGGATTCACTTAGCGAAGATTCTCTTCTGTACGTCTTCTATCATTGGATAGAATCACGACCTTTGAGACTCAAATGAAAAAGGCTTTTCACCTGATACTGTGGGCCATACTAGTGGCCTTAATCGGCACATCCTGTCGCCCTTTATACCGTGCCAGCATTCCGAACCAACCGATGATAACAGAAAGAGGACAAGCAGAAGTGGACATCGGCGTAGAAACGGGATCGGGTTACTTGAATGCCAGCTATTCCCTTTCCGACCATTTGTTTGTGACTGCTGGAGGAAACGCTTATTCAAGCAATCACACAACGGCACAATTTGCCGAGCTCGGAGCGGGTTACTATTCGTTCAATAAAGAACGAAGGTTCGGAACCAGTGTGATGGGGCAAATCGGTTTTGGCTACGCTGAAGTCATCCGAGATGAATCCGTGAGCAACTTCTTTGAGCCAGGCGACATAGAGTTGATCGAATACGACGTTCAATTTTTACGCTTTGGAGTCACACCAAGTGCCTACTGGAAATCAGACCATGTAGATGTCGCTCTTGGAATGCGGAATTCAATGCTTTACTGGCTTTCTCCTTCCGAATTTCAGGATCAAGAAGTGGATGGAATTGACATTTTTGTAGAGCCGGTGGTTTCGGTACAGACGGGCTCAGCGGTTACGAAGTTTTTTCTGGAGTCTTCGCTTCAAATACCCATTTACAGAAGCTTTAGCCATCCTGTATCGCCCATCCACCTTGGCTTTGGCATCAGTTTTCTGATCTCGAAGTCGGCTTTGACTGGTTATACACAAGGAAAAGCCCTTGAACAATAAAGCCATCTGAGTTTTTACTTTCTAAAAGCTACTTTTGCGGCTCTATTTTAATCGGAAAACAAGACGATCATGAATATTCTGGTTTGCATTAGTAAGGCCCCAGACACCACGAGTAAGATCACGTTCAAAGACGGCAATACCTCCTTTAATGAGGATGGTGTTCAGTTCATCGTGAACCCTTACGACGAATGGTACGCGCTGGTTAGAGCCCTGGAGCTCAAAGAAGCACAAGGAGGCAAAGTCACCATCATAAGTGTAGGTGGGGCAGATTATGAACCCATCATGCGCAAGGCATTGGCGATAGGTGCCGATGAGGCCGTACGCGTTGATATACAACCTACAGACGCTTATCAAGTTGCCGCTGAAATAGCTGCATTTGCGTCTGGAAAAGGATTTGAGTTGATTCTGACGGGAAAAGAAACCATTGACTACAACGGATCCCAAGTCGGCGGCATGCTGGCGGCCTTATTGGACATTCCCTATGTATCCAACGCCACGAAAATCGACGTGAACGGTTCGGACGCGACCATAGAACGCGACAAGCAAGCGGGAACCGAGGTGCTGGGCGCATCCCTTCCGATAGTCGTTTCTGCAGCGAAAGGAATGGCCGAACAACGTATACCCAACATGCGAGGCATCATGGCTGCGCGGTCTAAGCCTCTCCAAGTTGTTGCTGCAACTGCTGCTCAATCACTCACCCAGATCGTCGGCTATGAGCTACCTGCCGAGAAAGGAAGTGTCAAGCTCATCAACCCCGAAGACGTAAAAGAATTGGTTAACCTCCTTCACAACGAAGCCAAAGTCATTTAAGCATGAATGTTTTAGTATTTGCAGACAGCGACAATGGAAAGGTAGCAAAGGCAGCGTATGAGGCTGCGAGCTACGGAGCACGCATTGCTTCTCAATCAGGAGGCCAGGCAAGCTTAGTCACCTACGGAAAGATTGACAACATAAACGACCTGGCCCAGTACGGGATAAGCGACATCCTTCTTGCAGAAGGCCAAGGCCATATGGACCCTATCCAATTGGCCAGGCTAGCCGAAGCCGCTGCAACCGAGGTTGGAGCGGACCTCATCGTCTTTTCACACGACTACACAGGCAAGAGTATAGCGCCCATTGTTTCAGCACGAATGAAGGCAGGAATGGTGACAGGAGCCATCGACTTCCCTAGCTTGTCAGGAGATTTTGTAGTCAAGAAAAACGTATTCTCAGGCAAGGCTTTCGCCCAAGTTAAGATCACTACTGACAAGAAGGTAATCACCTTGCTACCGAATTCGATATCCACTGAGAAAAAAGAGGCTACGGCTAATATTACCTCCTTCGCGCCTGACTTGGGAGCGTCTTCTGTAACCATCAAGGAAAGCAAAGTCAAGGGTGGAGACGGCATCGTACTTACCGAGGCAGAATTGGTGGTCTCGGCAGGAAGAGGATTGAAAGGTCCTGAAAACTGGGGAATGATCGACGAATTGGCCAAGGAATTGGGTGCTGCGACCGCGTGCTCACGTCCCGTAGCAGATGTTGGTTGGAGGCCTCATCACGAACACGTCGGGCAAACGGGGATCGCGATTCGCCCTAACTTATACATTGCAGTAGGCATTTCAGGGGCGATTCAGCATCTGGCCGGCGTAAATGGAAGTAAGGTCATCGTGGTGATCAATACGGATCCTGAAGCTCCATTCTTCAAGGCAGCGGATTACGGAATCGTGGGCGACGCCTTTGAAGTTGTCCCTAAACTCATTGACGCAGTCAAAGAACTGAAAGCAAGTCAGTCGTAATAAACCGCATGGAGAAGGCGAAGATCAAGCTCGAAATTCTAGGACTGTCGTACAGTCAGACCCAGACAGGTGCCTACGCGCTTGTGCTCGGCGAATCGAATGGAAAGCGCCGCTTACCCATCATCATCGGAAATTTTGAGGCGCAAGCCATCGCCATCGAGCTCGAAAACATGCGCCCGAGCAGGCCTCTCACCCACGACATTTTCAAGACCTTCGCCGACACGTACGAAATCAAGGTCGCCGAAGTCATTGTCTACAACCTCGTAGAAGGAATATTCTTCGCGAAACTGCTATGCCAAAAGGGCAAGGAAGAAATTATTGAAATCGATACCCGAACGAGCGATGCAATTGCGTTGGCGGTGCGCTTCAAGTGCCCGATTTACACCTATGAATTCATCCTGAGCTCAGCGGGAATCATCCTTGACGACGAAGAGATCGAAAACTTAAGTGAAGAATTACCGAAGGCAGAAACCTCGTCCGTAACGACCTCAAAAGGCAGTTATGCTGGGTTATCGATGGAGGAACTTGAATTGGAACTCGAGAAAGCCATTGCAAGTGAAGACTACGAAAAGGCTTCTGAACTTAGAGACGAAATCAACAAAAGGGCATAGTTTATCTACCTTGCCACACCCATATCCCTGAACCACTAACCTTGCTAATTGCCATCATACGCGGACTGATTGGACTTGCCGTTCTAGTAGGAATAGCATGGCTTGCTAGTCAGAATCGGAAGTCCATTAATTGGTCTCTCGTAGCCAAAGGCATCGCACTGCAGCTTATCCTCGCGCTATTGGTATTGAAGGTGGATTCGGTTGCCTTAGTATTTGAATGGCTGAGTCGCGCCTTTGTCAAGATCATCTCATTCACCCAATTCGGAAGTTCCTTTCTCTTCAAATCCTTCGTTACCAACGATGTTGAATCCGCTGTAGTCAGCTTTGCATTCAACGTTTTGCCCACGATTGTATTCTTTTCAGCCCTGAGTAGCATTCTGTACTACCTGGGAATTCTTCAAAAACTGGTTTATGCCTTTGCTTGGGTCATGAAGCGACTCATGCATCTCAGCGGAGCCGAGAGCTTGGCGGCTGCTGGAAACATTTTTCTAGGCCAAACGGAATCTCCTCTTTTGGTTCGACCGTACTTAGAACGCATGACGAAATCGGAGATCATGTGCCTAATGAGTGGCGGAATGGCTACGATCGCCGGAGGTGTGCTAGCTGCGTACATCAACTTTCTTGGGGGGGATGATCCGGCTCAACAGATAGTATTCGCGAAGCACTTGTTGACGGCTTCCGTGATGTCCGCGCCAGCTACGGTGGTTGCAGCGAAAATCCTCGTCCCAGAAACCGAAAGTTTTGATGCGTCCATGAAGGTTTCAAACGAACGCCTTGGGAGCAATTTCTTAGAAGCAATCTCAAACGGAACTACGGACGGACTCAAGTTGGCGATCAACGTAGGTGCCATGTTGTTGGTTTTCACGGCACTCATCTATTTAGGAAACTACCTGCTCAACGACGGCCTAGGAGAATTAACGGGAATCAATGGTTGGATACAAGCCAATACGAACTACGATGGCTTGAGTTTTCAGTTTATCATCGGTTATGCATTCGCGCCCATTGCCTACCTAATGGGTGTTGCATCAGAAGACATTGTTTTGGTGGGCCAATTGTTGGGCGAAAAAACAATTCTCAATGAGTTTTACGCGTATGTGACGTTAGGAGATATGAAGAACTCCAGCGCCTTCGCTCATGAAAAATCCATCGTCATGTCTACGTACATTCTGTGTGGATTTGCCAATTTCGCCTCCATTGGCATTCAGATCGGAGGCATTGGGGCGCTGGCACCTGGGAAGAAGGCACAATTGAGCCAACTGGGGTTGTACGCTTTGCTAGGCGGAACGATTGCATGCCTTTTCACGGCCAGCATCGTGGGCATGTTTTATGTGTAGCAGGTTGAAAACGTCTTGAAAGCTTTTCGCAGGTCGGCTTGCTCGGCTTGACTACTCTTATCAATTTTGAAGTAGATTTTCGATCATGCAACAATACCATGCACTTCTCGAGCACATTTTAACCAATGGAACGGATAAAGCGGACAGAACGGGCGTAGGAACGCGCAGCGTCTTCGGGTATCAAATGCGCTTTCCCTTGAAGGACGGATTCCCATTGGTTACCACTAAGAAGGTCCATATAAAGTCAATCATCCATGAGCTGCTCTGGTTTGTGCAAGGGGACACCAACCTTCGGTACTTGGTCCAAAACGGCGTCAACATCTGGAACGATTGGCCGTTTCAAAACTGGCTCAATCGAACGGATCAGGCTGCTCATTTTCCAAAGTACTCGGATGTCTGGAGGGCACAAATGAAACTGTTTGTAGAACGAGTGAAGTCCGACGAATCCTTTGCTGAGGAGTGGGGGCAGCTGGGTCCTGTCTACGGGAAACAATGGCGCGATTTCAATGGCTTTGACCAACTGAAGTGGGTAGTAAACGAAATCAAGACCAATCCAAATTCTCGGCGTTTGATCGTTTCCGCATGGAACGCCTCCGAAATCGAGGAAATGGCGAAAGCTGGATTGCCCCCGTGCCATACGATGTACCAATTTTACGTACTGGACGGCAAACTCTCGTGCCAACTTTATCAGAGAAGTGCAGATGTGTTCTTGGGCGTTCCATTCAACATTGCCTCGTATGCGTTGCTTACGATGATGGTGGCCCAAATTTGCGACCTGGAACCGGGTGATTTTGTGCACACTTTTGGCGACGCGCATTTGTATTCCAATCATTTCGAACAGGCCAAGGAACAAATCAGCAGAAGCGAACGTCCCCTTCCAACGCTGCAAATCAATTCAGCCGTCAAAGATTTGTTCGCCTACCGTTTCGAAGATTTCTCCCTACTCAACTACGATCCTCACCCTCCCATTAAAGCTTCAGTAGCCGTATGATCATTTCTCTCATCGCCGCTGTGGGCGAAAACAACATCATCGGTGCCAATGGAGATTTGCCTTGGAGCTTGCCGGATGACATGAAGTTTTTTTCTAAGACGACCAGAGGACATCACGTATTGATGGGACGCAAGAATTACGATTCGATACCAGAGAAGTATCGGCCCCTCCCGGGCCGACCAAACATTGTTGTCACGCGCAACAGAGACTTCACCGATGACGCCGTTCTGGTTGCAAATTCCATCGAAGAAGGCATCGCTGCGGCGCGAGCGGCAGGAGAAAGCGAGTTATTCATCATCGGAGGCGGAGAAATCTACCGCCAGACAATAGCTCAAGCCGACCGATTGTACTTGACGCATGTACACGCTTCGCCAGAAGGCGAGACCTACTTTCCAGAATTTCGATCGGAGGAGTGGCGAAAAAAAACGCTTACTTCCCATCCCAAAGACGATGTTCACAACTTCTCCTTCGAAATCTGCGTCTACTATAAAAATGATTCAAATTAGTGAATCGTTACATTTGTGCTAACCCTTGTAGACCATGCGTTTGAGGCAAACCATACTGACCCTGATCCTCGCATTGATATGTGGAGGTGTCGTTTTCGTTACCGGATGCAACAAATCCGATCGAGATGAAGATACTGAGACCTTGTCAGCAAGGGATTATGCACTCGCTCATCACATCTTTGACGATGCATTCCGACAAGTGCACAAATATGCAATGGGAGACACGCTCCTGAACGATACTACGATCAAGCAGCAGAAGCTCGACATCTGCCTGAACCGTCGTTATAGCTTTTTAAGCGACACCCTTGCGGTTTTTCCTATGTACCTCCAGCTCAATTATTCAGACGACGGGAAGTTATGCAACGACAGCGCCAAGCGGTACGGAATCATTCGGAGCAATTTTACTGGAAAGTACTTGAACAAAGGGACCGTGATGACCATCACCTTTGAAGGCTATCGAAAGCACATTTACGATGTGGATGGACAAATCACCATCATCAACAAAGGGATCAACGAAGACGGCCGCCGGTATTATGACTTCATCATTCAAGACGGAAACATAACCGGCAACAACATTGACATTGAACTCAATGGTGCATTCACTTATGTCTGGGTCAGCGGATCCAGTACAGACGTCGATTTTGACGACGACGTATTCGAAATCACCGAAGGCGAGGTAGTTGGCCGAAACTCGCGTGGAAGCTCGTTTACGAATGAGATTACCAAAGCTTATACGTCAGATTTAACGTGTCCACACTTCACCTCTGGCCGTTCCATCATGGAAGTGCAAAACCTGTTGGATCGTACGTTAAACTATGGAGAGATAACGGATTGCGACAACATCTTGGTGTCGAGGAGAAACAACACCTACCTAACGGTGGAGATTCCTATTATGCAGCCCTAAGCTTTCTAAAGGCGCTGGTCTCGAACATTCTTCGAGCGTACTCTAAATCTACCTTAAACGTCTCTGGCTTTTCTTCCATCGAAGGGAGCTCATACATGGCATCCATCATGATCGCTTCGCAAATCGAGCGGAGTCCGCGGGCCCCAAGTTTGTATTCCATCGCCTTTTCTACTACGTAATCGAGTACGTCTTTTTCGAAGGAAAGCTTGATGTCTTCCATCTCAAACAAACGCATGTATTGCTTGACCAACGCGTTCTTTGGTTCCGTTAGGATCCTGCGTAACGCACTCTGATCCAAGGGATTCAGGAAGCTTACCAATGGAAGTCGACCGATGAGCTCTGGAATGAGGCCGTATTCTCTCAGGTCAGAAGGAGAAACATATTGAAGGAGGTTGTCCTCTTCTACTTCTTCCTTCGACTTGTTGCGATAGCCAATGGCTGAGGTATTCAATCTACGTGAAATGATGCGGTCGATCCCGTCGAATGCGCCCCCGCAGATGAATAAAATATTTCGCGTATCGATCTGAACTAGTTTTTGTTCGGGGTGTTTTCGTCCTCCCTGAGGCGGTACGCCTACCACAGAGCCTTCAAGCAACTTGAGCAATCCTTGTTGCACCCCTTCTCCGCTCACATCGCGTGTGATGGATGGATTGTCGCTCTTTCGGCTGATTTTGTCTACTTCGTCGATGAAGACAATTCCTCTTTCTGCTCCTTCCACGTTGTATTCCGCCGCTTGTAACAGGCGCGACAGGATGCTTTCGACATCTTCGCCCACATAGCCAGCTTCTGTTAAAACGGTGGCATCGGCAATGCAAAAGGGTACGTTGAGCACCTTGGCAATGGTCTTGGCGAGCAAGGTTTTTCCGGTACCTGTTTGACCTACGAGGATCATATTGGTTTTCTCGATGAACACATCATCTCCCTCGTCTTCTCGCTGTGATATGCGCTTATAGTGATTGTAAACAGCGACGGAAAGATTCTTTTTCGCCTCGTCTTGCCCGATCACATATTCATCCAAGTGAGATTTGATGTCAGCAGGCTTCAAGAGGTTCACACTGCCTAGAACAGAATCGCGCAAACGAGAGGTCATCTCTTCGTCTACAATCCGCGAAGCTTGCTGAATGCAACGATCGCAGATATGTCCAGTAATGCCTGCAATCATCACTGCCGTCTCTCGCTTATCGCGACCGCAGAAACTACATTTTATCTGTTCTTCGGAATGCTTAGCCATGGCTTATTTCTTACGTACAAGAACTTCGTCGATCATGCCGTAATCCCTGGCTTCTTCAGAAGTCATCCAGAAATCTCGGTCACTGTCGTTCCAAACTTTCTTCACGGTTTGACCGGAGTGTTCGGCGATGATGTTGTACAATTCGTCCTTGAGCTTTTTGATTTCTCCAGCGGTGATTTCGATGTCAGAAGCTTGACCTCCAACGCCTCCCATTGGTTGATGTATCATTACCCTGGAGTGCTTCAATGCGGTTCGTTTCCCCTTTTCTCCTGCACAAAGGATTACCGCTCCCATTGAAGCTGCCATACCAGTACAGATGGTGGCGACGTCACAACCGATGTATTGCATGGTGTCATAAATCCCTAAACCTGCATATACCGATCCTCCTGGGCTGTTGATATAGATTTGGATGTCTTTACCACTGTCTGCAGATTCCAAGAAAAGGAGCTGCGCTTGAATGATGTTTGCAATAAAATCGTCGATTGGCAAGCCGAGGAAAATGATTCGATCCATCATCAATCTAGAGAATACATCCACTTCACGGAAGGGCATAGGACGCTCTTCGATGACGGTGCGCGTCATCCCTTCAGGCTTGTTCGCCGCCTTCAAATAGCCATCCACCGATAACCCACTCATTCCGAGGTGGTTGACTGCGTAATTTCTAAACTCTTTCTCGTCTATCATTCTAGAATTTTAATAAGTTGGAAACCTGATCCATGAATTTTCCTTTTCCAGCTTTATTAGAAGCTAATTTAACGAATTCATCAAAGGTCACTTCCTTTTCCTGAAGCTTAACGATTTCATTGTAAAAAGCACTGAGCTTTTCTTCCATCAATTGATCGTACACTTTTCGTACCTCTTCTTCCTTTTGAAGGAAGTTCTGAGCAAATTGGTCGAGCATCTCTTCGGCTACCTCGCTTTGGCCAAATGAGGCAAATTGCGCTTTAATGTTTTCTTTCACCCTCGCCTGGATATCAGGAAGTTCAACCTTTAGCTCGTGCTGTTTGGCAATCTGCCCTTCAATCAACTGAATCTTAAGCATTCGACTGTACTCGTGGTATTCGCGATCTATGTCTGCTTGTGAGATTGGTTTTTCCTCATTGGTAGATCCTTGTTCGAGTAACCATCGTTTGATAAATTCATCAGGAAGCTCGAGTTTAAGGCGTTCGAGGAGCTTATCATGGATGTCTCGACGAAGCTTTTTCTCGCTGTCGCCTTCGAGGTATTTCTCCAAGTCAAGTGCAATCTTGTCCCTAAACTCCTGTTCGGTTGCCGCGCCTCCTGGTCCGAGTACTTTTTCAAAGAGTTCTTTATTCAACGGGGCGAGTTCGATGTTGTCTATCGACTCAATCACCAATTCAAATTCCTTCCCTACTTGGCCGAGTTCGCTGACCGGCAAACCGAGCATCTGAGATAGATCCACGTCTCCTTTGGCTAGCTTTGCTGGCTCCACCTTCACGGTATCACCTTTCTTCTTACCGATCAGTTTCTTTTTTGCATCCTTGTTTTCCAGGTAGTCCATCGCCACGGTTGTGTGGTTGTGATGCCCGCCTTCTTTTCTCTTACCGTCCTTGCTCAGTTCGTAGAGGGACCCGTAAATCAAATCCGTATCTCCTACCACTTCCGACTCCGTAGAATTTCCGTGCCGGCGCTGGAAGTCCTTCAGGTATTTTTCAATCAGGCCATCATCGACCTTGATTTTGTACTTATTGAACTTGTCCTTAACAGAAAGGTCTACCTGAAATTCAGGTGCAATCCCTAGTTCGTAATTAAACTCAAATGTTTTGCTGAAATCGAGGACGAGTTCTTCAATGTCTTCTGGAAGTGGTTGTCCGATGATGTTGATTTCATTTTCACGTATGTGCGCATTGAGTTTCTCGGAAAGGATCCGGTTCAATTCTTCGGCCAAAACTGCCTTGCCGTACATCTTCTTTGCAACGCCAAATGGAACCTTACCTGGACGGAATCCTTGTAACGTCATCTTTTTCCGATGGTTGTCGAGCACCGTCTTCACTGCGGGCTCATAATCTACCGGCTCGATGGTGATGGTCACTTTCGCGTTGAGCTCATCGATGTTCTCTTGCTTGATGTTCATTGTTTGAATGGTTTGTTGCCTTTAGACAAAAAAAGACCGTTGTTCAGGCGGCCTTAGATTCTTGATATGTAGCAGAAAGGGTCGTGCCTTTCCTGTGTCGATAAGTGCGGGTGGAGGGACTCGAACCCCCACGCCTTGCGGCACTAGATCCTAAGTCTAGCGCGTCTACCAATTTCGCCACACCCGCATGTGTGTTTCAGTTAAAGAACTGTTCCTTTAGGCATTACCCCTAAAAAAGAGATTTTGAAAAGGAGCGCAAAGATACAACTAAGAAGTCGTAAAACTATGCACAGAACTAAATTTGATTATAAGGGCCTAGCCTTATTTTTGCCGAGAAGATGCACCCATGAAAGTCAATCCAAAAGACATCCCCGTTCCCCAACTGCACGGCTACCTATTGGGAGCTATCGGTCCACGTCCCATTGCTTTTGCAAGCACCATCGACGAGGACGGAAATTCAAACTTGAGTCCATTTAGTTTTTTCAATGTCTTTAGCGCCAATCCGCCCATTGCCATCTTCTCACCAGCGCGGCGCGGGAGAGACAATACCACGAAACACACCTACCAAAACGTAAAGTCCGTTCCCGAGGTTGTCATCAACGTCGTCAACTTTGACATCACCCAGCAGATGTCGCTGGCAAGTACAGAGTATCCAAAAGGAACGAATGAGTTCATCAAATCTGGCCTGACTCCGGTCGTTTCAGAATTGGTTCGACCTTTTCGGGTGAAGGAATCACCGGTTCAATTCGAATGTAAGGTAAAAGAGGTCGTAGAACTGGGCCAATCGGGAGGGGCGGGCAACTTGGTTATTTGCGAAGTAGTCTTGATCCACATCGACGATGACGTGTTGGACGCCGACGGTAGAATTGACCAGACCAAAATCGATCTTGTGGGAAGAATGGGTGGCAATTACTACGTCAGGGCGCATGGCAATGCGCTTTTCGAGGTGGCTAAGCCACTCCAACGCTTGGGCATTGGCGTAGACGCAATCCCGGCCGATATACGCAACAGCAAGGTGCTGACCGGAAACGATCTCGGCAAGCTGGGCAATGTAGAAGCCCTGCCGGACGAAACGACGGTGAACGACTATAAATTGACCGAATTGGCAGATATCTTTATTACTTTGGAAGATGATAGCGCTGCGTTGGAGTCAGCGCTGCACGAGCGGGCTAAGGCACTTTTAAACGGCGGTTCGGTAGACGACGCTTGGAAAACATTATTGGCATATAACGATTAAGACATGAGCATGGAAGTAGAAGGAAGCATCAAGGTTGTATTTGACACCCAAACATTCAATTCAGGATTTCAAAAGAAGGAATTCGTAATCACCACCAAAGAACAGTATCCACAGGATGTTAAGTTTGAGTTGATCAAAGAACGCATCGACCTGATCGATCCTTATTCAGAAGGAGACAACATCAAAGTCCACTTCAATTTGCGCGGCAACGAATACAACGGAAAGTACTTCGTCAACCTTCAGGCGTGGCGCATCGAACCCGTGGGTAGTTCTCAGGCAGCGGCTGGCGGAACGGCTTCTGCGGACCCATTTGCAGATGCAGGATTTCCTGAGACCCCTAACGCCGACACGAGCAGTGAAGATGATTTGCCGTTCTAAATGATTCGGCGTTTCCTCGAAACGTACATCCAATTGGTGAGGAGGATACTACCCTCACCCCTTTCCATCGCGTTTTTATTGACGGGCCTCACCGTTCTGGTGGCCTTCCTATTCATTGACAGAAGCAAGGTGCAATCAATCACCGAAGTGTTTGATTGGTGGGCCATTGGGCTTTGGGACGGCGGCTTGATGGTTTTCGCCTTGCAGATGATGTTGATGTTGGTACTCGGCCATGTTTTGGCCCTTTCTCCATGGGCAGCGCGCTTGATCGACCTGACAGTGCGTCCATGTACTACCAGCGCAAGAGCGGCTGCGATTGTGGCACTCTTCACCATGTTGGTTGGACTCTTTAACTGGGGATTAGGGTTGATATTTGGTGCCATTCTGGCCCGCAAAGTCGCGGAAAAAGCGAGCAGGGAATTACGACCGATCAACTACCCATTGATTGGCGCGGCGGGCTACACAGCGCTCATGATTTGGCATGGGGGATTCTCGGGATCATCGCTTATAAAGATTGCAGAGCCTGGCCACCTTGCGTCCTTAATGGGAAAAGAGTTCGGCGGAATCTTGCCATCATCCATCACGTTAGAGCAAACGGTTTTCTCAGGAATGAATCTGTGGGCGACAGGCTCTTTGTTGGTTTTGGTGCCCGCCGTGCTGTATTTTATTGGAACCCGCACATCGGCTGAGGTTCCGAACTTGGATGCGCATATCTTCGAAGCGGAACCCAATACGGATTTGATCGGCGTGGAGCGATTGGATCGCTCTGGATGGTTCTCCAAATCAATCGGAGTTCTCATTTTGTCCTACACCATCCATCAAATGGTTTGGAAAGCGGGGTTCTTAAACTTTTTCAATCCGAACAACATCAATCTGCTGTTACTCGGCCTCTGCCTCTTTGCCCACGCCAACGTCAAAGCTTTCAGCGACGCGGTTGAAAATGCCATCAAAGGAGCGAGCGGCATTTTAATCCAGTTCCCGCTCTATTTTGGCATTCTAGCCATCATGAAAGAGAGTGGAATGGTTGATCAACTCTCGGCGTTTTTCATTCAAAACTCCACGGAATTGAGTTACCCCATCTTCACCTTTATCAGTGCAGGCTTGGTCAACATCTTTGTTCCGAGCGGTGGCGGGCAATGGGCGATTCAGGGTCCTATCATCATTCAATCGGCATTGGAGTTGGGCGTTCCTTTGAATAAGAGTGTGTTGGCACTTGCTTACGGCGATGAAATCACCAATATGCTCCAACCGTTTTGGGCACTACCACTGTTGGGCATTACGCGCCTGAAAGCGAAGGATATTCTCCCCTATACCTTGGTGCTCTTCTTGATTGGCTCCGTTGTTTTTATCTCAGTCCTGCTGATCTTCTGATTTGAGCTAGCGATCATACGAGCGCCCTTTCCATTGGAATCTTTTCAAAACCAAGGACGCCATTCCCACCCACAAGAAATAGATTGGAAAGAGAGCAGACAAGATCAATCCATCAAGGATGGGTGCGCGAAATGCGTATTTCTTAAACCAATAATGGTGAAAGCTGAATTCGATGAGCCATTTTAGAACGAGCAAGAGCAACCACACATTCAGCCAAGAGGATGCAGTGATCCACGCGAACCAGATCGTTACAAAAAGCGCATTCAGTAAAAAAATGAACGCAGGCAGCATGCGTAGCATCACCCCTCGGTATGCTGGGTATTTAGATGCCCATCGGATCCTTTGTTGTATCAAAGCCTTGAAATTCTCAGGGGCCCTGGTATCTACTGCGGAGACTTCCGAATACGCCCCTGAAAACTGCACCTTATCCAATGCTTGCGCAAAAAACACATCGTCTCCACTCGTTCTACCATTCTTCAGGCTTTGGAGATATACGGGTAGCAGGCTCGTATGCAACAACATATTCCCACCGTTGACCATGGTGGGTTTTCCAATGCTAACAAAGGCCTCACTTACCGTTTGGGTATTTAGGTTTTCATAGGCCAGCAAGCGATCCCAAAACCGGCCGACCTTGTACAGCACAGGGCCAAACACTGCGTCTGCATCTGATCGTACTGCCGCTGAATGAAGCGATCCTATGGTGGTAGGTCGCACGAAACAATCTGCATCCGTTAGGAATATCCAGCCTTCTTTCACATGGGCAACTCCAGTTAAGAGAGCAGCCTTTTTACCTTTCCCTTGGCTAGGCAATATCTCAATTGACAAATTAGAGCAATGCCTTGCACTCGCCTTGATGACCTCAAGCGACTGGTCATCACTGTGGTCATCGACCATGAGCACCGAAAGTTTGTTTTGGAACCCTTTACTAGCGTTTAAGTGCAGCAAGCACGCTTCGAGGTTTTCAGCCTCATTCCGAAACGCTATCAACACTTGGACGCGTTCGTCGAACGTTGTAATGATCTCCCCCTCTTCGCTAAAAGGCTTTATCTTCTTATGAATCCAAAACAGGAAGCCGATCCAACAAAGTAGGGAAGCGGCATGGATGAATATCATCTTTTTGATTTAAAAAAACGGAACGTATATAACGTAGCCGCTCCGATCACTGAAGGCAAGGCAACATTAATACCCCACACGACGAAGACGACGATGCTCACACCAATCGGGTCGAATTGGTAGAGTTCGAAATAGCTCAATGCAAAGGATTCTCGCAAAAGCAAATCAGGAACGGGAACGAACGGCAGTAGGGTGATGGAGAACAGCGTCAGGATGGACGCACTGAGGGTTTCGAGTAACCCTTGTCCCGGCATCAACGCATGAAATACGATGAGGTATTGGACGATAAAGGTTCCGAAGCGGACCAATGACAGCATGTAAATTTTTGTCAGGAGGGAATTAGAAAGGGAAGCAAAAACTTCGATTTGTTCCGCGTATTTCTTTAGCCTCGGTATACGAATCAACAATTCTGAAAAAAGGTCGATTCGATAATACAAAACAAGGGACAAGGCCAAGGTCAGCAGCACGGTAACTTGAAGGATTACGGTCGGAATCCATCCGAGGCTCGACGGGCCAAACTGGGTCAGTAACAACACGATTCCCCCTACACCAAAAGTGAGCGTAGCAACGGTTTGTGCGAGTCCGTTGACCATCGATAATAAGGCGCCTTTCAACCGTTGACCATCGCCCAGCGTCAGGACTCTTCCGAAAAACTCTCCCACGCGATTCGGTGTAAAGAGGCCAAAGGTGATCCCACTCAACACCCCTTTTGCTGCGCGTTTCCAGGTGAGGTCAAATTGGGAGCCGACGAGGAGTTTCCATTTGATGACCTCCATCCCCCAATTCAGCGCCATAAAGCATCCAGCCGCTAGGGTAAGAACCACCATTCCAACTGTTAGCTGAAGTAAAGAAACGTATGCCAACACAGAAAGCTGCTGCTCGGCAGATATGAAGCGATAATAAATGAAGAAGAGTACGGCGATTGAAATCAAGGTTTTCAATACCAATCCTAGCAAACGATAGGATGAACGCTGCAGCTGGTGTTCAGAACTTCCCGTTCCATCGTTCGCACCTAGGGTCCGTGCTATTAACTTCGATACTTTCATTTATGGCTCATCCGTCTCCAGGCTTCAAAGAAAAGATAATTCTAGGTATCGACCCAGGCACAAACGTCATGGGATTCGGCTTGCTGAGAGTCGCTGGTAGAGAATTGGAGCTGCTCGCGATGGGCTCCGTTCAAATGAAAGATGCAGATTACGGACTCAAGCTTAAGCGAATTTTCGAAAAGGTATTGGAGCTCATCGACCAATACCATCCGGATGAATTCGCGGTAGAAGCGCCATTCTATGGAAAAAATGTGCAATCCATGCTCAAGCTAGGCAGGGCACAGGGAGTCTCAATGGCAGCTGCATTGTACAGAGACATTCCGATCTCTGAATACAGTCCGCGTAAAATAAAGCAGTCGATCACAGGAAGCGGCGCAGCTTCCAAGGAACAAGTCGCGGGCATGCTCCAAAAGATTCTGAAGATTGACCAATTGCCAAAATCGCTGGATGCCACGGACGGATTGGCCGTAGCGCTATGTCATTACTATCAGTCTACCAGCGCGGTGACTAAATCAGGAAGCAAAGATTGGTCGTCGTTTATTGCGAAGAATCCCGGTCGAGTGAAATGAATGCCTGCGAGATGCGTGCTCTTAGCTCTTCGAGTTCAGCCTCATCCAAGGTAAGTTTAGGTTTCGCGAAATTGATATCGCCGACCGTGTCTATAGGAATGAGGTGGATGTGTGCATGGGGCACTTCCAGTCCGATAACAGCAACCCCGATTCGTTCACATGACACAACTAGCTCAATTGCCTTGGCAACCCTTTGAGAGAATTGCATATACCGACCAAGGAAACTCGGCTCTAGATCGAAGAGGTAATCGGTTTCTTCGACGGGAATGACCAATACGTGGCCACGATTGAGTGGATTGATGTCTAAAATCGCGAAAAATTCCTCGTTTCTCGCGACGAATTTTCCGGGTATCTCCCCTTTAAAAATGCGGGTGAAAACCGATGCCATTACCTAGAAATCTCCAGTACCTCAAACTGCATGATGCCGCTTGGCACTTGGATTTCGGCAATTTCGCCCACCTTCTTGCCAAGTAGTCCTTTTCCGATGGGAGAATCAACGCTTATTTTGCCTTCCCTCAGATTGGCTTCATTCTCCGCAACCAATTGATAGTTGAACTCTTTTTTCATCGAGAGGTTCATCAAACGCACCTTAGACAAAATCAAGATCTTGTCTGTGGTCATCTGCTTCTCGTCAATAACGCGCGCGTTGCTAAGCACTTGATTGAGCTTGCCAATCTTTAACTCGAGCAAGCCTTGTGCTTCCTTAGCTGCGTCGTACTCAGCGTTTTCGGAAAGGTCTCCCTTATCGCGGGCCTCTGCTATTTGCCTTGAAATCGAAGGGCGCTCTACCGTTTCGAGATGGTGCAATTCTTCCTTCAGCTTCTTCAATCCCTCTTCTGTATAATACCTGATCTCTGACATGTGACCGTAATTTGGTTATGACATCCAAAAACAAAGGAACCGCTCAACGAACGGTTCCAAGCACAAAATTATATAAAAATTAAAGTTATATCCTCAAGCGAAGCCCGAAGCTATGGGTGCCGCCTAACGGATTAGCAAAGCGATAAGCGTAGTCAATGCTGAGGCCGCTCTCGTCTTCTCCGTTAAATGGAAGCATGAGCGAGACGCCCATGGTAGGTCCTGTATTGGCGTTGAGTCGTTTGCCAGGCCCTAATTCAGAAAAGATGCTCGATTCGTAAACCAATCCGGCTCTAACTGCCACGTATTGCTTGAAGCCGAACTCTACGCCTCCGCGAATTTGATCTTGAGAAAACGAATTCGATGTGAACGTACCTGCCAGGGTCAAGCGATAATCGCTCGGCATTTCGCCGTCACCCAATTCAGCACCTTCTTCAAGCTCAACAGGCATCAAGTAAAAATCATACGAGGCACCTATATTTAAAAGTGCGGGCATTTCGAAGCTTTCAGCCCGTTGATTCAAGGTAAATTCTGCGTCTTGCAAAAGAACCACCTCAGAAAGTCCGTCACCAGAGTAACGCATTTTCGGACCGACATTTCGCAGCGCTATACCAAACTTCATTCGGTCGTAATCGCCGGTAACGTATCGAATACCAGCATCCAACGCAACGCCTTGTGCGCCTACATCATTGATGGATTCTGAAATGATTCGAATCGCTCCTCCGCCGTGAATACTATTTGAAAAGCTTCGTGCATAGGCTAAAGAAAGGTTGAGAAATTGTGGACTGAACGTTCCTTGACCTCCGTCAGGGTTGTCTGTAGTGGTCACTTCGATGTTTCCAAAGCTCATCGCATTGACACAAATACCAAGTACACCCGACTCACCTACGCGCTGACCCAAGGCGAGCGAGTTGATGCTGATGTCTGATCCTGAAAAGAGCATGACATTGCTATAGTACAATTCGGTTTTATTGATGGCACTGAGTCCAGAAATGTTCAAATTGAACGCCTCTACTCCGGTAACGAAGGCCGAATTGGCTCCACCAAATCCACCGCTTCGAGCCCATGGATTGATCAGAAGTTCATTGGCTCCCGCCTGTCCGATCCTCTCCTTGTTTCCGGCGAAGGAAGAAAGGGATGCAACGGTCAGGAATGCTGCTACGATATATTTCATATTTCTCATCTCTTTGCTCTTTTGTTCAATTAGAAGGAGTTCAGGTCGATCGGACGAAGTACACCAAACCATTTGATCACCTTCTCACCAATTCCAGGAACATTAATATGTATAATGTACAATCCACTTGCGATGGTGATGTTGTCCTGGTTCTTCAAATTCCAGTCGATGCTGGTAGTGGTGGCATCATCCTTCTCAAACGTCCTCACTAAGGTACCGTTCACCGTGAATATGTTGATCGTACACGTTTTCGGGAGGTTGATGATCTTCACCAAATAGTCCAATCGTTGTTGCTCGTATGCGCTGTACGCATAATATGGATTCGGTACGGTCTTGATGTCTTGAAGGGCATCTTCCCCTATACCGAGGTCAATGGTAGGAGCCACCTTGTACGTGTTGAAATTATACAAAGGCAATCCTTTGTTGATGGTTTCAATCAACAGCAATCCTCCCGACGCACTATTCGACCCTGCCGCGATGGCCTCAAACGTTTGGCCTTTAAAGAATTCGCGCGACACAATGCTAGTATCACCGTTCGTATTAATGCTGTATTGGTTCACATCCACGCTTCCTTGCGACACGTAGTACGTTTGCCCTGCGACGATAGAAGATGCTGCAACTCCACTTTTAGAAGGAGAGTAAGGGCGGTAAGGGCGCGATGAGCGAAGTTTGATGGTTACGTGGTTATTCCCAGAATTACCCCACATCTCAGCCCCGAAGGCGAGAACAGGATATCCGACCCACGCACCGGCTCGCATCACAGACATGTAGTACTGGTAAATGTCGTTGTTGGGATCAAACAAGGCTCCCGCTGCGTTGCGATTGAATCGGCTGAGATTCCTGAACATAAAGTTTCCACCGTCATACGAAGGCATCAGCTGATCGGGATCCTCCAACTTTGATCCATCCTCTAAATTGTCTCGGAAGACGTACACCATATGCATTCCGCCGAAACGCAATTCATTGAACAGAGGTTCAGTCAACTTATCGGTAGGATTCCACTGCATGTCTGCACCGTTCTCGCTTCCCAACCAGGAGTTTTCCGAAAACGCCATGTTCAGGCGCTGTCCGGTCTCGATATCGACTGCATACCCAGGAAACCAGCCCATACCTGTAGATAATTCACCTAAGGTCAAATCACTCTCCGCAGGAATCAATGACGTGAAATGATTCTGATCCAACTGGGGCACTTCGTCCAAGATTGGACCAAGCGTTTGGCTACCTCCGAAAGTAGCCTGATCAACATTACAATCAGGATCCAATTGGTTTCTGCCGTCCTTGTCGACGGATAGCGCCTTGCGCATTTCGCCCCTTACGGCACCACCTGCCGTCAAGCTTCCATTGTCTTCAGCTTCTAGCACGGCGCATCGAGTCCATAGTGACTTGTCGGTGGTAAAGACGATGTCGACGCTAGGAATTTTGTCCAATCCAGACTGAATCACGATGTTCTTCGCATACAATCGTGCCTTTCCACTGGAAGTTGGGAACATTGGGATCGGGTGGGCCGTATCGTACGAAGCGAGAGGAAACGGTGTCCACGTTCGGTTGACGATATTTTCCCATTCCTCATCGGGATCGATAAAGGAGTTACACCCGATGTCAGCACACGCGTCGCCATCTTCTTCTTGGAAGCCTGGTTGTGCATCTGCATAAAATGTCCCTGCTTTGATCCAGTTCTGAATTCCAGACGCATCAACGTCGACGATACCGCTCAGCCACTGGTCTGATTCATCATCAAACTGAATATCAAAGCCCACGTAACCGTTGTTGACGGTTGCTGCGTCAAAAGCAGGATGGCCCGGGCCAACTGTCAAGGACAGTCCCAAGTCAAACATGATCTGCTCATTGGCTTGACGAATTGTTTGCGAAGCTTTAACTGTATCAATTGGTGTGGCAGAGTTGCGCTCATATAACACCCATGTCAAGTCATAAAAATCTTGATCTGACGTGGTGTCAATGAACTGAATCGTAAACTCTCCAGGTGGAATGATCAATGGATCTACCACTTTTAGAGCAACGGGGCCTTCGCCTGCTTCATATGTCAGGTCCTCAGTAACCCAATCTTCGGGGTTGGTAGAGAACTCTTGGAGTACAGAGTCTAGATAATCTTCTTTGACATTCGCGAAATTTCCTCCATTGCCAAGTCCTTCAACTCTTTCAATCTCAATACCATCTCCGTACTGTGAATTCAGTTGCACACCATCGAATTCCATGTGAGTCTTATGAGGAATCGCCTCGATTACCCGCACAGGACCAGAAGGTGCTTTACGACTCGCAAGGTAGGGAAGCTTTTGGCCGTCTAACTTGGGCGGGTCCGAAGAAGGGTCGTACTCTCCTTCAAGGTATTGCAAGTTCCCTTCTCCATCTCCATGGCGGTTGTAGGCATAGGCCACTGCCATAAAGTAGTAGGTCTTATGGTTAATGAGTCGAGAATCTGTCGTAGAGAATAAATCTTCTCGCACTCTGAACGAGTGACGGATGCCTTCGTTTTCACCGTCCACTTTCACAATCGGTACGTCCTGTCCGATTTGAGAATTGAACTCGTAGTTCACCAATTTATCTACGCCGTTCGCGATGTCTACTTGAGCGACCAAGCGAGCCTTATCGGCGTCGTTAAGATCGTTGGTTCCAACAGAACCGTCTGCCAACTGATAGATTTGGTACCCTTCAAATTTGTAGGTCGCAAACAAAGCCTTCTCCTTATCGGTCAACGCCAAATCGTTCACTCCGTCGTCGTTCGTATCCACGGAATCAGGGGCGGCCAAGAACGGATCAACGCTGGCATATCCTTCGTTGTAGTTATTCGAATTCAAGGGGTTTGAGAGCATCAAAATGACCTCACGATCAAGCTCCTGAGTAGAGACATCAGGTGCATCTGGTCCATCAAGAATCTCGAAGCAAGAATCAAACAAGGCCTGTGTTTTGTCATCCGCACGTCGCATTAGCTCGACTGACTCCAAACGACCTCCTGAAGAAGCCTGCATCCAAACTACACCGACTGTAATGTTGTTGACGGCGCCTGGACCTAATCGGAACGGACCTGAAGACTGAACAAATCGTCGATCCGCAGGAAGGTTACCTGCTGAGTACTCAGTCCAAGAGCCTTGACCAGGATCTACCCCGTCAGTACCCCAATGCTTTGGATCCGTATCGCCAGGGAACATATATCCAGCAGGAATTGCGTTAGGGTTGGTCGGGTCGTAGCCGTTTCCACCAAATGTCATTGGCGTACCATCTTTCCAAATACCCCTCAAGAAGTTGTAGTAATCGGTAGCGGAGCTAGGGTCACCAATCGGACCTGATGCGTTGTTGTGGAAAAGGAATTTACGCATTCCATATCGTTCGTTGTCGATGATGCCATCACCATAGCCGGCACCTTGTCCTTTGTAGACAATTCCGTCATCTGCTTTCGCCGATGTATAGTCATCGCACAAGCAATTGTCCTTACCGTCATTGGCTTGGAATGGACCTTGGAAAAAGTCAACTCCAATGGCGGGGGGACTGGTTCCGTACCCAAATACACCACCCGCGTCTTGATCTTCATCGTCTCCGTTGTAGAAGAAACCTAAGCCTCTTTTCACATCGACTCCGACGTAGTCATCTTGGGCATTTCCTAGGTCGCCATCCACCCATTGTCCGAAGTAGGTTTCAGACAACTCAAACGTAGAGCGATTGATTAATTCGTAGTTGTAAAAGGTCATGTTGTTGACCTCATCCGTGGTGGCAAAGGCAAAAGCTTGTGCTCGGATTTCCATTCCGATGGATTGCCCACCTGATTCGGTGTGGATGTTTCCCTTGTCGTTGAAGACCCACCAGATGTTCTGGTCACCGTAAATATCACGCACCCTTCTGCTGCAATCGCTCTTCCCGACCAATACGTAGCCTGGATAATCACCATCACCTTCTGGGTCGTAGTCACCGTCGCCGTCCCTGTCATAAAATGGAGCGAGGTAATAATCCTCGTTATACGGTTCGAAATTTCGACCGTGAGCAGGCCATTCTTCGATCACGCTCGGGATGCTGTAGCCTGGATATATCGTTTCTTGGGTGTTCGTTCCGTTTTCTTGATCAAACTGGCCAGCTTCCCACCATGCAGAAAACTCAGCGACCATGGATCGGGATGTTTCCCAATGGCGATCATAATCCGTACAAGTCTGCTGGTCGATTTCCGCGTCAACGGTACTCAGCGGTCCGGTCCAATAATCGTTACCAATCTGACGGAAACGGAGGGCAGCAACTTTAAACTGGCCAGAAATATCCTGACCGGCTAGCCAAAGCGACCCCGCAAAGAGTGAAGTCTTATTGGATCCTTTTGGAATCTCGTATCGCGCTCGGTTAAAATCCCACCACATATCACCACCACTCTGGATCAATGCCCGAGTGTTGTTGATATCAAGCTCTGTGGCTGCAGTGGCTGGATTACAATTCGCCGCTACCGTAGGTGGGTTATCACCGCCTTTGTTCTGTTTCTCGTATTTGTACCGCTCTGCGTGGGCGCTGAATACAACGCTCAGGAGTACAATGCTGCTCAGTATGGTTCTCATTTTCATAATCAAAAGTCTTTGGTTCGTTAGAAGTTCACTCTTAAACCAAGTCTTATTCTTCTAGGTAACTGCCAGTTCGTAGGATTCCACAACTTCATCGTATAGTAGTCCGTAAAGCTTCCAGGACTGATCTGCGAATCCACAAATACATTTCCGATCGGTGAATTCAAGTAGCCGTCATCATCGGGATTACCCGTGGCGCGGTATACGTTGTTCACGTTTCTTGCATTCAACAGGTTCAACACCTGCACGTATGCATTAAAATTCAATTCTTTCCCTGCGATCTCTTGGGTAAAATCACGGTCAAACACGAAGTCGAATCGGAAGGTCCAAGGAAGGGACGCACTGTTGATCGCTCCTTTCTGCAAGGGAGAAGGGTTGTTAGCAAAAAGTGCCGTTGAAGTATAGTTTGATTGCGGGTTATACGGTTCTCCAGACCCTGCTCTGAGTTGGAGGTTGAATCCCGTGTTCTTCAAAATTTGATTATCACCTATAACCGGACCGTTATAATCACCCCCATCTGCATATCGGTAATCGATGTTTGCCACGATGGCGTGTCTTTGGTCGTATGAAAGACGAATCGGGGCGCGCAAATTTGGCTGGCCGCTACGCGCTAGGTTTAACTGGCTGGTAGATCCAGAGCCAGTTCCCTCGGCGTACTGCAACGTGTAAGAAGCTCGAATAGATAGGTTGTTCGTTCTTCTCAAGTCGTAGCTCACGGTCAATCCCTTCACCGTTGCAAAGTCAATGTTGTCATACGAACGGTACTCGATAGGATAGGCATCGAACACACGTACTACCTGCACCATGTCTCTGGACTCACGGTAGAAAGCAGAAATCTTTAACGCCATGGATGCGGTCAATGCTTGTTGGAAACCAACTTCATAGTCAATCGTCTTTTCTGGCTTCAAATTCGGGTTATCCAACTCGGCTAGACTTGCACGGCTCTGCAAGAAATAGTAATCCGAAGGATCCAAACGATTCCCGGTAGTTGGACGCTTAGTCAACACATCGTAATGTGCAAAGAAGTTTGCTTCGTCGGAGATTGGAAAGCTGAATGCCACACGAGGCATGAAGTTGGTCTGAGGCTTGTAATCTTCAAACGACCCAGCACGAACGTCGACGCTGTTGTTCGATTCTCTGTAGTTGACCCCTCCGTCGTCCGACACCAAGAGTGGCGCTGGAAGTCCATTGGATACGCGAAGCGAAGATGCGTCTGATAATTCGGCGCCTTCTGGGCTGTACCACGTACTTCCGTCACGGTATCCAAGAATTGCCGTTGGGTTTTGGACGTTGTCTACGTATACCACGTAGTCTTCGCCAATGTTTCCTGGGTGGGCTGTTACGCCTTCGTCAAGATAAGTGAAGCTTTCGTCCTCTCCGGCTTTGATTGTAGGGAACAAAACATACTGGTCCTTCAAGACTTGTTGGTTTGCATCAAACCGGTCTACGCGCATTCCAATTCGGAAGATCAAATCATCAAATTCAAACTTATCCTCGATGAAACCGGCCACATAAATCGGCTGGTAAGGAGAAATTGGACGCGTCAAGTTTCCAAAATCATCGCGCTCAGTGAAGAAGGAATTAAAATCTGATGCGGCTCCTGAGGTGCGATTACCATAAGGGTCGTATCCATAGTAGCTGATCAAGCTTCCTACACCGCCTCGGTACAGCTCATCTGGAGAGAAATACTCCAACCTGAAGGTAGATGGGTCAAGGGAATAAACATCCAAGAAGTCAACGCCGTCAGGATTCAAACCTGTATTCTTTCGTAAGTTGTAATCGATGAAGCTCTGCGCCTCTGTTTCTAAACTAGCATCGTACTCACCCGGTGATGCGTTGAGTCGCGTGTATGAAATGGTCGGACCTGGGTAGGTGATGATCGGGTTTGACTTATCCAACTGATCCACGTGGGTGTTGGCGTTAAGACGTGCGATGGACCACAAGCCTGCTGGGCTGATGCTGTAGGACCTATCAACCCGCTGCTCATACTCAAACCCAACGATGAACTGGTGATTTCCGATATCGGCCGAACCTTGTCCAGATATTCTGATTTGATTGGTAACCGCTTCTAAGTAGTTATTAGAAGCAGAGCTACGCGCATTGGTGACATCATCGTTTGAAACCCACATTCCGTAGACATCAGCTAGATTATCTCCATTGAGAAGTCCTCCACCTTGTTGGATTTGGTTGTAATTGGTGAAGGCGAACGCTTGGTCTTGATCGTAAATCGGATTTCCTTCTTCATCAAAGCCTTCCCATCCGTACAGCTCGTAGTAACGTTGGGTGAATTTAGACAAGTTAGGATTGGCCGTTCCCGGTTCAAACGTGATCAGGGTATCGCGATAGGTCTGTTGAATCGCGCCAAAAATTCCGGTCAAGCTATCAAACCCTGGCGTGTAATCCGCTCCTTGATACACATTGAATTTTCCCACATAACCGTAATCAAAGAACCGGTCTTCATGATCGGGGTTCCATCGACGGTCATATTGTTGGCTGTAGTCAGCCTGAATAGTGTAGAAGGCATTCTTAATGAGAGACGACGAAGACTCCTCATCTTGATCTGCATTTTTGAAACGCTGCGTGAAGCGCGCATATGCCCTCCAATCCAAACTGGTTTGCTCAGGATATTCATCATAAGCAAAGAGTGCTTGATTGTAGTTGTATCGTTTGTTCTTATTGTAGTTCAGACTACCCCCGAACGTCAAGTTGGTAGAAGAGGTAGTAACCACATCAATTTTAGCCGCAAGGTTGGCACCTACATTATCTGTATTGGGGCGAGCTTTCACATTCTCAAAATCATCCAGGCGCAAAAAGGCTGAATTATAGAGGATTGAGTTCTGCGTAAATCCAGAACGAACTGGGGATTCGCGAAGCGCAGCCAAGCTTTCATCCTTGATTTTCCATGCGCCCACTGCAGAAGGTCTAGAATCTCGATTACTGGTCACGTTTCCAGAGAGGAAAAATCCAACCAGCGGTTCTTTGTTTCCTGCAGAATCGCGTTTTTGCAACAAGGGACCCGAAAGGCTGCCTTCCAGCAAGTTATATCCATACGCGTCGAGACCAACGTATCCGTCTCCGACGCCAACGCCGGAAGTCAACACTTCAAAACCGCCTTGGTATTTTCTACTTACTCCCTTAGTAGTAATCGCGACAACCCCTCCTGTAACGTCACCGTACTGAGCGGGCAATCCACCCGTAATTACCGAAACTTGCTCAATGGAGGCTTGTGGAATGGCTGATGAACCCCGCACTTTAATTCCATCGATGTAGTAGTAGTTAGCGTCTGACCGTCCTCCTCGGACATTCAAACTAGAACTACCATCGTCTTTCGAATACGTACCCCCTGCGGTAGCGGCTAAATCGGCCGGACTTCGTGCCGCCATGCGTGAAATTTCATCGGCTGTAACCGTCTCCGTTGTGGCAGCACCATCTTGTTCGATCAAAGGCTTCTTGTATTCTACTACAATGAATTCATCCATCTGGATTGCTGAGCTCTGCATTGCCGTACTGGTCTTCGGAATGAACGTGGTCTTGTTCGCGTTGACGCTTACGTTCGACACCTTTACGGGTGCAAATCCAAGGCTTGTAATTTCGACATCGTACCTACCCGGAGAAATCGGTTTGATTTCGACGACTCCGTCAAAATCCGTGGATCCACCTGTGATGAGACTACCGTTTTGTTTGACGGCAACGTTGGCGAAGGGTATCGGCAATCCGTTGGCCGCTTCTGAGACGGTCGCTTTGATACCACCTTGACCCTGCTGGGCGAAGGCACTCATGGCTGCGATCATCAATCCGACGGTTACAAGTATCAGTTTTCTCATGTTTCGCTGTCTTTAGTAAGGTTAGCAGGAGATATAGGTGTACCCCCCTAAAATGGCGGGTAAAGATAAAAAAGTAATGAGACGATTAACATTTTTTTAATCTTCACAAAACCCCTGTATTTCCAGTGCTTCTAACATCATTTAATCTCATTAGAGGGTAAAGGAACACATACTTTAACAATCAGGCAATACTCGTTTAGAAAACGGTAGTTCTGCACGCAATTACGGAATCGTTGACGGCTATTGTAGCTGAAAAAGTTGTAAAAACGCTTCCTTCCTTCGACGTGAAACCGGGATACGCGCACCTTGTTTCAGAACGATGTAACCGCCCTCTCCTTTCACGTATTTATCGATGTATTTCAGGTTGATAATGTTGGACCTATGTACTCGAAAAAAGCGTTCGGGGTCCAACAACTCTTCGAAATGTTTGATGGTTTTCGAAACCATGATGCGCTTTCCGTCGAGCAGGAAAAATTGGGTGTAGTTGTCCTGACTTTCGCAATAGACCACGTCGTCCAAATCCACAAATTGAAGCCCTTCCATACTAGGAAGCGCGATTTTGTTCATGGCGCCCCCTTTCTTCGAAATGTTTTCGATCAAGGCGTCAATTTTTTCTTTGGACTCCACGTCCGCTCCAGGCCGAACTTTCTCGATAGCCAATTGGAGTTCGTCTATGCTGATCGGCTTGAGCAGGTAATCGACTGCCGAAAATTTGAAGGCCCGAAGCGCATACTCGTGGTAAGCAGTGATGAAGATTATTTTAAAGTCGATCGCATCGCCGAGTGATTCTAGCAAATCGAAGCCTGAGCCATTGGGCATCTCAATATCGAGTAACAACAAATCGATGTTCTCAGTCTCAATCTGTTTCTTGGCCGCCTTCGCATTGGCGGCTGCACCAATCACTTCTACTTGGGGACATGCATCATTGAGTATGAACTCAAGGTTTTTACGCGCGAGTTCTTCGTCGTCTACAATCAATGTTCTGATCTTCATCATATGTACGGAGGGTTTAAAATATCACTGTAGATCACGGCCTTGCGCGCATCAAACTCAAATTCTTCGTCATTGTATTCTTGGCGCCGTTCTTCCTCTTCTGCAGCTTCAAGTACTTGCAATGATCTGCGTTTTCGTTTGCGTTCAGCACTGATCTCATCTCTTACGCTACGCGCCTTTCCTTCCATAAACCTGAGTTGCAACGCCGCCTCTCGGTCCTCAATTCGAGCTCGATCGATTTGTTCTCGGTCCATCACGACTCTTGGGGCCTGAGCTTCAGGCTTAACCACCTCCGGCGCTGCGGGCGATTGGGGGGTGAAAACTTCTGTGAAATCGCCGTCGTACTCTTCCGTGTTCGCGGCGGGTCGGCTCGACTCTTCGTTGCTCTTGTTGGCCTTTTTCCATATTCCGTAGACGAAGCTCAAGAGCAGTACTACGAGGTACACAATGTTTCCAATATCATCCATAGTTAGGTTATCTCTTGTTTCGGCGAAACCACTTTTTCCAAAAAGCTTCTCCCCTATTATTATTATAGCGCTTGCTCTGTTTTTGATAGCGCTTCATTTCTTTTCTCGTCTGCTTGGACTGTATATCTCTGTGGCGCTGTCTTCCTTCTTCTTCTGCCGCTTGCTCTTCCGCCGCTCGTTCTTGTTCTTTATTCTCCAACTCTCTCAACCGCTGTCTCGACTGCGCTTCTGCCGTGTCTATCGAGACCAACGAAATCAAGATGGTGAGGATTCCTATTCTGAGTAAGTTTGTTTTCTTATTCATCTATACTACAAAAGTGAATCGGTTAACGGCGGTTATAATTATTATATGTACAGTTTCATTGAGTAACTGTCGGCGGAGAGACACTCAGCATTTCGTTCCGAATGTACAAGTCAACGAGAACATCTCCACGAACTTGCCCCAATATAATGACCTCAACTTTATCAACGGGTGGGTTTACCTCGATGGAGGCTACAGAGGTATGATTGCTTATCGAGTGAATCTGGACGAAATCAAAGTATATGACCGACAAGCACCTTATAATGTGATCGATGGCTGTAGGGTGTACGTCGATTCTGGCAACACTACCATTGGAATTGACACTTGCTCTGGGTCGCAGTGGCTCTTGCTGGATGGTCAGGTGATCAAGGGACCTGCGACGTACCCTTTGAAGGAGTATTTGACCACCTACGACGGTTCTACCCTGTACATTTCTAACTAAAAAAGGGGCCGAAGCCCCTTTGTAAGTTATCCATCCTATATCGATGCTCGCATCAATATCGGTAGTGTTCGGGCTTGTAAGGACCTTCCACTTCGACACCAATGTAGCTTGCTTGTTCGGGCGAAAGCTCATCGAGCTCTACGCCAATTTTTGCCAGGTGGAGCTTAGCTACCTTCTCGTCTAGGTGCTTTGGCAACACGTACACTTGATTTTCGTACTTATCGTTGTTGGTCCACAGCTCAAGTTGCGCCAATGTTTGGTTGGTAAATGAGTTGGACATCACGAACGAAGGGTGCCCAGTTGCACAACCAAGGTTTACCAAACGCCCTTCTGCTAAGAGAATGATTTGCTTGCCATTCTTTAAGGTATAAAGGTCTACTTGTGGCTTCACCTCGTCTTTCACTTGGGCATTCTCGTTGATCCAAGCAACGTCAATTTCATTGTCAAAATGGCCAATGTTGCAAACAATCGCCTTGTCTTTCATCCGTTCAAAGTGTTCTTTTCGGATGATGTCTTTATTCCCTGTCGCAGTAACCACGATGTCCGCTTCCTCGACGGCATTGATCATCTTCTTGACTTCAAATCCATCCATTGCAGCCTGAAGCGCACAGATGGGATCGATCTCAGAAACGATTACCCTGGCTCCTGCTCCGCGTAGAGATGCGGCTGAACCTTTTCCGACGTCTCCATACCCACCGACCACGGCAACCTTACCGGCCATCATTACATCCGTAGCCCTTCTGATGGCATCCACCAATGACTCTTTGCAGCCGTACTTATTGTCAAATTTCGATTTGGTCACCGAGTCGTTTACATTGATCGCAGGCATGACGAGCGTACCGTTCTTCATTCGCTCATACAAGCGATGTACTCCTGTTGTGGTCTCTTCCGATAGGCCTTTAATGTCATTAGTGAGTTCTGGATAGCGATCAAACACCATGTTGGTCAGGTCGCCACCATCATCTAAAATCATGTTGAGTGGTTGATTTCCCTCAAAGGCGAAAAGCGTTTGCTCGATGCACCAATCGAATTCTTCTTCTGTCATCCCTTTCCAAGCAAAAACTGGGATACCCGCTTTGGCTATTGCAGCGGCTGCATGGTCTTGGGTTGAAAAAATATTGCAACTGGACCAAGTGACATCTGCACCAAGTTCCACCAAAGTTTCGATCAATACGGCGGTTTGAATGGTCATGTGAAGGCAGCCTGCAATGCGCGCTCCTTTCAATGGCTTTTGTGCTCCGTACTCCTCGCGCAAGGCCATGAGTCCGGGCATCTCAGCTTCAGCTAGCAGGATCTCCTTCCTGCCCCAATCGGCAAGGGAAATGTCCTTTACTTTGTATGATTGTCTCTCCTTAACTTCGCTCATCTCTTAATTTTTTGCAAATGTAGGCCTCTGCCCTAGAATTATCCAATTTGAACAACGGAATCATACATAGGTTCGAAACGCACCGACATTCGTCGATTTGGATTGCCCAAATCGCCGAAGTCATCTCCACCTTATCTGAGGAGCAAATTGAACGCTACCAGGCTGGGCATTCCCTCGAACGCACCCATCAATTGGCATGCGCCGATGCTTTGGCGTCTCAAATGCTCAATCACCCAACTCAAATCGTCAGAGATACGGAAGGTGGGCCCCATCTCAGCGACGTTGTTGAGCGGGTCTCTATCAGTCATACAGGAAATTACATGGCCATGCTTATCTCTCCTTCACCGGTGCTCGCGCTCGACATCGAAATAATGGATCGCGATGTGGAACGGATCATTCCGAGGTATAGTGAACGTCCTGAACTCGAGCAGTTTTCGGACCTAGGCGTAAAAAATCCCGGCTTGTACGTCTGGGGAATCAAAGAGTGCTTGTTTAAGGCCGTTCCTGTAAATGGGATCCTCTTCAAAGACCATTTGAAGATCAAGCAGACGGTGGGGAACGAAGCCGTCGTAAGTCATTGTGAAGTTGAACACCCAAATCTGCGTGCTCAACTTTCTGTTGTTTCTCGCATCTTTGAACCCTTGATCGTCTCCTACGTGGATCAAGCGAAGTACGGACATGAAAAAATTTGAGCTCCACAAAACCGATCGTAAGCTGGCGATATTGATCGATCCTGACAAGCACGACTCGGATGGATTGCTCGACCTCGTTTCGCATGTGGAGGCATTGGAACCTGACTTTATTTTTATTGGCGGCAGCTTGATCTACAGAAGCAAGATCTCAGAGGCAGCTCAGTTGATTCGCTCTGTCTCAAACCGGCCGCTGGTGCTGTTTCCTGGACACTTCACCCAACTCACCGATCACGTGGATGCCGTCTTGCTGCTCTCGCTCATTTCTGGGAGAAATGCGGACCTGTTGATTGGCCAGCACGTCTTGGCTGCACCTCGACTTACAAAAATGAAAGCCGACATCCTCTCGACGGGCTACATGTTGATCGACGGAGGGAAAGCGACTTCAGTCAGCTACATGAGCCATACCCAGCCGATTCCGCGCGACAAGGAAGACATCGCATTGTGTACTGCTATGGCAGGCGAACTGGTGGGGATGCAGTTAATTTACATGGATGCGGGTAGCGGTGCCGAACAGGCAATACCTGTATCGACGGTACATGCTGTTTCAGAAGGAATATCAATTCCATTGATCATCGGTGGAGGAATCAAGAGTTTACAGCAAGCCGAATCGTACTGGAATGCTGGCGCAAATTTAATCGTCATAGGAAACGCTTTTGAGGAGGTGAGCTCTGTGGAAGCGCGTGAGCAATTCTCACGCAAATCGATTTGATTCCGCAGTTTTCAACACCCCGATTGAAAACTCATGCAGGTAGATGCTTTCTTCTACACTTTTAATTGGCTAACTATGTAATCTAAAGCGCTATCCCTATGGAGGTCATAGTATTCACTACTCAGCAGAAGACCAAGGCCGAAATCCAACGGGTGATTCAACTGTTTGAGAATGGTCTCGAGACCTTACTCATTCGCAAGCCAAAGTGGACGACAGCGCAAATCGAAGCCTTCATCGAATCCATTCCTCAAGAACACCACAAGCGGATCGTAGTGCACGGAAATTACGGCCTCGCGTTTAAGTACGGACTTAAAGGTATTCACTTGCATCGAAGAGACCGCGCCAATAAGTTCAAAAACCGATTGAAGCGATCCTTTTTTAAACTCAGGAAACCGAATTTGGTCATTTGCACCACGTTCAACAGCTTGGAGAGCCTCCGTGAAAATATACAATCCTTCGATTTTGTGTTCCTCAATTCTGTCTTCAGCAGTCATGCACATTACAGCAAAACCGAAGAAGCAGGCCTAAACATGCTCCGCTCGATCATCAGCAAATCCAACATACCCGTTTATGCGCTTGGTGGGGTTCGTCCTGAACACATCCCGGTTGTGAAAGCCGCTGGATTTGACGGCGTCGGCCTTTCCTCTTATGTATGGAAAGCCGCCGAACCTGGCGCAGGAAAGGTCATATCCATTTTCAAGGCCGCTTAGGTCAAATGCGAACCTTCAGGCCAAAAAGCCAGTTGATACCCGCTTGAGGATAATAGAAATTCTCGGTGATCATGCTTCCATATATGTAGCTGAACGTGTATCCATTCGATGCATAAAGCGCATTCGTGATGTTGTTGATCAACAGGGTCAATTCCAATCGTTGAAGTACCGGAACAGAAGAACGGTAGCTCAATCGAAGATCGTTCACCACGTAGGCATCAATGCTGCGCGCTTGGTCTTGTGTGTTGTCCAAGTATTGCTTGCCTACATACTTCGTCAGCAAGGCCACTTCCACTCCAATGTCGCTCTTAAATCCGAGCGCCGAACCCGCTACCAGCGAAGGTGAAAAGGCGATGTCGACATTTCCATGCGGAATTCGAACTTCCTCCCCTGTGCCATAGTCGATCAAGACCTCATCAAATTGCTTGATCTTGTTTTGACTCAAGGTCAAGTTTGGCGACCAGAAAAATCCTGTGGGTAAGGAAACGTTTAAGGCTAGTTCACCTCCGGCTCGATAGCTTTCAGGCACGTTGGTCCTGATCGGAGCGCCCACATCATTCACTTCACCTGTCAACACAAGTTGGTCTGTATAGTGCATGAAATATCCATTGAGCGCGACGTGGACAATGGAATGCTTCCAACTCCAGCCTGCTTCCACGTCTGTCAGGTATTCAGGCTTGGGTGTAATTCCTGGGGCAGCATCCGTAAAGTCACTGCGCACCGGTTCCCGGCTTCCTCTAGACACTGAGGCATACAGAAAATTATTCTGCCTCAATCTCGCGCTGGCTCCGACCTTTGGATTGAAGAATACGTACTGTTGATCTACCAAAATTGGCCGCAGATCATTGTCAATTCCGGCGGTTTGATAATCGATGTATCGGCCCTGTACGTCTCCAAACAATGTGAACCGATCCAACGACCATTCGGCCTTTAAGTACGACGCGCCGTCCAACTTATTGGCTTCTGATGCATAGTAGCGATCATTGATGTCGATTCCGGTAGCTATGTCAGACCATATAACTTCCCCAAAGTGATCGCCGTCGTAATAATTCAGACTTCCGCCCCATGTAACTTGCAGTGCACTTTTTCTATACTGCAGGGAATACACTCCTCCGTAGAAATGATTGTCGAGCCACCTCCTCACGATCAAGTCTGACGTGTATGCACTGTCTCCGTTAACCACCTGTGGCTCAAAACCAAAATCTCGAAAGTCTTCATCGGATTTATATTGTTCGAAGAAGCCTTTGCCTCTCGTATAATGACCGGTTACATTAAGGTACAAGCTTGGGGCAATTTGCCACCCCGCGATCAATTGATAATGGTCTTGGCCATAATTGTCGATTTCATTAGGGTATTGGTAGTAATTATACGTGCGTCCGCTTTCCAACAAGTTATTGGTCTCAGCCTCGGTCAGGTAATTCCGCTCTGCAAATGCCAGCATGGACTCGATGTCTCCGCTGACGCGTGCCTCAGGCGTACCATACCAAGCTTGTTGCGTCACTTCACGGCCCGAAAACGCAATTCCTTTCAGCATCAACGACTTTCCGTAATAACCTCCGGCCAGGTAGTACGATTTCAAGTCGGAAGCGCTTCGATCGATGTAACCGTCAGAAGAGATGGTAGATAACCGCCCTTCCAGGTTAAAGTGTTCGTTGAACAATCCCGTATTAAATACAATGTTGTGCTTCCTGGTTTGAAAGGAGCCATAGGTGTTGTTTAACTCCACATAGGCCGTAGAATCGATTCCAGAAGTTTCAAGGTTGATCGTTGCGCCGAAGGCTGCCGCACCGTTCGACGAGGTTCCGACACCGCGCTGTATCTGAATGTTTTCCGTGGAACTCGCAAAATCAGGCATGTTCACCCAAAAGACGCCGTGGGACTCAGCATCGTTGAGGGGTACACCGTTCACTGTGACATTAATCCGAGTAGCATCTGAACCCCGGATACGAATTCCAGTATACCCCACTCCTGCTCCGGCGTCGGATGTCGTTACAGCACTGATCGATTGATTCAGTAATATCGGCAAGTCTTGAGCCAAGTTATTTTGTTCGAGTTCTTCCTTTTCGATGTTCTCATAGGTCATTGGCGTAAATGCCCCGGCACGCGTGGCTTCTACTACAAACTCCTTACTGAGTAGAGGACTTATTTTTAAGCTGTGATTCAGGATCATGTCCCCTATCACCTTCACCGTATCAACCGCAGTCTTGTAACCGAGATGTTCGACAATTAGTGTATAGTCTCCCGGCTTAACCTTAAGCGTGTACACACCCCGCGCGTTGGTAACCGCTCCTAGCAAGGACCCATCGATATACACAACAGCCCCACTAAGGTTATCTCCTTGGAGGTTCATTACACGGCCAGAAAGTGTTGCCTGAGAAAACGCAGAAACCGCGATAAACAGGGCACAGAAAAAAGTGGAAATTCTCCTTTTCATTACTCAGTTAAGTTTGAGCCGACCGAGGAGCACCGGTCTACAAAATCTGTCAGGATCTTGCCGTCTTCCTTCCTGGTATTATCCGGGCAGGTTCAGTGGGTATAATCTCAGATTCCTAAAAACAGGAAACACCCCAGTCAGCTAATTTATTGAAAGAACGTGCGCTAAGCCGTAGCCTTTTTGCGCGGTAAAAGTCGGTTTCGTTTTAAGCTTTTGTTGATGCGCTCGATCCGTTCTTCGGTAGTGCCTTCAACCTCTATGAAGCGCTTCCCTGCCTTGATCAAGGCCTTGCGATAATGATCGTACAGTTCTTCACGATCGTCTGGATTCTCTCTTAGGTCGTCGTATTCCCAATCGATGCCCTTGTGTCCACAAAGGATGTACAACTGGTATGGCTTTTCAAGAAACTGACGTTCGATCCAATTTTGCGCTCGTCCAAAGCGGACTTCGGCCCAAATCTTTACTACCAACGTATTGGTATCGCAGATGAGGAAATGGTTCGCGTTTTCAGCCACTAGGTATTCTCGTTCCAATTGGCCTTTGGCAATTTCTAAGAGGTCGTCTTGATTATAATTTCTACCCAACTGCTCCAAGTACTCTCTGGAATACTCGTCAACAAAAGGCTCGTTCCAATGCTCAGCCAACGCTTTCGCCAAGGTTGTTTTGCCAGAACATTCGGGACCTACCAGCGCCAACTTAACCAGCTTCTTATCCCCGGCACCGTTTCTAGAAAGGTTAGAAAGGTCTATCTCTTCTTCCTCCATGCTAACATCAAATTACCGATTCGATGAGATGACCGCTCAGAATACGGTCTAAATCAGCCGAACACAAGCGCAAAATTACTGAAATATTATCCAATTGCGCGCAGCGTTTGTCGGATACTAAAGCGAATCGGCAGTGCCTTTTAGGTTGGCTCCTAGCACTTTTAAAACAAACACCGACTTTTCATAGCTTTCCCAAGCTGCTTTCATGCCCATTCTTAGGCTTTCGAAAATGGCATCAAAATCGCCAAATAGGTGCGTCGATGTCTCGTTTACTCGCACCTCAAAGCCTTCTCTCGACTTCAGAAACTCAATAAAATTTACGATCGGCTCTTCGTACCCTTCTTTCAAAGGATACATGGAAATCTCAATGGTCACTTGCATGTCAGAGGGGATTTACACTATCATTAATGATGCTGTCGTCTACCTTGCTTGGCAGCGTAACTTTCAATCTCGGCTCGGCATTCATCGCTCGTTGTATCGCAAAGATCGCTTCGTCATTTCGCGCCCAGCTCCTTCTGGCGATGCCATTATTCACGTCCCAGTGAAGCATCATTTTCAGCCTTCGATCAGCGTCATCGGTTCCGTCGAGCAGCATTCCGAAACCGCCGTTGACCACTTCGCCCCATCCTACGCCGCCTCCGTTGTGCAAGCTGATCCAAGTAGCTCCCCGAAATCCATCACCTACGAAATTTTGTACCGCCATGTCAGCGGTGAACTGTGAACCGTCATAGATATTGCTGGTTTCTCGGTAGGGCGAATCCGTTCCGGATACATCGTGATGATCTCTTCCAAGCACTACCGGTCCGATTTGCCCTTCGCGAATGGCTTGATTGAATGCCTTGGCAATTTCGATTCTTCCCTCGGCATCCGCATAGAGGATGCGCGCCTGGGAACCGACGACCATCTGGTTTTTACCCGCCTCGCGGATCCAGTGGATGTTGTCGGCCATCTGTTGCTGGATTTCTTTTGGAGAGTGGACACGGATCCGTTCGAGTACTTCGCACGCTATGGCGTCGGTGCGCTCAAGGTCTTTGGGGTCACCCGAAGCGCAAACCCAGCGAAAGGGTCCGAATCCGTAATCGAAACACATCGGCCCCATGATGTCTTGAACATAGCTCGGGTATCGAAAATCAATTCCATTCTCGGCCATGATATCTGCCCCTGCCCTACTTGCTTCTAGAAGAAAGGCGTTGCCGTAATCGAAAAAGTACATTCCATTCGCACTTTGGGCATTGATCGCTGTCGTGTGTCGTCGCAGGGTTTCTTGCACGAGTTCCTTGAATCGCGCTGGATCCTTGGCCATGATTTCTTTCGCTTCTTCGAAGCCTACTTGCACAGGGTAATAGCCCCCTGCCCAAGGATTGTGCAAGGAGGTTTGGTCAGAGCCTAGATCCACTTTGACATCTAGCTCCACGGTACGTTCCCAAAGGGTGACGATGTTCCCTAGAAACGCAATGGAGTGTGCCTTTTTTTTCTTTTTCCACTCTAGTGCCGTTTCGATTACCTGGTCCACGTCGTCTATGACTTCATCTACCCATCCCTGATCGAATCGTTTGTACGCAGCCTTGGGGTCTACTTCGGCCGTAATGCTCACAACACCTGCGATGTTTCCCGCTTTGGGTTGCGCACCGCTCATGCCTCCTAAACCGGCAGTAATAAACAGTTTTCCTTCGGTGCCGCCACCTATTTTTCTCGCTGCATTCAAGACCGTTATGGTTGTGCCATGAACGATGCCCTGCGGTCCGATGTACATGTAACTGCCCGCGGTCATTTGTCCGTACTGCGTCACTCCCAACGCATTGAACTTCTCCCAATCGTCTGGTTGGGAGTAATTGGGGATCATCATGCCGTTGGTAACAACAACCCTCGGGGCGTCTGGGTGAGAAGGAAACAAGCCCATCGGGTGGCCCGAATACATGGCCAGTGTTTGATCCTGCTTCATTTCACTCAGGTACTTCATAGTCAGCAGGTATTGGGCCCAATTCTGAAATACCGCGCCGTTTCCGCCATAGGTAATGAGCTCATGCGGATGTTGGGCGACATTCGGATCCAGGTTGTTTTGAATCATGAGCATGATTGCCTTGGCCTGCTCACACTCCCCAGGGTATTCGCTGATTGCGCGAGCTCGGATCTCATAATCCGGTCGGAAGCGCAGCATGTAAACCCGTCCGAGTTCCTTTAATTCTTGCGCAAATTCAGGCGCCAGCTTCGCGTGCCATTCTGAAGGAAAATACCTCAGAGCGTTACGAATGGCCAACTTGTGTTCTTCAAATGAAAGTATCCTCTTACGCTTTGGTGCGTGGCTGATTTCTGGATCGTACGGTTTTGGATCTGGGAGCCGTGAGGGAATTCCTTCTTTGATTTGCTTTTTGAAGCTCATTGCGCGGAGGGGTATCATATATATGAGCGACAAATATAGAAGGACTACTTCCTCAGAATGCGACCTGTCTTCTTATCGAAGCCATAGGGGCAATGCTTGCACCCACTCTTACAGCAATAGCCACGTTTGAGGTGATACTGCTCGGTAAAGACGATGAACCCTTCATCGCTCATGTAGAAATCCTCTTCGTTGAGTCTCGATTTATTTCCTGTGCCACACACGCCTTCAAACATACGCTTACTGGTGATTCGTTTTCAATAGCTTCGGACCTCAAAACAGCCTCGCGCCAAAATGGTTCAACATCGGTTTACAGATTGGACGGCCCCGATCGAGTCTCTTTGGACTCGCAACGGCATTTCTATTCACATCAAACGGGATGATTTGATGGATCCCTTGATTTCAGGCAATAAGATTTTCAAGCTGAAAGAGAACATCAACGCCTTTCACAATGGCTCTTTCGATACCCTTGTCACATTTGGCGGGGCATATTCGAATCATATCGCGGCCACGGCTGCGCTGTGTCAAGAAGAGAACATCGCTTGCGTTGGAATCATTCGAGGCGAGCGCATCGAACCCTTGAACCCCACCTTAGCCGCCGCCGAGGCTCAAGGCATGAAATTGATGTTCGTCTCACGCAGCGTTTATCGCATTAGGAACAACAGCGACGTACAATCACAATTGCTTTCATCTTTCCCATCCCCGTATTGCATTCCTGAGGGAGGAGCAAATAGAGCCGGAATTGTCGGAGCGAGTGCTATGCTCAATGAGGCAACAGAGAAATATTCCCACATCATCACGGCAGTTGGCACCGGAACAACCTTGGCCGGAATGGCGCTCCAAGCAAAACCCAACCAAGAGCTGCACGGCATGGTAATACACAAGCACCTAGGCGTCATGGAAGAGGTGCTCCCGATGCACGAAGGTCTGGACAATGCATTATCACGGGTTCGGCTGCACCCGGCACATTACGGAGGCTACGCCAAATGGGACGAATCGCTCTTGCAATTCATCCGATCCGTCTTCAACAACTACGGGGTCAGGTTAGACCCTATCTACACCGGAAAGGCCTTATTCTCCTTAAATCAATTGGTGAACGAATCATACTTTCCAGAAGGCGCCGAGGTTCTGTTCATTCATACCGGTGGACTCCAGGCTATTCCAGGCTTTGAAGCACGATTTGGAATCAAGGTTTTCGAATGACGCAACATGGCTCAATCCGTTCTCTAAAAAGCAGATTCCGTCTTTCTCAGTTTGGTTTGACAAGCTTACTTTCGCCACTATGTCGATCAAGGTAAACCAGGTCACTAAACTGTACGGTGTACAACGCGCTCTAGACAACGTCAGCTTCGAAATTGAACGTGGCAACATTGTGGGATTTCTCGGGCCTAATGGCGCTGGTAAGTCAACAATGATGAAGATCATCACGTGCTACTTACCCCCATCTGAAGGCCAAGTTGAAGTGTGCGGATTTGATGTTTCTGCGTCGCCGATGGAGGTCAAAAAACGCATTGGCTACCTGCCTGAACACAATCCACTTTATCCCGAAATGTACGTCCGCGAATACTTGGAATTTGTCGCAGGCATCCACAAGATTGCCAATAAAAAACAACGTGTGGAGGAGATGATCGAATTGGTGGGATTGGACTTGGAGCGAAAGAAAAAGATTAGTGCCTTGAGCAAAGGCTTCCGGCAACGGGTGGGGCTCGCTCAGGCCATGATACACGACCCTGAGGTGTTGATTTTGGATGAGCCAACCACAGGCTTGGACCCTAACCAGATCGTAGAGATTCGGAATTTGATCAAGGGAATCGGCAAAGACAGAACGGTCATGCTCAGCACCCATATCATGCAAGAAGTGGAGGCCATATGCGATCGCGTTATCATCGTAAACAAAGGCACAATTGTAGCCAACGACAAAGCTTCTAACCTATTGCAGCACAAGCAAAAGCGCTTCGTACGGGTCGAATTCAGCACAGCAGTTGCGAGCAATGTTTTGAGCGCAATCAAAGGGGTCTCTGAAGTGAAACGTGTAAGCGATACCATTTGGATCTTAGGCAGCGAAGGCCAAAAAGACATTCGTCAAGCGATTTTTGACTTCGCGGTAGAGGGCAAACTTTCGGTACTTACCATTCAAAAAGAGGAACAACGCTTGGAAGACATTTTTAAGCGATTGACCACCAAGTAACCGTTTAAAATTTGCCGTGGTTGTGCTGATTTAATTAGCAGATAAGTCATATCCATCCCATATTTTTGGCCTTTTAAACAAGATCTCATCCATGTCCTATCTATTTACTTCTGAATCCGTATCTGAAGGTCACCCAGACAAGGTTGCCGACGCAATTTCTGACGCCCTTGTAGATTATTTTTTAGCGTTCGATCCCGAATCCAAGGTCGCGTGTGAGACGCTGGTTACTACGGGTCAGGTTGTGCTGGCGGGTGAGGTGAAAACGAATACGTACTTGGATGTACAACAAATTACTCGCGATGTAATCAAGCGCATCGGATACACGAAGAGCGAGTACATGTTTGAGGCTAATTCTTGCGGTATCTTTAGTGCAATCCATGAGCAAAGCCCAGATATCAACCAAGGAGTTGATCGAAAACTAAAAGAAGAGCAAGGCGCGGGAGACCAAGGGATGATGTTTGGTTACGCTACCAATGAAACGGACAACTTCATGCCTCTCGCTGCGGATCTTTCACATCGCTTATTGTATGAATTAGCAGACATCCGCAAGAACGGCAAAGAGATGCAATACTTGCGCCCGGATTCCAAAGCACAAGTAACCATCGAATACAGCGATGACAACCAACCGATGCGCATCGAAGCGATTGTGTTGAGCACCCAGCACGACGATTTCGATGAGGAAAACACGATGTTAGCCAAGATCAAAAAGGACGTCATCGAAGTATTGGTTCCCCGCGTCAAAGCTCAGCTGCCTGCGCATATCCAAGGACTCTTCAACGATGACGTTACCTATCACATCAATCCGACGGGCAAATTTGTAATCGGCGGACCGCACGGAGATACAGGCCTAACTGGTAGAAAGATCATCGTAGACACCTACGGAGGGAAGGGCGCCCACGGCGGTGGAGCCTTTAGTGGAAAGGACCCGAGCAAGGTAGATCGATCGGCAGCTTATGCCACTCGACACATCGCTAAAAACTTAGTAGCAGCGGGAGTGGCTGACGAGGCCTTGGTTCAAGTAGCTTATGCCATTGGCGTTGCTGAGCCTGTTGGGTTATTTGTAGATACCTATGGGACTTCAAAGGTGGGCATGTCGGACGGTGACATCGCAAAGCAACTTTTGAAACTATTCGACTTGCGGCCCTATGCAATCGAGCAGCGCTTTAAGCTCCGAACGCCCATTTATTCGGAATGTGCGGCGTATGGACACATGGGCCGGACGCCGGTGAAAAAAACTAAGTCGTTTACCAACGGTTCGGGCGAATCGATCACCATCGATGTCTTATTGTTTCCATGGGAAGAGCTGAATATGGTGGACAAAATCAAAAATGCCTTCGGAGTTTAAATTGTGGCAATACCCCGTCCTTCCTTACTCTTCATAACGACAGACCTTCCTTATCCAGCGGACAGTGGAGGAAGGATAAAGACCTTCAAGCTACTCCAGCATCTCGGGAAATCGTTTGACGTGCGCTTGCTCTGTGCGTACGGTGGTTCCAGGAAGAAAGACATAAAATTGCTCAAAGACCAAGTAGCCATTTCAAGCATACAAGCCTTTGAGAATCATATACCTCGAACGGGGTTGCATTTTTTAAACGCCATTTTATCGGCCCCGTCTTTCAATGCTTACCGGGTGTATTCAAAGGAGTTTGAAACCATGGTTAAATGGGCGGTTGAAGCCGTAGACATCGTCTTCATTGACCATCTGGAAATGATCGATCAGCTGCCCGACAAAGTCAGTGCTAAGTTGGTATACCACAGCCACAATGCGGAATACGTCCTCTGGGAAGAATTTTCACGGTTAAAGGGAAACTTCTTTTCAAAATGGCTTTACGACTGGGAAGCGAGCCGCGTCAAGCTCCTAGAGCGATACGCCATACGCCGTTGCGACATGACTTTTGCTGCGCCCAACGACGTTATTGCGCTGTGCGAAATACCGGGCATTGAAGTAGATATGTTTCGAAATACATATCATCTTGGAAACGATTTTCTCTTAGACCTCCCTTCGATTCCATTGGATGAAAACCCTCCAAACATATTCTACGCCGGCACCCTCAGTTGGGAACCGAATCGAGATGGAATCCACTGGTTCTTGAACCACTGTTGGTCAGCAGTGAAGTCACGGGTTCCGGATGCCACTTTTCATATTTGCGGCCGGGGAGCTGACAAAGATCTGGTGTCGTTGATGCAACGTTCTGCCGGAGTTGAGTATCATGGATTCGTAGAAAATTTTGATTCATTCATGTCCAAAAGCAGGTGTGCCATAGTGCCTTTGCGCATGGGTAGCGGAATGAAGATCAAGAGCTTTGACGCGCTTTACCGCGGCTTACCGTTGGTTACTACCACCACCGGGGCTGAAGGCATTGCACTGGAGAACAAAACTCATGCTTGGGTTGTTGATGATGCTGAAGGCTTCGCTGAAGCGTTGATTTCCACCATGAATGAAACACAAGCCTCGACCCTCATGCGCGATCGTGCGAGGACACTGTGCAATGAAAAGTACCGATATGCTGAGCTACTTGAGCAGATGGTCAAAGATCTTTCTTCTCTTCTTTAAGCTTGGTATCATAGACCTTTGGGGGCTATTTTCGAAAGGCGATCTTTACACCAACGCAGAATCTTTCGATGGCAAAGGATAACGGAAAATCACATCTGGGTAGGCTATTCAGCCTGATCAAAGCCGACCGAAAGGACATCGTCAGGATATACATGTTTGCGGTGTTGAGCGGTTTGATCAATCTCTCCTTACCCCTCGGAATTCAGGCGATTATCACGTACATCAGTGGGGGAATGATATCGACCTCTTGGGTGCTTTTGGTGGCCTTGGTTACCTTGGGAATCATCCTAGCGGGCGTGATGCAGGTAATGCAATTGTCTCTCGCTGAAACCATCCAACAGCGCATCTTTCAGCGATCCTCGTTCGAATTCGCCATCCGCATTCCTCGGATTCGGTTGGAGCAAGTTGCGTCACGTTACGCACCTGAGCTTATCAATCGTTTTTTCGACACACTTTCGCTTCAGAAGGGTCTTTCGAAGATCCTATTGGACGTTGGTGCCTCCGCTTTGCAGATTATTTTTGGACTCACCCTCCTCAGCTTTTACCATCCCTTTTTCATCCTCTTTGGCATTGCGCTTATACTTACTCTGTACATGGTGCTTCAGGCTACGGGGAGGAAAGGCTTGGAAACCAGCATTGAAGAAAGCACATACAAGTACCGTGTTGCCTATTGGCTTGAGGAACTGGCCAGAACCATGAACACGTTTAAACTGGCGGGAGAATCCAGCCTTCCCGTGGATCGAACAGATCGCTTGGTTTCCAACTACCTCAAAGCGCGTAAAAGTCATTTCCGCATCTTGGTCATTCAGTACATGAATGTGATTGGGTTCAAGGCCATGGTTGCAGGCGGCCTGTTGATCATAGGTAGTGTTCTGGTGCTCGACAACCAAATCAACCTCGGACAATTCGTCGCAACCGAGATCATCATCATTTTGATCATCAACAGCGTTGAAAAGCTCATCCGAACCATGGAGCCCATATACGATGTACTCACTGCATTAGACAAGATAGCCACCATCACAGACTTGGAACTTGAGCGCACAGGCGGTGTTCAACTAGAACTTCCCGAGAATCGTGCTCCCTTGAGCATTTCAGTAATCGATCTGAACTGTGGAAACGATCAGCTCGGAAACCCATTGCTGAATAACATCAGCTTTGATATCGCGGCGGGTGAGCGCGTGATGATTTATGGGTACAGCGGTTCAGGAAGAAGTCGACTCCTGGAAATATTGGCCGGTTTGTATCAGGATTATCAAGGTGTGATCCTGTACAATGATCAACCCGCGCGGAGTTTAGAATTGAGGTCGCTTCGGTCACATATCGGCGATAGCTTGAATGAAGAGGATATTTTTGAAGGGACCATTGCAGAGAACATTCTCATAGGGAAGAATTGGGTTGATTTTGAAGACCTCAAGTGGGCTGCTGAAGAAATAGGATTGATGGACTACATCAAGCGACTGCCTCAAGGGTTTCATACACAATTATCGCCGAAGGGAAGCGGATTTCCAGAACACATCATTCGCAAGATCAAGGTGGCGAGGTCCATTGTCGAACGCCCTCCGCTTGTCATTTGGCAAGAATCGCTTCACTTGTTTACCCGGGCAGATAAAAAAATTGTCACTTCCTGCATGCTCTCCCAGGCCCAACCTTGGACGCTGATCGTGAGTTCAGGCTCCAAAGAGATTGCGAGGCAATGCGATCGCATCATTCTCTTGGATCAAGGGACGATTACGTTCAACGGAAGTTATCCAGCGTTACAAAAGAGACCAGAACTACTTGAACTTTTTTACGAGTAAGCCATGCTGAATATTTCTAAAAATAGCGTCGCCCACTTGCTCGATCTCACCGAAACCAATAGTGAACGGTACATCTATCAGTCTCCTCTGCCCAGGCATATGATTCGTTGGCTGTTAGGAATGGTGATCCTGTTCGTCGTCTTCTTGTTTCTACCTTGGACACAGAACATTCAAGCAGATGGATTTGTGACGAATTTGCGTCCTGATCAACGGCCTCAGGTGGTCAACTCTGTCATTGCAGGTAGGATTGAGAAATGGTATGTTCAAGAAGGTCAATTTGTTAAAAAAGGAGATACCATCCTATTCATCTCTGAGGTAAAAGACGAGTACTTTGACCCCAAGCTTTTGCAGAGGACCAAAGAACGACTCATTGCCCAAGAAGGAGGCATTCAGGCCTATATCAAAAAAGTGGATGCCCTTGATCAGCAAGTAGCGGCACTAAAGCAAACCCAAGACTTAAAGCTCAAGCAAGCAAAAAACAAGCTCCGACAAGGCGTGTTGAAGGTAAAAAGCGACAGCCTGGATTTAATTGCCGCGAAATCAAACATCGAGATTGCGGAAAAACAATACAAGCGATTTGAAGGTCTGTATGAACAGGGGTTGAAATCATTGACAGAGCTCGAAAATTACCGTCAGGCATATCGAGAAGCAGAGGCCAAATTCGTTTCTGCAGAGAATAAACTACTGACCTCACGCAACGAGTTGCTCAACGCCAAAATTGAGCTGACTTCTGTGCTGAGCGATTACAACGATAAAATTGCCAAGAGCGAAAGCGATAAGTTCACAGCGCTGAGCGATATGCTCGATGCCGAAGGAAAGCTCGCGAAAACACTCAATGAAGTCTCCAACTATACGATTCGATCTTCCATGTATTTCATCACAGCGCCTCAAGATGGGTACATCACAAAAGCGCTCCAGAGCGGGATTGGAGAAACGATCAAAGAAGGCGACCCGATCGTGAGCATTGTGCCTAATGTTTCCGAATTGGCCGTAGAAATGTACGTCCGCCCCATCGATCTCCCACTCATCAATAAGGGAAGCGAGGTTCGCTTCATTTTCGATGGCTGGCCTTCGCTCGTGTTTTCTGGCTGGCCTAATAATTCGGTCGGAACTTACAGCGGGAAAGTAATGGCCATTGACAATGTGACCAGTGACAACGGGAAATACCGGATCTTGGTTGCGCCGAATCCAGATGCTCCAGCTTGGCCGAAGGCGTTGAGAATGGGGTCTGGTGCTCAATCGATTGCCCTCCTGGAAGACGTTCCAATCTGGTATGAAATATGGCGTCAGATGAATGGATTTCCACCAGAATTTTATTCAGGAAATAACGGCAACAAGGAAGTCGAGAAATGATCTTTCGCAGGCAGATAGCGACGCTCATAATCCTGGCCTTCGCTCCAGGTCTGTTGGCTCAGACCATCACCTATTCAGATTACATTAAACAACTAGTAGGCTTCCACCCCATCATGCGACAAGCCGGGCTGAAGGTTGATATTGCCGATGCCAATCTTCGGCTGCAACAAGCTGTGATGGACCCGTACGTTTCAGCAACGTATGGAGACAAGGCTTATGACGACAAGGAATACTACACTAAATCATCGCTCAAACTCGCCCTTCCGACCGCCTTGGGCGTCGAGGTGTTTGCCGGATATACGGAAAACATCGGACCACAAGTAAATCCTGAAATACTGACCTCCACTTCTGGTCAATACCAAGCCGGTGTGAGCCTGCCGCTTGGTCCCGATCTGCTTTTCAACGAGAGGAGGCTAGCCATTCGGCAGGCAGGCCTCATGAAAGAAATGGCGGCAGAAGAACGCAAGATGGTAGTCAATGACCTCTTTTTCCGAGCCAGCCTTGCCTATCTCAATTGGTCCCTCGCCAATCAATTGATCACCGTTCAACAAAACAGCCTCGAGCTCGCCGAAGAGCAATTTCAATTTGTTCGCGAGGTATACATTGGGGGAGATCGACCCGCGATTGATACGGTAGAGGCCTTCCTTCAGGTTCAGAATCGGCGTTTTCAAGTTTTTGAATCACGCCGAATGCTCAACACCGCCGAGCTGATGCTCGAAAATTTCCTTTGGGATCAAGATGAGAACCCCGTCCGACTCGCAGAGGGAATTCGCCCGCAAGCATTAGATGAGTTTGGCCCCTTTCTTCTCCAAGTGCAAGACAGTTTCATCGTTTGGAGGGAGGAAATCACTCAGGTTCATCCGCTATTGATCACCAATCGACTCGCGATTCAATCCCTGGAATTGGAGCGCAAAACTGCCTTCAGTGGCGCCATTCCTCAGATCGATTTGAAGTACGTTGCGCTGACCCCTGGGGTGAGCAACCGCGACATACAAGCCCTAGGCATCAATGATCGCATGTTTGGCATCGGGTTGAAGTATCCGCTGCTCATCCGGAAACAACGCTCTAAGCTCAGCCTTATCGATCTCAAACGCACCGATAGAGAGCTCGATCTCAAAGTAAAAACATTGGGTTTATCCACCCAGATAGACCGATTGATCATGGAATACGGCATCCATACCCAACAGGCCATTCTCTACGAAACGATGGTCAACAATTTTGATCGCCTCCTCCGTGCAGAGCGTACTAAATTTTCACTGGGCGAAGGCAGTGTATTTCTCCTCAACTCACGAGAAAACAAACTGTTCGAAGCCCAGCACAAACAACTCGAGACGCAGGCCAAAAGAATCGCATCGCTGTTCAAAGTGATCCAAACATCGAATAAAGAAGGGATTTATCTGAAGGTGTTGGACGAATAGCATGTCGTTTCTCCGTGTGGCATTATTTTCGGCCTTTCTAATCTTCAAGTTTCCTCCGAGTATGATTACCCAATCGCGTTTCCTCTTCCTTCTGCTTCTCAGTGTACTCCTTTCGTGCGAGGAACCCACAAGCGGGACTTACCGGAATCAGAATATTGATGCCCATGTCTTGGCGCAGATCAATGCGCTTGACGCTGAGGTCAGTAAGCATCTCAAGGATGGGAATTCCGAAGCTCTAAAACGCCTGATGTCAGATGAATTAAAGGAATCGCTAGATGACGGGTTCGAGGCATTCATGGACCGTGCACAACGTACAATAGGCGATGGCCCTTTAGCAACTTGGGATCAATTTCACCGAATCAGTCGCACCGAGAATGAAACAGTGGCTTTTATATCAGGTATGGATGCAGACAACGACTACATCCTTCAATACCAAGCCATCAATAGCGAATCGTTTGTTTCTGTTCTTGCCCCTCAACGAGACGGCGACACGTATCTGCTCACGACGTTCTATGGATTATTCGAAGACGGCTGGAAATTGAATATCATTCAATACGACCGCTATACGATCAGTGGGCTTTCTTCTGTGGATTTGTTTCGCCAAGCGCAAGAAGAATACGAACACGGGCATATTGTGAATGCTTTCAACAGAATGATCCTCTCTCAATCGTGTGCTCAACCAGCGGGCGAATTTTGGCAGTTTCGCGTTCAAAACGAAATGGACGCATTCAATGAAGAGCTCCAGGCCGTGGCCAAAGAGAAGCATCCAATGCCCGACACGATTCAATCCATTGCTACCTCCCCAACGCTCTTTCAGATCATCCCGCAGCGCGTAGACAATCAGATTTGTACCATGATCAAGTACATGACTTCGATCAACATCAAGGACACGATGGCGTTGGCTGCTGAGAACAAGGCGCTGCATGAACTGTGTCTTGACAAATTTTCAGGGATTGATGAAGATGTGTCCTTCGTTTTTTACCGTGCGTTCAATCAGATGCCCAAACAGGATATCTCTACCCCTTATTTTGGTTTTGTAAGGCCACTAGACGACCGATTGCTATGAACCCAGTCAACATCAACGAAAAGTTTAAACGTTTCAACGACCACTGGAATCCACGCATAGTGGGTGCTTTGAATGGGCAACACGTAAAGCTTGCTAGACTCCATGGAGCCTTTGTTTGGCATAGCCATGAAAAAGAAGATGAACTCTTCCTCGTAATCAGCGGCGTTCTTACCATGGAATTCAGGGACAAAACAGCGGTTGTCCGCCCGGGAGAATTCATCATTGTGCCCGCGGGAGTGGAACACCGACCCGTGGCCACGGAAGAAGTGGAGGTCTTGTTGTTCGAGCCTGCATCAACTGTAAATACTGGAGACGTAGTGGACGATAAAACGCGCAATGACTTAGAATGGATCTAGGTCAGAGGTTTTGATAATTATTCCAAAGCGCAGTGCGAATTCCTAGACCGAAATAGATCATGTCCCTCTTATCTCTAGCCGAGCGCTCGACGCGGTAGTGAGCCACGGCTTCTGCCCTGAGATTCCAGCTTTCAATGAGCGTATATCCAGCAACCAACCGAAGATTGCCCACATCGACCCGGCGTCCTTGCGTTAAGAAATTTCCGTGTTCCCTATTGATCTCATCATGCGCTCGGTTCGAAATGAGCGGGTCCTCGCCCATGAAGGCAATTTGATTGGAATATCCTTTCCTCGAGTAGGTCGCAAAAAGAGCAAATTTCCATGGCCCAGGTTGCCATGTGGTAACCTGTACCCATTCAATAAAATTAGACCCCAGCGGATGCGCCAAGGATTGGTTCAAGTGGGTGTAACTCTGACGCGGATTGCTATGGCCGTACGTAAATGGCCGGACGATATTTACTTCGGCCAGAACAGATGCATTTCTCCACCCCAACGGCTCGAAGTACTTGACGCCCAACTGATACGATTGTTTGTTTGCCCAATAGCCGGTGAGCACATTGCTATCGCCTGAGATGGCCTTTCTCATGGAAGAAGACCACTCACCAAAAAGAAATTCATCCAACAGGAACTGACCGTACAGCGTGATATCTTCTGTCGGCCGAAGGCTCGAGCTGAACCCTAGAAGGCTATTGTCGCTCGATCCCATTCCGTATTCCACCGGCCTGAAAAAGATCGCTGGATTGAGGTAGTTGAAATCAAAGCCTCTTTTCATCACGGAATCTTCTGATTCCCAAACGACACTTTCAAACGCGCCCACACTCCACCATTTCGTAAGATTTAAGCTCAAATAATGCATGACCGCATACTTGTCGGTAAGGGGGTGCATTCGAAATGGATAATCTGCAGATTGTCGCATTTGTGCGTACATCATTATGTACTTGATACGCCACACGGACATATCAGTGCGCAAAAAATTGTAGTTAGAAGCGAAGTCGCTGAGAAAAACAGAACGATAGCCTTCACCGATAAAGTTATTACCCCGTCCAAGGAAAAACTCAAAATGATCGGATGCCTTAAACGCGGCGCAAAGGGTAAGCTGGTTGTAGTCGAATCCCCTTTCTTCATCGCCAGACTTGCGCACATAGCCAAATCCTGGCATTGCACCCAAGCTATCCACCAAAGTGTGGTAGTATGAGGCTGGGTCGGTATAGCCAATCAAGCCTTCGGCGTTCACGTAGAATCGGTTCTTTATCCCAAGGCCAACGGCTACGCCTCCTAACCCGGTCATCCCTCTTTTGTAGTCTGACCCCCCTTGATTGAAGCCATTGAGCGCCAACCTCGGCGTTGCGCGCACATAGATCGATCGTTCTTCGGCCCGGAATGCCAAACGCTCAAAATCCACCGAACTATCTGGCTTCGGCGCGTACTTCTGAAGCGTCCAATAGCTATAAGGTTTGATCTCAGGGTGGACTTCTTGAGCGTGCTCTCTCAACAGACTTTCGGCCCTCTGGCTAACGAAATGTTCGAGCGGAAGCCGACCATCTTGGGAGCGCGCTAGCCAACCCCAACAAACAATCCCTATGGCAAGGAGTGCCCTCATGCCTTTGTCAATTCGCGTTTTCTTTTCAGCATCAAAAGGAAGCCGGGTATTTGAGATACGGTGATGGACACGGCAGCAGTGATGATCAGCACCATACTCGGGTCTTGCTGAATGCTTGTTGAGAGCAGAATAATGAAGATGGAAGTTGCATAAATCAACAACACGGTTCTTCTGTGGCCAAAGCCCAAATCGAGCAATCGGTGGTGGATGTGATTGCGGTCGGCCGAGAACGGAGACATCCCACGAACGGTGCGGTAGATGAAAATGCGCAAGGTGTCTGTCAAAGGATAGACCAAGGCTGCCATGGCAAACACGGGTTTAGAAATTCCCAACATGTCGTTGGGCAATTGGTTGACCGGAAACTCGATCAGCTTGATCGCGAGTATGGACAGGATGAGTCCGATGGTTAATGAACCGCTGTCGCCCATGAAAATTTTAGCTGGTGAAAAATTGAATACCAAAAAGCCGATCAAGCTTCCCGCCAGCGCGAAGGCCAATACCGCGTGTTCGGTGGCCCCGGCGTAATAGAACCATGTGCCCATTGCCACTGCTGCGATCAAACCTACGCCGCCCGCCAATCCGTCTACGCCATCGATCAAATTGATTGCATTCACGATCACCGTGTAGGTCAAGATGGAGAGGAAATAGCTGCCCCAATCAGGCAAAGCCTCGATGCCGAAGATGCCGTACATGCTGGTGATTCGGATGTCGCCCATGATGACCAAGATGAAGGCAACGATCAAGTGCCCAACCAATTTTTTAACGGGAGCCGTTCCGATGATGTCGTCCTTGATCCCGATGAAAAACAGCAAAATCATCGTTGCTCCGATGTATTGAAAATCTTTCAAAGCCCTTCCTAATTGACCCACATCGAGCATTTCTTCAAACGGATACCACATCAAGTAGGAAAACAGCGTACCCGCAAAAATGATGATGCCCCCGATGGTAGGTATGCGTCGAAAATGAAGCTTCCGTTCTTCGCCAGGCTCATCAACAAGGCGTTTGAGGTAGGCCACTTTGATCAAGGCTGGCGTCGAAAGAACCGAAACTACCAAGGCTGTGATGAAGGTCAGTATAATACTAAACATGTTAAAAGTCTCTGTATCGGTTAATGAGGTTGGTTCTGAATGCAACGTAGGTGTAGGTGTCAATCATCGAACGCACGCCATCTCGTTCTGTCCGATTGATGTTGCCAACCACGATTTGTGCATTGCTCTTGGGATTGATGGTGTATCCGAGTTCAAAATTGAAGTAGTCCTGTGAATGGCCCGTCATCAATGGGAGCTTGCTCACGTTGTGATAGCTCCCTCTTACGAATGCGTCCTTGAAACGATATGAAATCCGGACCAAAAACTCATCGTTGGACATCAAGATCGGGTGTGCCAATGACTGATCATTGTGCTGGTAGTAATCCAATGCATCGGTCCCTGCTTGAAATGGTTCCGTAATGATGGTACCTCTAGCATCGCCTTCCCCGTCATAGTAAAACCCAACTCCAGTGTGGTTATACTCAAGGTTGAGTATAAGGCCTTCGGGTAATCCTGAGAATCGAGCTCCTATCTGAGCAGCCTTGCCGTTGGTTCTTGTCTGCACCGCAAATTGGCCGTAAATATTAAGCGATGAAAACGGGCTAACATGACCATTGAGCCCCAGTACATGGTTTCGAATTCCGTTGCCCGTGTACAATGCCCCGTACGGCAAATAATACTCAATACTGGAAGGATGATTATTATCTCGCCAAGTCCAAGTGCTGCCATCAAACACGCCAATTCCCGCCCAGTGTACGGGCTCAAAGTGCAAATAAGAAAACCTTCCTCCTAATCTGCGAAACATGGCCTCCTTGTTATTGTAATTGGGTGCTATGCGTTCTAAAGATTGCAAGACTGCCCATGTGGTGGTATAGGTCAGTTTGTCTTTCAAAAAGCTGAGGTGTACCCTGAGTAAAGGGTAAGGGGCTGATACGTCTGAAAGCAGCATAGAGCGGTGCCCATATCCAAGGAATTGTTTGTCGTGACCAAGCTGGACAAAAGACCGATCGAAGAGAACTACGCCGACGTAACCAGTTCCTAGAGTATAGTCATAATCATACGAATCGGACGTGTTGAAAGGCTTCCACCTACCGAATCCAGGAACGCTCCCTCGCTCTGGGTCGACTTCATTGTTATACGATCCTCGCTTTGAAACGATGCTGTCCAGGTAGGTAGGAAAGATGGATTGGTTCTCATAAAAGCTCGAGGCAAAAAACACCCGCTCTCCAACGGTTCCGGTTAGTTGCAATCCTCTCGTGTTCGTAAACATGCGCCTACCGTCATCGTCTTTTTGGTAGGACGCCTCCAGGTCCCATCCGGCGTCGAGAAACAAGGAGAAATCCTCTTCGTTCACCTCCAGTAAATGCTCATTGCGCAACTTCCGCAATACCCAAGATGTGTATTCCTTGCGTTGCCACTTTTTCGAATCGGCATCGTAGACGGAGTCAAGACTGCCTTGCTCCATCAAAAAAGGCCAGAAAGCGGTTTGGCGAATAGTGGCATCGCGAGCGATGTGGTCGCGCACCAAATCGGTATGAGAAGGATTCAGAGGCGAAAGCGCATACTGGGCGCGCAGATCAAAAAAGAGCTGCGATACCAAAAAGAGAATTCCGAGGAGCTTTCGCATCTAGCTAAGTTAAGTGGAAACAGCGAACAGGTCTGAATCCTTTACCTCGGCATAGACGGATCTGATTCCGGCCTCTAACTCGATGCGGTGCCTCCATCCTAGTTGATGCAGTTTGCCGTTGTCCATGAGTTTGCGCGGTGTCCCATCCGGCTTCGAAGAATCAAAGACGAGTTGACCTTGAAACCCAGTTACGCGGGCTACCATTTCTGCGAGTTCCTTGATGGTCACATCGCTTCCTGTGCCTACGTTGACAAATCCTTTTTCATCGTAGTTCTCCATCAAAAACAGGCAAGCATCTGCCAGATCATCTACGTGTAAAAACTCCCTTCTTGGTGTGCCTGTACCCCAAATTTCAACAGTGGGGTTTCCTTCTAGTGCGGCGCGGTGAAACTTTCGCATCAGCGCTGGAAGCACGTGCGAATTCTGTAGGTCGTAGTTGTCGTTTGGACCGTAGAGATTCGTGGGCATGGCTGAAATAAAATTGCAACCGTATTGATCACGAAATGCCTCGCACATTTTAATGCCGGCAATCTTAGCTATGGCATAGGGCTCATTGGTAGATTCGAGGTACCCTTCTAACAGGTATTCTTCCTTCAGTGGCTGCGGTGCCAGCTTCGGATAGATGCAGCTCGAACCCAAGAAGAGCATCTTCTTCACCGCGTGCGAATGCGAGGCTTTGATGACATTTGCTTCGATCATCAAATTGTCATAAATGAAGTTCGCCCGGAGTGTATTATTCGCGACGATGCCTCCCACTTTTGCAGCTGACATGAACACATACTCTGGCCTCTCAGCTGAGAAAAACTCATCCACGGCTTGCTGGTTACGAAGGTCGAGCTCCGACGAAGTGCGCGTAATGATTTTGTTATACCCCTCTGACGCTAGACGGCGAATGATAGCAGAGCCCACCATTCCGCGATGACCTGCAACGTATATCTTGCTCTCCTTTTGCATCACTCGTGGCTTTGAATGACCTTGTGGCCGCCTTCCATGAGGTATTTGTCCCTACTGAATCGGTCGAGGTCCGCTTGAACCATTTCGCTGCAGAGCTCTTGAACCGTGCGTTTTGGCACCCATCCCAATTCCTCCTTCGCCTTGGTGGCATCACCGACGAGCAATTCCACTTCGGTGGGTCTGAAGTAGCTGGGGTCTACTTCCACTACCACTTCTCCTGTTGCTAAATCAATGCCCTTTTCAGCCACACCTTCGCCTCTCCACTCGAGCTTTACACCGATGTGATTGAACGATAATTCTACGAATTGACGCACGGTAATCGTGTTTCCAGTTGCCAGTACATAATCGTCTGGCTTATCTTGTTGCAGCATGAGCCACATCCCTTCCACATAGTCCTGAGCATGCCCCCAATCGCGCTGGGCATCTAAGTTTCCTAAGAAAAGATTTTTCTGTAAACCCAGTTTGTACTTGGCAACCGCCCGCGTTATTTTTCGCGTGACAAACGTCTCTCCGCGCAAGGGCGATTCGTGGTTGAAGAGAATGCCGTTGCACGTAAACATGTCGTAGGCCTCGCGGTAGTTTTTACAGATCCAAAATGCATACAACTTGGCCACGCCATAAGGGCTTCTGGGGTAGAAAGGCGTCGTTTCCTTTTGTGGAATTTCTTGCACTTTTCCGTACAACTCACTTGTGGATGCTTGGTAGAATTTTGTGGTCTTGACCCGGTCTAAAATGCGGATGGCTTCGAGCAAGCGAAGTGTACCCAGTGCATCGGAATTGGCTGTGTACTCAGGTGTTTCAAATGACACTTTTACGTGACTCTGGGCCGCCAGATTGTAAATCTCATCTGGTTTCGTTTCTTGGATGATCCGGATGAGGTTGGTGCTATCGGTCAAGTCACCGTAGTGCAGTTTAAAGCGTAAGTCCTTCTCATGTCGGTCTTGGTAAAGGTGATCGATGCGTTCGGTGTTAAACAAACTACTTCGGCGTTTGATGCCGTGAACGACGTAGCCTTTCTTCAAGAGCAATTCGGCTAGGTACGCTCCATCCTGGCCCGTAATACCCGTAATCAGTGCGACTTTTGACATGTCCACGAAGGTAACTACCTCGCGAAAAAGCCGCGTATAAAATCATCGACTCTTTGTAGTATTGAAAGATGAAGATTCTACATTGGGTTTGGGTCTTGGTGCTGCTCACGGCCTGCGGTCCTACGAAAAAGAAAGTCTTGCCCCCCTCAACCCCGCATTGGGTGGCCGTTGAAAGGATCACTTCCGCCCATCTTCGGGGGCTGCATTGCGTGGACGACTCGGTCGCTTGGGCCAGTGGTACAGAAGGAACCGTCATGCTTCTGTCCGACGGGATTCACTGGAAAGATGTTTCGATTTCAACAGCAAGAGGCAAGGACCTGCGCGACGTGCACGGTTTCGACGCTCAAACGGCCGTCGCCATGAGCTCGGGAAATGGCGTTGCTATCTACCGAACAAGGGATGCAGGCGCGACTTGGGTACCTGTTTATGAAGACACAAACCAATCGGTATTCTATGACGGGATTGATTTTAATGCAAATGGCCTGGGCGTAGCCTACGGTGACCCCATCGATGGCCGGATGGCCTTGTTGGTGAGCATGGACTTTGGCGCTAATTGGGAAGCAGTGGTTGATTCTCTTCGCCCGCCTATGGACAGCAATGAAGCGGGATATGCCGCCAGTGGCACTGGTATCGTCGTTCAGGAAGACCGAATATTGGTAGCGACGGGCGGAGGGCCCAAAAGCCGCATCCTTGTGTTTGATCCTTCGTTGAATTTGGTAGCGCAGCACCTGGTACCGATCGAAACTAATCCAGGAAGTGGAATCTTCTCTATTGCGGCGCTATCTGCTGATAACATCATCGCGGTGGGAGGAAGCTACATGGACAGCACTGCCTCGTCGTCTAATTGCGCCGTAACCATTGATGGAAACGCTTGGATACCGATCACGGTTCAAAATCCACGGGGATATCGATCATGCATCGCCGTGTCACGAACGGGTGAATATTTAATTTCTGTGGGCCGAACAGGAAGTGACTATTCTACGGATGCTGGGTTGACTTGGCGAAGCATGGGTGATGAGGGGTACTTTACTTGCGATCTCTACTCGAAATCAGGTTGGGCTGCCGGACGAAACGGCAAACTGGCTAGGCTTGAGTGGAAATAAAAAGGCCGCTTAATGCGGCTTATTAAGTGAGGTTGCTTTAGTGCAAACCATTTCCAGTATGCGGATGCCTCGAATTGTACTCGCGCACTACCGCTGGCGATAGATTGGGTGTGTAATCTTTAGACTTCACTTTGTCATAGATTTCTTGATCATCTGCGAAGTACTTTGCCATCTTCTTTTGGTCCTTAAAGCTGTTGGTACCTTTTGGTATATCACGGAGTACTTGCATTTTCTCTTGTCCTTCTTTCATTAGAAAGTACGTTGCTCCCGCACTGTTGTGCAAGGCATAGCAAGTCATCGCGCCGCGTACTTCTACCTTCAATAACTGTGAACCGTAGCCTTTTGGGATTTTTTCTTTGACGATGAACAATTGATTGCCCTTCCCTACTGCCAACAAGTCCTTGCGCTTGTGTTTCTTGATTTCCCCATCTGGATGCATTAGCCATGCGTTCATGTGCTCCATGAGGTGGGTGGAGCGTTCGTTCACTTTTCCGAAAATCGTGTCAGTAGGGTTGTCCTTTAAGACGACGAAACCGTCCAAAGTAAAATCCTCAGCCTTCTTTTGGGCGCTTGCATTGGTAATGAGCAGCACAATCACTGCGATCAGGGTTAGTCTCATAGTAGTCGTTAATTCGGGTTTGGCTCAAAAATAGCATTGATGAGATAACCTCAAACAATGATGGCCTTTTTCTCTTACTGAACGATGAACCAATTGTTCAGTAAGTTCTCCTTGTTGTAGCGCATTTCATGGCCTGTTACATGGTCAGTAACCATTTTACCTGCTGCCTTAGCGATGGCATGTCCGGCTCCCGTATCCCACTCCATGGTGGGTCCAAAGCGTGGATAAATATCTGCCTTTCCCTCTGCCACTAGGCATATTTTCAGACTCGATCCCATGGAAGCAAAATCCACTTCACCGTGTTCTTCCTTGAGTTCGTCCACAAAAACTTGGGTTTCTGGACTGAAGTGACTGCGACTCGCAACCACGATAAACGGCTTTGCTGGTTTGTCAATGGGAATGTTTGTTTTAGAACTTAAGATCTGATCCACAGGAGAGTCCACTTCTACTCCTTCGGCGACCCATGCTTCTTGTCCCACGTTTCCAACAAATAGCTTCTTCAGTACCGGTGCGTATATGATTCCATAGACAGGAAGCCCGTCTTCAATGAGGGCGATGTTTACGGTGAATTCACCGTTCTTCTTCACAAATTCCTTCGTCCCATCGAGCGGATCTACCAGCCAGAAACTGCTCCAATCCTTGCGTTCTGCAAAGCTCATTTCCTTGCCTTCCTCGCTCAATATTGGAATGCCGGTGTCTTGTAAAAAGGACATGATGGCAAGATGGCTGTTGCGGTCTGCTTCTGTGAGGGGGCTTTTATCTGCCTTGGTCTCTACGTCAAAGTCTTGTGCATAGATCTTCATGATTTCTTCGCCGGCCTTCAATGAAGCGTCTATGAGTAATCGTTCAAATTTCATGGGTGCAAGTTTAGTCAATACCCAAAGCGAATGGACTTAAAAAAATTCGATTAGAAAGCATGATTTACTCCTCCTTAAGACCGTAAAACATGATGTAATATTCAGAGGTCGGATACGACTTCAATCCGCAAGCGTAGCAACGGGAAACGAATAATGTATCCTCTTTAAGCCTAATATAATCGCCCCCATGCTGACTTGTATCGATGGGGTAATTAGACCTATCAATTGATTCCAAAACATAATCTCCTCGCAATCCAAAATTGTAGCCCCAACCAGGATATTCGGGCACCAAAGAAACAACCGCAGGAAATTGGGTGGTATCCACATTGATCGTGAGCGTGGACTTATAAGAACTATCTGTTCCATCAAGATTCCTTTGCCACACGCCACCTATGTATGTTCCCCCATAGCTAAACGTATCTTTCTGAGGTGTGGGAACGGATTTGTAAAAGTGGTTCTTGGTTGAATAAGTTCCCCAATCGTTGTAAGCCCTATAGGGAAATTCTCTAACTACCAAGTGACCATCAGATACTGATGGTGCTTGATGATAATACGGATCATACTGCCGTCGATGCAAAGTGTCAATAACCACTCCATCCTTGTGCAAAACAAAACCACTAACCGACATTTGCTTTACTACGTATGAGCTTTGATCATCTCGTCGAGTTAGTACCCGATGTGTAAATGTGGTATGAGTCCAGGTGAATACAGCCATTAGGGTATCAGGCAATTCAGGAATCTCCTCGGGAATTAATTCGTAAGGCTCCAGTTCTTTTTTGCATTGCGTAAAACCCAGCAGACAAAGTATTACCAAGAAATTATACAATACCCTCATTCCAAATTGCATTTCTCGTGACTAAAGCTAGCTATTTCCATTTTCCAGGACAAAAAACCCAGCGATGGCCATGCTTTAGTAAGACGCGCTTCCAGCTGTGCTGGTTTGCACCGGATGCCAAGTGGTTTTAACTTCCTGTAAGTCGAGAATCTTGTAGGGGTCTTGCTTAGTAGAAATAGAAGGCCATTGGATCAGGCGCTTGACATTTTCCGATGCAATGAGGAGTTCCTTTACGTCAACTCCGCTTCGTGCAATCACCAAAGCATTTACATCCAGGTGAGACGCCATGTGTGGAAGTAGCTCCTTCGCGTCTCCTGTAAGAACGTTGACCACACCACCTGGAACGTCCGAGTTCTGAATTACTTCAGCAAAGCTGATGGCGGTTGTTGCCTTTAATTGAGACGCCAGAAGTATTGCGGCATTGCCGCCTGCAATGATCGGAGCCATGGCGCTTATTAAACCAAGCAGAGGAGAATTTTCTGGGGCGAGCACGGCTACCACACCCGTCGGCTCGTGGACCGAAAAGTTGAAATGTGCACTCGCCGTCGGGTTTACTGAACTGAACATTGCAGAGTACTTGTCACACCAACCCGCGTAGTAGACCAATCGATCTACGGATGCTTCCACTTCCACTTTTGCTTCCTTCTTTGACATACCTAAGGACTGCAACTCGCTCGTAAATGCCTCACCCCTAGTTTCAAGCATTTCGGCCAATCGGTACAAGACTTGCCCGCGATTGTAAGCAGTCATACCAGCCCACCCTGCCTGAGCCTTTCGCGCTGCCACTGCCGCATTGCGAAAGTCTTTCCTAGATCCGAGGCACATGTTTGCGATCAAGGATCCTTTGTCGTCGTAAATAGGATAATACCTACCACTTTCTGTGCGCGGAAACTTGCCTCCTATGAAGAGCTTGTAGGTCTTTTTTACATCTAATCTTGGCATGCGCTTCTTTCTTTTAATCGAATTTCAAATAGGCCTCTAAGCCATGAATTCCTCCTTCACGTCCAAATCCGCTTTCCTTGTAGCCACCAAAAGGGCTCGTAGGGTCGAACTTATTGAAGGTATTTGCCCAAATCACTCCTGCCTTCAAGGCTTTGGTGAGTTGAAATATTTTAGAGCCTTTGTCGGTCCACACTCCTGCGCTCAATCCGTACGGCGAATTGTTCGCTTTGTCAATCACCTCATCAAGCGTTCGAAATGTCTGGATCGCCAATACGGGTCCGAAGATTTCTTCTTGAGAAATGCGGTTGCTTTGAGATACGTTGGTGAATAGCGTTGGCTTGCACCAATAGCCTTTCTTGGGGAGTTCACATTTGGGTTGGTAGATCACTGCTCCTTCATCACTCCCCAGTTTGAGGTAGTGCTCAATGGTCTTCAATTGCTCCTTGGAGTTGATCGCCCCGATGTCCGTGTTTTTATCCAAGGGATCGCCCACCACCAGACTGTCCATCCTTCGCTTGAGCTTGGCAAGTACTTCTTCGTACACGGTTTCTTGCACAAAAAGACGAGATCCCGCGCAACAGACGTGTCCTTGATTGAAGTAGATTCCGTTGATGATTCCCTCCACTGCCGCATCGATGGGCGCGTCGTCAAAAATGATGTTGGCAGCTTTACCGCCCAGTTCTAGGGTAACCTTCTTATCACCTTCAATGGCCGCTTTATAGATGAGCTTTCCTACATCCGTTGATCCCGTAAAGGCCAATTTTTTCGGAGTTGGATGAGCGGTCATCATGGCTCCTGTAGATCCGTCGCCCGTAATGATGTTGACTACGCCCGGTGGCAATCCCGCTTCTTCAATGACTTCCGCAAGTTTCAACGCCGTAAGTGGCGTGGTCTCCGCAGGTTTCAGAACAACGGTATTACCGCATGCCAAGGCCGGGGCGATCTTCCAAGCGGCCATCAACAAAGGGAAATTCCAAGGAATGATCTGAGCGGCAACTCCTATTGCTTTGGGCGTTCGGTTAGGAAAAGCGTAAGACAACTTGTCTGCCCACCCTGCATAGTAAAAGAAATGCGCGGCAGCCAACGGAATATCAATGTCGCGCGCTTCACGTATGGGCTTGCCTCCATCCATGGACTCAATGACCGCGAACTCACGGCTTTTCTCTTGGATCATACGCGCAATGCGGTAGATGTACTTCCCGCGTTCGGCACCGCTCAACTTACTCCACGATTTGAACGCTTCATCCGCAGCCTTGAATGCAGCGTCAACGTCTTTCGCGCCAGCTTGCGCAACGGATGCGATCTGTTTCTCACAGGACGGATCTACGGTATCAAAGTACTTCCCCGAGGCAGGTTTCTTCCACTTGCCACCGATAAAAAGGCCGTATTGAGCCTTCAATTTTATATGTGTTGCGCTCTCTGGCGCTGGAGATAGATTCCAATCTTTAGACATACTGATCTGTTCCTTGTATCATTTTACCGTTCAATCTTTAGAGAAGTAATGCGCCGCCTGATAGATACCCTTCTCCTGTTTCCGTAATTGCATCAAGATGTCATTGGCCAAACGACTCGCGCCAAAGCGGAAATACTCGTTCGTGAGCCACGCTGCTCCCAGAACTTCCTTCACCATCATTAAATAATGTAGGGCGCTTTTTGCGTCGGATATGCCGCCAGCAGGCTTCATTCCTACCTGAACTCCGGTTCGGTGAAAGTGGTCTGAAATGGCGTGGAGCATTACTAGGGTGACCTGCATGTTTGCGGCCTGTCCGATCTTTCCTGTGCTTGTTTTGATAAATGCCGGATTTGCGAGTAAGGCTAGGTCAGCGGCTTTGCGCACGTCGTCTAAGGTTCCTAACTCACCGGTTTCTAAAATCACTTTCAGCCGCACGTCGTGTTGAAGACAGACTTCGTTTACTCCCTTTATCTCATCCAGCACGTAGTTGTATTCGCCCTGAAGAAACTTCCCTCTCGATATCACCATGTCCACTTCATCGGCTCCTTCATCGATCGCAAATTTGGTTTCCTCCAATTTCTGTCGCAAGGTAGATTGGCCGCTTGGAAAATAGGTCGCTACCGACGCTACTTTCACCGCGCTGCCTTTTAGCGCCTCTTTAGCACTGCGCACAAGCGTGGGGTAAACGCAAACTGCCGCAACGGAAGGAATACCTTCCATATCGTCATGCGGATGCATAGCCTTGTAGCACATTTGTCGGACCTTCTGAGGGGTATCGGCTCCTTCAAGTGTCGTGAGGTCGATCATATTCAACGCCATTCGCAGGCCTTGGCTTTTGGCCGCCGTTTTAATGCTTCTCGACTTGATCCGTGCAATGCGGTCATTCACACCCATAAGATCCACCGGAACGGACAACAATCCCTCGATTTTAGCTTTGCTTGTCATGGTTCGCAAAGCTAGCGGAAATCGGAAAAGACAACCCTGGGAATGGCAAAAGCTTTAGTCTATAGAATTAGTAGATTAAATTAGAATAATGCGCGGATAAGCGTATTGATATTCATACATTTGCGCGCTCTTTATGAAGGACGAGGGAAACAATATTCACAGCGTATTTGACGAGCTCATTCAGAAATCGGAAAAGGAATCCTTTTTGAAACAGCGCGCGAAAGTGGTTTGGATGACCGGCCTATCCGGATCTGGAAAAACGACATTGGCGAAATACCTCGAGAGAAAGTTGATGGAAAGTGGCTATTTCTCTAAGCTCTTGGACGGCGATAACGTTCGCACCGGGCTCAACAAAGGCCTCGGTTTCAGCGAAGCAGATCGCGAAGAAAACATTCGACGCATCGCCGAGGTGTCGAAGCTCTTTACCGAAGGTGGTATAATTTGCATCAACTGCTTTGTCAGTCCTACGCAAGAAATCAGAAGAAAGGCGAAAGAGATCATCGGCGAAGATTTTTTGGAGGTATTCATCAATACCCCGTTGGAAGAGTGTGAGAAGCGCGACGTCAAAGGCTTGTACAAAAAAGCCAGGGCTGGTGAAATCAAGAACTTCACCGGCATTTCGTCTCCCTTTGAATCACCGACCTCTCCTTCCATTGAAATAAAAACAAAAGGCAAGACCATTGAAGCATCGGGCGATGAGCTCTTCGAAAAGCTATTGCCGTTCATTCAAATAGAAAGACCATGAAATACAATTTGACACACCTGAAAGAATTGGAATCAGAGGCGATCTTCATCATCCGTGAAGTGGTAGCTCAGTTTGACAACCCCGCCCTGCTGTTTTCAGGTGGTAAGGACTCCATCCTTTGCTACCATCTAGCAAAGAAGGCGTTTTGGCCTGCGAAAATTCCTTTTCCATTGGTACACGTTGACACTGGCCATAACTTCCCTGAAACGATTGCATTTAGAGATGCCTTGGTTAAAAAGGATGGCGTGGAGCTGATCGTAGGGTCAGTTCAGAAGAGCATTGACGAAGGCAAAGTCAAAGAAGAGTCAGGCTACAATGCCAGCCGGAATGGTTTGCAAACGGTGACATTGCTTGAAACCATAGAGACGAACAAATTTGACGCATGCATGGGGGGTGCGCGAAGAGACGAAGAAAAAGCCCGCGCTAAGGAACGCTTCTTTTCGCACCGAGATGAATTTGGTCAGTGGGACCCTAAAAACCAACGCCCTGAGCTTTGGAACCTATTCAACGGCATGAAAAATTTCGGCGAAAACTTCCGAATTTTTCCGATCAGCAACTGGACTGAAATGGACGTTTGGCAGTACATTTTACACGAAAACATCGAACTTCCTTCGCTTTATTTCTCCCATGAGCGGGAGGTCTTTCTCCGCGATGGCGTTATCTACTCTGACGGAGAATTCATGGAGAAGCGACCGGATGAAAAGCTCGAAAAACGAATCGTCCGCTTTCGAACAATCGGAGACATGACCTGCACTGGAGCAGTTGAATCCCCCGCAGACGATTTGGCGAAAATCATTGAAGAGGTAGCTGCCACGCGAACCACTGAACGAGGAACTCGATCTGACGACAAACGGTCTGAAGCCGCGATGGAAGACCGCAAGAAGCAGGGGTACTTCTAACACAAGCATTCGAATACAAGACAACAGAAAGAACACACTGACATGAGCGATACCACAGGATATTTAGATATGGAGCTGCTGCGCTTTACAACAGCAGGTAGCGTAGACGACGGCAAGAGCACCCTGATCGGCCGTTTGCTGTACGATAGCAAGGCCATTTTCCAGGATCAAATGGAAGCGGTTGAAAAGGCCAGCAAGCGCATCGGAGGAGAAGGTGAGGTCAATTTGGCGTTGCTTACCGATGGACTCCGTTCCGAACGCGAGCAAGGCATCACCATCGACGTTGCGTATCGGTACTTTGCTACGCCCAAGCGAAAATTCATCATTGCAGATACCCCCGGACACATTCAGTACACCCGAAACATGGTAACGGGAGCCAGCACGGCTAATCTTGCAATCATCTTGGTAGACGCGCGTCACGGATTGGTTGAGCAGACCGCTCGCCACAGCTTCATCGCTTCCCTTCTAGGAATCAAGCACGTCATCTATTGCATCAACAAGATGGACCTCGTGGACTATTCACAAGAGCGTTACGAAGAAATCAAGGATTCATTGGACGAATTCACATCTAAACTAGAGATCAGCGACATCCGCTACATTCCCATCAGCGCGCTTTTCGGCGATAACGTCGTAGACCGCTCGAAGAAGATGGATTGGTATGAGGGTTCTACGCTTCTGTACACCTTGGAAACCGTTCACATCGCAAGCGACTCCAATCACGTAGATTGTCGTTTTCCAGTGCAAACGGTGATTCGACCGCAAACTACAGAGCATCACGATTACAGAGGCTATGCGGGCCGTGTAGCGGGTGGAATATTCAAGAAAGGGGATGAGGTAATCGTCCTGCCTTCTGGATTCACCTCAAAAATTTCGAAGATTGACAGCTACGATGGAGAAATTGAAGAGGCGTTTCCACCGATGAGCTGCACGCTGATGCTCGAAGACGACATAGATGTAAGCCGCGGCGACATGATCGTCAGGGTCAACAATCAGCCGGACGTTTCTCAGGACCATGAAATGATGGTTTGCTGGATGAGCCAGCGGCCATTGCAGTTGAACGGTAAGTACGCCGTGAAACATACTTCTCGCTCCGCACGGTGCATCATTAAAGACATCCGCTACAAGGTTGACATCAATTCTTTGCACCGATTAGAAGAAGACAAAGACATCAAGATGAACGACATCGCTCGGATCACGATTCGTACGACGGTTCCACTTTTTACCGATCGCTATCAACGCAACCGCAATACGGGCAGCATCATCTTGATTGATGAGAACACAAATGAGACGGTCGGCGCAGGAATGATCCTCTAGTTTTCGACTTTCGTCATTGTATGGCGAATTTCACTGGGAGTTTCATGTAGACGGGAACCTTCCTTGGTCCTTGTTGTCCCGGTTTCCACTTGGGCATGTTCTTGATCAGCCGGATTACTTCGTCGGTAAGGGTAAAGTGCGGCGAGCCCAACACCTCGAATGAGCTTTCGTCGATTTCACCTTTTGCGTTCACTGCAAACTTGATGTACACCGTCCCTTGGATACCGTTGAACTTCGCGTAGTCAGGATACCTTAAGTGTTTCCCGATATAAGCTGCGAGTCCTGGTTCACCCCCAGGGAATTCTGGATACATATCAGGGAACTCCATCGGAACAATGACAGGAGCAACAGCCGTCTCTACCGTTACCATTTCGTCCAACCAAGAAAGATCGATATCTGGCAAGTCAAGCTGATCTGAGTTGTCAACCTCCTGAACCGTAAATTCAGGCACGATGCTGGCTGTCACCACCCGATTCCAGTCCGTTTTCGGTGTTGGGGGTGGTTTTGGCAGGGCTTTGGTGATGGGAATCGGGTCTTCCTCAATCCAGTCGATCGGTTCCACCGACCCAAACGTGAATTGTTGACCGTCAAAAGGCTTACCGTGTTCGAGCGCACAAAGCGACGCCGCTAAGGCAATGGTCAAGCCCAAGAGCATTCTGAATGTGGGCTTTTCTTCTTGAGGGTTTGCTGACATCATATCAAGTGGATTTGAACAGCTAACGTTGATTCGCAAGATTCCATTGCCTTCGCTACCGCTTCCCTGAGAATACGGCGTACATGGTTGAGTGAACACCAAAAAAAAGCCCCGATCACTCGGGGCCTTCTTGTGTTTTTGTTCTCAGTTACTTAAGAATGAACCTGAAGGGTAGTTTGTAATAAACCCGAACCGATTTACCCCGCTGACGGCCTGGTTTCCAATCCGGCATGCCTTTCACAACTCGGATCGCTTCCGCATCCAACGCTGGGTGAACGCCGCGGAGAATGGTAATCATGTCATCGTTAATCGACCCATCTTCCATTACGACAAACTGTACGTAAACGATACCTTGGATGCCTGCGTCCTTGGCAATGGCCGGGAATTTTGTGTTCTTTCCGAGGTATTCAAACAAGGCGCGTTCACCACCCGGGAATTCTGGGTTCTCCTCCACAATCGTAAAGATCTGAGGTTCTTCAGCGGTTTCTTCAGGAATGTCAACGAACTCGATGATCTCGTCCTCATCGCTTTCTGTATCCTCAATCTCCAATTCATCTTCGAGTTCCTCGTCATCTTCTACAATCTCGATGATCGTAGTTTGTGGTGGTGGGGGCGGCGGGGGTGGAGGTTGTTGCTGGGTGATTGGAATCATTTCCTCCTCCTCCAGCTCAATGTCGAGCTCGCCGAGTTTTCCTACGTCGCCTTCGTACTGCGTCCATTCAAAGGCCACAAGTACTACGCCCAGTGATAAAAGCAAACCGATTAGGAAGTATACTCCCTTCTTGTTCTCAATGTCAGCTTCTGGATTCTTTTTTAATTGCATACGCTTTTCGCATTTCGACGACCAAAATAGTCACAAGCATTGGGAATGTAAACCCAAAGGGACTAATTTTTAATCAATTTTAGTTTTTGGTCATAAATACCCTTTAACGCCGTATACCGCTCCGAACGCGGCCAATCCAGCAGCTGCCCCTAGGGTATTGAATACCATATCCATCAACTCAATCGACCTTCCGATGAAAATGGTCCCTTGTAAAAACTCGATGACTACGCCATAGACGACAGCTAGAACAAAGACTTTACGCATGGTTTGCTTGCGTAAGACTCGAAAGGCGGATTGTTTGATAAAGCCTTCGGTTAGGATAAAGCTCAACACCCCAAACAGGATTAGATGGATGACGAAATCCACATTTTCCATTTTGGAGCTTTCGAACTGATCTCCTGGCAACCCGCAAAGCACGAGAATCAGAACTGCCCAAGATAAACCTAGGTAGTTGTACTTGAGGAACATGGAATCAAGCTCCTATTTCAGCCTTGTAATCTTCGGCCGAGAGAAGGTCTTCCACTTGAGAGGTATCCGACATCTTCACTTTGATCATCCATCCTTCACCGTAAGGATCACTGTTAACCGTTTCCGGTGCATCTGTCAAGGCAGCATTCACTTCGATGACTTCTCCAGCGAGAGGCATGAACAGGTCCGATACTGTTTTAACGGCCTCAACCGTTCCGAACACTTCTTCCTGATCTAAACTTTCGCCTTCAGATTCAATCTCGATGTATACAACGTCACCCAATTCGCCTTGCGCGTAGTCTGTAACGCCGATGATGGCTGTATCACCTTCCACTCTCACCCACTCGTGATCTTTGGTGTACTTCAAGTCTGTAGGAATGTTCATATCGCTAAATATTTGGACAAACCTACATGAATCTTTTTAGGGAGCAGAAGCATTACTGGCTAAATAATCAAGGCTTTTGAACGAGGTATTCACACTTATCCGCTCAGCGAGAATCGAAGACTGAAGCCTGCATTTGTATTCGAGGTGGGAAATGAGTTTGAGATGGCAGGCCGGTTCGCTACCCAATCGTAGAATACCCTCAATGTTAGTGCTTGGGTCAGGATGTAGTCTCCGGTAAACTTGAGAGAGTAAACGCGCTGTCCGGCCGTGGTTTGCGTTTCATTCTCTACAATCTTTCGGATAATGGTCTTGGAATCTCGTATGCTGAAGTCGCCCCGAATGGTCAAATCACTTTTTACCGTATTGCCTCGGATCTTAAATGGCAATTTCAGCTGCTTCACTGTATAACCTGACCCGATGATGTACTCTAAGTTTCCTATTTCGGTCAGCTGATTGTTACTCGTATTCAATGAAAGCGTTCGGTCCTTTCTCACTTCAACTCGAGTGAGCAAGCTGTTTTTCCAGGTCATGTCTAAGTTCACCAAGGGAGAAAAAGATTCGCTGATGGTGACTTGTGAAATGATGAAGTCAGGCTGTAGGCGACTTTCATTCAAGGCAAACGTGTCTGCCCGTGCAAATGACTTCAAGAAGCCTCCCACGGTATAAGTAGATCTGTATGCGTGGTTCACACTGACGCTCCTAAAATGCTTTTGGAAGAACTTAATCTTGTTGAGACCCGTGTAGTTGATTCGCCAATTAGGCAGCGGAATGCGCACTTTGATTGGGTTCAAGTTGCTTTTTGCAACCCCTTCACCCGTGTAGGTGGCGAAGAACGCGTGGATCAAAACATCCTGCTGAGTGGCGTCGTAGCCAATCGAATAGCCCGCTGAATCCACTCCGGTGATTTTCTCACGCTCTCCCATTCTATTTGACACCGCTTGCCGATTGCCTAAAAACTCATTGTACAAGGTTCGGTTCGCTGAATCAATGCGCTGAAAGGCGGTTGAAATGGAAACGATGGACGCACTGTAATTACCGGTGATTACGCGTGTACTGTCGTCGTTGAATGGCATTCGCGTATCGTCAAACAAGCTTCTTTCGTCAAAGTTCCAATACTCTGTTTGGTTTTCAGAGGTTACCTCGTTCAGGGTCAAATCAATCCGCAGGTCACGAACGGGCTGCACACTCGACCTCATCGAAAGGTTCTCGGTTTTCGTTCGCATGTACGGATTGAACAGGTTCTCATTCGGAATGAGCCAATCCTTGTCATTACCAGCCCAATCGGCGAAGTGAGTTCTACGTTCCCCGAAATTTTCTTGTTGTCCGAAGATGAAGCCAGCCCCCGGCGCCATTGCAGCCGCTGGGTCCATTCCCATGTACGTCGCCTCGTGTTTGAATCCCGGCAGGGTAATCCCTCTATTCACAGAATACGTTCCCGAAACATTCTTCACGCTCATCAGTAGCTTCAGGGCACCATCCAAAATCACCGGATTTCGATCCTTCTTCTTATCGTCCTCTGGCTTATCGTCCGTCACCGAATTCTTGTCGTCTCCTTCCCTCGAAACCGACTTCTTGTTCGTCGTTTTGCTCCTGGACTTTGTCTTTCGCCCCCGATTAACGTCGCGCAAATACGGTACCTTGTTGTACAGGGAAATCAAGTTCAAGGTAGCATTGGCTTGCAATTGTTGGCCATTCGATACGGTGTGGCCCAGCGTGTCACCTCGGTACGCCCTCGGATTGTTTGAATCGATGTTCATCTGCCGCACTTGCGGATCGATCAACGGCCCTCGCGTCCAATCATACGTTGCGGAATACCTCGTACTCAAATTGGTCCAATCGAGGATCGGGATTTTATTGAGAGGAACCGCCCAGGATACGCTGGCGTTGTGCGTGTAATTGGTCAAGAGACCTAAATTCTTCAGGCTTGAAAGAATGGAATCACGGTGCAATTTATAGCTATCGGATTGGTCCACTTCAGTTCCGTCTGGGTTATAGAGCACACCTCCACTTCCCTCATCGCCATTGCCTTGGCCACGCCTTACACTTTCACCTTCAAACTCGCGAATCAGCGCCCGACCGTTCGCATTGAAATCGATCTTAATCGCCTTGGTTAGGTCGTATGAAAGATTGTAGGTCCGGTTCCAATTGAACGCCTTGTCGACGAACGCCTGTTGTGGTAACGTTGATTCTGGATTCAGGTTACGCATTTTCCGTTCAGAGTAACGTCGATCAAAATCGTTTCGGAAAGCTACTTGCTTCGGCACCAACGAAAAATTGAAATCACGGATCAGCCGGAGGTATTTCGACTTTCGGAGGAATTTTACCTTGGTGAAGGGCTCAATGGATTTCGGGCTGTTGGAAAAGCTGTATGCCAAGCCTCCGCGATAATTGCGCGTGAAATTGTATTCGGTATTAAAGTCCCTGAAATTTGTTTCCGTGAAGGCGTAGGTAGCCGAGAGGTTCGACACGTCGTAGAACTTTGCAGGGCCGTCACCTGTCTTTTCCTTCCTAACGTTGGTGAAATTCAAACTTTTCCTGGTCGTCACGGTTTGCGATAGCAGCTTCAGACTATCACGCGCATCTGGGTCGCGATCATCAAGGTAAATTTCCATTGGCGTGTCTGGTTCCGCAGGAGCAAATTGAGGATTGCTGGCCGTCTGTGAGAAGCCCACGTACATCGGAACCTTCAATCCAACTTTCTCGGGAATGAACTTGTCCAATTGAACCTGAGCAGAGGCGTCAAACGAGGTAATAGTCTCTCGTTGCCTTTCGCTCACCTTGGATTCCAGGCTTCCCCAACCCGGAGTAGTTATTTGTCCCGAAACAGCTACGTTCGCAAAGTCAGCAAGATTTGCGGATACCCGTGCCATTGCGGCCTCACCGCCGCTTTGATCAAAGTGCGTCAAACGTAATTCATTGGCCCATACTTCGACGCATTTAGGCATGCCATCGTCGTTGGGGTTATTTCGTTTTGCGGGGTTTCTAATACCGATCATCACCACCCTCGCATCGGCTAAGTTTGGATTTCCTACCACGTAGATCTTTCTCCCCGCACCTGCATCAACCTCGTACCGTTGGTTGAGCTGCACGTTCCCCTCTACTCCCAATTTATCGTTCCGCTCTCTCTTGGCCCCAAAAAGCTGCTCAAACTCGATGACAACGTTGTTTTCGAGCGGCCAGACCGTCTGCTGATCGGTGATCGACTCATTGTCATAATTTCCAGGGGCGGTGATGGTTACCGGCGTTTCATATTCATAATAATTGTCCGTGAAATCGGTTCCCACACGAATGAAGACGCGTATATCATCATCGCCTACGGGTTGCAAGATATCCGAAGCCTCTGCGTGCAAAAACATTTGCATCTTTTTAAACGAGCGCATATCGAGCTGAACATTCCTAAACGCCGCTTGGGCCTTTCCATCCTCCAGTCCACAGGCTTGGAGCGATAAGGATTGCTCATTTTGCCGGGCTAGGTTTGGTGAACCGGCTTGAATTTCTCGTTGCAATTGAGGAGGTAAGACGTAGTTGACGGGCGCTTTTTCTCCGTTTTCTTCAATGTTTACGGCTCCCACATTGAACTGAACATTCGGATCGTCCGCAAGCACCTCTCCCTCTTCGTCCAAATCACCGGTAAAGCGACGCCATTCTCCTCGAACGAGTTCCAAGCGAGCAAACCGCAATACAACAGGCTTCTCAAATCCTTTCACAAACATGCGCATGAAGCGAATCGAACGAAAATCTTGGATATTACCTACCCTCTTTTCAAACTCCCTTACCGGTATCCTAAACTGAATCCAATCGACCGTCCGGGATTCGTCTTGCCCTTGAGGGCGGCCCTCTTGAATAGCGTTGATATAATTCTTTCCAACTGCAGCTAGCGCCTCTTGAGAGATATCAATCTTGTACTGGTAATAGCTCTCTACGTTGTCAAGCGTATTGTCCCTGTTGATGTCTTCGGCGTCTGGCAAAGTCGACGCAGAGGTTGGGTAACCTTGATCGTTTAACTGCTGTGATTGTTCAGAAGTTGGGCTGTTGCCTTCTTGGCCGTTGTAATACTTATACCGCTCGAGGATGTTGGCTCGTTGCTGATCATAATCATCGTCCCGGTAAAAATTATAGTTGTCATGGGATGGATCGGCGAGGATGCGGTTCAGCGCGGCAGTATTACCACCGACCCTTGCCCGGAGCGGTTGCACGTAGGCAGAATCAAAAAACTGGACTTCTTCCTCATCCCTGAGTCCGTCTAATCCTACGTCTTGAAACTCCCTCGTTTGCGGATCGTTGTCGAATGCATTTACGATTTGTTGACCCTTAGGAAGCCGACCCCAACGGGTAAAATCTTCTTCATCGCTGAGTTTTGACGCACCCCCTTCGGTGGTTGGAAATCCGTTCTCAAAACTCTTGACTTCGTCTTTAAGTACGTCTTCTGAAATGTTGCCTATGTTGAAGTACAGCGCACCATCGGTTTGGTAATTGCCCGGAAATCCCTGCCGTTCTGCCTCCGCGTATGGGTTCATCATCCAGAATTGGATGAACTCTATGTTAGCTGCGTCAAAATCCGTTTGGTCAATTCTTCTTTGGATACCCGCCCATCTAGATTCGGGTGCATCCAACTTCACGGTGTCATTCTCTACTACTACCCCTGCAGTAACGCCAGGAATCGGGTCCACGTCATAGTTGTATGGTCCAGGCTCCTCCGGATAGTAGGAAAGATCAAACATCGTTGTCATGAAATTTTGCAATCCTTGGGCGTTGTTGAATTCCCGATTGGGAAAAACCTCCGTTTCAAACACCTGGCGCATCAAGTGGTTCTTCTGAATGCTATCGTTGCCTCGAATGTGCGGAGGCGTTGTGTTATCGTCCCTGAAAAACAGCGGGTCGATCATGTACCAAGCCAATCGAGCCCGGTTTTTGTTGAACGCAAGATCATTTCGATACGCAGTAGAGGCTCCTTCTGGAAACAGATCCGGCTGTCCTTGCGGAGTACTCGCGATGGACCACAAGCTGAATGTCCTCAAATCTATCGTGCTCTGGCTGCCCTCGAAATCATCGATGTACGAATTGCCTTCGTTTCCAATGGCCCTAGAATGGCCCGGAAAGAGTTTGGCCGCTTCGCCTGAAATGTTGATTGTCGACTTCTCTTTTGTATCGATCAATGGAATCTTGTCCACCAATGAAGTGATGAATTGTGACTCCATCGTGTAGTTTCCATCAACTCCTACCACCGTGTTGCTGATCGGTTCATCGCCGAAATTCACCTTTTGCGTAAGCGGTCTTTCGGACAAGTTCATAAACGTGCCTCCTAAATTCAGATCGTCAGAAAACTTATAATCAAACCTTGACGCAAACAGTGCTTTTCGGTTGATTCCGAATGCCGAATTGCTTTCTAAAGAAACGTTGATGGGGGTCCCAGATTCGAGGATGCCTTGATTGATGATTTTAACGCGCCCTAGCGTATAGTCTACCGTGTAATCTTGATCTTCTGACAAGGTCTGCCCTCCTGCCGTGACCTTTACCGACCCCGGCGGGATGTTGAACGCATTCAACGAAATCTCAGAACTGTTTGCACTTTGGTATTTTCCCTTGATGGAGAACCGGTTGACCGATGGGAAATTATACTGGGCATTGGCTTGAGTGTTGGTATAAAGCGAATCGAAAGCGTAGCGCTGGGCGAGGTCTTCACTTCCCGTTACATCTATGATCTTGTCGTGCAAATAGCTGCCAAAAGGTTCCAGAACCGGAAAGAAAATGCGACCGTTGGATGGATTGACCGTGATCTGTGGGTTGGCCAGAAAGTCAAAGACCCCATCGGGGACTTGCGCCTGGTTGTTGTTGATTCTATCCAAGGCTACGACTTGAATCAGCGGCGTGTCATTGAAGCCAGGTTTATCGATCGGAATGTAGTTGATGTCGATTCCTTTGGCGCGGTCGAGGTACCATACCCCCAACTCAAATCCCGACTGACTCAATTGGTAAGCTCCGATGGAGTACACGTTTTTCATCATCAAGTCCCACATGGGAAAGCGCGTATTGAGCTCCGTGCTCTTCAGCATCTTCAACAGCAGTGACTGATCGCCGTTGTTCTCATTGGAAAACTCTCCTACTTTATACGTCACCCCGTTGTATGTGTACTCAAATGCCACCGCCAACACTTGGTTGGGCTGCAGTTCTTGCACCAACGAAATGTATCCAAGCTGAGCATTCAGGTTGAAGTCCCTTCCTTCTTGTAGCTTTCGAGCGAGTTCCACCTTTTGGTAATCAAACCTGCTTTCCAGGCCATAAACCGTCTCAAGCTGCTGTGACGACCTCGTAAATCCGCGTACTTCAGCGTCGCGGTAGATCTTCTTGTACAAAAGGTTTGAACCATTCGCCGCAGGCTGGGATTGCTTTTCAAGTGGATTGGCCCCCGCGAATGGTGCATTGAAGGCCCTGCGCGATTCTCCTAAATCCTGGAAAGCGATGATGTTACGATTCTGATCTGTACTGAAATTCGTATTGGTAATCCAGACTTCCACGCGCGTGATGTTGACGCTCGAATTGATGATTGGAGGAGTGGAGAGGGCTTTTTCGTAGATGTCACGGAAAAAGTGGGCAAGGAAGTAATGCTTGTACACTTCGTATTCATCCGCTCCGACTTCGAACTCCACTTCTTGGGCGCCCCCTTCGGTGCGTACTTCACGACGCTCGCTTTTTTGCTGAGAATAAACGGAAGTGACCGTGAGTCGGCCAAATTTCAATTCTGTTTTCGCTCCAAACAACGACTGACTTCCTGAAATCAACGAACTCTGAAGGGGAAGCGAAACATTTCCTAGTTCGATTTTTTGGATGATCTCATCTTCGTAGCCAGTGTATTCCAACTTCATCTGATTTTCAAAATCAAACGTCGCCTGGGTGTTGTAATTGGTTTGAATTTTTAGTTTGTCGCCAATGTTTCCGATCACGTTGAGTTGAATGTTTTGCCGGAAGTCAAAGACCGTGATTCTACGTTGATTCACCGGAATGGCTGGGTTGTCGGTCTTGGAGCTATTGACTCCAAAAATGAGTTCTGCCGACCCATTGGGACGGATCTCGATGGTATTGCCGCCAAATATCCGATCGAAGCCCTCGCTCTCTACGTTGATCGAAGGCCTGAAGCTCGACGTACTATTTGCATCGTCGTCGTCGAGTTCCTCTGCATTGTTTCTGATCTCCTTCCAATAATCTTTCTTTGATTTATTAGCCTCGTAAGCTTGGTATTCATCAAAGGACAGATAGGATGGGGGGCGATAATTTAGACTGCCCAGTTTTTGTTGGTAATTGTACTGCTGGGATTCAGGGTCATAATCAAACTCTGTTTCCACCGCACTAGGAGGTTGACCGTAAAGTAAACGATCATCGGTCTCGAGTGGGTCGTAGGTGTCTTTGAAGGGAAATAATAAGTCGTTGGAAGCTGTATCCTCTTGGGCAAGGACAGCCAATGGCATCAGGAGGGATGCCCAGACGAGTATCAGGATTTTATTTCTACGACAGTGCTTCAAAAAACTTCGTTCAGGTCAGAGCTGCTTCAGTGCTTGCTTGATCAATGTTTCGACCGATTCAGGAGCCGGTTCCTGTTTAAGTAGGTTGTTAATCACCTTTACTGAGGATCCCCGGTCGAACCCTAGTGCAGTGAGAGCAGATAACGCCTCTTGCCTCAAACTATTGCCTGATCCAGCGCTTTCATGAGACCCTTCAAAATCCATCGCGATCTTGCCTTTCATCTCGGCGATGATCTTCTGAGCTACCTTAGGTCCAATGCCTTTTACAGTAGTCAAGGTCTTCACATCCCCAGCGACCACAATCGACTGCAACTCATCTGCTTTAAACGACGAGAGGATCATCATCGCAATCGAAGCACTAATTCCTGAAATTGCAATCAACAATCGAAACATTTTACGTTCCATCTCCTTGGAAAATCCAAAGAGCTGGTGACGGCTTTCACCAGAGCGAATATCGACACTGACTGCGTAATGAACGAGGACTTTTCCTTCAAACAAATTCCCCAGGTCCGTATACGTATTGAGGCTGATGTGGACCAAGTAGCCTACACCGCCGGATTCTACCACCAAATGCGTTGGTGATTTTTCGGTAAATTCCCCCGCAACGTATGCTATCATCGCCCTTGCTTTTGTCGTGTTTGGGCATCCACCACGGAGATGGTAATCATATTGACGATCTCACGAACCGAACTCCCCAGTTGAAGGATATGAACGGGTTTGTTCATACCTAACAAAATGGGACCTATGGCGTCTCGTTCACCCATTTCCTGCAGCAGCTTATAAGCGATGTTACCGGCCGAAAGATTGGGGAAGATCAGGACATTGGCGCGTTTTCCAGCCAACTTTGAAAATGGAAAAATGTCTTCAATCATGTCGGTATTGATCGCGAAATTTGCCTGGATCTCACCATCCACCACCATGTTTGGGTACTTGTCGTGCAAGATTTTCACCGCGTTTCTCACCTTGATTGCTTCTTCGCCGTCCGTACTTCCAAAATTCGAGTAACTCAAGAGGGCAATCCGCGGTTTCAATCTGAATCGTTCAACTGCTTCGTGCACCAGCACCGTAATGTCTGCCAATTCTTCGGCGGTCGGATTGTAGTTGATTGTTGTATCTGCAAGGAACAGGGGTCCTTGTTTGGTGATGATTACAAACATCCCGGCAATTTTGCCGACCATCGGGTCGGTTCCGATGACTTGCAGCGCAGGTTTAATGGTTGCTGGATAGTTTCGGGTAAGGCCAGAAATCATCGCATCTGCGTCGCCTGCTTCTACCATCGACGCCCCAAAATAGTTGCGTTCGTGCATGATCTTTTTTGCCTCGCTCAAAGTAAAACCCCTCCGCTTTCTATTGTTGTAGAGCGTAGCGGCATATCGATTTCTCCTTGTCACCTCTCCATCTTCTCGCGGATCTAGAATCTCAATGTCAGAGAGGTCGAGCCCGTGCTCTTCGATCAACTCATTGATCCGTTCCTTGTTTCCAAGCAATATTGGAATGGCCACACCGTCGTCCCTGGAAATCTGGGCCGCCTTAAGAATTTTATAGTGATCTGCTTCCGCGAACACGACTCGCTTTGGCGCCTTTCTCGCCTTTTGCGTTATGCTTTGAATCAACTTGTTATCCAACCCAAGCCGCGTGTCGAGCTGTTCTCTATACGCGTCCCAATCTGAAATGGGATGCTTGGCAACCCCGCTATCCATTGCAGCTTTCGCCACCGCAGGTGCCACAGTAGTTATCAGTCGATAATCGAGCGGTTTTGGAATGATGTATTCTTTTCCAAACGCGATGTTGGTTTCCCCATAAGCGATGGTTACTTCGATCGGAACGGGCTCTTTGGCAAGGGCTGCAAGGGCTTTTACGGCAGCCAACTTCATTTCCTCATTGATCGAAGTAGCCCTCACATCGAGCGCTCCGCGAAAAATGAACGGGAAGCCTAAGACGTTGTTGACTTGATTGGGATAATCGCTCCTACCGGTAGCCATGATGATGTCTTTTCGTGCGGCTATGGCAACATCGTAAGCGATTTCAGGGTCAGGATTGGCACATGCAAAGACGATTGGGTTCTTCGCCATGGATTTCAGCATTTCCTTAGTAACGATACCACCGACTGACAGTCCCAAGAATACATCTGCTCCTTTCATCGCATCGGCCAATGTTTTTTTCTTGGTCTTTACGATGTACTTCGATTTGATTTCGTCCAGGTCGTCACGGCTGTCGGATATAACTCCCTTGCTATCGACCATCAGCACATTTCCCGGCTTTACGCCCAGTGACTTGTAAAGGTTTACACATGAAATGGCTGCTGCGCCAGCTCCGCTGACCACTACTTGCACTTTTTCAATCTTCTTTCCGGCGAGTTCCAAAGCATTCAGCAAGGCGGCGCTCGAAATGATTGCCGTTCCATGCTGATCGTCGTGCATGATGGGGATATTAAGTTCTTCTTTTAGTCTGCGTTCAATTTCAAACGCCTCTGGAGACTTAATGTCCTCTAAGTTTATCCCGCCAAACGTCGGTGCTATGGCTTTGACCGTTTCGACGAAGCGGTCCACATCCGTTGCGTCCACTTCGATGTCAAAGACATCGATATCAGCAAATATCTTGAAGAGAAGCCCCTTCCCTTCCATGACAGGTTTAGAGGCCTCGGGTCCGATGTTTCCTAATCCCAACACCGCGGTTCCATTGGATATCACCGCCACCAAATTCCCTTTTGCGGTGTACTTGTATACGTCTTCAACGTCGTCAGCTATAGCCAAACACGGCTCCGCAACACCCGGTGAATATGCCAGACTAAGGTCTCTCTGGGAGGAATACGGCTTCGACGGTACAACCTCTATTTTTCCGGGTCTTCCTTGCGCATGGTAGTCTAAGGCTTCCTGCTTCTTTCGCTTCTTCATAAGGTTGTTTTGTGAAAGTCGTAAAAGTAGAAATATTGACCTTGCTCACACGTGAATCACGCGCCTTTTATAGCTTTGAGCTCAGAGTACGGCATGATGAAACGATTGGTCATTTTTTCTGGAGCGGGTATGAGTGCTGAAAGTGGCTTGAAGACATTTCGCGACTCAGGCGGTTTGTGGGAAGAATACAACATCGAAGAGGTAGCCACTCCCGAAGCATGGAAAGCCAACCCCGGACGGGTGCTCAACTTTTACAACCTACGCCGAAAGCAAGTAATCAACGCAACACCCAACGCCGGACATTTCGCGCTCGTTCGACTTGAAGAATTGTTTCACGTCGACGTGATTACCCAAAACATTGACGACCTCCACGAACGGGCTGGAAGTTCCAACGTGCTTCACCTGCACGGAGAAGTCATGAAATCTCGCGCTCAGAACGACCCCACTCAGACCTACCCTGTCCATGGCGACTTAAACCTCGGAGATCTGAACGAGGAAGGCGCCCAGCTCCGCCCACATGTAGTTTGGTTCGGAGAAGAAGTACCGGCGATGGCCCATGCCATAGAGGTGATGCGACGAGCCAACGTTGTGTTGATCGTAGGTACAAGTCTCAATGTGTACCCCGCAGCAAGCTTGATTCATTACGCCCCAAAGCACATTCAGTTCTTTGTCGTAGATCCGAATGAGATGCAAGCTCCTAAGCTTAAGAATTTAAGGATTATCCGAGCTAATGCTTCGAAAGGTATCCCGTTACTTGTAGATGAGTTAATGGCACAGCCAGCCGTTAAGCAGAGTTGAGTGAAGCCAGAAGGTCAGCTCACTAATCGAAATTGGTATGGTCATTGAGAATAGGATACCAAGCAAAATCAGAATATCAAGCCGCTATGTGCGTGGTCAAGCTTCGGTGAAACGGTACATTTGCGAACCAATACAATCAACCATGAGATACGCTTGCACACTTTTAGCCATTGGTCTTTTCGCCACCCTATCCCTTCAAGCTCAAGACGGTGGAAGGCAAATTCCGTCGGTCGACATCAAGGCGCTGAACGGGTCTACTTTCAATACCGGCTCTATTGAAAACGACGGTAACCCCATCATCATAAGCTTTTGGGCGACATGGTGCAGTCCTTGCAAACGGGAACTCAATGCCATCGCTGAAGATTATGTAGACTGGCAAGATGAAACGGGTGTAAAGCTCATTGCAATCTCCATAGATGACGCTAGAAATATGCAAAAGGTAAAGCCTTACGTCGATGGCCAATTGTGGGATTACGAAGTCTACTTGGATCCAAATGCCGACTTCAAGCGCGCGATGAACGTGAACAACGTACCGCACACTTTTCTTATTGATGGCAATGGAAAAATCGTATGGCAACACAACTCTTATCAGCCCGGCGACGAACTAGAGCTCTACGAATTGGTAGAGAAGTTAGCGGCAGGTGAAGTAATCAATTAACCTACAATTTTCTACCGCGCATGCCGATGAAACAGCTGAGACTACTGGCCGCAATTTCGCTATTTTCTTTTTGTTACTTCGATTCTTCCGCTCAAGAAGAAGGCATCTTAGAAGGGCTTCAAATCCACGGCAACTTTGATGTGTACGGGCAGCAGTATAACAAAGACTCCATCATCGGAGCACCAATCGTTCCTGAACAAAGTGGCATCAACGCCTTTACCAACCTCATCGCCACGAAAGGGAAATTCAGTGCTGGGGTGCGCATTGAAAGCTACTTACCTCCTGTACAAGGTTTCGATGTTCGGTATGGAAACCAACCCATTGGCGTACCATTCAGGTACGCGCGTTTTGCCCAAGACGGGTTGGAGGTCACCGCAGGAAATTTCTATGAGCAGTTTGGCAATGGATTGATCCTTAGGGCATACGAAGAACGCGCTCTTGGAATTGACAACGCGTTTGATGGTGTTCGTGTAAAGTACTCGCCATTTCGAGGCGTTTACTTGAAAGGCTTGGTTGGAAATCAACGTTACTACTGGCAGAAGAGCGACGGCATTGTTCGCGCATTTGACGCCGAATTTCAAGTGAACGAACTATTTACAAAACTTGAATCCAGTGCGTTGAGACTGTCACTCGGCGGAAGCGTGGTGAGCAAGTACCAGAGCGGAGGAAATTCTTCCCTCGATCTCCCCGAAAATGTGGCAGGTGGAGCGGGTAGGTTTCAATTGAATTGGAAAGATTTTGGATTGATGGGCGAATACGCTTTCAAGGCCAACGACCCGACCAAATCGAATCACTACATCTACAAAAACGGCCAAGGAATATTCCTCTCCGCCACTTACTCTCGTCGCGGGTTTGGCGTCAATATATCTGCCAAAAGCATCGACAACATGGAGTTTCGCAGCGATCGCGAGGCTGGGCTGAATGACCTGTTTATCAATTACTTGCCTGCACTGTCTCGTCAACATACATACAACCTGGCGGCCACATTGTATCCGTACGCAACACAGCCCAATGGAGAGGTCGGCATTCAGGGCGATTTAATTTACAAAATCAAACGAGGGTCTAAAATCGGAGGCAAATACGGCACCACCATCCAGATCAATGTGTCGATGATCAATGCGTTGAAGAGAGACTACCTCGTGAACAGCGACATGGATTCTGCGAACGCGCTCTTGGATCAGCAGGTGTACCTCGAAGATGACCCCGGAAGAGAAGGTTATTCAACCACCCTGCTCAACATTGGAGATTCGACCTACTACCGCGATTACAACATTGAGATTGAACGCAAGTTTACGAAGCACTTCAAACTCAAGGCTACGTATGTGTATCAGGTATACAACATCGCGCTTATTCAAAACAAGGTCTCCCCAAATGTAAAGGCCAACATCGCAGTCATTGAAGGCCTACACACAATGGGCAAGAAACACAGCATTCGATGGGAGGCTCAAACGCTTTTCACCCATGAAGACCAAGGCGATTGGATCTTTGGCTTAGTTGAATACGGCTATTCTCCGCATTGGATTTTCACCATCTTGAACCAGTACAACTACGGAAACAAGGTCAAAGATTTAAGGGTCAACTACCCCACAGCCCAAATCACTTACATCCAAAACGCCCTGAGACTGAGTCTTGGATACGGCAGGCAACGTGCTGGAATCTTCTGTGTCGGAGGCGTTTGTAGAAACGTGCCCGCAGCGAATGGATTGACTGTCGCAATTACAAGTAGCTTCTAATTAGGAAAACATGAAAACAGCCCATCCCATTCTTGTTCTCTTTGTGATTTCAACACTGCTTTCTGCTTGCAATAAAGTTGACCTTCCTATACCGAAGCCAGATGTCGTGGTGGGAAGCGGAGACATTGAGTTCCCAAAAGTCGACTCTGCCTCGGTCAATCGATCGTATAAAAAGACCTACGTCGAAGAGTTCACAGGCCACAAATGCATCACTTGTCCGGCGAATACAGCGTTGCTCATAGCACAACAAGAAGCGAACAAAGAACGCATGATCGTTGCCGCCGTACACGCTGGAAGTTTTGCGACTGTAGATGAGCCTAAGTATCCGACCGACTTCAATACTCCCTACGGAACAGCACTTTTTCAACAATTCAATATGGCCACGCAGCCCATTCCAAGTGCGGTGGTCAACCGAAGAAGTTTCGCCTCCTTCAACGACTTGAAAATTTTTAACCAAGCCACTACGTTCTGGGATAAGCCCATTGACGAAGAAAACACGAATACGTCAACCGATTTTGGACTAGGTTTAGCAGCTGACTACATCGATTCTTTGGATGTATTCTACATCAAGTCTAGCATCGAGGTGCTAAATTCGGTCAATGGAAACTATCGCCTGCTCATCTTGTGTATGGAGGATAGCATTGTAGCCGAGCAATTAGACGGACGTGTAAAGGAGGAGGATTATCCCGACAAAATCGTGACCGACTACGTGCACCGACACGTGCTCCGGGGCAAGTTAAGTACAGATCAAAGCTTGGACGGGGACCCATTGATTTCAGGCAACGTTTCGGCAGCGACTTGGATCGACTACGAACTCAATGCCGCCATGCCCGCCAAGGTTGTGAATAAGGAAAACACCCATATCATTGCGTTGATCGTAAATGCTGACAACCAAGAGGTCGTCCAAAGTGAAGAGGTGCATGTCCATGTCAAATAGAATACCCTTCCTATGCGCCCTGCTTGCGCTCCTTTCGTTGGGAAAGGGATACGCACAACAGCCTGAACTTAACAAGGGTGAATTTTCAAGCCTTATACGCGCTGGCATTGTGGCCAGTCAGATTCACAACGACGACATCGGTGGCTACAACAAACTAGGCGGCACACTTGGCGCCGGAGTGTTCACACCCATCGGAGAAGAACTCAACCTGCAGGTAGAGATAAACTACGCAATGCGCGGAAGCCGTAAACGTCCCAACCCAAAAAACGGGGATTACACCACCTTCGCCATCGAACCGCATTACATCGACGTGCCCATACTCCTCAAAAAATTCATTTGGAAATTTGAATTTGAAGCGGGCTTGAACAGCGGAATTTTCTTGTTCAATCGGATCAATGACCCCAATTTCTTACTCCCTACGGCGGTGAAGGATTTTAACCGATACGAACTCGCCATCAATCTTGGGGTAAACGTACCCATCAATGAAGTTTGGCATTCGAATGTGCGTTTTCACTACTCGGTCTTACCTGCGTCTGGAAAGCTTCAGTTTGTGAATGGCCTCAGCTTACTCGGCGGCGCGTATAATAACGCCGTCACTTTTTCCATCAATCGGGTGTTCTATCCGAAAGATTGAGAAACTGAATGTTGCGCATCAAGCCACGGTACTTGGTTCGTTTCACCGCAGAACCTTCGAATAATTCATTGAATTTATCTTCTTCAAGCCGTTCCCATGCTTCCCGATCCATTTCTTTGAGTCCCTGCTTTGGATGGAATGCCTCCTCTTGGTGAGGTTTGCTGAATCGATTCCACGGACAAACGTCTTGGCAGATGTCGCAACCGAACATCCAATCGTTGAATTTCCCGCTGAATTCTGACGGCAATGCGTTGTCTTTCAACTCGATGGTAAAGTAAGAGATGCATTTACTGCCGTCGAGCACATAGGGCGCTACGATTGCCTCGGTTGGGCAGGCATCGATGCATGCGGTACACGACCCACAATGGTCTGCAACGGGACCATCGCTTGCAAGTTCAAGATCAGTGATCAGTACCGCTAGGAAGAAGAACGATCCCTTTTGCTTCGTGAGTACATTGCTGTGCTTACCAACCCATCCGATGCCTGCCCGTTTCGCCCAAGCTTTTTCCATGACGGGTGCAGAATCTACAAAGCCTCTTCCTTGTATCTCACCAAATTGTTCGTCCATCAAATGGAGCAACTTCTTGAGTTTTTTTTTGATCACTTTGTGGTAATCCCTTCCATAGGCATATTTGGAAAGTTTAGGGCCTTCACCTGAAAGTACTTCATCTGGATAGTAGTTCACAGAGAGGACGATGACGCTCTTGGCTCCAGGGACCAACTTTCGCGGATCTACTCTTAAATCGAAGTGCTTCGACATGTAGTCCATTTCGCCGTGCTTTTGCTCGCTCAACCATTGCTCCAAAAACGCCTCTTCTTGTTCAAGTCGATCGGCCTTGGCCATTTTACAATCCAAAAAGCCTAAAGACAATGCCGTGTTGCGCACCCATTCGCTCCTCGCCTGCAGCTTGAGGTCGAAGGCTTCCATCCTACTCGAATAACGAGCTTTGTGGGCCTTTTGGAAGCTCCCTCCCAAGGTGCTCAAATGCTTCTGGAGTGGCAATCCGCCCACGAGGTGTTCGGTGCAGAAAACCTTCCTGAATTAGAAATGGTTCGTACACCTCTTCAATGGTGCCTGCTTGCTCACCCACTGCGGTCGCGATGGTTGTGAGTCCCACCGGACCACCACGAAACTTGTCGATGATCACAGAGAGGATCTTGTTGTCCATTTCGTCGAGGCCGTGGGTATCAACGCTGAGGGCTTCGAGCCCGAATGCAGCAATCTTAAAATCAATGGAGCCATCTCCTTTGATTTGAGCAAAGTCTCTGATTCTTCTCAAAAGCGCGTTCGCAATCCGAGGAGTTCCCCGGCTTCGTCTCGCTATTTCCATTGCGGCCTTGTGGTCAATTTCGATGTTCAATATTCCCGCGCTTCTATCGACAATGGTACTGAGCAAATCGGCATTGTAGTACGACAGTCTACTGTTGATGCCAAAACGGGCTCGAAGAGGAGAGGTCAGCAAGCCTGATCGCGTTGTGGCTCCGATCAGCGTAAACGGCGCCAATTCAATCTTGACGCTTCGTGCGCTCGGACCGCTGTCGATCATGATGTCAATCGTGTAATCCTCCATGGCTGAGTAGAGAAATTCTTCTACTACCGGACTCAGCCGATGGATCTCATCGATGAACAGCACATCCTTCTCTTCTAAGTTTGTCAGCAATCCGGCTAAATCACCCGGTTTATCGAGTACAGGACCACTGGTGGTCTTGATCGAAACACCCAATTCATTTGCGATGATATTGGCCAAGGTTGTCTTTCCTAATCCGGGAGGTCCGTGGAGCAAAACATGATCCAGGGCTTCGTTACGTTGGGTGGCTGCTTGAACAAAGACGCGCAGGTTTTCGATGATGGCTTCTTGTCCATTGAAATCTTCGAACTGGTCTGGCCTCAAGACACGTTCAATCTCCTTGTCGGTAGCAGAAAGCTCAGAAGAATCCGGATCGAGGAAGTTGTTCATCCCAGCAAAGGTAGCACGTGACACGACACATTTTGGGCATAAAAAAACCCGCTTATTCAGCGGGTTTTAAACAATACTGCTAAACCTTAGTGTCCAGCTCCACCATCGAGCTCTCCTTCTTCCAAAGGAACAATTTGGGGAACAAAATCGTTCTCCTTACCCGGCTTGCTGTAGTCATACGCCCATCGGTGTACGGTAGGCAAAGCGCCTGGCCAGTTTCCGTGGATGTGCTCTACCGGTGTAGTCCACTCCAATGTGTTCGAGCCCCAAGGGTTTTGCGAAGCTTTTGGACCTCTGAACATGCTATAGAAGAAATTGAACATAAAGATGAACTGTGCCAAGGCACCCACAATCGCGAAGATTGAAATCAATTCGTTCAATCCGATGAACTCATCGAAAAGTGGGAATTCACTATTAGTGTAATACCTTCTAGGAACGCCGGCAAGTCCGATGAAATGCTGTGGGAAGAAGACTCCATAGGCACATACGAAGGTCACCCAGAAGTGGGCGTAACCCAACTTTCGATTCATCATTTTCCCGTACATTTTAGGGAACCAGTGGTACACACCCGCAAACATCGCGAGCACTGCTGAGAGGCCCATAACAATGTGAAAGTGTGCAACCACAAAGTAGGTATCGTGCAGGTTTATATCCAGCGCGCTGTCCGCTAAGATGATGCCCGTTACTCCACCCGATATAAAGGTCGAAACCATTCCAATGGAAAAGAGCATGGCAGGTGTAAACCTGATGTTGCCCTTCCACAAGGTGGTGATGTAATTAAAGGCCTTTACTGCCGATGGAATTGCAATCAAGAGGGTGGTAAACGTAAATACCGCTCCCAAGAATGGATTCATACCGGTGATGAACATGTGGTGGCCCCAAACGATGAACGAGAGGAAAGCAATGGCCAGGATGGAACCAATCATGGCTCGATATCCGAAAATCGGCTTACGCGCGTTGGTAGCGATAACTTCGGATGTGATTCCTAATGCAGGAAGCAAAACGATGTACACCTCTGGATGGCCGAGGAACCAAAACAAGTGCTCATATAGAATCGGACTTCCCCCGGTTTGTTCAAGCAATTCGCCCGCAACATGGATATCGCTTAAATAGAAACTCGTACCGAACATTCGGTCAAAAATCAGCAAGAGTGCAGCTGAGAAAAGAACTGGAAACGAAAGAACCCCGATAACGGCTGTCACGAATAGAGCCCAGATGCTCAATGGAAGTCGCGTCATCGTCATTCCCTTTGTTCGCAAATTGATAACCGTCACCACGTAGTTCAAACCGCCAAGTAACGATGAAACCACAAAGAGGGACATACTCACAAGCCACAGCGTCATTCCAATTCCCGAACCAGGCATGGCTTGGGGAAGAGCGCTCAATGGTGGGTATACCGTCCAACCTCCAGAAGCAGGCCCGGTCTCAACGAAGAGCGAAGTAACCATCACGATGCTCGAAGCGAGGAAGAACCAATAAGAAAGCATATTGATAAATCCAGAGGCCATGTCACGCGCTCCGATTTGCAATGGAATGAGCAAATTAGCGAAGGTTCCGCTCAAGCCGCCGGTCAACAGAAAGAAGACCATGATGGTACCGTGAATGGTAACGAGGGCTAGGTACATATTTGGATCAAGAATGCCATCAGGAGCCCATTTATCACCGAGGAAGAAGTTAAGAATCCAAAAGGATTCGCCTTGCCATCCGAGTTGCAGTCTGAAAAGCGATGACATGATCATACCGATAACGGCCATGATCATTCCTGTGATCAAGAATTGCTTCGAGATCATTTTGTGGTCCATACTGAAGACGTACTTCGATATGAACGTTTCTTCGTGGTGATGATCGGTGTTATGTGCTGTTGTTGCCATATTTATTGTTGTTCGATCATTGAAATTTCGTTGCCTGTCAATTTTATTTCTTCAGCCATGCCCTCTTCTTCTGGCACGAGGGATTCGGCAAAAGTCTCTTGCTCGGTAATCCACTGTCGGTATACCTCCGGCTCTACAACCTTTATTACCATCTTCATGTTGTAGTGTGCAGCCCCACATATTTTATTGCACAGCAACAAGTAATCAAAATCTGGATTGCCAGTTTTCTCGCGCATTTGCTCTGTAGTGAGTCGAGAAACAAAGTTCAACGTAGTGGTCATTCCTGGCACGCAGTTCATTTGCGCCCTGAAATGCGGCATGTAGGCGCTATGAATGACATCTCGGCTCCTGAAAATGAACTCAACGCTTTCGCCGACAGGCAGGTAAAACTCTGTTTTGACCAAGATGTCGTCGTCTCCAGCAACGAGGGCTGCCGCTTCTAAGCCTTCAAACGAGCTGACCCGTGCGAGCTGTCGCTCTCTCTTTCCAATGGTTTCGAGTAGTTCTGCTTCCTTGAGGCCTCCCTTCGGTGCCGCTTCAAGTTGTTCTTTCAAGGAGGCAATGTCATCAGAGAGTTCTTGTTGCATGGCAGAAAGCGAACCGTCCGTAATTACACCCAATGGATTCGTTCCAGAGATCATGTTGTAGTTCGAAGCTCCCAATACGGAATCGGCACCAGAGTAGCGGGCCGTCCAATCAAACTGCTTAGGGTAGAGCTCAATGGTCAACGAACCTTCCGGTGCATCATCAGTGATTTCCAACCAAGCCTTGAGGCCGTACACAATGATCACCGCCAAGAACACAGCGGGCACCGTCGTCCACAATAGCTCTAGCTTGTTGCTGTGGGTAAAGTAGGTTGCCTTTCGGTCGCTTGAGAACGTGTATTTATACGCGAAGTAGAATAAGAAGACATGTGTAATCACGAACACTAGCGTGATGATCAAGAAATTGAAATTCAGGAGGTCGTCGAGAACCAATCCGTGCTCGGAAGCTGATTCTGGCAAAAAGTGTGGCGCATAGCGCACGTACAACCATGCAAAAAATGCGAAGTACCCAAACATAAAGAGCAGCATCATTTTTCCTTGATACTTGTTCTCTCCATCCGTAGGGACATACGAATCACCTCCCTTCAGCTTAGCTGTTCCTTCAAACACCCTCATCAACTGCCAAACGGCTAGAGATGCGAGTACAATTGCGACTATGATTAGAAACGTTACCATGTTCTCTATACTAGCGTTAATAGTTAATTAATGTGGTGATGGAGACTTTCTTCGACCATTGGATGCCCTTTAGCGAGGAGAGCCCGCTTGGAAAGTGCATTCAAAACGATGTGCAAGAACAACCCGAGAAACCCGAGAAATGTTCCAATCTCTACCAATCCAATCGTTCCGTGCTGCTTCATCACGCCTGGTGTAATAATCATGAATACATCCATCCAGTGTCCGAAGAAAATGATTACTCCAACGAATACCAAGAATCCCGCATTTCGCTTAGCGTCTTTAGACATCAACAGCAACATTGGGAAGATGAAATTAATCAAGAACGTACCCCAAAATAGCCAGGTGTAGTCGTTGATTCTTGCTTGGAAATACATCACTTCTTCAGGAATGTCTGAATACCAATAGAGCATAAACTGACAGAAAAACAGGTACGTCCACAAAAAACTGATGGCAAATACCCACTTGCCCATGTCGTGCATGTGGCTGTCGTTGACGAACTCCATCAACCCTTTGCTCTTTAGGTAAACCACCAACAATGTCATCATCACCATACCGCTGATCCACATGCCAGAAAAGATGTACCATCCGTAGATGGTTGAGAACCAGTGCGTATCAATGCTCATGACCCAGTCCCAACTTGCTGTCACCGATGTGTATCCAAAGATCACGAGGAAGATGGCCGCTAGTGTTTTGTTCTTGTTGTAGAACTTCTTCGGGTCGTCGAGTGGTGCGTCTTCCATCAATGATCGCTTTCGGAAAAGCATAGTAAACCAGGCATACACTCCCAAATAGGCAAGCGTACGAATCCACCAGAATGGAAGGTTTAAGTACGGTTCCTTGTGCGCGATGATCTCGTCGTAATGAGGAGAAGCAGGATCGTACAATTCGTGATCCATCCAGTGGTACAGATGAAAGTCAAAGAGGTGCGCACTTGCCACAGCAAACACAACTAGCAAAGTAATCGCCCCGATGGGCATGTATGCCGCAACTGCCTCAAAAATGCGTTTCAGTACTGTAGGCCATCCAGATTCTGCCGCGTATTGCAGCGCGAGAAAGAATGTACCCGACAGACCCACTCCAAAAAAGAAGAAACCACTGATAAAGATGCTGGTCCACACCCTGTTTCCAGCGTGATCACCACCAAAGAAGCCCAAAATGATGGATAGTAAACCTATCGCCATCAATATGAACGTGGTCCTCTTGGCTCTACCTTCAAATGCGTATTCCATAGTCGTGATTTCGTTTAGTTGTTCATTGCTGTTTCGTCCGACATAGCCTCTGCCGCAGCAGGAGCTTCTTCATTTGTCTCCTCTGATCCTTCCGCGCCTTCTTCTCCTTCCGGATTTTGAAGCGTTTGCACGTACCGAATCACTTTCCAACGCTCTTCAACCGTCAATTGTGACGAGTGCGAACCCATCAGATTCTTTCCGTACGTAATGGAATGAAACATTTTGCCTTCTGGCAGCGTTTTCAAGGCCGCGCTGTTGTAAGCTGGGGGCGGTGGATGACCTCCTGCGGTAACCGTTGGGCCGTCTCCTGCTCCTTCCTTGCCGTGGCAGTGAAGGCAGTACTTTGTATAGATCTCTTTTCCGTCAGCGACTACGCCCTCATCAGTTCCAAACGGATTGACGAGGAGTGCTCCAGCCTTTTCGTATCCTTCGTTGGTATTGGGAATGCCGTAAGGCGTATATCCGCGTGGAATGGTTCCTTCGACCGGCTTGCGCGCCTCCATGCTGTCTGCATAATTGCTGTTACCGGAATAGGGCTCAAGAGCTGGCGTTCGATACATATCAGGCATGTATTCGATTCCTGGGCTCTGCGGTGTATTGCCACATGACACGAAAAACAAAGCCATCGCGATCAGGGCAACATGTGTTAGCGAATGTAGGTTCATCTTTTTCATGCCTATTTTTCAAAGATTTCAACTGGGTTGGTCGCTTGCAATACGGTGCGAATCTCATCATCCGACATTCCCGCATTCTCCTCACGGTCGATTTCAATGGCGAAATGATCATCCGTCGTACGAGGATGCGGATTTCTCGCCTTCATTCCAGGCAAGGTCTTGTTTCTGATCAAATAAGTAATCGCCATTCCATGTGCGGCGCACAAAACTGTAAACTCAAACGTGATTGGAATAAACGCCGGCAAGTTCTGATACAAGAAATTATTCGGCTTACCTCCAATGTTCATCGGCCAATCTTGGATCATAAAGAACCACAGGCCAATCAATGCCAATGTCAAAGCTGTCATTCCGTAAAGGAAAGCGGTAATAGCTAACCTTGTCCACTTGATGCCCAATACGTTCTCCAAGCCATGGATCGGGAACGGAGAGTAAACATCTTTAATGCGAATGTTTTTAGATAGGATGCTCTTGGCACCATCTACCATTACTTCGTCATCGTTGTAAAGTGCATAAATCGCCTTACTCATTTTAGTGTTGCTTTTTATAGTTCTCACCAGAAGACTTAAGGATTGACTTCAGTTCATTCAACGCCAACACTGGGAAGAATCGACTGAACAAGAGAAATAATGTAAAGAAAATTCCAATGGTGCCTAGGAAGATTCCGATATCCACAAACGTTGGGTGAAACATGCTCCAACTCGATGGAACATAGTCACGGTGCAAAGAAGTAACGATGATTACGAATCGCTCAAACCACATGCCCACGTTCACGAAGATCGAAAGGACAAAAGATGCGATTAAGCTCCTACGGATTTTTTTAAACCAGAAGAGTTGAGGAGTAATTACGTTGCATGTCATCATAGACCAATACGCCCACCAATAAGGACCTGTGGCTCGATTCAAAAACGCATATCCTTCGTACTCCACGCCCGAATACCAAGAGATAAACAGCTCAGAGAGATAGGCTACGCCGACCATCGAACCTGTGATCACGATTACGATGTTCATGTATTCAGCGTGCTGTACCGTGATGTAAGACTCCAAACTCAGCACCTTTCTCGCCATGAGAAGCAAGGTTTGAACCATTGCAAATCCAGAGAAAATCGCTCCGGCGACGAAATAGGGTGGAAAGATCGTAGTGTGCCAACCCGGAATGACCGAAGTAGCAAAGTCCATAGATACAATGGAGTGAACAGAGAACACAAGTGGAGTAGCAAGTCCAGCCAACACTAGAGAAACCTCCTCAAAACGAATCCACGCCTTGGCATTTCCTGTCCAACCGAAGCTCAAAACTCCGTAGGCCATTTTCGAAATCGGCTTCACCGCACGGTCACGAATGGTCGCGAAATCTGGAATCAATCCAATGTACCAGAATACCAATGACACCGAGAAATAGGTAGAGATCGCAAAAACGTCCCAAAGCAATGGTGAGTTAAAGTTCACCCACAACGATCCAAACTGATTCGGAAGTGGAAATACCCAATACGCCATCCAGATTCGACCCATGTGAATGCCGGGAAACAATGCCGCCATGATTACGGCGAAAATCGTCATCGCTTCAGCAGATCGGTTGATGGCCATTCTCCATTTCTGTCGGAACAATAAAAGAACCGCAGAGATCAAGGTACCTGCGTGACCAATACCCACCCACCAAACGAAGTTGGTGATATCCCATGCCCAGGCGACCGTGGTATTCAATCCCCACGTACCAATTCCTCGGCCAATGGTATAGAGTATACAACCTACACCCCAAAGGGCAACCATTACTGACAGGGAGAAAACGATGTACCAATACTTATTGGCCTTGCCTTCTACCGGAGCACATACATCTTCGGTGATGTCGTGATAGCTCTTGTCACCTAAAATGAGTGGCTCTCTTATCGCTGATTCTCTTTGCATAAGAACGTGTTAATTCAAATTAGCTTCAAGCAGTGTGATCTGCCTTGTGTTCTGAGTTTCTTACTTTGGTTTGATACCAAACGTTGGGCTTCACACCCACTTCTTCAAGCAAGTGGTAAGCACGATCGTTCATGGCCTGAGAACGCACCTTAGACTCCTTGTCGTTAATGTCACCGAAGGCGATGGCATTGGTAGGACATGCAGAAGCACATGCGGTCTGAATCGATCCATCATTAACTGGCGTACCTGCTTTCTTAGCGTCCAATTTACCTGCTTGAACGCGCTGAACGCACAAGCTACACTTCTCCATTACCCCACGTGACCGCACTACAACATCTGGGTTCAATACCATGCGTGCAAGGTTGTCTTGGGATGGATTCACGTCGGTGAATTTGCTGTCGCCTACGTAGTTAAACCAGTTGAATCGACGTACTTTATACGGACAGTTGTTCGCACAGTAGCGGGTACCGATGCAACGGTTGTAAGTCATCTGGTTGTATCCCTCATCGCTGTGCGTTGTTGCCGCTACTGGACACACCGTCTCGCACGGGGCGTGATTACAATGCTGACACATAACCGGCATGTAGCCAACTTCAGGATACTCTGAAGGCACTTCCATTGCGTGGTAATCCTTGTCTTGGTTGATGTCACCATGCACATCCGGATCAGCATCGCTGCTGTAGTATCTGTCGATTCGGATCCAGCTCATGGAGCGGGTACGATTCACTTCATCCTTTCCAACTACTGGAACGTTGTTCTCTGAATGACAAGCGGTAACACAAGCGCTGCATCCGATGCAGGTGCTCAAGTCGATTGACAATCCCCAACGGTGACCGAGGTCAATGTCATGCTCTGCCCATAGGTCGAGCTTGTCCATGGTTACCTTTTCGCCATAAGCATTGCTCAACGTCTCAACCGGATTCCAGTGCTCGCGTCCTTCTGACTTGAACTCTGAATAGGTCGTTTCATTCAAAATTTTACGACCCATCATCGTGTGTTGCGTCTGGGTCGAAGCAATGTTGTAGCGTCGTTCGATTTTCTCGATGGTTACAGGCGCATTGTACTGAACAAATCCGTTGTTCACAGGTAGCATAGCAAAGCCATTCTCACCGATGAGTCGATCTCCTTCATACCCTTTTCCATAACCGAGGGCTATGCCAATGGTACCACGCTTTTGGCCTGGAACCGCAACTACTGGAAGCTCTACTGAAGACCCGTTTACGGTTACCCGTACCATACCAGCGCGCTGTTGTTCACCCATCAGGGTGTTTAACTGGAAGGCATCGCTTGCCATATCCGCAGGGTTCATGGTAACGTATTGGTCCCACACAACCTTGGTCACTGGATCAGGCAGTTCTTGCAGCCAAGGGTTGTCTGCATTCACGCCAATTCCGATCGAAGTCTTTACGTAAAAGGCGACTTCCCAATCCTCCGAAGGCTTGTTCAACGACGCCGATGCGTTGGCGACTGCCTCTGGATTGAAGCTTGGTGCAATCGCCATTTCTGGCATGGCCATTACGCCGACACCATCTTGAATTGACTTGTTCCATTTGCTGGCGAAAATCACAGAAGCGTCATCCTCGGCAGTAGCTTCTACATCCCAATGACGCTTGAGCATATCGTAATACGTATCGGTAGCACCCATCCAAGTTAGGATGGAGTCTTGCCACTGGCGTGTATTGTAAATCGGATTGATGGTCGGCTGTGCGAAGCTGATCTCAGTTCCAATTGGGTTGGCATCGTTCCAACTTTCGAGGAAGTGGTGCACCGGACAGATGTACTTTGCTCCTTGTGAGGTGACGTCAGGTTTTTCGGCGAATGAAACTACGTGCTTCACCTTGGCCATCGCGTCAGAGAAACCCCATGCAGAAGGCATCGTATAGGCTGGATCTGCATCCATAACGAAGAGCACATCCACCGAACCGGCATTCATCTCTGCTATTAAAGAGGCCGCTGCGGTGTCGCTTCCTTTGCGCAAGTGGGTGGCATTACCAAAATCTATCGTAGAACCAAAGTTTTCGAGTAGTTCGTTGATTCCATTGACGACTGCCTGAACATTAGGGTCGTTCGAGTCAGAAATTACAATTCCTTTTCCTTTCGCGGCGACCAACTTAGCTGCGGCGTCTTTCAATTTACCCTCGACGTTGTTATCGTCGCTGGCCAGTGCTGCATTTATAGTTCCGGTCTTCCCCAACATACCTGCAACGGCATTTCCGAGGATGGCAACGGCAGCTGCGTGTTCTGAAGGCCTGATTGCCCCCCTTACGTCGGCGTTCGATCCCGTTGTCGACATCACCGTTTCAAACTGGTAATGCTTACTCATCTCGCCTTCGGGATTGCGACCTTTGGCGTAGTCTCGGGCATATCCAATCGGATTGATCCAGTTCACCAAGAAATCAGCACCAAAGCTCACGATCACCTTGGCTTTGTCGAATCGATATCCGGGAATGGCTTCAATTCCATGCGTATTCTTATTCGCCTGGATCATTGCGGCAGACGATACCGGATCGTACATAACATGCTTCACAGACGTAGAGGCAGGAGCCAAATCCTCACTGGCATCGCTTGAGGAAGTTCCGCTTTCCATCCACGTTGTAAACTGATCGATCAACGCGGCGGACGACGGGCTAATCATCGTGGAAGACAAGAAACGAACGTTTCCGCCGTTGTTTTTTACCGAATTCAACATTCCAGCAATCTCACCGTCCACGGTTGACCAATCGGTTGATTGTCCTTCCTTCAGAGGCCCTGAGAACCTGCGCTTGTTGTACAGCGAAAGAATGGAAGAGTTCACACGGGCACTGACGCCACCTTGAGTGGTTTTCGAAAGCTTGTTTCCCTCGATGTGAATTGGCCGACCTTCTCTCGTCTTGACCAAGATGCTCGCGTAATCGTAGCCATCGAAGTGGGTTGACGCGTAGTGATTTGCAATGCCAGGCATCACCTCATCCGGTTTCACGACGTAAGGCAAGCTCTTCACTACGGGGGTTTCACATGCTGCGAGCGTCGCTGCCGTAATTCCAAACCCCATGAATTTCAAGAAATCCCTTCGACTCGTATTGGTCGAATCGAGATCCTTATTTGACAGGAACTTATCGATAGGCAATTCTTCAGAGAACTCCTTATCTGCGTTCTTTACAAACGCAGGATCTTTCTCAAGCTCCTCCGTTCCTCTCCAGTATACTTTGTTATTACTCATAGTGATCAATCACACGATTAATAGTGACACTTAACACATTCGAGTCCTCCGATGTGCTCTACTGTAAATGTTTCGAGGCCCTCGCCTTTGTATTTCTCAACAAGATCCTCATGGATCGATTCGTAGTATCCGTTTCCGTCCATGCTTACGTTGGTTTCGCGGTGGCAATTCACACACCAGCCCATGGTAAGTTCAGCGTACTGATAGACTTCGTCCATTTCTTCAATGGGACCATGACAGGTCTGGCATTCTTGCTTTCCAACCACAACGTGTTGGCTGTGATTGAAGTAAACAAAGTCTTGCAGGTTATGAATACGTACCCATTCCACCGGCTTTTGCTCATAGCCTTCGACGTACTGCAGTTTATCAGGATCCCATCCAATGGCATCGTAGATCTTTGCAATCTCTTTAGTACCAGATACTTTCCCCTCTTGCACACCCATATGACAATTCATGCAAATGTTGAGGGAAGGTATGCCAGCTGCTTTTCCTTTCTCGGCTGAATTATGGCAGTAAACGCAGTTGATGCCGTTCTGGCCTGCGTGAATTTTATGAGAGAACCAAATCGGTTGTTGTGGCTGATATCCTTGGTAAACACCTACACCGCTCACCCAGTCCCATCCCAAAACGCAGATGTAAGAAGTGAGCATCAAAAATACTACCACCGTTACGGCTCGGTTCTTAACGAAGAACCCGATGAACTCGCCCAACATATCTTTTGACGAAGTGGTCTCTTCACCATCACTTTCTCGGTTGAGTGTTTCAAGGTTTTTGTTGACTCCCCACAAGACTCTGAACACAACGAACAACACAACTGCGATGAGGATCAACCACAGCGTCGGATCTCCAGATCCTTCTCCTGAGTCCCCTCCAGCTCCAGCTTCTCCACCGGCCTGCGCCACTGGAACCTCTGGCTGCCAATTGTCAATGTAATCCAATACCGCTAGCACCTCGCTCGAAGAGAGGGCCATAGGGGTCATGACACTTTTATTGTATTCATCAAACAACTGCTTGGCATACGCATCGTTCGTTTCCTTCATGTAGCCTTGGGAGTTCTTCACCCAAGCAATGAGCGCATCATCGCTGCCGGTGCGTTCAGCCCAACGAGCTCGCGCGCCTTGAAGGGCAGGACCAACAAGTTTCTTGTCGATCTTATGACAGGCAGTACAATTGGCTTTGAAGATAGCTTCGCCTTCTTGAGCAAAAGCTGGCGATGACATTAGGAGCAGAGACATTACGCCCGTAACAAAGAGTAAATTCCTTGTTAAGCTCACCCACGTATTTCGCATAGATTCTTTCAGTTTTCGTTGTAAAAGGGTGGTCAGAAAGCGGTGGCAAATTTAGAAGAATGGGTGTATAGGCGTTAACATTTGTTTAAAAATCGGGGTGTGCCTATCAATTTAAAATCATTCTATATAACCTTACTTTGTGGCTGATATTCAATTACTTATGCCATTACTACTTTCCAATGAAAAGCATAAAATTCTGGTTCAGAGTAACTTCGCCTTTATGCCCAATTTTCTCCTTCCATTCGTCTGCTTATTAGGTTTATCATGTTCGCTTTCGAGCGCTTCTGCGCAGGTCGTGCCTTACCCTTTCAGCAAGCACTCGCAACACCCTGACGAGCAGCTGGTTGTGCAAATAGACTCCTCCTCGCTGGTCATGGACAGAGACATGCACCGCTATTTGAAAATGATGGATAGCTTGGATGTGAAGACAATGACGAGTCGGGGATATCGCATTCAGATATTTTCCGCCGCCGGGCCTAATGCACGAAAAATCGCCTTAGAGAAACAAGCTGAATTTTTAAAACTGTACAGCGATGGCATCGCCTATACCAAGTGGAACTACCCAAACTGGGTCGTCCGACTAGGTGATTTTCGCACCCATTTGAGTGCCTTGGAATTTCACCATGAAATACGCGAAATCTATCCCGCTTCCTTCATAGTGAAGGACGAGATCAAGGTAGATTGATGGATAATGATTTACTAAGTAGGCTCCTTAAAGCGTTCGTGCAACTTCCACTTCTTCAAAGCCTTCGATGATATCGCCGACCTTGATATCGTTGAAGTTCTCGATGTTCAACCCACATTCAAATCCGGCCTTCACTTCCTTCACGTCGTCCTTAAACCTCTTGAGAGAGCCTAAGTTTCCAGTGTAGACAACGATGCCATCTCTGATAAGTCGAACCTTGGTATTGCGACTCACCGTTCCGTCGAGCACATAGCAGCCTGCGATGGTTCCCACTTTGCTGATCTTGAATGTCTCTCTGATCTCTATGTTGCAGACGACCTTTTCTTCAATCTTAGGCTTGAGCATTCCTTCCATCGCTGACTTCATGTCGTTGATGGCATCATAAATGATCGAGTAAAGTCGAATTTCAATACCCTCGTTTTCGGCGTGTTTTCGCGCTTGAGCGGAAGGCCTGACTTGGAAGCCAATGATGATCGCATCTGAAGCCGTGGCCAACAGTACGTCTGACTCGGTGATTTGTCCGACTGACTTGTGGATCACATTGATTGCAATGTTTTCAGTAGACAGCTTGAGCATGGAATCCGCCAATGCCTCAACCGATCCATCCACGTCGCCTTTGACGATCACGTTGACCTCATGGTAGTCGCCCAACTGTATGATTTCTCCAATGTCTTCGAGCGTTCTTCTACGCTGCGTTCGAATGCTCTGCTCGCGCTGAAGTTGCTGGCGTTTGGTAGCAATATTCTTCGCTTCACGCTCATCCTCCATCACAATGAATGTATCGCCTGCACTCGGCGCTCCGTTCAAGCCCAATAGACTTACTGGATGCGAAGGACCTGCTGAATCAATGGCTACTCCTCGTTCGTTGAACATGGCCTTCACCCTTCCGTAATAACTTCCCGCCAAGATGATGTCACCTATGGCCAATGTGCCGGATTGTACGAGCAACGTTGACGTATACCCGCGTCCTTTATCCAAGGTAGCTTCGATGATGGTACCGCGTGCATTTTTGTCTGGATTCGCCTTCAGTTCAAGCATTTCAGACTCCAAGAGCACCTTTTCAAGCAACTCATTCACGTTCAATCCTTGCTTGGCGCTGATCTCCTGGCATTGGAATTTCCCACCCCAGTCTTCGACCAAAATATTCATGTTGGCCAATTGTTCACGAATCTTTTCCGCGTTGGCTCCATCCTTATCAATCTTGTTAAACGCAAATACCATGGGAACTCCCGCAGCTTGCGCGTGATTGATTGCTTCAACGGTCTGAGGCATGACGGCATCATCCGCAGCGATCACAATGATCGCAATATCCGTTACCTGAGCACCGCGGGCGCGCATGGCCGTAAATGCTTCGTGACCCGGCGTATCGAGGAAGGTAATCACCTTACCACTTTCGAGCTCAACGCTGTAGGCACCGATGTGCTGTGTAATTCCTCCCGCCTCGCCAGCGATGACATTTTCGCGGCGGACGTAATCGAGAAGCGATGTCTTTCCGTGGTCAACGTGTCCCATTACCGTTACTATCGGCGGACGCTCTATCAAATCCTCAGGATCATCAACGTCTTCAGCCAATACCGTTTCTTGGATCTCAGAGCTGATGAACTCTACGGTATATCCGAATTCTTCGGCGAGCAAGGTCAACGTTTCTGAATCCAATCGTTGGTTGATGGACACCATCATTCCAATGGACATACACATGGAAATCACCTCCGTAGGAGACACGTTCATCATGGTTGCCAATTCGCTTACCGTAACGAATTCGGTAAGCTTCAGTACTTTCTGATCTACTTCTGCCTGCTCGAGTTCCTTCTGCATCTTTTCGCTCACGGCATCACGTCGTTCACGACGGTACTTAGAACGTGTAGACTTTCCTTTGCTCTTGAGCGCAGCAAGGGTTTCCCTAACTTGGTTTTGAATCTGCTCTTCGGTGAGTTCAGGCTTCGGAGCTGCTTTTGCACCTCGGCGTCCAGGGCCTGTGTTTCCTCCTCGCTTGAAGTCTCTCCCGCCCCCAATAGAAGGCTTATTCGTATCTACTTTAGCGATGCGCTTTCGCTTTCGCTTATTCTTTTCATCCTCAGATTCTTCAGGCTTTTTCTTCACCCGTTCAGCCGGAAGGTCGATCTTACCTACAAACTTAGGACCGTCGAGTTTTTGGGCTTTCGCCTTCATCACTTCCTGCTCCTTGACAGGCGCTGTCGCTGGTGGTTCAGTGCCTTCGGTAGTAGCGTCATCTGACTTCACCTTTGCATCCGCTGGTGCTGCCGCTTTCGCTTTTTTGGCTGCTTCAAGCTTTTCTTCAGCCTCTTTCTTCTCAGCGGCGACCTTTTGCTCTTCTTCTTTTTCGGCCTTTTTCTTGGGACGGTTAGACTTGATGGCAGACAAGTCGATCTTCCCGACCACGGTTGGGCCTGAATCTTTATCCTTTACTTCTTCTTTCTTGGGTTCTGATTTAGGAGCCGTCGGTTTCTCTACAACATCGGGTTCATCGATTCCTCCCACGTTCTTGATCAACACTTCGTCTTGGTCCTTGTCCTCATTAGACTTGGTCTTCTTCGAGTCATCCAAGGTGATCGTCTCTCGGACGACTTTGGTGTACGCGAGTTCGTCAGACTTCTGCTTCTTGGCTCGATCCGGAGCAAATTCCTCCATCAAAAGCTGATAAGCCGAGGCCTCTATCTTGGTGTTGGGCCGAGCTTCTATCTCAATTCCTCTTTTAGCCAAGAATTCCACTACGGTAGGAAGGCCTACGTTGAACTCTTTTGCTGCTTTACTTAATCTAATCGGTGCTTCTGCCATAAATATGTTGCGAATCTCGTGATTTTCTCACACTCTCATGCTCATTCAAATTCTGCGCGAAGGATCTGAAGAACCTCTTTGACGGTCTCTTCCTCCAGATCGGTACGCTTAACGAGGTCTTCCATGGTCAGTTCGAGAACGCTCTTGGCCGTATCGCAACCAATGGTTTTGAGCTCATCGATGATCCAATGATCGATCTCATCTGCAAATTCTTCCAAGTCCACATCTTCGTAATCTTCTTCTGATTCTCGATAGACGTCAATCTCGTGTCCGGTAAGCTTTCCAGCCAATTTAATGTTGTGTCCTCCCTTACCGATCGCCAATGAAACCTGGTCTGGTTTGAGGTAAACACTCGCGTGCCCTGTTTCTTCATTGATCTTGATGGTGGTGATTTTCGCAGGGCTCAAAGAGCGCTGAATAAAGAGCTGCGGGTTGGCCGTATAGTTGATGACGTCAATGTTTTCATTGCGCAATTCACGAACGATGCCATGGATCCTAGAACCTTTCATTCCCACGCAAGCCCCAACTGGATCGATGCGGTCGTCGTAGGACTCTACTGCCACTTTTGCCCGTTCTCCTGGTTCGCGTACGATCTTTTTGATGGTGATGAGGCCATCGTAAATCTCGGGCACTTCCATTTCAAAGAGTCGTTCCAAAAAGGCGGGTGAAGTTCTAGACAGGATGATGATAGGGCTGGTGTTTTTCATATCCACCTTACTCACTACTGCTCTTACGGTATCTCCTTTCTTAAAGTAATCCGTTGGTATTTGTTCCGATTTCGGTAACACCAATTCATTGCCTTCGTCGTCCAAGACTAGGATTTCGCGCTTCCAAATTTGATACACCTCGCCGGTGATGATATCTCCCACACGGTCTTTGTACTTTTTGTAGATGCTATCCTTCTCCAGCTCTTGGATCTTGGCCTGTAGGTTTTGGCGCATCGAAAGGATCGCTCGCCTACCGAAGTTTTCAATCTTTAATTCTTCCGAAGCTTCTTCACCGATCTCAAAATCGGGCTCAATCTTCACCGCATCGCTGTACTCGATTTCCGTCAAATCGTCTTCAACGGCACCATCGGCAACGATCGTACGGTTACGCCAAATCTCAAGGTCGCCCTTGTCTGGGTTGATGATGATGTCGAAGTTAGCGTCGTCTTCATATTCCTTGATGATCATGCCGCGGATCACATCTTCTAAAATGTGCATCATCGTAACGCGGTCAATGTTCTTGAGGTCTTTGAAATCCTGAAACGACTCAATCAATTCATCGGTGTTCATATCAGAAAAGTTTATTTAAACGAAATAATAATTTTAGCTTCCTTGATGTTTTCCCATTCGATCAATTCCTCCCGCGCTGGAAGCTTCTTCTTTTTAGAAGGCGGCAATTTCAATTTCAATTGCTCGTCTGCCTCCAAAAGTTCTCCTTTCAACTCTGCGCCATCTTCCAATTGCACGCGGAGCTCTCGCCCCACATTCTTCACATATTGTCTGCGATCGCGCAAAGGCTTATCGATGCCGGCAGAAGAGACTTGCAACTCAAAATCTTGCGTCTCCCGATCGAGGCTCGATTCCACATGTCGGCTCACTTGGACGCAATCGTCGATTGTGACTCCCTCCATGCTGTCCAATTCGATCACGATGCGATTGGCAGAACTGACCGTGAGCTCAACGACAAACATGCCGGTTCCCTCGATCTTTTCTTCTACTAACGCGCGTATGTCAGATGCATTAATCATGGTATTCCAGCCAAAAAAAATGAGGGGACTTCCCCTCACTACTCTTTGACGCGGCAAATATAAGCAAGATATCTCTTACAGAATCACTTAAGGCATCTGAATTCCATCCTTAAAAATCAATTCGTTAATCACCTTGCCCTTGTCGTCGTAATTGATCGCCTTGCCATGTGGCACCCCGTTTTTGTAATGCCTCACACCGATCAATTGACCCGTTTGATTGTACATTTCACTCTTTCCATCCAATCGATCCATTCGGTAACTCTGCTTTTTGAGTACCGATCCATGCGGGAAATAGTAGGTTGATTTCCCATTTTTCGCGCCGTTGGAGTACACGCATTCGTAATCTACGTTACCTGCTTCATAGTAGTACGTCCACTTTCCATGCTTCATTCCGGCGTTGTAGCTCCCGACTTCGCGCGTGTTTCCGTTTCGATAACCATAGGTCCAATCAGCGTCTTTCACTCCTTCCTTTCTAACACCTTTATAGTTTAGCTTCCCATTATCAAACCATCCCTTCCAGTCGCCGTGCATGACGCCGGCCTTGTACGTGCCTTCGTCTTTCATCTGACCATTTTGATACCAAGCCTGCCATAGGCCTTCTTCCTTTCCATTTACGTAGTTGCCTTTTTGCAAAACTTGACCCGATTCAAAGTACGTGATCCACTCCCCGTGTTTTTTATCGTCGAGGTAACTTCCCACTTTCCAGTCAGAACCATCCTTATAGGACATACGCCATTCTCCTTGCCGGAGGTTTTCTCTGAATTCTCCGGTACTCTCCACCTGGCCGTTTTCAAAGTAGTAGGTCCACCTACCGTGTTGCATATCGTCCTTGAACGCTCCCCGCATGTACACCTGTCCAGAACTATTGTACCAGGTCCAAGGCCCGTTCTTTTTACCATTTGTATGCCTTCCCTCTATGCTGATCTCACCTGTGGGATACCAAGTCCGAATCACCCCATCCAACTTTCCGTCTTTGTATTCGATGTGTTTCCATCGAGCACCATCTTCGTAATAAAACTTCCATAATCCGGAGCGGTCGGTTTGAAAAGCATCGCCCTCGCTCTCCACATTGCCATTTTCGTAGAAGTAGGTTGACAAACCGTAGAACTGATTGTACTTCACGCTCAGTTTCGAACGCAGGCGTCCACTTTCATAGTAGTCGTAGAGCACGCCATTTCCATCGATCAGCGTTTGTTCCCCGTCCATGTTGCGCCCTTCCTGCGGATAAGGCACCCCTTGCTCGTACGTAATCTCCTTCCAGAGGTCCCCTTCAGGAAACCACCATTTCCATTCTCCATTTCTTACATTGTAGAAATAGCTGCCTTTTACTTTCATGTTTCCATTCGGGTACCATTCCTTGTAGATGCTATCCCGCAATGGAGCCAAGATGCCATCTTGGTAAATCAATTTAAAATAACCTTCAGCTTTGCGCTGCCCGTTGTCATACCAATACAACACTGAGCCACTGAGCAGTCCATTATTATAGTGACTCTGCTCTTGTTTCTTTCCATTTTCGTAGTAATACGTCCACTCGCCGTGCTTCTTTCCGAGTAAGAAAAAGCCTTCGCTGTATTTCTGCTTATGTTCGTCATCATAATAGGTGACGAAAGGCTCGGGTTTTGCATCCGAAACTTTGATGTCCTGGGCCAGGACCAATGACGAAACGAGCATGATGCCCATAAACAAGCAGTACTTCATAGGGCCAAATCTAGCTTGGGTGCGCTGCACGCTGAAGATGGGTGCGAAAAGTTTTCCCATTCGGGTGTTAACTCGATCTCGACTGGATTATTTCATACAAGTTTCTTCCTTTGCGCAAAGTTTGGACACAAGATGGATGCATACGTTAAAAAAGAAATCAACGACGGGATAGCCAAGATTGAATTTTATCACCCACAAAGCAATTCACTTCCAGGAGCAATCCTCAATCAGCTGGCAACTACAATTTCGGACGCTGGGAAAGATGACGATGTAGCCGCTATTTTACTACAAAGCGGAGGCGATCGAGCGTTTTGTGCTGGGGCGAGTTTTGACGAGCTGATCGCGATTCACAACAAAGCCCAAGGAAAGGAGTTTTTCAGCGGTTTTGCCAACGTAATCAACGCCATGCGGAAATGTCCAAAATTCATCATCGGACGCGTCCAGGGGAAAACGGTAGGAGGAGGCGTCGGCCTCGCCAGTTCGATGGACTATTGCTTCGCCACCCAATTTGCTTCTGTGAAACTTTCTGAATTGGCCGTGGGGATTGGCCCCTTCGTTGTAGGCCCAGCGGTGGAACGAAAAGTGGGTACGGCAGCGTTCAGTGAACTGGCCATCGCCGCTACTGAATGGAGAACGGCTGAATGGGCCAAACAGCGCGGCATGTTCGCTGAAGTCTATGAGAGCATCGAAGAAATGGATCGCTCTATCGAGGCATTTTTACGCAAGGTCAAAGGATACAACCCTGAAGCCATGGCAGCGATGAAACGCATATTTTGGGAAGGAACGGAGGATTGGGATGAGCTGCTTATGCAGCGTGCGGTTGTGAGCGGAACGTTAGTTTTATCCGACTTCACCCGAAATGCCATACAGTCTTTTAAGTCAAAATAATACATCTAGTATCCATGAAAAAAGCATCAACCTTACTGTTCGCTTTGTGCGTTCTATCTCTCGCCAAAGCACAAGATTCGAATGCGGTGGCGCCGACCTGGAAAAAGGGAAGCGTCTTCGGCTTGAATTTTTCTCAAACTTTTCTAAACAATTGGCAAGGGGGAGGGCAATCTGCAATCAACGGAACCATACTCTTCAACACATTTGCCAACTACAAGAAAGATAAATGGACATGGGACAATTCGTTGGATGCGGCGTATGGAATTTCTAGGATTGGGACCAAAGGAGTCGTTCAAAAGACCGATGACCGCATAGAAATTAATTCCAAGTTTGGACACAAGACGCCGGTTGTCAGTACCTTTTGGACGGCCATGTTCACTTTTCGTACGCAATGGGATGCGGGATACGATTATGCCGCCACTCCATCACCGCTAATCTCAGATCCTTTTGCGCCTGCATACGTCATTGCTGGATTAGGCATTGACTATAAGCCGAACGACAAGTTTTCAATGTATGTTTCTCCCGTTACTAGTAAAACAACCATCGTAGACAATCAACGCTTGGCAGACGCTGGCGCTTTTGGTGTTACGGCCGCCACCTTCGGTCCCGGTGGAACGAAGTTGACAGATGGCAAGCGAATCAGGTATGAAATTGGCGGATTCTTCAAAGTGCAATACGCCACAGAAATTGTCAAGAATGTGAAGCTTTCAACGCGTGCCGAATTCTTCTCTAACTACCTGGAGAACCCACAAAACATTGACATCAATTGGGAAACCCTCATCGCAATGAAGGTCAACTCATGGCTCACAACGAGCATCACAACCCATTTGGTCTACGATGACGACATCACCTTTGCCGTCGATCGGAACGGAGACGGAACCGATGACGGTAGAGGACCTCGGACACAGTTCAAGGAAGTGTTCGCATTAGGGATTCAAGTCCAACTCTAATCATGCAAGGGCGTGTGTAAAAAATCGCGCACGTCCCGACTGTCGCTATAGGCCTCAAAGAAGGCATCAATCAGACCATCACTCGTCAGCAGTGACGGATCCATTTCAGTGAAGTAATAAAACTGCTTATTTGCGATGAGCGGCTGTTGGTCTTGGATTTCTACAAATTCCGGTGGTAACCGCTTGTTTTTTTCTCCCCGCAATTCCCCAAAGCGATCCTTAAATTTCTTGGCGTTGATTCGTTTCTCAAAGTCCGCCTGGTTGTACAATATCTCTTGTCGAATCCGCTGAAGTTGTTCCTTATCCGGCTGGTACACACCGCCGTACATTCTTACGTGGTTGTGCCCCAACTCTAGGTAGATTCCTTCTAACGATGTATCCTTTCTTCCACCCTGGCTAACCACCGCAGACATTCGAGTTTTATAGGGCGTCTTGTCGTTCGAGAAACGAACGTCTCTGTAAATACGGAATATGGCATCTTTCGCTTCGATTTTACACTCCGGATCAAAGGATTGCATTCGAATGATCATGTCTGTTATAAAGCTTTCAAACGGTTTCTTTACGTGGGTTTCGAAGCGCTTCTTGTTGTCCGTAAACCACTCACGGTTATTGTTCTTCTCTAGCTCTTTGAAAAAATCATTGTATTCGTTTGTAAACCAAGCCATACTTTCCATTATTGGGTGAACGTACCCTTTTTCCTGCGCAGACTGATCCTGAAAGTAGATCCTTCTCCTAGTTCTGATTTCAGTACGTATATTTTTCCGTTGTGATAGTCTTTGATGATCCGCCGGCTCAAGGAAAGCCCCAGTCCCCATCCACGCTTTTTTGAAGTGTAGCCCGGTTGAAAAATGGATTTGAATTTGTTCGGAGGAATGCCTTTGCCAGTATCGCTGAGCTCGATGTGTACCTTGCTCCCATAGTCCTCTACGTGCATGGCAATCTTGCCCTTGCCCTCCATGGCGTCCAATGCATTTTTAACCAAGTTTTCAATGACCCATTCGAAAAGGGATCGATTGAGTGTGAGCATCACTGCATGATCGGGAAAGGTCGTCGTAAAGGCTACATTCTTGCCATTCCTGTGCTTGAAATACTGAACAGATTCTTGGAGCAATGGGATCAAATCTTCTTCTTTCAATGCCGGCTGAGATCCAATCTTGCTGAATCGGTCAGTGACGACCTGGAGGCGTTCAATGTCCTTCATCAACTCGTCCGCTACTTGCTTGTTTTTTTCATCTTCTCTGAGCAATTCTACCCAAGCAATCATAGACGAAAGCGGTGTACCCAACTGATGGGCCGTCTCCTTGCTCATTCCCACCCATACCTGGTTTTGTTCGGCCTTGCGAGCGGTACTGAACAGCAGATAAGCAATCATTACAAAAAGTCCGATGATGCCAAATTGGGCCAATGGATAGTAGGTCAATTGAGTGAGCAAATACGAATCCTCATAGTAGACATAGGCCTTCTGGCCATTCATTTCTACCTCAATCGGCTCGTGTTGGCTGTTCATCTCTTTGAGTTTCTCATTGAGCATATTCGGATTCGCCAAGATGACTTCGCTCACATTTCCAGCCTCGATCACTTTCCTGCTCGCTGAATCCAACAGGATCAACGGGCTTGAGGCAGCGTTGAGCATCAGTTCGGAAATAAAGGATTCTTGCAGGTCCTCAAAGGTGGTCTTGAGCTCAGAAAAGAGGCGTGAATCCTTGTAGTACAAAAACACACGCGAATTTCCGTAGTAGACGATTTCGATGGGATCGTACTGCTCTGACATGTCCTTCAGTTGGCGATTAAGAAAGGCCTGCGCATCACTTCCTTTAGGCACTTCGATGTTTCGATAAGAGGTAATGACCCCTTTCTCATTGGTAAGGATGACGGGTACGGTAGTGTTGTCGTTCAACACATTGAGCGCGAAACTTACGTCGGTGATATCGGGCCGGGCCAAGTACTTTGTGGCCTCTAGGTACAGCTCCACCTTGTTTCGTTCGCCCAATTGAAGTTTGTTGAACAAGCGACTGGTGTACTGGACGAGAGCGGATCGTTTTTTAACTGCTTCCGCCCATATTTCCACTTTTGAGCGCTCTTCCTTCGCAATCTTGTCTACCAACGACTTGGTATACCACAGTGACAATGCGACGAAGCACAGTGCAGCGCTGAACAGCAAGAGCTTCCACCTCTGTTTTTGAGAATATATATTGTAAGTACGGGCCATTCCGGTTTCCTGTGCTACGAAATTGAACGAATAATACGAATAACTGCTTGAAGGTGGTTCAAGGTTCGGAGCTTCGAGTGAATGCCACTAGAAATCATCGTCTTCAAAATCCCCGTCCTTGAGCTTCTTTTTATCGCTTTCGGTCTTCTGAAGGAATCGGTTCAGCAGCTTTTTATCGGATGGTTTTTCGCCACTTTTTGGCATCGTACTTTCGCGTGGGGCTTTCTCATCATCCGTTATGGAACCGGCCGCAGGATCAAACTCAAACTCTAGTTTTTTCGGCTTTTCGAGTGGCTTGCGAATGGAATCTTTAGCGATGGCGTTGAATTCGTCTCTTAGGAGTTTTTTCACGGCATTGCTCTCTGAAACCACTTGTTCCTTGACCGTTGACTTCAAGTTGGTCCTTTTCACATCAATCTCAAATTCATCCGTGGTGCCCACCATGGTCAAGAAAATTCGTGTCTTCCCGCTTTCATCGCGCTGAACGTATTCGTTGTACGGCTCGGTTCGGTTCTTTAGCTGCAACACTTCAGCGAGTGCAAAGTCCATTTCGTAATCGATGCGGTTATCGAATGTATGTGTACCGCTCACGTTGAGGTTGAGCGCAGAGGATCGAATTTCCATGGCGGGAATCGAGACCACCCCATCGCGAATGCCAATCTGGTTGGTCAGACGATCAAAATGGACTTCCTCCAATCGATTTCTCAATTCATCCACCGAAACGAAAAGGCGCAACATCGGTTTCTTTTTGATTTCCTCTGCCACATCGATGAGGGGTTTAAACCCTATGAGTGCTCCGTCTTTTATAGATATATCCAAGGACGAAACAATGCTCTGCATATCGATGTTTAGCAGTGAATCACAAAAGGCTTGGAACCGGATATCTGCGTCGAGTTTACCCTCTAAAACATGCGCCTGAATGAAGTCTTGTTCGAAGTCATTGAACGTCGTAAAGAGTGTTTTGATGTTCACATCCTGCGTGACAAATTCCGTTTGTAGGCCAAACTGATTGTTTGCGAATCGGTACACCCCCACTTTACCACTGACCAATCCTTGCTGACTCTTAAAGTCAAGCTGGGTAGCTTCTACTTTGAAGTGATTCATGACGAGCCTTCCGTCGATGTCTGTAGCAACGAATTTTCCTTGCTTGAAGGATTCGCTTTCGATGCGTAAATCCCATTGGGATCGATCGGGAAATGCGATGACGATGCCGCTTTGGCTTTCGGAGGTTGAGGGAAAAAGTTCTTCCAAATCAATGGCACCCGTATTCACCTTGCCTTGAACATTTAGAACACCCGATTCAGAGAAGAAATAATCCAGAAATCCCTCCGCGATTCCATTCAGGCTCAGCCTACAATCATTCACCTTGCCTTCGTATCGTTCGATGTACAATGCGTTGTTCGAAATGTTGAATTCCGCGTCTGCGATGCCGTACTTACGCTGATCGTCTTTGAGGGTGATGTGCGCATCTGAAATTCGTATCGTTCCACTCGCCTGGGCATTTAAAAAATCACGTGCCGATGGCTCTGAAGGATTTTCGAGTGTGGTAGAAATTGCCGCATCTACTTCAAAATTGCCGTCACCTGAAGTCATCCATTCCCAACCAAAGAATTCTTTCATCGATTGCAGGTCTGAGCTTATCTTGACCTTCCCTGTAATGGATGGTCGGTTGAAGTTATGAATGCTAAACGCCGTGTGAAACTCATTTCCATTGAGCTGTCCTTCGAGGTCTGTCAACTCAAGTACTACCGAATTAAAGTTTCTGTGCTCTCCGTTATCGATGCTCCCCTTGCCATTGAGCCTTGATAGTTTCCAATCGCTTCCGTTCCTTGAAATGCTTCCATCTTGAATGGCAAAGGTGGCAATGAATCTGGGGTTGTCCGTTCTTCCAAAAGCTCCTTTTAAGGTGCAATCGAACGTCACGACTCCTGAGCTTCTGTACTCCTCTAGGGGTTGCCTGCTTTCTGAGGGAATGAGAGAAAGCGCTCGTATTACGTCTAAGTTCTTCCCCGTAATGCGTAAATCAACCCCGTCTCCCAGCAATTCTCCGGAAACGATAAAGTTTAATTGGTCGTCGATCGTTACTACCCCCTTCTGAAATGCGTAGCGTTCCTCTTTGGATATGACATCCAAGTCCGTTTCTATTTCCACTTCCCGGTCATGGAGGTAATTGGTTCCTTTGATCAATATATCGTTGACGTATCCTGTTCCTGACACGGCCATGGTATAGCTTTCGTTTGAAAACCGGCCATTGAAAAATAGGTCCTCGGCGCGAAGTCTGTATTCCTGTTGCCGCGCGTGATTCACATAATTAATACGCGTCCGTTCGATGTGTACCTTATCCAACTCGAGTAGGAAGCCAGTCGTATCTTGATTCTTCACCCAAATATGAAAGTTGTCGTACCCCTCGTCGTCTACTAGCAAATCCATGAATCCGTCGCGCACTTCGATCTCATTGATCTTGTACTGCCCTTTGATCATGTCAAGAATATTGAGGTTGAGGTAGACTTTTTCAAAGAAGAAAAGCGTGTCTAAGGCCCCCATCTTTACGATGTTCTCATTGGCCCAAACGCTGTCCATGACAAGGGATGCAGAGGGAAAATTTTCCAGCAAGGAAAAGTTTATATCGGAGACGTGCACCGGAGATTGAAGTCGCTTATTGACTTCACCAACCACGTAATTGCGAACCGGTTCCTCGTACTTTTTAGCCAACAGATAGGCACCTATCGCCCCGAGAACTAGGGCGAACGTCAAGCCAAAAAACCAAATGAAAAATTTACGCATACCGAATCAGAACGACAACCTGCGTCGAATATTCGAAGCTACACAGCCAAAAGCTGTGAAGTTTGTCATGCGCAATGACTTATGAACGAGGGAGTTTTAGTTGATTACAACATCTTGAGGTAGCCCACCTCCTTGTCTGTGAGGAATCGCCATCTACCCCGCGGAAGTCCTTTCTTGCTCAAACCAGCAAATGCCGCTCGATCAAGTCGTGTCACTTCGTATCCAAGGGCTTCGAACATGCGTCGTACGACACGGTTTCGACCCGAATGGATCTCCATGCCGATTTCATTGCGTACCGAACCATCACCTGCGAACAATGCTGCATCTGCCTTCGCCACCCCATCATCGAGTTCTACACCGGTTTCTAGTTTCTTGAGGTCAGCGATGGAAACGTTTTTATCTGTAATCACGTGGTATACTTTCCTCACATCGTTGCTCGGGTGAGCCAGTTTGTCGGCCAAGTCTCCGTCGTTGGTCAAGAGGATGAGTCCGGTGGTATTTCTATCGAGTCGCCCCACAGGAAACACGCGTTCCTTGCAAGCATTCTTCACCAGACCGACCACCGTATTTCGCCCGCGTTCATCGCTGAGCGTGGTAATGCAATCCTTTGGTTTGTTGAGTAAAACATACCTGAGGGCTTCTGCCTTGATTTTTTCTCCGCCATACTCGACGATATCATCGGGCTTCACCTTGGTTCCTAACTCAGTGACTACTTTGCCATTGATGGAGACCATACCTTGTTCGATGAATTTGTCAGCCTCGCGTCGCGAGCATATTCCTGCCATGGCGAGGTACTTGTTCAGTCGGGTCAGGCCGTCGTTCTCTGGCTTTTTCTTGAACCCTTCGAACGGCTTATCCTTCGTGAATTTCTTATACGAACTCTTCTGGTCGCTTTGTCGGAATTCCTTGTGGGCATTTCCTTTCGATCTGAACTTGTCGCTCTTGCCTTCGTCACCATCCCGGGTGATGAAATCAGAAGGGTTGAAGCTCGATTCCTTAGATCTACCCTTGAATTTCGAATCTGCGGGTGGACGACCGCCCGATCCTTGTTTTTTAAACTTCGAATCACCGAATGAGCGGCTCGCTCCTCTGGATCTTCCGTACTTCGAGTCTTCCGGTGGACGACTTCCTCCTCGGGTTCTAGGTTTCCGTTCGTCGGATCCGGATTCCGATTCTGACTTGGGCTTTCCTTTTCCGGCAGCGGGCTTGGTAGAACGATTCTTTCCTGTGGTACCTCCCAGTACCAAAAATTCTTCCTTCTTAACCTTTTTTGCGCGCTTCTCCCATGTGCTCTTCTTTGCCATACAATTACTTTGAACCTGCAAAGGTACAGGAATTAACGTGCGTTCTATAGCACGCTACCTTTGCACGATGCGCTGGGAATTAGCACAATGGTTCGAGATTCGATGGTGGCAAGGCTACCTCAAGGATAGAGACAAGGAAGAGTACCTCTCGTGGAAACGAAATTACTGGTCCACTTTTTTGGCTTCGATCGAGGTAGAAACGGGACCGTCCTATGCCGTCTTAGACGCTGGCTGTGGTCCAGCCGGCATTTTCACCTTTCTACAAGCAGATTCCGTTTGGGCCATCGATCCGTTGTTAATGTCATACGAACAACGCCTTCCACAATTTAGCAGAAGCGACTATCCTCACGTACATTTCGAGGAAATTGCGGTAGAGTCCCTTCAGGCATCGGAACGCTTTGATCAGGTTTTTTGCCTAAACGTCATCAACCATGTGGCCGATATTGAACGCGCATACGACGCCCTGGTTGAGGGCTTGAAGGTCGGTGGAACCCTCGTGCTCAGCATTGATAGCCACAATACTCAGTTCTTTCGTTGGTTGTTCCGATTAGTGCCACTGGATATTTTGCATCCCTACCAATATTCACTCCAAGAATATGAAACAGCTCTGCGGTCTCGCGGGGTGGACATTCATCGCGTCAAGCGGGTGAAAAGCGGAATTTTATTCGACTATTATGCCATTGTGGGTACGAAAAAATAGCATCATCGTTTGCCTGATTCTCTCGGGCGCAGTCTCTTACGGACAAGGATTTTTCTCTACGCCCGACAGCCTCAACAAATCACGGCGGATGATCAATATCGCTGGACAAGGAACGCTGTATGCATCTACGTTGATGGCATTGAATTTCGCGTGGTATAGTGAGTACCAAAACGGGACATTTTATTTCTTCAATGATTGGCCTGGTTGGATGCAAATGGACAAGTTCGGTCACAGCGCTGCTGCTTATCAAACGGCATCCAATCTGTATCGATTCAATCGCTGGACGGGTGCACGAGAGAAACAAAGCTTATGGGGTGCGGTTGCGGTCGGTTACAGCTATCAATTGGCCGTCGAAATGCTTGATGGATTTTCGGAAGGGTGGGGATTCAGCGTGTACGATGTCGCGTTTAACACGATAGGAACTGGCGCATTCTTTTTACAACAGCAGCTATGGAAAGAGCAGCGCGTAAAGCTCAAGTTCAGTTTTAGCCCAAGTGGATTGACGCGTATCAACGCAGATGGATCGAATGCAATCGAAGCACAAAGGGCTCAAAGGTTGTTCGGAACCGGGATCCAAGAGCAATGGCTGAAGGACTACAACGGACAAACGTATTGGGTGAGCGTGAATCTGTGGTCTACGTTGGGCAAGCCAAATGGGTTTCCTAAGTGGCTAAATGTCGCCGTCGGCCACAGTGTGAACAATGTTTTAGGAGCGGAGAGCAACACTTGGGAAATCGAAACCACGGATCAGGGAATGGACACGTATACATCATCCTACCAGAGGCAACGTCAGGTACTCTTGTCATTGGACCTCGATTTGGATCAAGTAGACCTGCCAAAGTACTTGGTGTGGTTACGTCCCGTGGTTGGAGTGATTAAGCTTCCATTTCCAAGTCTAGAGTGGAACCCAGGCGCTGGGCTTCGAGCGAGGGCCTTGTATTTCTGAGTCACCATCTCGGTTGAAAAGCATTCTCAATGTGATTGAGCTGCTCTTCTTTAGAGTTGAGTACAATGCCTATGACATCAAAGCGCACTTCCATATCCAGGTCCTTCTTTTGAACGTATGCATGTGCCGCCCTAACGAGATGTCCTTGCTTTGCTCGACTTACCGCTTGTTCTGGTGCTCCGAAAAAAGAAGAATTCCTCGTTTTCACTTCAACGATAACCAAAGCGCCATCCTTGATGGCGATGATGTCTACTTCTTCCTTACCAAAGCGCCAATTTCGTTCGACGATCTTGTACTTCTTTTTTTGCAAGTAAACGGCTGCTATCTCTTCTCCGAGGACGCCTAACTCGTTGTGTTCGGCCATGGTAGATGCTTTGGACTTCAAAGAAACATCGAACCATCCTAAAGTTAAAACTATCCAATGTAAAGTGGTAAAGGCCGATTTGCGATTTGTCGTAATCCTGAATGCGACGTTGTGCATTCCTCATTTCATCGGGTACAAGATGAAGGATTCATCTTCGTAAATCAGTGGAAGATCCAACCGAATCTCTTTTCCGAAGCGCTCTTTTAAAATCACAATGAAGTCACAACCGCGCAGAGATAATTCCTCTCGATATCGCTCGTCCGCCAAGCTTCCGTTCCACGCGACCCATCCTCGTCTATGGGCAAAGTAGATCGGGACCGGTATCTCTTCGCTGTTGACGACGATGGTCTCATCCTTATCCACATAAGGAGCGAGTCGATCACTCAAGTCAACCAAGCTCTTCCCTTTTTTGATGAATTGATCATCCCACCGAGACAGCACCCCTTCGACGCCGATTGCACTGAGGGTCAGCACCATCAGCCAAGGGCGCATTTTTGCAACGGCGAAACCCGCGACCATCGCCATGATTGGAACAAATGGAATCACGTAGTACGGGTGGTCCATGAATCGGTCGCCTGATTTCAGGAGTACGAGCAGTATGAGGAGGACACCCGACCCGACAATTAAGTGAACCTTACGTTCCATGTTTCGCACGAACATCAACCCGGCTACAAACACGGCAAAACCCGTCCATCCCAGTGCTCGGTGATAGAACACGGAAGCCACCCTCGCTTTGTGTTCCATGATAAATCGGATTGTCTCTGTAAAGGAAGCACCCATGAAGTACCGATCCAATTCAAACTGTTCTTGCAAATAGGGCACCCATTGGAAGTACCAACATCCGGCAATCACCCCGACCAAAATAACGGAAGTTGCCATCAGCCACCTGTCCCGATTTTTGGCCTCCAGAAAAACTGGCCAAAGCAAGCTCAGGACAACCACAACCGGCAATTTCCCCAAGACGCCGAGCGCGATAAACAGAAAACCGAAACCAAACGAAAACCATTTTCTATGGTCGAAATAATCCAACCACATCGTCATTCCGATCAAGACCAAGCTGACCGAAAAAGTATCGGTCATGATCTTTCGGCTGTAGTAATAATAGATCGAAAAAAGCAAGATGAAGGCACTATAAAACGCCATTTTCTTAGAAAAAATCCTTGCTGCGTAGCGATAAAAACACCACACGCCGATCATGCTAACTACAAGGTTGATCAATCGGCCGTACCAATGCTCATAACCGAATGGAATGGAGACCAAGTACATCAAGTAGTTGAGAAAAGGGAACTCCATTCCAGTGATTCCCGGGAGATCTCCTGGCATGTCGAGACGAGGGTAAAAAATATTGGCATCGACCTCATAAAAATTCCGGGCTACCATGCACATCATGGCCTGCCTCCAACTATGGGCAACCTCTAAGGGTGGCTGGAGAATGGATAAAAGCCTATGCACAGAGGTAACTGCGATCCAGAATCGGATATCGGTAAGCCAGGATTTGAGCGCCATCAATCGAAACTGAGTTTATTCCCCGCTTCGTTACTCGAAAATGTGACCGCGCCACCATGGATTACTGCCGCATTATCCGAAACATGTCCTATAGGTGCGTTGAAGGCAACCGGAAAGGAATACTCCTCAACGGCTTGGCGGATGATCTGATAAGCATTCATGCCGAAAGGCGTCTCATTGTCCATCATTTCTGAAAACTGCCCCACAATCAATCCGGCTAAGCCTTTTAACCTTCCTGCACGTTTGAATTGAAGGAGCATTCGATCCAAGTGGTAGAGGTACTCGGTCAGGTCTTCAATGAATAGGATCTTTCCGTTCCAATCTCCGTCACTCGACGAACCGATGATCGAATCTAGAACAGAGAGGTTTCCGCCCACGAGCATACCACTCGCAGCGCCATTCCGATCCAGGTCATGGGCTGGCCAATTCAATGGCTGCGCTTTTCCAAACAGTGCATTTCGCAACGATTCACTCCCGGCATTTTTCCGGCCGTCTTTGAAGAAAATCGGCATCGTTGAATGCAAACTTTCAATGGATAAATTGTGCTGTATGTGCGCATGAATCACGGTGAGGTCGCTGAAGCCACACAACCATTTTGGCTGCTTTGAGAACATACTCCAATCGATTTTATCAATGATCCGCGCTGTACCGTAACCGCCCCGAGCGAAGATGACTGCCCGAATGCTTGGATCATCGAGGGCCCATTGCAAGTCCGCGGCCCGTTGGTCGTCGGTGCCTGCGAAAATCCCATCGGACGAGAGCAGGTGGCTTCCGCAAACAACTTCTAGTCCCCAAGACCGAATATGGTCTAGGGCTCCGTCGATTTGGCCAGGCTCCAATTTTTTCGCCGTGGCGACGACTCCCACTTTGTCGCCTTTATTTAGAAATTTCGGTCTCAAAACGGGACTAAGATAATCCTACTTTTGAGCCCTGATTTCATCGGTTCAATGAATCATGAACGATGCGTCATGAATAACGAAGCTTTATGCCTAAACGCCATCTCGTCACCTCCGCTCTTCCCTACGCCAATGGACCGCTCCACATTGGGCACATCGCCGGCGCCTATTTGCCTGCAGATATCTATGTTCGGTATTTAAGGAGGAAGTACGGGCACGAAAATGTCCTGCATGTCTGCGGATCTGATGAGCACGGCGCCGCAATTTCCATGAAGGCAATCAAAGAAAAAACGACGCCAAAGGCAATCGTAGACGAGTTTCATGCGACTAACAAGAATGCATTCGCCGCGTTCGGAATTGACTTCGACATCTACCATCGCACCTCGTCAACGCTGCACCGTGAAACTTCCCAGGCATTTTTCTTGAAGCTCTTCGAAAAAGACGTTTTCAAAAAGGTGTCGAACGAACAGATGTACGACCCTGAAGCACAGCAATTCCTAGCTGATCGCTTTATCATGGGTACGTGCCCTAATTGCGCGAGTGAAAGAGCGTACGGAGACCAATGTGAGAACTGTGGGAAGGCCTTGAGCCCCACTGACTTGATCGATCCAAAATCGACGTTGAGCGGAACCGAGCCTGAATTGAGAAGCACTTGGCACTTTTATCTACCGATGGGAGAACACGCTGAGTGGGTCGAAACCTTCATTCGCGATGGCAGATTAGACGGCCAACCGCATCACGACGCATCCAAATGGCGACGTCCTGTTGTAGGTCAGTGCTTAAGCTGGATAGAGGGCGGCTTGGGTGATCGAGCGATGACCAGGGATTTAGACTGGGGAGTGCCCGTTCCATTAGAAGACGCGGAGGGAAAAGTATTGTACGTATGGCTGGATGCGCCCATCGGCTACATTTCGGCGACGAAACAATGGGCAATAGACCAAGGCAATCCATCCGCCTGGAAAAAATGGTGGCAAGACAGCGAGACCGACATGGTGCATTTCATCGGAAAAGACAACATCGTTTTTCATTGCATCATCTTTCCGATCCTTCTTAAAACCCACGGAGAATTCAATTTGCCGGTAAACGTTCCGGCCAACGAATTTTTAAATTTGGAAGGCGATAAAATTTCGACCTCACGCAATCATGCCGTTTGGTTGCACGAGTACCTCTCAGATTTTCCGGATAAGCGTGACGAATTGCGCTATGTATTGACCTCCATTGCTCCAGAATCAAAGGACAGTGAGTTCACGTGGAAAGATTACCAAGCACGGGTAAACAATGAATTGGTGGCTATCCTAGGAAATTTCGTCAATCGAGTGGTCGTCCTGACAAACAAGTACTACAACGGAGTTGTGCCATTCGGCAGCGTGGACGAAAGCATACGTCAAGCGCATGCGCATTGCGTACAGGAAGTCGAAACCCACATCAGTACCTTCAAATTTAGGGACGGCCTTTCAGCGGCGATGAACCTCGCTCGCTTCGGAAACAAGTACCTAGCCGATAGCGAACCGTGGAAGCTCCAAAAATCGGATCCCGAGGCTGTCAAAAAAATCATGTTCAACGCCTTAAACATAACCGCATACCTAGCCGAAGCACTGGACCCATTCTTACCTGACACTGCAACGCACATTCGCGAAATGCTGAAGATCGATGAAGTGTTTCGCGGATTTTTGGATGGACATGAGATTGGCGAGGCCAAATTGCTTTTTTCCAAAGTAGAGGACGCTGACGTAGATGCTCAAATGGCGAAACTGGCGAAAAGCCCTGCCGATACCGAGTCCAAATCCCAGTCTCCGGAAGAAGTATCTACTACCACGCGCGAATTCAAAGCAAACATCGGTTTCGACGAGTTCATGAAACTGGACATCCGTGTAGGAACCATCGTAGCGGCAGAAAAAGTCAAGAAAGCAGATAAGCTCTTGCAGCTATCCGTGGATTTGGGTTCGGAAGTGCGCACCATCGTATCTGGCATCGCAATGCATTTTACGGCCGATGACGTCATCGGTAAGCAAGTAAGCGTACTCTGCAACTTGGAACCGCGTAAGATCCGTGGCGTTGAAAGTCAAGGAATGATATTGATGGCAGAAGATGCGTCTGGAAAACTGCAATTCGTCTCCCCGTTGGAAGCCTTTGAAACAGGCGCTGAGATCAGATGATAACCCTCTGATTATCATCCTATAGGAAGATTTAACCTCGCTGCTCGGCAATCCCTTTGTAATATTGCACTCTGAATATTATTTCAGAGTTACATAGTTCTAGTCATGAGTTTTATTTCCTATCGTTTTGACCGAAAAAGCGACGCTGATTTCTACAAGACCCTCCGGGGACGCGTCAATTCTTATTTTACGGAGAACAACATTTCTCGCCACGCCAATGCAGCCATGGTGTTCAAGACCATCGCCTTGATCTCAATGTATTTCGTGCCCTACCTCTTTCTTCTCACAGGTGCGGTTACGAGCACCTTGCCTTTTCTAGGGCTTTGGCTGATTATGGGCCTAGGCGCAGCCGGTATAGGCTTCAGCATCATGCACGATGCCAATCATGAAGCATACTCCAAGAACAAATACGTCAACATTGCCTTAGGAAATTTGATGAACATCCTAGGAGCAAACAGCAGCATATGGAAGCTCCAACACAACGTTTTGCACCATAGTTTCACCAATATTCAAGGAGCAGACGAAGACATTAATTCTCCGGGATTCCTCCGGTTCTCCCCTCACCGTCCATTGAAACCAATCCATCGGTACCAGTACATTTACGCATGGTTCTTGTACGGATTCATGATCATTTTAAAGGTGCTGTATACCGACTTCAAACAAGCGTTTCACTACAGAGATATTGAGATCATCAAGACAAAGAAAGAATTCACGAAACTGGTCATGAAAATCAGCCTTTGGAAGGTCGTTTACTTCGCATTGTTTTTAGTGCTACCGATGCTTCTCATGCCCGTTTCTCCCTGGTTGATCCTGTTGGGTTTCTTCTTGATGCATTATGTTGTAGGCATGTGCATGGCGGTAATTTTTCAAGCCGCTCACATCATGCCGGAAACCGCCTTTCCTGAACCTGCTACGTCAGGTAATATGGACAGCAACTGGGCGGTACACCAATTGATGACTACCACGAATTTTGCGCCTAACAATCGCCTACTCTCTTGGTACGTGGGTGGCTTAAACTTTCAAGTTGAACACCACCTCTTCCCTCATATTTGTCATGTACACTATCGAAAGATTTCGAAGATCGTGGAGGCAACAGCAAAGGAGTACGGCGTTCCCTATCACAGCATCGATAGGTTTAGAGAAGCCATTGCTGAACACGCCAAAATGCTCTACATGCTGGGCAACGAGCAAAAAATGGTTGCCTGAGCTAGTTGACCTTCAGTCGGTAGCCACCTGCGTGCAGGCTGAGCAACTCTACCTTTTTATCCTTTGACAAATGCTTCCGCAGTTTGGACATATACACGTCCATACTTCTCCGGTTGAAATAGTTGTCTTCGTCCCACAGTACATCCATGATCAACTCGCGTGAGACAACTTGGTTGATTGCGCGTACCAGTTGGTGCAAGATACCCGCCTCTTTGGGTGACAAGCGAACTTCGCGGCCGTTTTGGGCTAAAACCCGCAAAGCTGGGTCAAATGTGAACGAGCCAAAGCAGTAGGTGCTTTCTTGCACTTCGATTGGCTGACGTTGAAGCAGCGCACGCAGCTTGAAAACCAATATTTCAGAATCAAACGGCTTGGTAATGTAGTCGTCAGCGCCGGCCTTGAAGCCTTCGATGACGTCTTCCTTGAGCGACTTGGCCGTGAGGTAGACAAAGGGGAGCTCGGGTCGGATCTTTTTGATTTCTCTACCCAAAGCGATGCCGTCCATTTCGGGCATCATAACGTCCACAATGCAGCAGTCAAACTCTTTGCCGATCTTGATCATCGACCAAGCTTCTTTGCCATTTTTAACCCACTGAACGTCGAAATCGTTGAGTCGGAGGAACTGTGCCAGCACCGACCCAAAATTCACTTCATCTTCCACCAACAGCACTTTCACCTCATCCATGCTTAGGGAGTTTCATCGTGAATGCTGCGCCCTTACCTCTAGAACTCACCAAGGAAAGGGACCCCTTGTGCGCCTCACAAACCAACTGCACATAATTCAATCCCAATCCGAAGCCTTTCACCTCATGGAGGTTGCCCCGTTGCACGCGGTAAAATCGCTCAAATACGAGGTGTTGCTCATCTTCAGAAATGCCAACTCCATCATCTTTCACCGTAATCTCAACCCCACTTGGCTTCATGCTCAGCTGAAGTAGAACATTCGTTCCAGCTGGGTTGTAATTCAATGCATTGTCCAGCAAGTTTTCGATGGCACTTCGCACATGAAGGTCATCCCATTCCACTCTTGCCTCCTCTCCATCGCAATGAAACGTCAATTCCTTGCCTTCTGACTTGGCTCGGTCCTCATAAGCGGAAACGATTTGTTCCACCCATGAGGGCAAGTCCAAGGAAGTTCGCTCCAGAGGAAAGCCTCCTTGGCCTGCATGGGCCATTTGAAGGACGCGATCCACGTGGCGCAAAATGCGGTCGTGCTCACGCTTGATGGTTTCTATCAATGGTTTGATGGCCGTTGGATTGGCTGAAGTCTTGGGGTGGTTGATGGAATCGGCGGCCAATGATATGGTAGCCAATGGAGTCCGCAGTTCATGGCTCATGTTTCCAATGAAGTCGGTTTTCATTTGGGAAAGTTTGGTCTGGCTGAGCAGTTGGCGCCAGAGCAGTACAAACAACAGCAACATGGTGAGCGTAAAAAGTAAGGACAGGAAGGTAAGCCAACCAATCTCTTTGAAGAGGGTGGAGATTCCTGCATCCAATTGCACATTGAGCACTACGTCTTTGCTGCGCAGGTCTGCAGGAAAGAGGGGTGCAGATGCCCAGACGCTTGCCTTTCCCTGGTAGTTGCGACTCCGAAGGTTTTGGAAGGCCTCACCATCTTGATTCGTAACCGCAAATGCAAAGGGAACCGTAATCGCCTTTTCTGTGATGTTTTCGCGTAGCTTCTGTTCAATTGCCGCGCTGTCGATTCGGTTCGTCCATCCGTCTTCCTGCTTGATGTTTTCAACCTGAATGCGTTCCAGTAATTGCCTGAGCCTTCCCGAACGCTCCATTTCCAACACTTCATCCAATCGTACGTCCTCGCGTTCGATCAACGTATCCATGACTTTTCCTGGTCCGCCAGAGCGTACTTC
>JAVKEP010000086.1:0-2029 GCA_040221375.1 Cryomorphaceae bacterium
ATGGTGTCGAAGAGGTCGAATGGCGTGTTTCAGCCAGCTCAGCCCATTTCTCAGGATGATTCTCTCTTTGGGCGATTGCCTTCTTCAGAACGACACGAGTCGTTGATTTTCCTTTCTTATTCAGAAGATTTACTCATCACCTATACGGATGAGAAGCTGTTTTATTCGAATAGAATTGGCGATTTCTACACTGAGCCAGTGGAATTTCCGAAGATCATTAATAAGGGTAAATGGAAACGACATGCTTCAATCACGGAGGATGGAAGAACGCTGTATTTCACTACTGAAGCACAGAGCAACATTAGCAAAAACCTGAACTTAGACATTTGGGAAATCGAACGGAAGGACGATGGGAGTTGGAAGCGCCCTAAACGATTATCGGACGTTGTGAACTCGCCGTACAATGAGGATAGCCCTGAGATTTCGCCGGATGGTAGATTCATTTTCTTTTCAAGTAACCGATATGGCGGCATGTGCGGATACGATGTGTACATGTCTGAGAAAGTGGACGGTGAATGGCAAGAACCGAAGAATTTATGCCAGCCGATCAACACGCCAGCAGACGATATCTATTTCAAACTGTCCAGGAATGGCAACTATGCCTACTATTCTAGTAATGCACTAGGTGGAGAGGGCAACATGGACATTTATAAGATAGTCTTAGACGTGCCGAGCATTGCGACTTGCGCGAGCTACACGTTTGGCAGACGTACGATCAATTATACCTCGCCTTTTGACATCGAATTCTATGGCTCAAACAAGGAATTTTTCTGGGCATTTGGTGACGGTTTGACGGGAGTAGGGCAAACCATCAATCATGAGTACGCTTCGGATGGCGATTATCAGGTTGTACTTTATGTTAGGGATAAGGGTTCTCAACGGATCGTGAATACGGTGTTCTCTAAAATCGTTAGGGTAGATACGGAGAACTCTGCGGTCGACATCATTGGACCTGATACCGCTGAATTAGGACATGAATTTCACTTCGATGGTACCGACTCCTATGTGGAAGGCGCGCCTGCAACTGCCTACTACTGGAAGGTAGACGGTCAACTGGTTTCGCGTGAACCGGAGATTAATTATGAATTTACTCGGGTCGGAAAGCACAAGATTGAGTTAGAAGTAGGCGTGCTTGACGAACGGATCATGGAATTGAGCAGTGCATGCATCGCTAGAGAAATTGAAGTGATCACGCCATTTGAGTATGCCCGCACCGTTGGTGCTAGTGAAGGGAGCGAAGGTTATTCATATAGCAATGTCATCCCTGACCAAGTGCTGTTTGATATGGGTGTGAAGCAAGATGAGAATGTTCTCAACCTTGAAAATGACTACATCAGGACATGGCAAGACGAAGCGAAATCTTTTAGTGCCTTTGAAAATGATCGATCTCCTGGAATTTCACTCGATAAGTTAATCGCAGTTTCTAAGCCAAACCACGGATCGGTGAAAGTGAAGAACTCAAATTACGGCCTCTTGGTATACGAACCTAAAGGAGGGTTCTCTGGTTACGATCAATTTACCTATACCGCTCGTTCCAAGTCAGGTGAAATAGCGACGGCAACCATTGTGGTCAGTGTTATGCATCGGGTCAAAGAAATGCGGGGTCAAAACGTGACCAACGATGAGGTGATCATCGATGGAGCAGGAACGCCGGTCAAAATATTCCCCTTGCAAAACGATGAACACGACTTAGGAGCGAATCAAAAGATCGTGGATTTAACCCAACCTTCCTGCGGCACGGTTCAGCAGCTGGGTTTGCAAGGACTGGTTGAATACTCGCCAACAGCTAGTTTCCAAGGAACAGACGCATTTACCTATACCGTCGAAGATGAAGAAGGAAGCACTAGTACCGCAAGTGTCATTATCCGCTCTAAGGACGTAACGAAGACAAAACTGTACGCGAACCCCGATTACATCGAGATCAACGCCGGCGAAAAGGCGCGGCTAAAGGTTCTCGAAAACGATGTATACAAAGGGAAAGTCACGATTGTTTCTGTCGGAAATCCGAGGCATGGTTCTACGCGGGTAA
>JAVKEP010000087.1:0-20182 GCA_040221375.1 Cryomorphaceae bacterium
GAACCCCAAATGGTCCGTCCTCGAACTGCCGGGCGCGAATACACTATGGTTACTTCGGTGATTCCAACTTCTTGTGAGATGCTCGCTCGCGGACTGACCCTTGGTGATTTAACCACTTGAGTTTGAGAGAAGCCTTGAATTTGGAAGAAAGTGAGAAAGCAAATGGAAAGGAATGTAATGTATCTCATTTTTTCAGCATGTTACTATGAATTCAAAAGTAGTCCGCAAGTTTGGAAAGAGTCCCACTGATTATTCGCAAAAGAGGTAAATCTTTCTTGACCTACTTTTCGATATGCTTAAGGACAAGAGGAAATGCCTAGAATGCGATGAAGCACTCTTTGGTAGGGCAGACAAGAAATTTTGTTGCGACCACTGCAGGAATGCCTACAATAACCGAAACAACAGTGACACGAGCAAGCTCGTGCGCAACATCAACTATGCACTCCGGAAAAATCGACGCATACTGGCTGAATTGAATGAGTCAAAGATGACAAAGCTCGGTAGGAGCCGCTTGATAATGCATGGTTTTAGTTTTCAGTACTTCACACATACCTATGAAACGCAGAGCGGAACCGTTTACTTCTTCTGCTATGAAATGGGCTACCTACCATTGGATGAAGAGGCAGTTCTCATCGTTCGGCAGGACCAGTAAGGATTACTAGCTCAGTCTTCGTCTTCAACACTGACTTCGACCTTCATTTCTCCATTGCGCCTTGAGAGTTTTACGTTCGCTTTCCCAATAGTAAATGAACTGTCGCCTTCAAAGTCTGAATGTTCAATGCCTTCAATGACGGCCTTGACCTTGGTGTGATTCTCGTCGAATTCTCCATCCCCATCCATTTCGATGTGCTTTTCGATCTTTACTGTCTTGCGGCCATCTTCATCGATCCACATCATTTTGTGGCCTGCGTTGTCCATTGCGCTGCATTTGTCTTGATGCATCATCTGGTGGTGGGAACAAGGTTGTTTGCCAGTGACGCGACCCAAGATGAATCCGAGCACCAAGGCGAGTAGGGTAAATACCAATATTTTCATCCAGTTATTTTCCATGGTTTGTGAGTGTTAAGGGGTTATCGTTTTAAAATTTTCTCTAGCAATTCTATGGCAGCCTTGCTGATGACGGTTCCAGGCCCGAAAACCGAACCTACACCGGCCTCGTACAAGAAGTTATAATCTTGCTTGGGGATTACACCGCCGGCCACAACAATCGCGTCTCCACGTCCAACTTTTTTTAATTCTTCGATTAATTCGGGCACCAAGGTTTTGTGTCCAGCAGCAAGGGAACTTACACCTACGATGTGGACGTCATTCTCCATGGCCATCTTAGCCACTTCCGCAGGGGTAGAGAACAGTGGGCCAACATCGACGTCAAAACCGATGTCCGCAAACGATGTTGCAATCACTTTAGCCCCTCGATCGTGCCCATCTTGCCCCATTTTTGCCACTAAAATTCTGGGTCGACGTCCTTCTTGGGTCGCTACTTCTTGTGCGAGTTGATGCGCTTTTGCATAGGACTCATCGTTCTTCATTTCATTCGAATATACGCCGCTGATGCTCTTATTATCCGCTTTGTGCCTTCCAAAAACCTTCTCCATCGCAAGACTGATTTCTCCTAACGTCGCTCGATGTCTTGCTGCGACCACGGCCAGCTCAAGAAGGTTACCCTCCTTGGTTCGTGCGCACTCCGTTATGGCCGCCAGCGCTTTGTCAACCTCGGTATCATTCCGTTGATTTTTAATGCGATTAATGCGCTCAATCTGGGAGGTGCGAACCTTCGAATTGTCCACGTCGAGAATTTCGATTTCGGTATTGTCTTCAACTTCATAGCGATTGACACCGACGATGATCTCTTGCCCACTATCGATCCGCGCTTGTTTTTTCGCAGCGGATTCTTCTATGCGCATCTTTGGGACGCCCGCTTCGATTGCCTTAGTCATGCCTCCGAGCTCTTCCACTTCTTCAATGAGCGCCCACGCCTTACTAATTAAATTTGAAGTCAACGTCTCGAGGTAGTACGAGCCGCCCCAAGGATCAATGCCGCGGGTAATATCACTTTCAAGCTGCCAAAACAACTGGGTGTTGCGTGCAATTCGAGCCGAAAAATCCGTTGGAAGCGCAATGGCTTCGTCCAGAGAGTTTGTATGTAGGGATTGCGTCCCACCCATCACTGCCGCCAACGCTTCCAGGCTCGTACGGGCAATGTTATTAAAAGGGTCTTGCTCGGTCAAGCTCCATCCAGAAGTTTGGCTATGGGTTCTCAGAGCCATGCTCTTTTCTTTCTCAGGCTTAAACTGTTGAACGATGCGTGCCCACAAAAGGCGACCCGCCCGCATTTTGGCAATTTCCATGAAATGATTCATTCCAATGCCCCAAAAAAAAGATAAACGCGGTGCAAACTCGTCGATTTTCAACCCCGCATCCAAACCGGTACGGATGTATTCAAGTCCATCAGCCAAAGTGTAAGCGAGCTCGATGTCAGCGGTAGCACCTGCTTCGTGCATGTGGTAGCCAGAGATGCTGATGGAATTAAACCTTGGCATATGACGCGATGTGTACCGAAAAATGTCTCCAACGATATGCATGGAAGGCTGAGGAGGGTAGATGTATGTGTTCCTCACCATGAACTCTTTCAGAATGTCATTTTGAATCGTGCCGGTAAGTTTGTCGGATGTAACACCCTGCTCCTCGGCCGCTACGATAAAGAAGGCCATGATGGGAATAACGGCCCCATTCATCGTCATGCTCACAGACATTTGATCAAGCGGAATTTGATCGAACAATATCTTCATGTCTTCGACGCTGTCGATCGCTACACCGGCCTTGCCCACATCACCTTTTACCCGTTCATGATCGCTGTCGTACCCCCGATGCGTTGCAAGGTCAAATGCGATCGAAAGCCCTTTTTGTCCCGCAGCTAAGTTGCGGCGGTAAAATGCATTGGACTCCTCCGCATTGCTGAATCCTGCATACTGACGAATGGTCCAAGGCCGAATGGTGTACATGCTCGCATAAGGACCCCTCAAATAGGGAGGAGCGCCGGCACCATATTCCATATGCGGTAGTTCTTCGGCACTGATTCGGCCTTGAACTTCGTGTACATCAAACCCTTCTGGCGCGTGCCATTTCGTTCCTTTTTTATTCTCAACACCTTCTGAATCCCCACCAACTAAGTCGTCGAATGAGAGGTTTTTATACTGGCTCATGACGATTGGTTTTGTAGTTCGTGAGCAAGGGATATCACGGGTGGAAGCAGAACGTACTCACTGCTCTCGATTTGCGCTTCAGGCGTAGCATCTCCTGGCCGATACTTACTGACTCCCAACAAGGTCTGATCGCCCTCATGAAACGCTTGGATCAGTGTGGCGGATGAAGAAAGCAGGTCGCTCTTGAGTGCGCCGGATTGTGCGTACTTACTGAATCCTCCTGCCGCTAAGATGGCCTGAACCTTGGTCCATGCTGAATGGGCAATGACGGTGGTCAGATGTTCTATGAAGTAAGAACCATCTGCAGGATTTAAGTTTTTATCCAAACGTCCCTCTTCTTTTTGAAGGATTTGAATGTTGCGACTGATTCGGCGGCTGAATCCATCATCTGGTTTCCATTTGCGGTTCCACGGCTCAATCATGATGTACTGCGCACCGCCCAGCACAGCGGATAGAGTGGAAGAAGAGGCACGGAGGACATTCGTATGTTCGTCATTCTGTGCATAGTTGAAGCATAAATTACTGGCTACAACGGTCGTTTCTGAATGAGAGATTCCTTCTTTCGCCTGAATGGATTTCCAAAGCCACCTCAGCGCCCGAATTTTTCCAATTTCTGTCAGAAAAGCATTTCCAACCCCGGTGTGGAAGACAATGCTTGAACCGAAGCCTTTTTGTTCACCTACCTCTATTGCCTGTGCCAACAGAAATGCGACCTCCTCGACCACCGTAGCGCCCCGCTCTCTGAAACGCTTACCGTTGAACTCTACATGGCCTTCGGGCAAATGGATAACCTCTTCACCGTGCTTCAACAACTTGTGAAAAGGGTCGTGGATGTTTCCACCCTTGATGAATACCGGTGCCACGTCGGTATCGATCCCTTTGCACGCGACCTCTGCCGCGGCGCCAAGAAAACCTTTAAAAAACCATACCGCCTCCGCGCCTTCCATCAATGCATCGAGGGCAAGTTTGTTTGCCTCTTGCGCGCTTTCAGTATAAATAGGTTCCATGATTCTCCATGGCGTACGTAGCGGAGGAACTGAGGCGAGAGGAGAAGGTAGCGTGTTTTGCCATGCGTCGATTTCAAATCCGTCCAGGCTCTTCCAAAGCAAGTGATCATCATACGACTTCCCTCTCAATTCTTTCTCAACTCGAGCCCTCCACGACGTGTCATTGTATTCGTTGAATGATAAGTTATCAGGAGTATCGCTCATAAGACGAAGATAAGATGTGGACTTCTCTTGCAACACATTCCTTCGCAGATCTTCGGTGTAGCCTTTCTACGCTAGAAAGCAGATGTGAACAATGACTAACAATTGGGCGTTAAGAAGTATGGCATAGAGATGTTAGGTATTTTTCCAATTAATCATAAGTTAGCACCGTCTAGAATTCACGTCAAACTTGACAAGACCAGGATGAACGTAGTAAAGAAAAGATCAGATGTTGTAGAGAATTTGATCACCCTTGAGAAGATGCTCTCTTCTAAGAAAAAGGGAGAGCGCGAGTATGCGCTTGAGCAAATCCTCAACGATCCTTATATCATAATCTATAAGTCCCTTGGTGAAAACCATTTCGGCCCCGCATGTATGTTGGGAGTGAAGAAAGGGGAGGAAATCGACTTCGCGAAGTTGAGCGTAGATGAGGTGAAAGAGATCAAAAAAGCGGTTACAGACGTCGTAGGAACTGCATTCACTAATGAAACCACCGTTGGAAAGTTCGACGACTATGCCAAGACGTTGACTAAAAAGGTTCCTAAAGTGGAGCGCGTTTTTTGGCGAGTAAAGGATGAACGAGGAAAGAACCTCAACCTGACGGAGAAGGATCTCAAGTAATTTTATCGTAGTTCAAATCGGATTGGGATGGTGTAGTACACCCGAACATTTCGTCCATTTTGTTGTCCTGGATTCCAGTCGGGCATTGCCAGAATTACTCGTACGGCCTCTCGGTCCAGGGCGTTGAATACACCTCGTACCACGGATACATCGCCAATTTTACCATTGGGTTCCACCACAAACTGGACGTAGACTACCCCTGCGATTTTCAGGTCCTTGGCCATGCTTGGGTATTTCAGGTTTTCTCCGAGGTACTGCATTAATGCCTCATCGCCTCCCCTAAACGAAGGCATTACTTCTACAAACGAGAGTATCAACTCTTCTTTCACCTCGGGTGCTTCTACGGAGGCATCTACGTCAACCACTACGCTGTCTAGCCCTTCGATGTCGGATGTTCCGATTTGAGAATTTTGTAATTCCTCCATGGTAGGAACGTATTCCTCTTCGGATACATCTTCATCTCGTTTCGGGACAGGTTGAATGAATTTTTTCTGTTCTACCTTAGGGGGTGTTTTGAACGATTCAGGCTCAGGCCGCTCTATGTCAATAGGCGGAGGAGCCGAAAGCTGTGAATAATTAATGATCCGCTTGACCTCGACCTTTAATTGTTCTTCGCTGGGCGGTTTCTTGAACAATTCTTTGATGATAGGGTATAGGAAAAAACCCAGCATCAGGCTTACTGCAATCGCCATTGACGTAAAGGTTCGACTAGCATCCCTGCGCTGTCGGTCTTCGACTCCGTTGGGCATGAAGACGTATGTGTTTGGATCGCTATTCATCCGTTCCTGCGTTGGTTTCGAACGCTTTGTCAAAATCACTCAGATCACTGATCGCATAACGTTGAACTCCACTCGTGCCGAGAGCATCCAATACGTCTACTAGGTTTCCGTAGGTGCTAGACGTCAGCGGTTTGATCAATACAACCATTCCTTCTGTATTCTGGTTGAGGTCAAAAAGGAGAGACTCGAGGCTGGAATAATCGATGGATATAGGTTTCGGTTCTGTTATCCCGCGGTACCATTTGACTTCATTCATCAACAGCACCAAGCTGATGGTTTTGGATTCCTTAACCGCCATTTCCTTTTCCGCTTGCTCTTCCTTAGGCTTTGCAGGGATTAAAAGTTCCATGGCGTGAGGCTTGCTAAAGGTTGTGGCTAACATGAAAAACGTCAACAGGAGAAACGCTAAGTCAACCATCGGATTCATATCGACGTTCACAGCGCGCTTGTTCGTCTTGTTTTCCGACTCGCGTTGGTTGACTTTTTCTACGTGTATCTCGTCCAGCTCAGGAAGCATCTTTCTCGGTATCGGTGATCAGGTTGAAACGAGTGATGTTTAAGTCTTGCAGAATATCGAAAACCCGTTTTACTTTATAAACGGGGCTTTCAGCGTCTCCATTGATGGCAAAACGTAGATTCGGATTCGCCAATCGGCTCCCAAGAATCCAATTTCGAAGTTCATCGTTGTCTTCTCCGGTTGGAATCCCATTTTGGGGATAGCGCTTGCGCTCGGTTTTATCCATGGCAATCAAATCTAGTAGTTGATCCAAGGGGACGCCAAAGGACGTGAGCAAAGAGAATCGCTCAAATTCGTCGGCAGAAACTTGGATCCCACTCTGTTGGGCTACGTATCCGAGCATTTGCTTTCTGTCAAACTTATTGTCGAGCCCGATATACACCTGTCCAGCCTTATCAATGGTTATGGTGCAAAGATTCTTCTCAGGTACGGTCAATTCCGCTTGAGATAGAGGAATAACAACTTCAACCGGCATGTCTGATTTGAACGTCGTGGTCATCATGAAGAAGGTGACCAACAGGAATGCCATGTCCACCATGGGGTTCATGTCGAGTTTTGGCAGCTTCTTTATGCTCCGCAACTTAGGCATCGTCGGAATTGTTTTGATCAGGTGAAACTTCTACGGTCGGGGCAACATTTTCGATGATTTCCAATTTCTCCTTAGCTTTTTGTTTGAAGTGGTTCAAGATTGCGTAGTTCGTTTCGTCCATGCCATAGGTAATCCGATCGATGACGTTGGTGAAGAAGTTGAAAATCACAATCGCGACTGCCGAAGTTGAAATTCCGAGGGCCGTTGTCACCAAGGCCTGAGAAATTCCACCAGCCAATCCCACAGCATCTGGAGTACCCGCGATGGCAAGCGCAGAAAATGCCCTGATCATACCCGTTACTGTTCCGAGCAATCCAATCAAGGTTGCAACCGATGCGATTGTAGAAATGATGACCATGTTGCGTTCAAGGTCCGGAACCTCTAAATGTGTGGCCTCCTCGAGGTCTCGCTTTATTTGATAAGCTTTCTCTTCAGGGCGCAAGTGCTGCGTAGCTTCCGTCTGATAGGATTGCAGTCCTTTTTTTACCACATTGGCTACCGCGCCTTTTTGTAGATCACACGCTTCGATCGCCTCATCGATATTGTCTCGTTGCAAATGCTGCTTGATGTTCTGAGCGAAATCCTTGCTCTTGGCCTTCCCACGGGCGCGCATGAGTCCGAATGCTCTTTCAATGGAATACGTGAGCAGAATTAGCATGAAGGCGATCTGTAATATGACGATTTGTCCTCCTTTGTGAATGGTTCCCAGGTAATGTCCTTCGAGCGGTTCGTTTGAAGAATCACCGTCGATGAAGTTGTCTGGTGCACCCAGAATGTTGTGATAGATGAAATAGGAAACCACAAGTGAAAGTAAAATGATCATCACGCCGCTGAGGCTGGTCAGTGATTCTTTGAGGAGACTGTTTTTGTCCATGAGATGCATATGCTTAATGTCTTTCAATCATACGATTTTCCGAACTGAAAATTCTTGCGATGTTGAGAATTGCTGAAAATAAATGCAGTGGTACATTTACCCCATGGCGAATAAAATTAAGTTATCCGTACAGCTATTGAAATCAGAGAGCAGTTTGATGTGGCATTACTTCGTAAACATTGACTCGGAAGTAGCACAGCTGTTTATAGATGGTGTGGATCGGAGGGTAATTTGTACGCTTCCAGATGGCAATCAATTTCATTGCGTCCTTTTTTCTTCGAAAGAAGGGGGGTATAACATCCTCATCAATAAAAAACGCAGAGACAAACTTGGTCTACGGCCTGGAAATGTATTTGAGATTGAGCTGGAGAAGGACACGTCACCGTATGGCATGGAGATGAGCGATGAGTTTGCCATGGTATTGGAACAAGATGAAGAGGGAAGCCACGTATTTCACGCATTGACTCCAGGACTTAAAAGAACCTTGATTTATTTTAGTGATAACGTCAAGAGCTCAGACATCAAAATCAGAAGGGCATGGGTAGTCATGCGGCATTTGGCAGAATGTGATGGAAAGCCAGATTTCAAGCGATTGAGCGCGATGATCAAAGAGGCCAACCAAGCGGCCAAGCTAAAATGATCACTCTTCGCCGACGAAAATGAAAATCTCCTCCTCAGGCTTTTTCATGAAGTACTTTTCCCTGGCAAATTTCTCGAGCTTATTATTGTCGCTCAAGAGTTCTTCCAAGTCTTCATGGATACTGACGATCTCGCGTTGGTAGTATTCTTTGTCTGAATTCAGTTGGTATACCTCCGCCCGTAGCTCAATTTGGCTGATCATATTGTGTTGGTCGAAAAAGAGCATCCACACGGCGAAAACAGCGACGGTGGCACCGTACCTATTCTTTAAATACCAAGGGAGGCGATCCCACAAGTTTCTGAGCATACTACGAAGGTGAAGAAAGCGAAGCTTCATAAGCAAAGGAGGCTGTCCAATTATGAACAGCCTCGTTTTGATTATAGTATGCGGTAGAAATCTTTAGTAATAAATCAATCGTCGTACCTTGGCTATGTGTTTCGCCAGACGCAGCACTTGCTTCGTATAGCCGAATTCATTGTCGTACCAAACATACAGTACAATGCTTTTTTGATCAGGATGCACGATTGTGGCATTGCTGTCATAAACGGAGCAACACGTGTTTCCTACAATGTCGCTTGAGACGCACTCTTCATTTATGTTATAGTTGATCTGATTGACCAAATCGCCCCGAAGTGCCGCATCTTTTAGGATGCTATTTACATCTTCCAACGAGGTCTCTTTGGCAACCGTCAAACTCAATATCGCGAGCGATCCGTTGGGGACAGGTACCCGAACAGCATTGGCGGTCAACTTATCCTTGAGGGCAGGAATAACTTTCGTTACGGCCCGGCCGGCTCCAGTTTCCGTAATCACCATATTGATGGCTGCAGAACGACCTCGACGCGTGTTTTTGTGCATGTTATCCAACAAATTTTGGTCGTTGGTATAGGCATGAACCGTCTCAATATGTCCTTTTACAACACCCAACGTGTCGTTGATCACTTTCAATACTGGAACGATGGCGTTGGTGGTACAAGAAGCTGCTGAGATTACATCGTCTTTGTCGAGATCGAGGGTTTTTTGATTCACCCCGTAGACGATGTTTGGCACTTCTTTACCAGGAGCAGTGAGAAGCACCTTAGAGGCACCCTTTGACTGCAAATGCCGACTCAACGCAGCTTTGTCTTTAAAAACACCGGTATTGTCAATGACGAGCGCATCGTGGATTCCGTAAGATGTGTAATCGATGTCCTCTGGATTTTTCGCGGCGATGAATTTGACACGTTGGCCGTTGATGATCAACTCCATGTTGTCGTAGTCCTCTTCAACCGTTCCTTGGAAACGGCCATGAACCGAATCATTGCGTAACAAGTGCGCTCTTTTTTGGAGCTGAGTTTTATCTATGTTTCTAACTACGATTGCCCTTAATCGAAGTTGTTGACCTTTTCCCGCTGAGGTGATTAACAGGCGAGCCGCCAACCGGCCGATTCGACCAAAACCATAGAGCACTACGTCTTTCGGGTTCAACGGCTCTTTTTCATCAATGGTGAAGCTGCCCAACTTAGAAGCGAGGAAGCTTCTTTTATCATTGAATTGTTCCTTCTCGGCTTGCCACTCAAAAGCCAACAGGCCGATGTCTAGTTTTGAAGGGGCAATGTCCATCTCCAAAAGCTCCAAGGCGAGTGCCGACGTGTGGTGGACACTGATCGCTTTGTTTACCACTTCATTGGCATAAGCGTGGAGTTGAAGAATGTCTGAAATGGTTACGTCGACAAGCGGATTTCGGAAGAGCACCAATTCGATTCCTTTATCGAATTGTAGTCGTCCGATACAGCTTTGAAGTTCTACTGCGGCTTTCTCGTCATTGAGGTAAGCGCTGAAATTGCTTTGATAGCTATCTACTACCTGCGTGTCCATAGTGTTGAAAGTAAAATGTGGTTTGTGAATGTGTGGAATCAAAAAGGGCCGTGATATCATCACGGCCCGTCAAGCTTTCTGTTATTCTCCTAAGTACATTTTGAGGAGTCGACTGCGCGAGTTTTGTCGCAAACGGCGTATCGCCTTTTCTTTGATTTGACGAACGCGCTCACGGGTGAGGTCAAATTTGTCGCCAATTTCTTCAAGGGTCAATCCATGGTTCATGCCAATTCCAAAGAAGAGACGTATAACATCTCGTTCTCGTTCAGTCAAGGTTTCCAACGAACGCTCTATTTCACGTTGCAGGGATTCCCGCATGAGATTGCCGTCGGCACTTGGAGATTCATTGTTGCTGATCAAGTCGAGCAGACTGAAATCTTCGTCCTCTTTGAGTGGAGCGTCCACAGATACGTGGCGTCCTGAAACACTCATGGTATCCTTTACCTTTTCTTCTGGTATCTCCAACGCAGAAGCCAATTCGTCCGCAACAGGAGGGCGCTCAAATTCTTGCTCGAGTTGGGCGTAGATCTTGTTGATCTTGTTCAAAGAACCAACTTGGTTGAGCGGTAAACGGACGATCCTACTTTGTTCGGCAATTGCTTGAAGGATCGATTGACGAATCCACCACACTGCATAAGAGATGAACTTAAAACCTCTCGTTTCATCGAATCGCTGTGCGGCCTTAATCAATCCAAGGTTTCCCTCGTTGATCAAATCGGGTAGGGTAAGGCCTTGGTTTTGGTACTGCTTAGACACGGAAACGACGAAGCGAAGGTTGGCACGAACCAATTGGTCCAATGCGCGTTGGTCGCCTTTCTTGATTTTCTTAGCAAGCTCTACCTCTTGCTCCGCGTTGATCATTTCTTCGCGGCTAATTTCCGTCAAGTACTTATCCAGCGACTGACTGTCGCGGTTAGTGATCGACTTCGTAATTTTTAACTGCCTCATATTCTTGTTTTTCCCCTATTATCTTGTCGGTCTAACGGGCCTGCAAAGGTACACTTTTTCCAATCCGTAAGCAACCATTTCTTCGTGCGTCATTTATAAGACGCGCATACTAGGTTAAACGTGAGTTTCCTTGAAAAGTTTCGTTACAGCCCAAATCCATAAAAGGCGCGTTTGCCATTCGGGTATATGCCTTCAATGAGCACACCACCCGTCTTGTCCTTTAAGAGATCGTAAAAATGATCCTTGTTCTTGACGGCCTCTTGATCGACTTTAAGAATGATGAAATCAGGAGAGATGCCAGCACTTTTCAACTTGCCCGCTCCGAGTTCTTTGATGCGAACTCCGTTCTGAACTTCTAACGTCTGCTTGGTAGCCTCATCCAAGTCTTCGAGCAGCACGTTCAATCGCTCGTGCAACTTGAGCTCGTTCTTGGGCGTGAGTTGTTCTTCACCAAACTGGTTGCGCAATGTTAAAGGGATGTCAATAACCGAACCATTTCGGTTGACGGTCACGAGTATATCATCGCCAGGACGGAACCTGCTGAGTTGTTCTTGCATTTCCGTTACGTTCTTCACTTTGCGTTCTGCAATTTTGACAATGACGTCACCTTCTTTGATGCCTGCTTCCTTTGCAGCTCCTAGGTCTAGTGTTGTTGCGATATAGACCCCTTCTCGGGTGCTCAATGATTTTAACTCTGATAGTTTCTGATCAACGTTCTGGATGCGCACGCCTAAGTAGCCCCTTTGAACGACTCCGAATTCCAATAAATCTTCAACCACCTTGGTTACAATGTTTACCGGTATGGCAAACGAATACCCCGTGTACGAACCGGTGTTTGACTTTATTGCCGCGTTGATGCCAATCAACTCACCCTTGCTATTGACCAATGCCCCACCGCTGTTTCCCGGGTTTACAGCGGCATCGGTTTGAATAAAGGCTTCAACCGCATTTGCTCCATCAGGACCATTCGCTAATATATTGATGTCTCTTCCTTTGGCACTGACGATTCCCGCCGTCACTGTACTCTCTAAATTGAAAGGATTGCCGACCGCCAATACCCACTCTCCGACCTTTACTTGATCAGAATTACCGAGGTCAATTTTAGGTAAGTTCGAACCATCGATTTTGAGGAGGGCAAGGTCGCTCGATGGGTCCGTCCCAACAACTTCAGCGACGTAGCTTTGATTATTGTTGGTCACCACCTCCACACTCGAAGCACCGTCGATTACGTGGTTATTGGTTACGATGTAGCCGTCTGACGACATGATTACGCCGGAGCCAGCACCTGCTCCGATCCGCGGTTGTTTTTGTTGCATCCCATCCCCAAAGAAGAAGTGCCTGATGGGGTCAAAAGAATAATAGCCTCCGTTCAGTTCATAAGAGGTTTTTACATGCACTACGGCATTGACCGTGCGCTCGGCCGCTTCTGTAAAATCCAGTGTTTCTGATGGTAAACCATACGACACTTGCTTGACGTTAGAGGCTCTCGACTCCAGGTGATCCGCTCTCAATTGTTCGATGGCCTCTAGCCGGTCGAGTCGTTGGTTTTGGTGAAAGATGAAAGCTCCTGTTGACAGAGCTCCGCCTACCATGGCTGCTAAAAAGTACCCAGTTGTCTTGTTCATATCGTTTGATTTTATAATCGCATTGTTCAATCAAAATAACTGCCAAAGCCCCGCTATAGTTGCTCCAAGGCTGTTAATTTATTCTAAGGAAAGAGGGCGTCAAAAAGCAGAGTGCAATGGAATGGGAAGAAGTTCGGAATATTGCAGAGCAATGGAATTTTATAAATACCACGGAGCTGGAAATGACTTCATCTTAATCGACGACCGAAATGGACGATTTCCTGATGCCACTGATGCGTTCGTCTCAGCGCTTTGCGATCGACATTTTGGTATCGGCGCCGATGGACTGATCTTGTTGAGGGAAATAGAAGGGTACAGTTTCGAAATGGTCTACTTCAACAGCGATGGTAACCTGAGTTCGATGTGTGGAAATGGGGGCAGATGCATTACTCGGTTTGCAGCAGATCTAGGAATCATAGAAACAGACGCTGTATTTTTAGCTGTCGACGGACCGCATCATGCCAAGGTAAACCCGGACGGAACCATTTCGCTGCAGATGAAGGATGTGCTCCTTATTGAATCATTGAGTCCCGATGCATCCATGCTCGATACCGGTTCGCCGCACTATGTAGAGCGTTCTTCGAATGTGCAAGACAAGGACATGAAAGTGGAAGGAAGGCGAGTGCGATACAACGACCGCTTTGCAGCAGAGGGGATCAATGTAAATCTCATCGAGTGGAAGGAAGGTGAATTGCACATCCGAACCTACGAACGCGGCGTAGAAGATGAGACACTGGCTTGCGGAACTGGAGTCACTGCAGCGGCCATTGTGGCACATCTGTGGGGGCTAGCTCAATCGCCCGTGAAAGTACAAGCAGTCGGTGGCGCGCTGAAGGTTTCATTCGACGTCGAACATGGCGTTTACAAGAATGTATGGAAGACAGGTCCAGCCGTTCGTGTCTTTAAAGGGGAGTTCGCGGGATGATCTTATCTGGGAAAACCATAGAATTAATCAAACCGACTTCAGTAGATGTAGATGCGATTTTTAAATGGGAGAATGATCCCGAACATTGGCTAGTCAGCTACACGGTAGCTCCTTATTCCAGAGATCAGATTTTACGCTTCGTAGAGAACGACAACGATCTGTATGCCGACCAACAAATGCGGATGATGATCTATACGAAGTCACATGAGCGAGCAGGATGCGTAGACTTGTTTGATTTTGACCCTAAGAATAAGCGCGTTGGTATTGGAATCCTTGTCGACGCCGCGTTCCGAGGCAAGGGGATAGGCTATGAGGCCATTGAGTTGATTACTCAGTTTTGTTTCGTTGAACTTGAGATGCATTCAGTTTATGCTGAAGTACTTGAAAACAATGCTTCAAGTCAACACCTTTTCGAATCTTCAGGATATACGCAGAAAGGTGTAAAACGCGATTGGGTTTGGAATGGTTCCCAATACCTCGATCAACTATTCTATCAGCGATTCACTGATCAATGAACTTGAAAAGATTCTTGCTCACAATTCTGTCATTGGCCTTATTGCTAGGCGCTTATCTGGCTTGGGACTATTACCAACGCATATTTGCACCAAACGTGGCATTAAAGAGTGGGGAAATTGAATTCTACATTCATACAAATTGGAATTTTGATCAAGTGCAACAGGCGCTGCTCGATCAGCACGTCATCGAGGATGGAAGCTCCTTTGCTTGGGTGGCGGAAAGAAAGAACTATGCCGAGATGGTGAAACCCGGGCGCTATGTGATTTTTGACGGAATGAATAACAACCAATTGGTGAACTTGCTACGCAGCGGCGAACAAGAGCCAATTAGGTTGATTGTGAGGTCTGTCAGAACGAAGGCCGAGTTGGCGTCCAGTGTTACACCAAACATTGAAGCGGATGCCGATGAACTGATTAAGTTGTTAAATGACCCAGCATTCTGCGCCCAATATGGATTCAATACCACGACCATATTGACGATGTTTTTACCCAACACTTATGAGTTCTATTGGAATACATCGGCGGAAGAGTTTGTGGTGAGAATGGCCAGAGAGTATAAGCGCTTTTGGACTGAAGAACGAATTGACAAGGCTAATGCGCTCGGGCTTTCGCAATCGGAAGTGAGCACCTTGGCCTCGATCGTTCAGTCAGAGCAGAGTGCCCATGTAGACGAACGGCCTATCGTGGCTGGACTTTACCTCAACCGTTTGCGAAAAAAAATGCGTTTGGAATCTGACCCTACATTGATCCACGCAATTGGGGATTTCAGCATCAAACGCGTGCTGAATGTCCACAAACAGATCGACTCACCTTATAATACTTACAAACACGCGGGGTTGCCGCCCGGACCAATATTGCTTCCAGAACGAGCTTCGATTGATGCGGTGCTGAATCCAGAAGAACACGGCTATATTTTCATGTGCGCCAAAGAAGATTTTTCTGGATACCACAATTTCTCGAGGAGTTATCGCGAACACATCAATAATGCTAGGAGATACCAACGAGAACTGAACGAGCGAAAAATTTACAAGTGAGGTTACCAGCCGCGTTTGATGCGCTGTTCTTTCTTACGAAGGCTTTTGTGTGCTGACACCGTGCGCTTGTGCTTGGTACGCGCGCTTTTTCTGTGCATATCACATTTTATTATTCCGCAGCATTTATTCTTGGTGCGTTGCGCAGTGCTACCGTCAACGACCATGCATCCAGAGCACAGGATGGAAAGGAAGAAGATCGAACTAAGAAATAATGTTACTGAACGTCTCATTGCCACAAATTTAAGGATGTTTTGCCTTCGTCTCAATTTGTGCGACTTCCGAGTTCGTGTAGATTTTTGAGGAGAACGGATGCATCCTTGAATCCATTGTAGCCTTTCAAGTAATTTACATTCTCAGTTATGCATTGTTGATGACCGGATTCGGGTACAATGACATTCATCCGGTCATAGGTGATGCCTTTTTTAAGTTCAGGCAAGGCTTCGTGAAGTCCTCGAGGATCGTATCCAACCCAACTTTTTTGCGACGAAATCACCATCCAAGCATTCTTAAACAGTCCTAACTTGTCATCGGTTATAAATAGAAGCAGCGGGGAAATGCACAAGATTACGAGTGACGCGAAAAGATCAAAGGTTCGTTTCGCCCTGCGGATTGATTGAACGTTCATGGATTCTAATTCTCCTCGAGCGATAATGTCATCGGCACCAATGGATGCTTGACTGCCGATAAGGAACATTGGGTCTCCGGCAACCATTCGATAGCGAACGCCTTTCTCAGCGTTTTGCTCCATCAAGCGAATCATATCAGCGTTAGTAATGCATCGCGTGTCAAAAATGAGATCCGATATTTGAAAATCGTCTAAGATGGAATCGATGTCATCGATACCACCTACATAGCCAAGCGCATAATGGGTTTGTCGATTAACATCGACACCGCAAACGAATTCCGTGGTAAGCCGATGTTTTTCTAAGAAGTTGGTGACCTCGACTAGGGACGATACACCGCCTATAACCGCAAACCTTCCTGCTTTTCCTCGATGGATCGGAAAAGCTGTGGAATTGATGACATGTATGAAGTACCTCCAAAGTACGCCCGCCAGCAGTGCTCCTGCACTGCCCATTAGCAGGACGGCGCGCGAAAACCGGTAGCTCTCCGGCAATAATGAATAGAATCCAAGCAAAAGAAGGAAGGCGACTACCCAACCGCGAATCAGTCGGCTAAAGCGAAAACGCTGGTCGTACACACCTGCGTAGAGTAAAACGCCTAAGGTGAGGAAGGTATATCCGAGCAGAACCGATCGAATGAACGGTAGTTCAAATTGTTTATTAGCTACTTGGCCGTACCACTGGGTAGCCATGAGAAAGATTCCATAAATCAGGATTCCATCGATTACGCTTTGCCAGAGACCCCCAAAAAGCCGACGCGAAATTGCCAGCGCAGCTCTGAAATAGATCGCGCCTTCGATTAAAAATCCAAAAAGGGAGGCCTGGCCCTTATCAAAGTGTTTCTTGGCAAAGATCACCATGGCCCTATAGAATACGAAGACATAGTTTACCGAGCCTTTCTTGGTGCTTTCCCCTTTGTAGTGAATGATACGGGCTTCGGGAAAGTAATAATTTTTATACCCGGCTTTGATGAGTCGGTAAGAGAGGTCGATGTCTTCTCCATACATGAAGAACGTTTCGTCCAACAATCCAGCCTTGTCCAGCGCTTCCTTACGCATCATCATGTACGCGCCACTTAGGATTTCAACGGAATGGCATTCTTCTTTACCGAGAAAGCCGAGGTGATACTTTCCAAAACGCTCGCTTTTTGGCAGTAAAGCAGAGAGGCCAAAAATCTTGTAGAAGGCCGCCTTTGGGGTAGGTAAGCCGCGTTTGCTCTCAGGAAGAAATGCGCCGTTGCCGTCGATCATGTGTACGCCTAGTCCGCCCGCATCCGGGTGGCTGTCCATGAATTCAATGCACTTAGTAAATGCGTTTTCGCTCACAACCGTGTCGGGGTTCAGCAGCAGAACGTATTCACCTTGAGAAGCTTCAATCCCAATATTATTAGCCTTCGAAAACCCTTGATTTTCCGTCAGATAGATGTAGTGGACTTCAGGGAAAACATCTCCCATCATAGCTTGTGAGCCATCTATTGACGCATTGTCTACCACGATGAGTTCTGCATCTAGGCCTTCCAACCCATCCAACGTAGAGCGAACAGCCTGCTCTAAAAAGTAACGGACATTGTAGTTGACTATGATTACACTTAATTTCACGCTTAAGAGCTTCTCATCGAGTTTTCGTAAGGCAGCCTTCCTTGAATGGAGCGACCTAAGGTGAGTTCGTCGGTGTATTGCAATTCGTTCCCGATAGCAACTCCCCTTGCAAGTGAGGTAATCTTGGTAGCGTGATCGTGTAGACGTTTGAACAGATAGAAACTCGTAGTATCTCCTTCCATTGTTGCCGGTAGAGCAAAAATGACCTCGAGGCACTCTGCTTTGGCCGTACGTACCAACAAACTTTCTATGTGTAAATCTGAAGGTCCAATCCCATCGAGCGGTGAAATCACACCCCCGAGAACATGGTATACGCCATAATATTGTCCGGTAGATTCGATGGCCAGTAAATCCCGGAGATCTTCTACGACGCAAATGGTCGACTGGTCGCGCTTCGGATGAGCGCAGATCTGACAGATGTCCTCGTCCGAAACATTATGGCATACGCTGCAAAACCCAAGTTCGTTGACGAGCTGCGAAATGGAGTTCCCAAATCGTTCAGCATCTTCTCGGTTCATTTTGAGCAATTCAAGGGTGTACCTCAACGCAGTGCGCCTTCCTACGCCTGGAAGGCTCTCGAAGTACGAGACGGTTTTTTCAAGGAGTTTGGACGGCAGTTCCATGGCTGCGAAGGTAAGTAGCAAGAAGGATGTTCAACAGCCACATTCAACTGTACCGCTCATTGTCAACAACTATCTACGCTCCATTGATTTATTTCCGCGCAAACTGCATTTCAGCGTCAAGTGAATTCTACTTTTGCGAACGGAATAAATTAACCTAAGAAATACCGGGCCAAACGATATGGAAACCAAGAACAGCGAAGCGCTCTTTAAGTGGCGCAGTGAGGTAGTAACGAATGGGGTTGGAGTGTTCAACCCATCTACTGCAGTAAGTGCAAAAGGTGCAATCATCACCAATGCCGACGGCGAAGAATTAATCGATTTTGGAGGCGGTATCGGCGTTCTTAATTCAGGCCACTGTCCAGAGCCTGTGGTTAAGGCGATTCAGGAACAATGTGCGAAGTTGATTCATACATGCTTCAACGTTGCAACCTACGACGTTTACATGAAGCTGGCCGATGAGTTAATCGACTTGTTTCCTCATGGCGAAAAGACAAAAGTTATGCTGACCTGTACTGGGGCTGAAGCTGTGGAGAACGCGATTAAAATTGCTCGACAAGCGACAAGACGTTCAGGCATCATCTGTTTTACGGACGCTTTTCACGGGCGAACAATGATGGCTATGTCTCTGACTGCAAAACCTGCTTATAAATACAATTGTGGACCTTTCGCACCTGAGATCTATCGGTTCCGATATCCCAATCATTACCGATACGGACGCGGCTTAGGCTACGAAGATTTCGTTACGAGGGAGATTCAACTGCTTCGTGAATCGCTCATGACCACGTGCGATCCCAACAACATCGCAGCAATCATCGTGGAGCCAGTACTCGGCGAAGGCGGATTTGTGCCTATGCCAAAGGCGTATATGAAAGAATTGCGTAAAATCTGCGATGAATTCGGCATCCTACTGATATTGGATGAAGTTCAGAGTGGATTTGGAAGAACAGGCAAATGGGGAGCATATCAGCATTACGATGTAATCCCTGACCTAAGCACTTGGGCGAAAAGCATGGGCGGAGGAATGCCGATTGGCTGTGTCATTGGTAAGGCAGAGGTAATGGATGCAGTAGCTCCTGGAACCATCGGCGGAACTTACCCTGGAAATCCTGTGTGCGCCGCGGCTGCCTTGGCCAACATCAAATACATGCGCGAGATCGACATCAATGTACTGGGAGAAAACGTTGGAAAGATTTGCAGAGAACGCTTTACGGCATTACGCGAAAAATGTCCGGAAATAGGAGAGGTGAGAGGGCTAGGTGCCATGATTGCTTTTCCTCTAGTGAAGGACGGCGATCCTTGGAAGCCTGATTCAGAACTCTGCAGCGACTTGATGCATGCTTGTGCCAAGCGCGGCTTAATCTTACTGAGTGCAGGTACTCACAAGAATGTAATCCGTGTATTGAGCCCATTGGTGATCAAGGAAGATGAATTGAGCAAAGGACTCGACATCATTGAAGAAGAGCTATTAAAATTAACCGGTAGGGCTTAACCTACGTGAATTGTATATTCGGGAAGAATGAAAAATTTTGCGATAGCAGGAGTGCAGATGAGGGTGAACGGCGCACACAGCAATGTGCCAATGATGAAATACAAACTCGATCTGCTGATGAGCATCTATCCATGGGTGCAAATGGTCATGTTCTCTGAGCTGTGTGTCCGGGGACCATTGACCGCCTTCGCTGCTCCTATGCATGAATACGACCTCGAATTTGGTGCCATGGCTAAAAAGCACGGAATCTGGTTGTTGCCCGGTTCGGCATTTGAAGCCTATCAAGGAAAGGTGTACAATACATCCACGGTTTACGACCCTAGCGGCAATGTGGTGGGTAGGTACCGAAAGATGTTTCCATTTTATCCATACGAAGAGGGGGTGACACCTGGAACTGAATTCCTTTTGTTTGATGTTCCAAACGTGGCCAAATTCGGTGTGTCCATTTGCTATGATATGTGGTTCCCTGAAACTACTCGAACCATGGCAGCGCAGGGTGCTGAAGTGATTTTAC
>JAVKEP010000088.1:0-25607 GCA_040221375.1 Cryomorphaceae bacterium
TCAGGGTTATGAATCCTGCGCTCTAACCGTCTGAGCTACCTCGCCAAAAACGGGGTGCAAATATATGTTTCGCCCCTATAATTTATACGACCCGCATAAAAAAAGCCCATTCGACCGAAGAATGGGCTTTAATGTGTGGTATTCAGGCCCTACAAATGAATCACTTCGTCATAAGCCGCAGCTGCTGCCTCCATTATGGCTTCGCTCATTGTAGGGTGCGGATGCACTGTCTTGATCAACTCGTGGCCTGTAGTTTCTAGTTTTCGTACGGCTACCAATTCGGCTACCATCTCCGTAACATTAGAACCGATCATATGTCCACCCAGTAGTTCGCCGTATTTGGCATCGAATACGAGTTTGACAAATCCGTCCGAATGGCCCGAAGCTTTCGCCTTTCCTGAAGCGCTGAACGGGAATTTTCCAACTTTGATATCGTAACCCGCTTCTTTCGCTGCTTTTTCTGTCATTCCCACACTTGCTATTTCAGGCGAACAGTAGGTGCAACCGGGTATGTTGTTATAATCCAATGGCTCCGGTGAATGGCCTGCGATCTTTTCAACGCAGATAATGCCCTCAGCAGAGGCTACGTGCGCCAAAGCTTGACCCGGGACACAATCGCCGATCGCAAATACACCTGGGATGTTGGTTTCGTAATATTCATTGACCAATATCTTTCCTTTGTCGGTTGCCACACCAACGTCTTCAAGTCCGATGTTCTCGATATTAGCTATTACGCCCACCGCTGAAAGAACAACGTCGCATTCAATCTTGCCTTCCTTTCCTTTTTTGTCTTTCCAGCTTACCGTACATCCCTTAGCCGATGTTTTCACTTCGGTCACTTCCGTACCAGTCATTACAGCCATTCCGCCTTTCTTGAAGTTGCGCGCCAATTGCTTGCTGACCTCTTCGTCCTCCACAGGTACGATATTGTCCATGAATTCAATCAACGTAACTTCTGTGCCAATTGTCTGGTAGAAGTAGGCGAATTCAGAACCGATTGCACCAGATCCCATGACAACCATTTTTTTCGGTTGTTTAGCCAAGTTCATCGCTTCGCGGTAGCCGATGATTTGCTTACCGTCTTGCTTGATGTGGGGTAGCTCTCTGGATCGAGCGCCGGTTGCCACAATGATGCTTTTGGCCGTTACGTCTTTGCTCTTGCCTTTGTCATCAGTAACGGTCAGCGTGTTGGCACTTTTCAGTTTCCCACTGCCCATGATCACTTCAATCTTGTTCTTCTTCATTAAGAACTCGATTCCTTTACTCATGCCATTAGCTACTTCGCGGCTTCTGCTGACTACGTTTCCGAAGTTTACACTCCCGTCTTTTACGGTTATTCCGTAATCTCCAGCGTGATTCAGGTAGTCAAATACCTGTGCGCTTTTCAGCAATGCTTTCGTAGGAATGCAGCCCCAGTTCAAGCAGATTCCTCCGAGAGATTCACGTTCAACAATTGCTGTTTTCAGGCCGAGTTGTGAAGCTCGGATGGCTGCAACATAGCCGCCCGGCCCGCTTCCTAATACTATAAGGTCAAAATCCATGGATTGTGTTTTTCTTGATATTCTTGATTTCGTGGTCGCGAATTTAATGCAATGCGGGCGTACGCACCCCAACTTTTCGGCCGATTTCGAAGTACATTCTCTGAGGACACGTGAAGAGCAGGTGTTCTGGATACCAATCGCACCCGAAGGAACAATGGGAGCTGCGTTCAACAAATGCATTGGTACGCTCCGGCGGCAGCTCATCCCGATTAATGTCCTCTTATACCAGCCATATGTGTTGAATGGTTCAGGTTCCTTATTATTGAGCAACCATTAACCACTTTATACCTATGATGACACTTGAGATCAAACATCAAGAACAATACTCTCGAGGAGAGTTGCTTTTGAGAAGCTTATTTGGCTTATTCTACATTGTTTTACCGCATGTATTCCTTTTGTTTTTTGTTGCGATAGCCGCGCAGGTGCTATCTTTTCTGGCTTTTTGGGTGATTCTGTTTACAGGAAAGTATCCCCAAAGCTGGTTTGAATTCCAAGTCAAAAACATGCGTTGGAACCTCCGGTTGAACGCCCGGATTTACAACCTAGCTGACGGCTATCCCGCGTTCGGACTGAATGCGCAAGATGAACATGTCACCTTCGACGTTACGTATCCTGAGCAGACTTCGAGGGGATTGACCTTGGTTCGAGCACTGTTCGGTATTTTCTACGTGCTCTTGCCGCATGGATTCATCCTTTGGTTTTTAAGCATCGGGGTGATGTTCGTTCAATTCATCGCGTGGTGGGCTGTATTGTTTACAGGAAAGTATCCCGCATCAATGTTCGACTTTGTGGTCGAATACCTGCGATGGAGCCAGCGTGTTTCGCTCTACTTGGGCTACATGACGGACACTTATCCACCGTTTTCAGGCAAACCTGATCCCGCTCCGTCGCCATCCCAAGCCACGGATTCAAGCGGGGATCAGACTTCTGAGACAAACGCATAAAATTTATCAAGTCACAACGTTGATCGTTTAGTATATGAATGAAACGGATCCTCTTACAGGACAAACTTCCCCTCGTTACCATCCTCTCCCACAACCCGATGAAATTCCGGAGCGTGATCGAGAGGATGCCATGGGGGGATATTTAATGATGTTTGCTGCGGTTGCGAGCTCGCTGCCGTTACCAATCATTAATTTGATTGCCGCCGTGATCTATTATTATGTGAATCGTAAGAAGAGCCGCTTCATTCATTTCCACTCATTGCAAAGCTTGCTTTCTCAACTTCCAACGACCTTCATGAACTGGGGGCTATTGTATTGGGGAATCATGGTCTGGACCAGCGACAACTGGACGTTTGACGATTACTTTAAAGGGTACATATTCGCTGTAGTGATAGCGAACCTGATGTACGTTGTGTTCAGTTTGATCGCCGCCGTGCGGGCCAAGAAAGGACGGATGTACTATTTCCTCTTCTTCGGAAAGCTTAGCTACGACATGGTATTCTCAACTTCTAATACACTTGTATATAAGGGTGAGCGAAGCGTTCCAACTGAGAATAAGCCGCCGTTTTAGCCCATGGGACGATCTTCAATTTGGCTCGATCTTGTTAAACTCCTGGGTGGTTTTTGCTTGCTTTGGCTGAGCTATTCGTATATCATACCATTGATTCCAGGCGAATGGATGCCAGAGGGCTGGATGGATGACGATGCGTTGAGCTTGAGCCTAGAGCAAGAGGAAGAATTAGGTGAGTTTCTCTTGGAAACCTTTCGCATTGAACAGAGCGAAGGGATCAGTCCCTTAGTGGATTCTGCCCTTTGGGTCATTGAAAGCCGTTTGCTGGCTCATCTCGGAACCACCGATTATGAGTATGAATTCATGATCATCGATGATCCCACCGTGAATGCCATGACGCTTCCCGGCGGTAACATCATCGTTTATACGGGTCTCTTGCAGATGAGTGATACGCCTGAGGAGGTAGCAGCGGTTCTGGCCCATGAAATAGGCCACGCCGAGAAACGGCACGTGGTAGATAAGATTATGACAGAATTGGGTATCACGTTTGTCATGGCTGTCCTGACTGGGGGGGATGCTGGGCTCATTCGGGAAATTACCCAAACCGTAATGTCAAACGTCTTCAGCCGATCACAAGAAACGGAAGCCGATCAGTTCGGACTCGACCTGCTTGAACGTTCGTCGATTGATCCGCATGCATTGGCTGCATTCTTTCGAAAGATGAATCGCGAGAACCTCTCGTACGACGCGGAAATGGAATGGCTCATGAGCCATCCACACAACAATTCGCGTATCAAAGCAAGCCTTGAATTTAAGGTTCAAGAGGACTTTCAGCCTGAACCACTGGGCATAGATTGGGAGGCAGTAAAAGCAGCGCTTTAGTCCATGGTCTACATCGAAAGCTTTTCGAACGCACGGTACAAATGGCTCAAGGGACTTTCGAAGTCAAAAAACAGACGCAAGGAAGGCCTTTTTCTGATGGAGGGCCGGGTTGAATTGGAGTTAGCATTGCGCCGTGGACATCAGCCTACACTGGTCGCTTTTACCTCGTCCTACATTACAAGAGCGCAATTGCTTCAGTTCGGATTTGACCCCAATCATGTGGAGCTAGTAGAACTCAGTAAAGCCCTTTTCGATGGGCTTGCGTATCAACAAGTTCCCGGAAATTTCATCGCTGTCTTCCAAACTTTTAAGCACGTACTGACAAAGGAAGCGGGTATGTTAGCGATCCTGGAATCTGTAGAAAAACCTGGAAACTTAGGGGCTGTTCTTCGTACGTGCGATGCGCTAGGAATTCACAATCTAATCGTAACTGAATCAGAGATTGACTTGTTCAATCCGAATGCAATCCGCAACAGTCGAGGTGCCATTTTCACGGTTAATTGCTGTTTTCAATCAAATGAAGAGGCTAGGGCTCATATTCGGTCGGGTATGAAGTGGCTCTTAGCCGCTGCCTTGACTGAAGACGCTGTTGATTTCAATTCGGTTCAACGGAAGGACAACATTGCACTCGTGCTCGGTGCAGAAAGTAAAGGCTTGACCGAATTTTGGTTAGATGAAGCTGATCAAACGGTCGTTATTCCGATGCGCGGAGAGGTGGATTCGCTGAATCTTTCAGTAAGTTTTGCCATACTGGCATCGCACTTTAAATAAAGCAATTATCGTCCGCTTAGGTATTCTTTCTTGACTTTTTTAAGGCGCTTGTCTACCTTGATCACGGCACCCAAGTGGTCTTGAGCGACCACCAGAAGCAAGATTCTGTCTTCTTCGTCGTCGCCATCCAAATCTTTGAGAAGGTACACTTCCTGTCCTGGGTGGAAACTGACGTCGCTGAACTGGTCTCGGCCCAAGATAATCGTTCTGAATCCAGGGATTTCAATCTTTAATGGCTCTGAAGAAGTATTGGTCAATTGAAACTGAATGCGATCATCTTGACCCGTCCATAATAGCAATGCAACAAGAATGTGAAGCATGTGGTGATGCAATTAAAAAGGCTAACGTTATGCGAACGTACGTAGATAGGATTGTTTACCCAAACCTTTTCTTAACTAGATATTAACAACTTGGTTTTAAATCGTTTAATAAAAGTACGAAGTCGCTCAGGGTATGGAGCGTCAAATCCTTGAAAGTGCTTTCTGGTACGAAATCGCTTCATGAGAAGCTGAATAGATTACGCGTTGGTTTTTAATGACAATGAACTGGGGGCTTTGGTGGACAATATTCAAGTCGGTCGCTATTGTATTCGATAGATCTCGATGAGCAAGGAGGTCCAAGTAGTAAACTTTGATTTGAACCGATGCGGAACCGTATTGCTCGATCAATTGTTCTTTCGCGTACGCACTTCTGGGGCAAGTGGTGCTATGCTTGAAGATCCCCACTGGATGGTCATCTGAGAGTACCAGGAGTTCTTGGAGGTGATTTGTAGTTGTAATTTTCTGCCAATCAGATGGTATCATTTCGCCGTACCTAGGAGTTGCCCGCATTGCAATGCTGTTTGTGCAAAAGTACAATGAGCGACAAAGAGACAAGGTGAGTTTTGATACATACCGGCTCACCTTGTCGTCGGGTGGGCGTACGCACTAGAATGTATAAGATAGATAGAGCGTTGCCGCTGTTTCTCCTTCCCTAAGTTGAAGAGTGTCTGGGAAGCCATTGTCTTTGACGTGTGGATTGAAATAGATGTCTTCTATGATCTCAAAGGTCTTTTCATCGACATCTTGGTCCAATAGACGCAACCGGTACTCGCCAATTACATCGCTCAAATCTATTTGAAGTGACTTGAATTTTAAGCATTCGTCGGCTTCAGCGTCTTGGAAAACCACGTCCGACTCATACACCAAATCATGCATGTGGGTGATCTTGAAGTAAACGTCCGGCGCCCCGATGTACTCATCCCAGGATTCTCCGTTGTTGAGCGCAGGAAAGGAATTGATTTCAATGCGTTTGATCATTACCGAAGTTGGGAATAGTGGAACGTCGCAATAGTCTCCTGCGTACCCGGGTAAACACTCGCATTTTTCTGTGGTGCAGTCTGAGCTTGCATAGTGCGAATTGATTTCTTCAGGCTTCTGACATGATGCGAGCAAAAGCAAAACTGCTGTGGCGGAGGTGATAATGGTTTTCATAGCTAAACGGTGTTTTGATAAATATTCGGACTAAGCTAGTGGGTGTTTTGCTTTGCGCAAAGTGTATTCATCACAGCATCAACTACTTACAACAGAAATCTGTGAAAAAATCATAACGAGAAACTGCCCGGCTCATCGTCAACGGTTCGTCAAGTACGAGCGGTTAGTTGATTCTCAACTGGCATCGCAATAGGTATGCTTGGATTTGTATTTTAGGAGCGATTAAATCAACACCAGCATGGCACGTTTCGTTTTTAAAGATCAAGCACACATTGGTCTCTCACCTTTTGAGTTGCGCTTTAAAGGTCAGAAGCGCTCAGAAACGACACATCTGAGGTTGTTTGATTTCGATGCAGATCACCTCGAAGAGCTGACCTTGAAAGACATTCGCGAAGCGGTTTCATTCCAAGAGAAGGACACGGTGTCTTGGTTGAACATTGATGGAGTGCACGACGAAGGTGTGCTATCGAACATTGGTGAACTATTTGAGCTGGATCGCATGGTGTTGGCAGATGTCTTAGACACGACCAAACGTCCATCGGTCGTAGAATACGAAAATTGCCTATTCATATCGATAAAAATGCTTCGTTTTGAAGAGTCAAAGAATCGAGTACACGTAGAAAACCTTTGCCTGGTGATCGCTGACCGCATTCTTATGTCATTCCAAGAAAGCCGCGGCGATGTTTTTGATCCAGTGAGAGAAAGGATCAGGAACAACAAGCGTAAAATTCGAACCTCTGGTTCTGATTATTTGGCGTTTGCTTTGCTTGATATTGTAATTGATAATTACATATACATCCTCAGCGTATTGGGTGACCGGATTGAGTCAATGGAAGAATACCTCCTTCGGGAACCGCGCAAGGACGTACTTGAGACGATCAACAGTTTTAAGAAGGAGATCAACTACCTCCGTAAAAACATCCTGCCCGCAAAAGAAATGGTCAACGCGCTCGTCAAGCTGGATTCGGACTTCATCGATCACGATGTAGTAGGGCCGCATTATCGCGAATTACAGAGCAACATTTCTCAAGCCGTCGAAACATCTGAAAGCTATAGAGAAATATTGACCGATCAATTGAACATCTATCACACGACCATTTCCAGTAAGCTGAACGACATAATGAAATTCCTCACGATCTTTTCGGTGATTTTCATTCCATTGACGTTTATCGCCGGGATTTATGGAACCAACTTTGACAATTTGCCTGAATTGCACTACCAATACAGTTATTTCATTATGTGGGGCATCATGATATTCATTACCGGAGGAATGATTTTCTATTTCAGAAAGAGAGGTTGGCTATGATACTCATGGAGCGCAGTCTGAAGCGGTTTTAAAAGCTTTGTTATACTTGTCAACCTTAAAACGAAACAATGGATTTACGCATTCAATCCTTCAAAGAATACCAAGAAAAATACAAGCAGAGCGTCGTGGATCCCGATGCGTTTTGGGACGGCATTGCGCGTACATTTCAATGGCAGCGGCCTTATGATAAGGTATGCGAGTGGGATTTCGACGGTCCTGACGTTAAATGGTTCAAAGGCGGCAAAGTCAACATTACCGAAAATGCGCTCGATCGACACCTCGCCGAACGCGGTAACAAGCGTGCACTGATTTGGGAGCCCAATGACCCAAAAGAGCGTAGCGTCAGTTTTACCTACCGAGAACTCTACGAAAAGGTCTGTGAATTCTCCAATGCTCTCAAGTCACAAGGAATTCGAAAAGGAGATCGGGTGGTGATTTATATGCCGATGGTTCCAGAATTGGCGATTGCTGTCTTGGCATGTGCAAGAATAGGGGCTGTGCATTCAGTGGTCTTTGCAGGGTTTAGCGCACATGCAATGTCAGATAGAATCAATGATGCACAAGCCAAGATGGTCATCACGGCAGATGGCCTCAACCGAGGAGCGAAACAAGTTCCTGTGAAAAGGGTAGTGGACGAAGCATTGCAAACCTGCACTTCAGTAGAAACCGTGATTGTCTTCAATTGCCTTGGTTGGAATCCAAATATGAAAGAAGGAAGGGATATATGGTGGCATGACGCAATAGCTAGGATGAGCCCTGAATGTCCGGCCGAAGTAATGGACGCCGAGGACATGCTGTTTATCCTGTATACCTCTGGATCCACAGGTAAGCCCAAAGGTGTGGTACATACCCATGGAGGGTACATGGTCTATACGGCCTACTCCTTCCAAAACGTTTTTCAGTGCGATGAGAACGATATTTATTGGTGTACCGCAGATATTGGTTGGATTACTGGGCATAGCTACATCGTATATGGTCCACTGATTTCCGGGGTGACCACGGTCATGTTTGAAGGTGTACCCACGTTTCCTGATGCCGGAAGGTTTTGGCAAGTATGCGACAAGTATGGAGTGAATCAATTTTACACAGCTCCGACCGCGATTAGAGCATTGATGGGGCATGGCGATGACCATGTGTTATCCTACAGCCTTGATTCCCTTAAGGTCTTAGGTACAGTCGGCGAGCCGATCAATGAAGAGGCCTGGAAGTGGTATTACATCCATGTAGGAAAAGAGCGCTGCCCAATTGTTGATACGTGGTGGCAAACCGAAACTGGTGGAATCATGATTTCAGGTTTGGGTGACTTTAGCCCGATGAAACCCGCCCATGCGGGATTTCCTTTGCCAGGTATACAACCCGTGTTGCTCGATCAAGCAGGGAAGGAGATCAAAGAGAATGAATCGGAAGGTTACTTGTGCATCAAGTATCCATGGCCATCCATCATTCGTACGACGTATGGAGATCACGACCGCTGCAAGGCGACTTATTTTTCGGCTTATAAAGGCCATTACTTTACGGGGGACGGCGCCAAGCGGGATGAGAATGGCATGTACAGAATCATCGGTCGTGTAGACGACGTGATCAATGTAAGTGGACATCGGTTTGGAACGGCAGAAATTGAAAATGCAATCAATGCTTGCAGCATCGTGATCGAATCTGCTGTGGTCGGCTATCCGCATGACATAAAAGGCCAAGGCATCTATGCATATGTCGTTTGTGAAAGCTTTCCAACTGATTTGGAAACGGCTAAGGCAGAGATCGTGGAGACGGTGGTTGAGCAGATCGGAAAGATTGCCAAACCCGAAAAAATTCAGTTCGTCACGGGATTACCCAAAACACGGTCGGGAAAGATAATGCGTCGCATACTGCGGAAGGTAGCTGAAGGTGAGCCCGACAAATTAGGCGACATCAGTACGCTGTTAGATCCAGACGTCGTTCATGACATTGTGAAAGGAGCACTATGAAATTTCATACCAGAAAATGGGTTAAGCCCGAAGATCTAAATGCCAACGAAACCCTCTTTGGCGGTAGGCTATTGCAGTGGATCGATGAAGAAGCAGCGCTTTATACCATCATCCAATTGGACAACAAGCGGGTAGTTACGAAATACATGTCAGACATCAACTTCGTTTCGGCTGCTAGACAAGGAGACATCGTGGAAATAGGCATTGAAGTGGTGAAGTGGGGTAAATCTTCCATCACCTTGTCTTGTGAAGTCAGGAATAAAATGACGCGTCAAACCATCATCAGCATTGACAACATTACCATGGTATCTCTTGGCGCAAACGGAAAGCCCGTAGCCCATGGAAAAACCGAAGTTGAGTACGTGAAAAACAGATTGAAAGGGGACAAGGAATGATCACCGTATTTCCCTCACTTCAAAAGCGTGTGTTTTTCCACCTTGAGTAAAGGAAAATGGTTCACCTTTTTTCTTTCCCATCATCGCCTGAACAATGGGGGCGGTAAAGGCAACTTTGTTTTCTCTAATATTCGCCTCGTCTACTCCTACGACTTTAAAAGTTCGCTCCGTACCGCCCGATTCGATGGGCGCAAAACGGACATGCACTCCAAAACGAACTTCAGTACTCACTCCAGATCGCTCGACGACCTGCGCGGATTTTATCCGTTCGTCTAACAAGATGATCTTGCCATCGATGACGGCATTTTCTCGCCTCCGGTCTGTTTCACTCAACAATCGGGTTTGCTTCCTTTCTTCGAGCAACGCATCCCTTTCTTGGTTCAACTGTTCAAAACCCTCGGGCGTCACGTAATTTTCAATGTCCGGTGGCAAGGAAGCCCTGGGTGGGACAAAGGGAGGTTCCTCCTGATCGTCTTCTTTGACAAATCCTCGACTCATCTTATGCGGTGCTTGTTGAAATCATGGCTGTAAAAGGATTTCTTGGAAGTAGCATTTCCCGTCCCTACCGAGTCCTGTGACGATCATCCGATATTCACCGAGATCAGCGGTTGTTAGCGGTACTTGAACAGGTTGTGTATCTCCGTCAAGTACCTTCCAAAACAAGGTGTTGCATACGTCGGGGGCCGATTTTTTCGGTGCCTGAACGTCGACCAGTGTCGGAGTGAGTGTGAGGTACTCGACAACCACACAGTTACTTGGAAGCGCTGTGGATTTGTTTGCGTTTGGACGAGTGTTCAGATTGACACAGCCCTTGAAAACCTCCTGTCCAATGACCAATTCCTCTGCGAAGACATCAATGCTTTCAATCCTTTCAATCGGCGTGGAGAGAAAGGATGTGGCATCCTGAATCGGAAGGTGGTCCACCATCAACAACGGGTCATCATAAGACCTCTTCGTACTCGGGTCAAAGACGTGAACATAGGGAATTCCATTCTGCTTCCTCGCGGAAACCATTGGGACAATTTCGTCTAATAGTTGACTTACCGAAGAAAGCGCAACAAAGTCCGAAGTCTTAACATTAACACTCGGTGCACTAAGCGGATAGGGTGGTTCCAGAATCATTGCAGGAGCAGGCCGTGACCAATCCTCAAGCATGTCTACACATAGCTGATGATCCACAAAGGCAGCCGAGAGCTGTTCCCAATTTGACGGTATATTTTCAGAAATCCACTCATCGGAAGTGGTCTTGGCAAATTCATCGGTGATTAAAACATCTACCTCGCTTTGAGGACGAAGTGCGCAGACGTAAACATCATGTTTACCAGCAGTTTGAGGTAGACTAAAGGCAAATCTACCGCGTTCGTCCGTCCGGCTTACGTGCAATTGTTTGAAGTCTGAAACGACGGTCGCGAGCACGCGTGTGTCGCTGATCGGAAGGCCCGAGTTGATGTCAAACAGTTCTCCACTTAGCAGGAGACCCCGTATATCGGGTACTTCCCTGTGCTCCAAGCCTAACGAAACAGGTCCGATATCACCGGATTGCGCGATCAGGGCAGCGTCAGAGCTAAGGCTTGCCTTTACCACTCGGATAGTCAGGAGCTCAATGTTTTCGCGCTCCATGCTCAAAAGCAGTCCATCTTCATCAACTTCGTATGAAACCAATTCGATTGCTTCGATCGCCGTCTGTTGCTTAGGGCGCGCGAGCGATTTGTCGGCCCGTAGTAATGGATTGATGAGGGTAAATGGGATGAAGCAGAGCTCGTTGGTCGAGGCGGAAGCTTGGTATTGGGTATACGATCGGATCACGTAGGATCCTGAAACCATGTTTTCGTTCAGATGGATACTGCCCTCACTTTTCCCATTCATGATGGACGTCTTACATCGCGCCGCCAGCATGCCATCGCTAGTGTGGATGTCGGTATAGAGGACGGTTGATACCGTAGGTTCCCACGTTTCTTCTTTCATCTGAATCACTGCCGCAAAGCGAATGGACTCTTGGCCGAAATAGACGGCTCGGTCAATGCTGAGGGTCACTCGCTCCTTTGGAAAATGAAGTTGAGCCTTGAGTCCGAACGGAACAAAGAGAAGAATGAATGCTATGTACTTAGATGCTTTCACTCCCAAAATGCAGGTTTTTCTAGCACTCCGCCAAATTTGCGACAATCTATGCAGGGATCGGCCACCACGGCTCTTGGTCCTACTCCTCCAGGCCCAGCTGTGACGTAGATCGGCCATTGGCTAGGTGCAGACCGAAAAATATCAGAATAGGCCATGATGTTTGCATCCGTAATCACACACGTCGGATAATTGAATTTCCCGAAATTCCATCGAAAAAATTCCCTTCTACTGCTCACGCCAGCAGCCATGAAGTACCCCAGGGCTTTATCATTCGCATTACTGGTGTTTGTGATGTTGCCATTTACTTGAAAGGGCTGCCGATCAAACACTTCGCCTTGAAGTTCCTTAAGCTGCTTGAGTTCATCCCAGAACTCGTAGGCCTGCCAACCAACCCGCAGCTGTCTTACGTTGAGCGAATAATTATACGTCAAAGCCCTAGATCGGGTGTCTTCATAGTGTAACGCCTTATTTCTTATTTGAGAACCTGCTTGTCCCGCCGTACTGAATGTAAATATCTCCGGAATCCGTGCTGTCTTGTAGCACACGTAAAATAAATCCCTACGGGGAAACGGCCTCAGCACGCCTTCATAATAGAAATCGATCTTAAAATCGGCTCGGTACTCATAAGTTGCATCCACTTGCCAAATGAGGTGCACGGAATCTGTTGACGCGTCTTTCGCATCCACGTAAAATTGATATCCGAAGACACCCAAGGCCTCATTCGGATCGTCTTTTTCTTGGTATTCTTCTATGATGTCAAGCACTGCCATCGGTGGTAGAATCTCTTCCCATGTACTTTGGTACATCTCGCCCTGTGGTGTAGTTATGTGCAACCGGTACCGCTCGCCGATTTGTCCTCTGAACGTGGCACTGTCGCTCGTATACACCCCTGTTTCGAATTCGTAGAAATTGAATCGGTTCCCGCTTCCATCAACAACGAAAACTTCGCAATCTTCGAACGCGTGGTAGATGACTTGGTCAATGGGCGTAGAGGTGCTTATTTTTATTTCGTACGGTCCTGGCTCATTCGTTATCACTCCCTCCACGACCAGTAATTCATCGTACGATTCATTCTCGAGAATAAAGGGTTTTATGCATCCTGTTCCGGCAAATGCCAATAGAAGAAGTAAGCTCTTAACGCGCATAGTTTCCAAGTTTGAATTGGTACGCAATGGATGGAATAGGGCTTCCAAAAATGGACAGTTGGTAACCATTGATAACGCCATCTTCAGGAACGGCAAAAACGGAAAAAGGATTGTCGCGTCCGAAGAGATTATAGACGCTAAAATGCCAAGTTCCGTGAAACTTCTTTTTGGCCTTCAAGCTGCCCTCTAGGCTCATTCCAATGTCGCATCGCATATAGTCCGGTATGCGGAATTCGTTTCTGGATGAGAAGTAGGTGAGGGGAAATTCGGATTGATAGAAAACGGCAGTTGGGTATGTAATCGGTCTGCCGCTAGCATAAACCAAATTCATAGAAAAACTCATCCGTGTCGTGTGCTGATAATGCATAGCAAGGTTTACCGAATGGGGTTTGTCAAAATTGGAAGGATAGGTGACTCCATCATTGATTCCTTCAACTTGTACGAATGACCGCGCAAAGGTATAGTTGAACCAACCGCTCAATTTCCCCAGCGATTTTCGAAGCATGAACTCTACACCGAATGCCGTCAAGTCGCCTTGTAGCACTTCCATTTCAGGAAATGGTGAAAAAACCAAGTTTGCACCGTCTTTAAAATCTACGAGTTGCTCCACTTCTTTGTAGTACAGCTCGATGGAGGCTTCTGCCACTTCGCGAATGTTCTTGAACAGCCCGATAGAATAATGCCATCCCATCATCGGCTGTATGTTTTGATCAGCGAGTTTCCAACGGGCTGACGGTGCCACCGTAACTGTATTGGAGAGCACGTTGACGTATTGGTGGGCTCGACTTACACTGGCCTTAATGGAAGTCAATTCATTTAATGAATACTTCCCCGATATCCGAATATCAGGGTCCACGGATCCCATGATCACGTCGTTCTTTGCAAAATCAAGCGTGTCGGAAATGCTAGAAGCCGACCTGTTATGTGGATCGGTATAGACAAAGGTCGAATTCGGTCCCAGGTATTGGTACAGGTTTAAACGAGCGCCGCCTTTCAGCGTTATTCGCGGATTGACGGTCCAGGTCTCTTCGAGGTATATTCCGCTCTCCAAGGCTTGTTCAGCTCCAAAGTCAATGGGCTTGATCAAGCTTTCTGCGTTTAGAGGTGAAATTCCACCTAGGTTGAGGTCGTATCGAATGCTGTTCAATCCCACATGCACAGTATGTTGGGTAAAGGGCCTCAAAACCAACTCAGCTCGTCCTTCGATGTGCCTGATTTGATAATTCGACTGAAAGTGGCGAGCTTGGGTCTGTACGTTTTCTTCTCTGAATGCATAGTTGCTCATGGCCGCGCTCAGAGAAAAAGTGTGTTTGTAACGAATGGAACGATTCCATTTGACCGAGGCTCCTCGATTTTCGTAAGCAAAATCACTCAAGCCATTCAGTTGTACCTCATCTCGACTGAAGTAGCCCGTTGTGCTGATGCTGTTTTTGTCGTCTACGTCATACTTAAACCTCAGAATGGCGTCTTGAAATGCGCCGTTTGACCCGTTGATGCCTGGAGCGTCGATCAAGTTCAATACCCAGCTGCTGTAGGTTGAGCGCACAGCAGACATGTAGGTCAGCTTGTTGTTGAGGGCAGGTCCTTCCACTTGCAAGTCAGCTGTGATGGGACTGATGCCACCTTTCAGCTTGAACTGATCTTTGTTTCCTGGGCTGGTTCCGATGTCGAAAACCGACGACAATCGGCCTCCGTACTTAGAGGGGAGGCTTGACTTGTAGATGGAAACGTCGTTCAAAGCATTCGGTGTGAAGGCTGAAAAGAACCCCATTAGGTGGGTGGTATTGTACACTGGTATTTCATCCAGGTAGAAAATGTTTTGATCGGATGGGGCACCCCTGACGTTCAATTGACCAGTGCCTTCGGCTACGCTTTGAACTCCGGGCAGGAGCAAGGCCGCTTTCACAATGTCTGGCTCTCCCATCATCCTCGGAATCTCGTTGACGGTCGACACACTGAGTTTTTCAATTCCCATATCAGGTCGTTCCACATTGGAACGGGCGTCAGCTGACACGATGACTTCCCTCAGCCCAACGACTTTGCCAGACATTTCAAAATCGATCTGATCGTCAGAATGGGCGATCAACGTGACATCCATAGGATCCATTTCCAAGGTCCTAATGGTCAAGCTATACTTGCCTTGTGGAAGGGTCAGAGAGTAGCGTCCATCTGCGTCACTACTTGCACCGATGCCTAGTTCGTTAACGCGGATGGTGGCTCCGAAAATTGGAGCACTGGTAGCACCGTCGCGAACTTTGCCATGGATTGTGACATCTTTTACATACGCGCCCGACTGCTTTGTGCCTGCAATCACCACCGGCCCGCCTCGCAGTGAAATCGTTCCCAAGTATCCACTTCGCGCTTCATCTTCCTTGCCTTCCGCGTCGTTTTTTGGGATGAACAGATCGGAAGGCAGCTGGCGTGCAAATGCTGTAGTAGATAAATATAGAAACGCTCGTGGATCTTCGTGTAGGTGAAGGTTTTCTTCACGAATTAATCGATGCAAGATGCTTCCCAGTGAATCGTCGCTTTCGACTTGAATGGAAAGTTTACCGAGGTTCGGATGATAATAGAGTGGCATGCGTCCGAATTCTTCTGTCCACTTCGCCAAATCGTCCAGCGTTTTCCCATTCAAACTGTCAGGTACGCGCGTTGAAATTTGAGCTTTGATTGCGTTTGCGCTAAGCATCAAGACAAGCATAATATAGAATGCCGTGCTAATTCTCATGATCAATGCTCATCAGGATGGATCGCCATGCTTCATCTGTTGCCTTTTTAAGCCGAAATTTTGAGGAGCGAAGCTCGGCTCTCAACTTTTCGGGGTGCGAAGAAAGTTCCAACAGGTCTTTCTTCTTGCGTATCTGGAGGAGCTCGCCGTCGACGACTACAAAATACCTTCGTTCAAGCCGAGAATACCTGCCATTTGGTGATGCATCATTGTAGGTGGCGATGAAGCGTTTTTCATACTGTCGCAGCAGGATGGTTGGCCCGTTGTAAACAATTTCAGGGAAATGCAACTCAGATTCATGAGACATAAAACAACGTCCATGGTAGCGCAAGGAATCTACTACAGACTCGGCCAACATGATGTAACGGTTAACGCCATCAATGGGATAGCGGATAATGACTTGATCCTGTTCCAGATCGATCAGAATGGGAATGTGCTCAAACGTCAAGTCCTTGATGTAAATACTGGCCTCAGCAAAGTCATCATGGAATAGATAGGGATGTCCTTTGGCTGCAGTGTTGGTGCCGGGATACATTCTGCCTTGCACCAAAACGTCAGGTGGTCCGAGCACAGAATCTGCGAAAACGTACAAGCCTTGGATGGAAACATCTTGCTGGCCTCTCAAAAAGTGAGTGAATCCAACGGAAAAACAGAATGTTAAAAAAAGGTAGGCTAGGTTCTTCATTTGCGTCCGTTACAAGGGTACGAAATCGAATTCAGGCGACGAATTGACGATTTTCCACAATCAGGCCGTTTAAATCACAAAACTTTCAACAAAACAAAGATTTTATCATCTGTAGTTGCTTTAGACCAAATAGCCCCATACTATTGGACCAAATGTCGAAGTATGAAACGCACACACATCATAGGTACGGGTAGTTACCTGCCAGAAATGATCGTCGAGAACGATCATTTTCATCGGCATCAATTCTATACAGAAGGCCAAGAGCCAATCGAGACGGCCCCCGAAGAAGTCACTCAAAAATTCGAGGCTATCACTGGCATTAGCAAGCGGAGGTACATCAGCGGGGATATGGATTCGTCTACCATTGGAGAGATAGCAGCTAGGCGAGCCATCGAAGATTCAGGCATTGACCCAGAGACCATCGATCAACTCGTGTTTGCGCACAATTTTGGAAATGTGCGCCAACACACAATCCAGACGGATATCGTTCCGTCGTTAGCCTCTCGTGTCAAGCATGCGCTTAAGATTAAGAACCCCTTCTGCGTTGCATACGACGTATTATTTGGTTGTCCTGGCTGGGTTCAAGGCGTCATTCAATGCGATGCATTCTTCAAGGCCGGATCTGCTCAAACGGCGCTGGTGATTGGGTCGGAGACGCTTTCTCGGGTCATTGATGAGTACGACCGAGACAGCATGATATTTTCTGACGGTGCTGGTGCTGCCGTGCTCCATTTCGAAGAAACAGAGCGAGAAGGTGGAATACTATCTACCGCCGCGATGAGCCATACCTTGGATGAAGCTTATTACCTGTATTTAGGCAAGTCCAACTTTCCAGAATCAGACCCAAGGGTTCGGTACATTAAAATGAACGGAAGGAAGGTCTATGAGTATGCACTGACCAATGTTCCGCTGGCTATGAAAAAGTGCCTCGACGATGCGGGTGTCGGGATCCAAGAGGTTAAAAAGATATTCATTCACCAGGCAAATGAAAAGCTTGATGAAGGAGTAATAAAGCGATTGTATCGACTCTACGACATTAGGGAAGTGCCGAAGCATGTCATGCCAATGAGCGTCCATGAACTAGGCAATAGCTCAGTAGCGACCGTGCCAACCTTGTACGACCGGGTGAAAAAAGGAAAACTTCAGGACCACAAAGTAAACGCCGGCGACTTGGTCTTGTTTGCTTCCGTGGGCGCGGGGATGAACATCAACGCATTCTGCTATCGGGCATAGTTGTCGGAAAGGTCGAAAATAGCTCGAAACAACCGTTCCTTATCATTGATAGATTCCTCTAAGCTGATCATCGTTTCTGTTCGGAGGACACCTTGAAGTTTGTTCATTCGAAAAATGACATCCTTTGCGTGTTTCGCATCCTTACATCGAATCTTGGTGAAGATGGAAAATTGACCCGTCGCAATATGCGCGACCGTTACCTCCGGTATTTCACGCAGTCCTTTGATGATGGAATCTGAGTCTATCGTCCTCGATAAAATCAAGCCTACGTAGGCTGTAAAAGCATAGCCCACAACTTCGTAGTTTACTGACAACGTAGCTCCCGTGATTATACCCCTTCGTTCCATTTTTTTCACCCTTCCGTGAACTGTTCCAGGTGCAACGCTCAGGTTTTTTGCGATTTCGGTGAACGGCATGCGTGCATCCTCAATGAGGAATGTTAGGATTTTTCGGTCTGTGCTGTCCAGATTGATTGCCATTTCCTAAATGAATTGAATGATTAGTAATAAAGTGAACTCTTTTTTGAAAATCGTACAATGTTACTCAGTTTTCTCATACTTAGTGTTAAAAATACACTTAGTCTAGTTAGACTTGTGGTCAAACATGAATAGATGAACACTGAATTATTAAAGAACGCAACGCATATTGCAACGTTGAACAACCCTGAAAGTGTTGTTGAGATCTACTTGGACCAGCAGGCTAGTCGAGTGATAGAGGTAAAAAGCTTGAGCAACAACCGATACAAAACCTACCGCTTCGAGATCGCAGCCTATCTAGACCGAGTTATTGGTTATAAAGGTGTTGATATTAAACTCAAAGCCCACCTCAACCGCTAGGATAGGTTGGCAATATTTGTCCCCATGAAAGTTTTACAAGAGGTTTTCGGTAAAGTGGAGTCGCCAGCCATTACAGCTGCGGAAATTCTTCACAAAAGCGAACAAGAGCGAAGTGATCTCAAGTTGAAAGATGATCACGGAGCCGTGATATCCTTGCAGGACATCGAGATTCGAATGAATGAGGTAGCGAGGTCACTGATTTCGCTTGGCCTTATTTGTGGCAATCGCATTGCGATTTATGGATTGTCCTATTCCGACGCCTTGTTGGTTTATTTGGCAGCGGAGCAGATAGGAGTGAACGTCGTTCACTTAGGCGAGAACGGGCCATTGACGGATCAGCTTAGAAATCTCCAGCCGCGATTAACGATTTGTGCTGAGCAGACCGAAACCTTGCAAATGGGGCCCTTCGGTGAATTTTTGATCATCAAAGCGAATGAATTGAATGGTTCAGAGAGCATATTGACCTGGACTACTTTTCTCGACTTGAAGAGATTCGCTTCTGAGTGGGAACTCGAGCGGTTCCGGATCATCCCTGCTTAATCTCCTCAGGAGCAAATGCGGCTAAGTTTTTACCTTCGGACGCATGGATGCGAAACATAGATTCAAGGCCTTGGTGGTTCGCGAAGAGAGCGACGGAAGCTTTAAGCGGTCGATAGAGTGGAAAACTGTCGGAGATCTGCCGGCCGGAGAAGTACTCATTAAAAATCATTTTGCCGGTCTCAATTATAAAGACGCCCTTTCGGCTTCCGGTCACAAAGGAATTTCGAAGCATTTCCCACACACCCCAGGAGTCGATGCCTGTGGCGTTGTAGCGGCTAGCGATTCAGAATTGTATCAGATAGGGGATGAAGTAATTGTGACGGGCTACGATCTCGGCATGAATACTTCCGGTGGGTTTCAAGAATACATACGTGTTCCTGCCGCTTGGGTAGTTCCCAAGCCTAAGGGCATTTCCATGGAAGAAGCTATGGTCTACGGAACAGCAGGTTTTACCGCTGCATTGAGCCTGTACAAGATGGAACTGATGGGGCAAAACCCCTCTCAAGGTGATGTACTCGTAACGGGTGCTACGGGAGGCGTTGGGAGCATGGCAGTGGGTATATTGGCCACCGCTGGTTACTCGGTAATCGCTTCAACCGGAAACCAAGAGGCAGAGGTGTATTTAAGGAAGTTAGGGGCTGCAAGCATTGAAGACCGAGCTTTTGCGAACGACACCAGCGGCCGCCCTTTGCTCAGGAGCCTTTGGGCTGGAGCCATCGATACTGTGGGAGGAAATACATTGGCCACGTGTGTTAAGGCGTGTAAGCGACACGGAAGTGTTGCGAGTTGCGGCTTAGTAGCGTCACATGAACTGAACATGACTGTCTATCCATTCCTGCTCAATGGTGTGAATATCCTCGGGGTGGATTCCGCCGAGACTCAAATGAGTTTACGAAAGGACATTTGGTCAAGATTGAGCTCAACTTGGAAGGTAGATGGGCTGTTGGATTACGGAAGCTTCATCCAACTAGAAGAGATCATGGACCATATGGATTTGATTCTAAAAGGCCGAACCCAAGGCCGGGTTGTTGTGAAGTTTGATCAGTAAAAATTACGGCTTTCTCTTTTCAAATCATTCCATTGCTCTTCAGATACGTTTTTCAACTGACCGGATAGCAATTCCTTTGGTTGATATACCATTTCGCTGCTGAATGGAACACGCACTGAATACGTTCGCGTCGTGATCATCTCACATTTGTAGCTGAATTCGCTGAAGTCATTTGGACCGAATAACCTCCTTTTTTCCAAAGCTCCTTTCGCTTCCAGTCGGGTCGATTGCAATCGCCAGCCGCCAACAAAGGGCGCATAATTGAACTCGAAGAGCGTATGTTCGATGTCGTAGTTAAGTCCGTAAAGCCAGAGAGCGGCTTTGACATAGCCGGGAGTCAAATACTTCATTCCACGCTCACTGAGTCCGAATGAGATTTTGGTAAGTGCATCGCTTTCTGCATCAATCCATATCGTCCCGCTAAACATTGCCTTATGTACCTTTTCTTTTTGATCGAAGTGAATGACTACAAGGCTGCGCTCCCCGTATTGTACAGGGGTGCCGAACCAATAGGTGTAATGCTCGGTGTTCGAACTGTCTAAAAACTGAACGTTGTGGTCATTTACAGACATTTTTTCACCACTGTGTCGCAATGGGTCCATATAGAGTAAAAGGGGCGGGCTGCCCAACTCGAGTGGGGCATCCAGTTCGCTTTCCTCAACTACTCTTCCTTCCTTTTTCGCCTTTTTATGATCCTTTTGTCGCGACTTTTGAAGCTCCTTGTTCATGAAAGTCAATTGTGCTGAACTGGCTTCTTTAGCAGCCCTGATCCTCACTTCAAATGAGTCTTTTTCAATTCGATATCCGGGTTGCTTGACTTCGACAAAGGCCTCAATATGGCTGATCACCGCATCGTTTTCTATGAGTTTTTCCTGATAGTAGTTTTGCGTGGCAAACGAGTCTCTACTGTAGTTTTCCTTCACCTTGCGCATGGCTCTGATGATGTAGTCCATCGGTGAAAGTGGCCTAACGACAACTTCATTGAGCTGCATTACACTGGGCCGTAGATGCACGGTGTCACCCACTACAGAATCCAATGATTTAAAACAGGTTTGGTATCCGATAGAGCGAATGTGAAATCGAGCATTAGATGGAAAATCCGTCACATCGATGAGGCCCTCAGCATCGGCAACCACTCCGCGTCCAAAACCGATCCACTCGGCTGTAGCGTAGGGAATAGGTCCGTGGTCGGTTGCGTCGATGAGCGTGATGGTTTGAGAACGCAATGGTGAAAAAACCGCCGTCGACAAAGCCATCAGAATGAAGTAGATGCTCTGGTATTTCAAGAAGCAGCTCGATTTTTACAGACGTCACAAACCTTGCAATTTGGAGCGTCTATCTCACCAAAATATTCCAAAATCAACCGCGACCGGCACTTGTGCGTTGACGTAATGTAATCGCGCATGGCTTCTGCCTTTTCCTTTACGATGCGCTTTCGTAAGCGGTAGTGTTCATCAGAAAGTCGGACGTTTTTTATAGCCAAGCGCTCACAGCTAAAGGTCACCCGAGGCAAGTCGCTGCTTTCTTGGTAGGAGATGTATCCAGCATTCGAAAGCCATCCGAGCATTTCTACTACCATGTCTTTTGTAATTTTCAAGCGTTTGGCTAGGTTCCATTCACTTATGGAAGTCTCTTCCTCAAATAGCCGTGGGTAGGAGCGTAGCAGCGCATCCAACATTTCACCCCCACGATCACCCTTTTGTCTCAGTTCATACACGGCATCGTGGTGGGCAATTACCTGAACCGTTGAGGAAGCGAAAGTTCGCTCTTTCATTGCGATGTAGCCTTCTTGCTCTAAAATGCGAAGGCAGTGATGCAGCGATTTTACATCCATGCCAATACGATCACCAAGCAACTCCAAATTCACCGGAAATGTTTCGTCTTTCCCGCTGCCGATCGCAAGGTTGAGCAAGGAACACATGCCGTTATACACATCTTTAATCGCTTTTTTCTCCGGAAAGGCGCGCTTAGCCTTTTCATCGAAGGCGTCCACATCTTTCTGGGCAAGCACCGCAATAGCATAAGCCTTTTCTCCGTCTCTTCCGGCACGACCGCATTCTTGGTAGTAGTTTTCAAGCGTATCAGGAAGGTCGCAATGAATCACGAACCGGACATCTGCCTTGTCGATGCCCATCCCGAATGCGTTCGTTGCGATGATGATCTGTGTATCGCCTCGCATCCAACGCTCTTGTTTTTCGCTTCTGACTTTGCTGTCCACGCCTGCATGATAAAAATCAGCGTTGATTCCCCGTTGCTCCAAGGCCTTGCACAGCCGCTCTGTACCTTTTCTGCTTCGCAGATAGATGATTCCAGAGCCTTGTTGTTTTCGAGCAATGCGTTCGATTTTTCCCAACTTGTCTTCGTCCCAATCGACGAAATACGCCAGGTTCTCACGTTGGAAGCTCTTTTGAAAAACGTTGTGTTTCTCGAATGAAAGCCGGTCTTGTATGTCTTTCACAACTACCTTGGTTGCGCTTGCGGTGAGCGCTAGTACAGGCGTTCCTCCCATCAGCGGCCTGATCTCCGCAATGTCTAGATAGGAAGGACGAAAATCATAGCCCCACTCACTGATGCAGTGGGCCTCATCTACCGCCAATAAGTTCACGTTCATCTGTGCTATCCGCTTTTTGGCCAACTCTGTCTGAAGCCGTTCGGGAGAGAGGTAGAGAAATTTGACATCTTTCTCGTAGATGCATCGATCAAAAATGGCGTCCAAACCAGATGCATCCAATTCTGAAGTTACGCTCAACGCCTTAATTCCCCGTTTTTGAAGGTTGGCTACCTGGTCTTTCATCAATGCGATGAGGGGTGAAATGACCAAGCATATTCCGGGCATCAGCATGGCAGGGACTTGAAAACATATGGACTTCCCACCTCCAGTGGGCAAAAGAGCGAGGGTATCTCTGCCAGCCATTGTGCTCGCAATGATCTCAGATTGCAGAGGCCTGAATTCTTCATACCCCCAGTAGCGATTCAGTATGTCTTTGGCTTCATTCAAGCCTAAATACCGGGTAGACCATGTACGAATCACGTTCAAAATGAGCGCTTCTTCGATAGAGAAAGTACAACTGTGCGAAGGCGTCGTCTCTGAATCCGGGATTGGTGGCGATAAACGTCTTCAGCGCCTCTTGCTCCTTTGGATCCTTTAGCATTTCCACGGCCTCTTGATCAAAAACGTAGGAGCTAAACCATTCCTTCTGTTGAAGTACTTCATCGAAAAAATTCCAGTTGAAATAGGAATCAGGGCCTTCGGGTTCCAACACTTCAATCAGATACCTGCGCGCTTTTTGTTGGGTGCTGATCAAGTAGTATTCATTCGCCCTCAAGCGTAGGCTGCGTTTTTCACCAGAAACGGAAGTGCGGTGATGGTAGTAATGCCCTTCATAAGGCGTTTGGGAAGTCTCAAAATCGGCAATGGAATAAACCGTGCAATCAAGCGTAGTGTCCCTCGTAATCAGCTGCATGTCTACTCCATTCAACTTGAGCCGCTCAATCGCTTCGTCCCAGGCCAAGGGGACTAGATAGGCACGCGGGGCGGTTCTTTTTACCGTGGCAACCAGCTTGTCGAAATAATCGATTTCCCTCTCCCATATTGAATCCTCGTCGTAGTAAAGCTGTAGCTGATGCGTCACTGTGCTGCTGTCATAGTAGGCTTTGTAACCCTTAAACTTGATCTTAGATGGAGCAGATGTGTCGATTCGCCAGTCAAGTGTGTATTCTGATCGCTTCAGGTCGTTTTCTCTGGCCTCTTGGCGCTTTGACTGAATCTCACGACTATTTTGGGCTACAATGTTCCCGAGGTTGTGCATGAATCGCAGTGTAGAAGCAACCCGTTGCTTAAATGGCTTCAACATATGGGTCTCAGTCAGCATTCCGAAGGAATGATGCAAGGCGGCAAATCCGGTAGAGTAGCGCGGTGAGTCGTAGAATCGTTGGTATCCACTATCCGGAGTGGTGCCAAAAACATTCACGTACGGGACCATCTGGTCACCTTGTTCATCCATCATTCTTTCCAGCGGTTCAGCAAAAAGACTTCCCATCGCATCATCCTGTGGAGGAGACAATTTACCTGGATGTGAATAAAGACAAGTCATGGTATAGGGATAGTCGGCCCCATTGCTGACGTGCGTTTCTAAGTACACATCTGGGTCCCACTGCTCAAATATCCGGATGAAAGACTTCGCATTCTTGCTGTCTGCTTTGATGAAATCTCTATTGAGGTCTAAGTTGCGTGCATTACCGCGGAATCCATAGGACTTAGGTCCATTTTGATTGGCACGGCTGCAACAATTTCGATTCAAGGCTCCACCGACGTTATAGAAAGGGATGATGAGGAACACGATATCTTCATACTTCTCGACGAAGTCGTTTTGAGAAACAAGGTCGCGGATGTAGATCATGGAAGCATCAACGCCATCGGGTTCGCCGGGGTGAATGGCATTGTTGATTAGGAAAATGGCCTTATCGCGTTGGGTTATCTGCGCTCGGTTGAAGTTTCGCGAGGAGTTCACGACAACCAAATGGAGGGGTAGGCCAGCGTCAGTGGTTCCAGACTCCTGAACGCATACGTAAGGAGAGGCTTCTTCTAAGGCCTTCCACCATGCGATGCCTTCTTCATAGGTGCTGGTCTCAAGAGAATCGGATTGCTCAAAAGGAGTAATGAAATCCGACGCGTCGATGGCATCCGAGCATCCAGATAACAGGATTACCGAGATGCTGAGCAATACAACATAGCATGCTTTCATTTTTCAAATCAAAGGAAAAGCATGCTGGGTTCCAAGCAGAGAATTTTACTTATTATTGATTTACCAACTTAATAATCTACTACCATGAAAATTCTAAAGATACTCGGAGGAACCATTATTTCCTTGGTTATCATCCTCCTGATCGCAGCAATGATCGCCCCAAGTGAGAACCACGTAGAGAGGTCTGTAATGATCAACGCACCCGGCGATGCTGTACGTGCCAACGTAATGTCATTTGAAGGGATGCTCAAATGGTCGCCGTGGCACGATCGAGATCCCGATCAAGAATATTCAATTGAGAACGACGGGCAGGTAGGAGCGCTGTACCACTGGAGCGGGGCTGATTCGCTGGTGGGAGAAGGTACACAAACAATTACATCAATGTCTGACAATGAAGTGGTTACACATCTTCACTTCATTCGTCCATGGGAGTCGGATGCCGATGCAGTAACTAGCCTAGAGGAGACGGAAAACGGCGTAAAGGTCACTTGGTCTTACTCCGATCACACTCCATATCCGATGAATGTCATGAACCTCATGTTCGATCTAGACGAAATGCTTGGACCCGATTTTCAAGAGGGAATGGATCGCTTAAAAACATTGGTTGAAGAGGAGGCCTCTTCAAAGACAACGTTTCGAGATTTAGAGGTGAAGGTAGAAGAGTTGTCACCACGGACGTACATTGGCGTCATGGATACTCTGTCATGGGAGGAGCTGGAGGCATTTTTCCAAGGTACTTTTGA